>NZ_CP113066.1:1352681-2029022 GCF_026625845.1 Agrococcus sp. SL85
CGCTCGCGATCATCGTGCGCATCACGCGCGCCTCGGTGCTCGAGGTCGTGAACGCCGACTACGTGCGCACCGGCCGGGCGAAGGGCGTCTCGACGGGCGTCATCCGCAACCGCTTCGTGCTGCGGAACGCCATGCTCCCCGTCGTCACCACCATCGGCCTGCAGGCCGGCCTGCTGATCTCCGGCGCCGTGCTCACCGAGACGGTGTTCGCGTTCCCGGGCATCGGCGCGTTCCTCGCCGGCGCGATCTTCGCGCGCGACTTCCCCGTGCTGCAGGGCTTCGTGCTCTTCATCGCGCTCGCGTACGCGCTCATCAACCTGCTCGTCGACATCTCGTACTCCTTCATCGACCCGAGGGTGAGGATCCAGTGACCGCCGCAGACGTCCTCCCTCCCGCCTCCGGCCCGGGAGACGCGAACCAGAGCCCCACCGCCGCGCCGCGCTCCGGCTCCTTCTGGGGCGACGTGCTCCGGCGCCTCCGCCGCAACCCCGCGGCATGGGTGGGTGCCGTCGTCATCGCCGGCTTCGTGCTCGTGGCGCTGCTGGCGCCCTGGATCGCGCCCTACCCCGAGCTCGCCACCCCGGGCCGCGAGTTCCTGCGCCCGACGGCGCTGCCCGGCATCGGCGAGCTCGCGCAGTTCCCGCTCGGCATCGACCGCTTCGGCGGCGACGTCGTCTCGAAGCTCATCTGGGGCGCCCGCGCCTCGCTCGTCATCGGCATCGTCTCGACGATGTTCGGCCTGCTCGGCGGCATGCTGCTGGGTGCGCTCGCCGGCGCGTTCGGCGGCTGGGTCGACACCGTCATCATGCGCGTGGTCGACATCCTGCTCTCGGTGCCGCACCTGCTGCTCGCGGTGTCGATCGCCGCGATCCTCGGCCGCGAGCCGATCGCCGTCATGCTCGCGATCGGCGTCGCGCAGATCCCGATCTTCGCGCGCCTGCTGCGCTCGTCGATGCTGCAGCAGCGGGAGGCCGACTACGTGCTGGCCGCGCGCACGCTGGGCCTCGGCACGGGCCGCATCACGATGTCGCACCTGTTGCCGAACTCGGTGGGCCCGGTCATCGTGCAGGGCACGCTGACGCTCGCGACGGCCGTGATCGACGCCGCGGCGCTGTCGTTCCTCGGCCTCGGCGGCGGCCGCCCGGAGACGGCCGAGTGGGGGCGCATGCTCACCTACGCGCAGCAGGAGCTCGCGATCGCGCCGCACCTCGCGTTCCTGCCGGGCATCTGCATCATGATCACCGCGCTCGGCTTCACGCTGCTCGGCGAGAGCCTCCGCGAGGCGATGGATCCTCGCACGCGGAAGCGCTGACGGCAGACGAGCGGCCCCGGACCGACCGGTCCGGGGCCGCTCGTCTGCGCTCGCGCGCCGCTACGCGATCTTCAGCTCGTTGCCGGGGATCGACGCGAGGAGGGCCCGCGTGTACGGGTCGCGCGGGTTCGTGAAGATCTCCTCCGAGGTCGCGGCCTCGACGAGCCTGCCGTCCTTCATCACGCCGACGTAGTCGGAGATGAGGCGCACGACCGCGAGGTCGTGGGAGATGAAGAGGTACGAGAGGCCCAGCTCGCGCTGCAGGTCCCCCAGCAGCCGAAGGATCTGGTCCTGCACGAGCACGTCGAGCGCCGAGACGGGCTCGTCGCAGACGATGACGTCGGGGTTGAGCGCGAGGGCGCGGGCGATCGCGACGCGCTGGCGCTGACCGCCGGAGAGCTCGGAGGGGTAGCGGCGGGCCATGTCGGAGGGCAGCGCGACGTGGTCGAGCAGCTCGCGCACGCGCTTCGAGCGCTCGATCCGGGAGCCCTTGCCGTAGAACGCGAGCGGCTCCTCGATGATGCGCTCGATCGTGAACATCGGGTTGAGCGACGAGTAGGGGTCCTGGAAGACCGGCTGCACCTTCTGGCGGAACTCGCGCTGCTCGGCGCGCGAGAGCGCGAAGACGTCCTTGCCCTCCCAGCGCACCTGGCCGCTCGTGGGCTCCATCGCCTTCAGGAGCATCCGGGCCGTGGTGGTCTTGCCGGAGCCCGACTCGCCCACGATCGAGACCGTCGTGCCGCGCGGCACGGTGAGCGAGAGGTCGTCGACCGCGACGAACGGCTCCTTCTGCCCGCGCACGGGGAAGTGCTTCGTCACGTGGTCGAACTCGACGATCGCGTCGACCGCCGCGGGCTCCTCGCCCTCGGCGGGCTTCGCGGCGAAGTCCTCGGGGCGCAGGCGCGCCATCGCGACCGAGGGGGCCGCCTTGACGAGCGACTGCGTGTACGGGTGCTGCGGCGCCTCGAGGATCTGCCGCGCGGGGCCCTGCTCGACGACCCGGCCGCGGTGCATGACGACGACCTGCTGCGCGCGCTCGGCGGCGAGGCCGAGGTCGTGCGTGATGAGGAGCACCGAGGTGCCGAGCTCCTGGGTCATCTGCTCGAGCTGGTCGAGGATCGTGCGCTGCACCGTGACGTCGAGGGCGCTCGTGGGCTCGTCGGCGATGAGCAGCTTCGGCCGGCACGCGAGGCCGATGGCGATGAGCGCCCGCTGGCGCATGCCGCCGGAGAACTCGTGCGGGTACTGCTTCGCGCGCCGGGCGGCGTCCGGCAGGCCCGCCGCCTCGAGCGTCGCGACGACCTTCTCGTCGACGTCCTTGCGGTCGGCGAGGCCGTGCGCGAGCAGCGTCTCGGCCACCTGGGTGCCGATGCGCGCGACGGGGTTGAGGTTCGACATCGGGTCCTGCGGCACGAGGCCGATCGACCGGCCGCGGATGCCGCGCATCGTCGCCTCGCTCGCGCCCACGAGCTCCTGCCCGTCGAGGCGGATGGAGCCGGCGGCGACGCGGCCGTTGCCCGGCAGCAGCCCGATGATCGACATCGCGGTCGTCGACTTGCCGGAGCCCGACTCGCCCACGATCGCGAGCGTCTCGCCCGCCCCGAGGGTCAGGCTGGCCTCGTGGACCGCGGTGACCGGTCCGTCCTGGGTGGTGAACGCCACCTGCAGGCCCGAGACCTCCAGGAGCGGCTTCGTCGCGTCGCTCATGCCGACATCCTGCACGACGCCGCCCGTCATCGCACCTTGAGCACGAGCTTGCCGCGCACGTGGCCGCCCCGCAGCTCGGCGAGGGCCTCGTGGACCTCGTCCATGCGGTACGCGTGCTGCAGCTCGACGCGCACGTCGCCCGCGTCGATGAGGCGCCCGATGATGCCGAGGTTCGAGCCGTCGGCCTCGACCTTCACGGCCGAGGAGCGCAGGCCCCGCTCGGCGCTCGCGGCCGCGTACTCGGGCCACGAGCCCGTGGGCACGTTGAGGTAGAGCCCGCCGTGCTTCAGCACGTCGAGCGAGCGCGTGCCGGTGTCGTGCGAGGCGTTGCCGACGAGGTCGACGACGACGTCGACCTTCTGCAGGGCGTCCTCGAAGCGGTCGCGCGTGTAGTCGACCACCTCGTCGGCGCCGAGCGAGCGCGCGAAGTCGACGTTGCGCGAGGAGACCGTGGTGGCGACGTGCGCGCCGAAGTACTTCGCGAGCTGCACCGCGAAGTGGCCCACGCCGCCCGCACCCGCGTGGATCAGGATGCGCTGGCCGGCGCGCGCCTTCGCGATGCGCACGACGGCGTCCCAGGCGGTGAGCGCGGCGCACGGCACGGCTGCCGCGAGCTCGAAGCTGAGCGACTCGGGCTTGGGGGCGAGCGCGAGGCTCGGCACCGACGCCTGCTCGGCGAAGGAGCCGTGGGTGCGCCAGTGGTTCGCGATGCCGTAGACCGCGTCGCCCGGCTGGAGGTCGTGCGCCTCGTAGGGCGCCTCCGCGACGACGCCGGCGACGTCGCCGCCGGGGATCCACGGCAGGAGCGGCGCGACGGCCGCGGCCGCACCCTTGCCGGCGATCGTCTTCCAGTCGATGGGGTTCATGCCCGCGGCGTGCACGTCGACGACCACCTCGGTGCCGAGCCGCAGCGGTGCCTCGGCCTCACCGACCTCGACGTCGTCCGTCGGGCCGAACGCCCTCACCAGCACAGCGCGCATGGGCACCTCCTCGTCGTGCTCGACGCTAGCAAGCGGATGTGACGGCGACGTGTCCGGCAGGAGTCGTGCGCGGCCGCGCGACCGGATAGCGTTCGCTGGTGCGCATGCGTCCCCGCCTCGCCGACGCCGTCGTCGGCGCCCTCGCCGTCGCGTGCCTCGTCGCCGGGGCCGTCCTCATCGGCCGGGCGCGCGCGATGGTCGACCGCTTCCTCTACATCTCGGAGCTCGGGGCGCAGTACATGCTCTCCGCGCCGCTCTTCCAGGTGGGCTTCTCGCTCGTCGTGGTCGGCATCCTGCTCGTCGCGGTCTCGGTGCGCGAGGTGCGCACGAGCCTGCCGGTGCTGCGCCGCTGGGCGCCCGCCGCCTCGCTCGTGGTGGCCGCCGCGCTGTTCGCGGTCGCGGCCGCGGTGCCGTGCTCGCCCGGGTGCCCCTCGCTCCTGACGGACGGCGCCGAGTGGCGCGACTGGACCCACATCGCCGCGGCGGTGCTCGCCTTCGTCGCCGGGTGCGTCGCGATGCTGCAGTTCGCCACGGCGCGCGACCGCTGGGTGGCGCGGCTGTCGACCGTCGGCGGGCTGCTCGTGGGCGTCATCGCCGCGACGGGCGGCATCATCTCGCTCGCGCGCGGCAACACCGACCTCGGCTCGACGCTCGAGTACGTGGCCGCCGCGATCGGCGTGCTCTGGATGATCGCGATGGTCGTCGTGCACGCGGTGCCTCGGCGCGCGCCCCTGCCGCGCCCCGGCGCGGCGACGCCCGTGGCGGCGTCGATCGGCCTCGCGCCGACCGTCGCCGAGGAGTGAGCGCGGCGGCCCGGAGCCGGGGGCGAGGCCCGCGGTCGCGGCCGCGTCAGCGGATGCCGACGAGGAAGCTGCCGAGCTGCTGGCGGAACCACGCGTGCATCGCCTCCTCGCCGGCATCGCGCGCGGGGGAGACGCGCATCGGCGCGCCCAGCTCGTCGCGCCACGCCTCGGCGACGTGCAGGGGGTGGATGGGGTCGCGCTCGCTCGCGAGCACGACCGAGGGCACTGGGAGGCGCAGCTCGCCCGGCCGGTAGGCGGCGTTCCGCGGCGCCTCGAGCAGCCGGATCCTGCGCTCCGCGGCGCGCGGCTGCGTGAGCTGCAGCTCGAGGCCGCGGGCGTGCGCCGGCGAGACGTGCGCGATCGCGCGCCACGCGCCCGTGCGCTGCAGCTCCTCCCATGCCCGCGCGGGCGCGCGCTCGCCGAGCAGCCGCCCGATGACGGGGAAGACGCCCAGGTGCTCGGGGAGCGACCGATCGGTGAGCGCCGGGCGCACGAAGGCGACGCGGTCGAGCGGGAAGCGTCCCGAGCGAGCGATGGTGGCCCCGATGGCGGCACCCAGCGAGACGCCGACGATCGTGACGGGGCTGCCGTCGCCGACGCGCACGAGCTCGTCGGCCACCTCGCGGGCGAGGGCCTCGAGCGCGAAGTCGTCGGCCTCGCCGACGAGCGGGCTCGCGCCGTGCGCGCGGAGGTCGGGCGCGAGGACCTGCACGCCCGGCGGCACCGCGCCCTCGAGGTAGGCGCGCATCGATCCGCGATCGCTCCCGAGGCCGTGGATCGCGAGCAGCATCAGCGCGTGAGCAGCTCGAGCAGGCGGTCGGCGCGGCCGACGAGCGCCTCGATCTCACGCTCGTCGCGCTCGATCCACACGTGCTTCGGCGGCCCGACGGGCACGAAGTCGTCGTGCTGCTCCCACACGAAGAGCGTGCGCTCGGCGCCCAGCACGTGCTGCTGCCACCAGATCTGCCGCAGGTAGTGCTTCGGCACGCCCGTGAAGGGCTTCGAGGTCGTCTTTATCTCGGCGAGCGTTGCGCCGTCGTCGCTGATGCAGTCGGGCGTCGCGAGGTGCAGGCGCTGCGCGACGGAGTGGAAGAGCGCGTCGGAGGGCGAGAGCGAGAAGTGGTCGTGCACCCAGCTCGCGATGTGCGGCTCCCGCGCCCTGCCGTGGTCGGTGTACCGGTTGCCGGAGAAGAGGCGGCCGAAGCCGCGCTTCTCCTCCGCGACGGCGATGATCGAGCGCTGGGTGCCCAGGCGTGCGGCGTCGGTCGCGGTGACGCCCTGCGAGCGTGCGCGCAGCCACGCGACCCGGTCGCTCGAGCGGGCGACGATGCGGCTCGTGTGCGCCGTGCGCACCGCTTCGTCGCCGAAGATGTCGAGCTGCAGGTCCACGCCCCCATCGTCCCACGCTCCGCCGACGCGGCGCGGCGCCGAGCCGCGCGTCGCCCCGCCGCCCGAGCGATGCTCGCGTGGTTCGATGGCCCGATGGAGACCCCCTACGACGACCTGCCCGAGGCGGCGCAGGTCGAGGCGCTGCGGCCCGCCGCGCTCGCCGCGGCGACGGCCTTCGGCCTCGAGGTCGAGCGGCTCGAGGTCGTGCTCCACGGCTACAACACGACGTTCGCGGTCGACGGCGCCGACGGCGTCCGCCGGGCGCTCCGCCTCGGCACCAACTCGCAGAGCACGCGCGCGCACGCGATCGCGCAGCAGGCGTGGCAGCGCGCGATCGCGGCCGAGACCGAGGTGCGGGTGCCGGTGCCGCTCGCGACCCCCGGCGGCGAGTGGTGCGTCGAGGTCGACACCGCCGCGCTCGGCCGACCCCTCCTCGTGACCGTCTCCTCCTGGCTCGACGGCCCCGACGCCGAGCGGCTCGACCCCGACGCCGCGCGCGCCCTCGGCCGTGCCATGGCGATCCTCCACGAGCATGCCGCCACCTGGCCGCTCCCCGAGGGCGGCGGGCTGCCCCGCTTCGTCGAGCCGCTGTTCGGCGACCGCGACGTGCTCGCGGAGGCGCCGCTCGACGCCGCCGGGCGCGCCGTGCTCGCCGAGGCGCGCGAGCGGACGGGCGCAGCCTTCGCGCGCCTCCACGACGGCGCGGCCCTCCGCCCGCTGCACGCCGACCTCCACGGCGGCAACCTCAAGTGGCACGAGGGCCGGCTCGCGATCTTCGACTTCGACGACGCGGGCCTCGGCATCCCCGCGCTCGACCTCGCGATCGCATCCTTCTATGTCCGCTCGGCGGAGGGCGCGCCGCTCGAGGCGGCGCTCCTCGCGGGCTACGCCGAGGTCGCGCCGCTGCCCGACATCGCGTCCGCGGATCACGAGGCGCTCGTCGCCGCGCGCCAGATCCTGCTGCTCAACGCCATCCTCGTCTCCTCCACGGCCGAGCTCCGCGGGCGGGCCGCCGAGTACGCGCCGCTCGCCGTGCGCCGGCTCGACGGCTGGCTCCGGTCCGGCACCTTCGCGCGCGACGCCTGAGCCGTCGAGCAGCGGGTCGGAGGGCGCCTCGCTGTGGGACAGTGAGCGCACAGGAAGCGCAAAGGCTCGCTCGTGCTCCGCGCATAGGAGGCTCTGGCCGAATGGATGGCATGACCGACACCGCTCAGCAGCAGCTGCGTGCGCAGCCCCGCCTCACGCGTCCGGACGGCTCGCCCATCCGGATCGTCGTCGTCGACGACGAGCAGAGCCTCGCAGACCTCGTGGCCATGGGCCTCAAGTACGAGGGCTGGGAGGTCAAGACCGCCGCCAACGGGCAGCAGGCCCTGCAGGCGGTGCGCGAGTTCCGTCCCGACGCGGTCGTGCTCGACATCATGCTCCCCGACTTCGACGGCCTCACCGTGCTGCAGCGCCTGCGCTCGGCCGGCTTCGACGTGCCCGTGCTCTTCCTCACGGCGAAGGACTCGCTCGACGACCGCGTCGCGGGCCTCACCGCCGGCGGCGACGACTACGTCACGAAGCCCTTCGGCCTCGAGGAGGTCGTGGCGCGCCTCCGCGGCCTCATCCGCCGCACCGCCGCTGCCGCCGAGGAGTCGAGCGTGCTCTGGGTGGGCGACCTCATGATGGACGAGGACTCCTACGAGGTGCGCCGCGGCGGCACGCAGGTCGACCTCACGGCGACCGAGTTCGAGCTGCTCCGCTACCTCATGCGCAACCCCCGCCGCGTGCTCTCGAAGGCGCAGATCCTCGACCGCGTGTGGTCGTACGACTTCGGCGGCCGCGCGAGCGTCGTCGAGCTCTACATCTCC
Organism: Agrococcus sp. SL85; assembly: GCF_026625845.1. Classification (NCBI taxonomy): domain Bacteria; kingdom Bacillati; phylum Actinomycetota; class Actinomycetes; order Micrococcales; family Microbacteriaceae; genus Agrococcus; species Agrococcus sp. SL85. Next base: position 1,360,726 of record NZ_CP113066.1, read on the forward strand.
TACCTGCGCAAGAAGATCGACACGCTCGGCCCCGCGATGATCCACACCGTCCGCGGCGTCGGCTACCAGCTGCGCGCCGCCGAGTAGGGCCCCGAGGGGTGACGCAGCAGATCCGCCGCATCCAGAAGCCGTCGACGTGGTCGCTCCGTCGGCGGCTCCTGGTCGTCGTGGCCGCGCTCTTCGCGCTGCTCACGGCGGCGGTCGCGATCGCGAGCGTCATGACCATGAAGGTCATCCTCGAGAGCCGCGTCGACGAGCAGCTCGCGCAGGTCGCGCAGCGCACGGTCGTCGCCGCGACCGGGGGCATGCGGATCGAGGCGCAGTCGCTGCCGACGGGCTCGCTCATCGCCGTCGAGCAGGAGGGCGAGCTGACCCAGGCCGCCATCCTCAACCACATCGGGCAGCAGCTCGCGCTGCCCGCGGGCGACGAGCGGGTGCTGCAGGAGGTCGTCTCGGGGGAGCGCACGAGCGTGACGCTGCCCTCCTACGGCAGCTACCGCGTCGAGGCGGTCGACGTGCAGGGCGCGAGGATCATCGTCGGGCTCTCGCTCGGCGACACGAACCAGACGCTCGCGGCCCTCGCCTTCGTCATCGCCATCTCGGCGCTCGCGGCGGTGATCCTCGTCCTCATGCTGGGCGACACGATCATCCGGCGGGCGCTGCGGCCCCTCGTCGCGATGATCGCGACGACCGAGCGCATCTCGCAGCTGCCGCTCGCCTCCGGCGACGTGCAGCTCGCCAACCGCGTGCGCATCGAGGAGCCGGCCTCCGAGGTCGGTCGCGTGCAGGAGTCGATGAACCGCATGCTCGCGCACATCGAGGAGGCGTTCGAGGCCCGGGCGCTCAGCGAGCGGCGCGTGCGCCAGTTCGTCGCCGACGCCTCCCATGAGCTGCGCACGCCGCTCGCCGCGGTGCGGGGCTACGCCGAGGTCACGCGCAAGCACGACACCGCGCTGCAGCCGCAGACGCAGGAGTCGCTCGAGCGCATCGAGGCCGCCGCGCACCGCATGCAGGCGCTCGTCGACGACCTCCTGCTGCTCGCGCGGCTCGACGAGGGCCGCGACGTCGACCTGCGGGAGGTCGACCTGTCGCTCCTCGTCGTCGAGGCCGTCGCCGACGCGCAGGCCGCCGGCCGCGCGCACCCCATCGCGCTCGAGCTGCCCGAGGAGCCCGTCGTGGTGGCCGGCGACCAGCTGCGGCTGCAGCAGGTGGTCGCGAACCTGCTCGCGAACGCGCGCGTGCACACGCCCGACGGCACCGCGATCGACGTCGCGCTGCGCGCAGAGGGCGCGCAGGCGGTCATCGACGTCGTCGACGCGGGCCCCGGCATCCCGGAGGACCTGCAGCGCACCGTCTTCGAGCGGTTCGCCCGCGGCGACTCCTCGCGCTCGCGCGCGACCGGATCCTCGGGGCTCGGCCTCGCGATCGTGAAGGCGCTCGTCGAGGCGCACCAGGGCACGATCGCGCTCGAGAGCGCGCCGGGCCGGACGGCGTTCACCATCCGGCTGCCGCTGTGGGCGGAGGCCGACCGCGCGCCCTCGCCGGACGCGCAGGTGCCCTCGGTCGCGTAGTTGCGCGGCGGCGTGCGGCGCCGCTACAGTGGGGGCATACCAAAGACCGCTGGTCGTTGGCGTGCGCCCGAGAGGGAGCGCGGCAACCGAAGGTTCGCTCGAAGAGCGTCGTCCCGCGCAGGTGCCGAAGATCCGTCGAGATCCCAGAGCTCCGTGCGCGTGCGCCGGAGCTCTTTCCCATGTTCGGGCCGGGGCAGCCAGCATTGAAGCAAGGAGCACCATGGCGAACAAGGAAGCTGCGGTCGCCGAGCTCTCGAACCTCTTCGAGACCTCGAACGCCGTCCTGCTGACCGAGTACCGCGGTCTCACCGTCGGCCAGCTGAAGACGCTGCGCCGTTCGATCAGTGAGCACGCGACGTACGCCGTGGTGAAGAACACGCTCACCAAGATCGCCGCCAACAAGGCTGGCATCGACGCGTTCGACGACTCGCTCGTCGGCCCGTCGGCGATCGCATTCGTGCACGGCGACCCTGTCGCCGTCGCGAAGGAGCTGCGTGCCTTCGCCAAGGCGAACCCGGCGCTCGTGGTCAAGAACGGTTTCTTCGACGGGAACCCGCTCTCGACCGAGGACGTCAACAAGCTCGCCGATCTCGAGTCGCGGGAGGTGCTGCTGGCGAAGCTGGCCGGTGCCTTCAAGGCCTCGCTGTTCGGCGCTGCCTACATGTTCAACGCCCCGCTCGCCCAGGCCGCTCGCGCGGTCGACGCGCTGCGGGTCAAGCAGGAGTCCGCGGCCGAGTAAGGCCCGGTCGGTACCAGAAACAAGGAGAAGACGATGGCAAAGCTGTCGACTGAGGAGCTGCTCGAGCAGTTCAAGGAGCTCACCCTCATCGAGCTCAGCGAGTTCGTGAAGGCCTTCGAGGAGACCTTCGAGGTCACCGCCGCCGCTCCGGTCGCGGTCGCCGCGGCCCCCGCCGCCGGTGGCGCTGCCGCCGAGGAGGTCGAGGAGAAGACGGAGTTCGACGTCGTCCTCGAGTCGGCCGGTTCCGCCAAGATCCAGGTCATCAAGGTCGTCCGCGCGCTCACGTCGCTCGGCCTCGGCGAGGCCAAGGCGCTCGTCGACGGCGCTCCCTCGAACGTGCTCGAGGGCGCGAAGAAGGAGGACGCCGAGAAGGCGAAGGCCGACCTCGAGGAGGCCGGCGCGACGGTGACGCTCAAGTAGCGTCCCCCGCCCCTGCACGTCGGGCCGCATCCCCTCGGGGATGCGGCCCTTCGTCATGCCCCGCTCCGTGCGATGCTCGGTCCATGTCGACGAAGCACCTGCCCGAGCGCATCGGAGATCTCCCGGCGATCGGCCGACCCGCCAACGGCGCGCTCCTCGCGCACGGCACGACGACGCTCGCGGGGGTGGCGGCGCTCGGCGAGCGGGGGCTGCTGGCGCTCCACGGCGTCGGCCCGCGGGTGGTGCGCCTCCTGCGCGAGGCGCTCGCCGAGCGGGGCGTGGAGCTCGCGCCGTGACGCTCGAGCGCATCGCTCCCGGCATCGACCGCTGGGTGATGGCCGAGGCGTCGATGAGCGCCGTGGTCGTCGCCGACGCTGGGGAGGCGCTCGTCGTGGACCCCGGCACGCTGCCCGAGCGGGCGGCGGAGCTGCGGGCGGCCGTGGAGGCGCGCGGGGACCGCGTCGTCGCCGTCGCGATCACGCACGCGCACTGGGACCACTGCTTCGCGCTGTCGGCGTTCGAGGGCGTGCCGATGCTCGCGCATCCGGTCGCGGTCGACGAGCTGCGCGAGCACGGGGAGGCCCAGCGGCAGGCGGTGCTGGGCTTCGCGCGCCCGGCGACCGCGGAGGGCGTGCGCGCGCTGCGCATCGTGCTGCCGGACGTCGCCGTGCCCGAGCGGCGCGCGCTGCGCGTGGGCGGCCTGGAGGTCGTGCTCGAGCCGCTCGGACCGGCCCACACGGGCGGCGACCTCGTGGTGCACGTGCCGAGCGCCGGCGCCTCGATCGTCGGCGACCTCGTCGAGACCGCCGACGATCCGCAGGCCGACGACTCCACCGACGTCGCGGGCTGGATCGCGGCGCTCGACGCGCTCGCGGCCGGCGCGCAGCCGCTGCTCGTGCCGGGGCACGGCGATCCGTGCGGCCACGAGCGGCTCGCGCACCACCGCGCGCTCCTCGGCGGCTAGCGCTCCGGCCAGGCCGCCCCGCCCCGGCCGCGCACCCGCGAGAGCACCGCCTCGGCGAGCCCCTCGGCGGCGCGCTCGAGCGGCTCGTCGCAGGCGTCGCAGCCGCAGATGGGCGCGGCCGCCGGCACGTCGAGCCCCACCTCGGCGACGACGCCGGGGAAGTCGGTCCAGGCGATGCGCACGGGTGCGGTGCCCGGCACCGAGGCGATGCGAACGGCGCGGAGCTCCTGCGCGCCCAGGTCGCGGGGAGGCTCCTCGACGGCCTCGCAGTCATAGGTCGCGAGCAGGTGCGCGACGAGCGCGTCGGCGACCTCGTGCAGCTGCGCGTAGCGCTCCGGGTGCGTGACGACCGAGTACGCCTCGGCAGGCGTCTCGGGCAGGTCGCTCCAGCGCTCGCCGAAGTGGATGGGCGCGCCGTCGTCGCCCTGGATCAGCACCGGCCGCAGCGCCGGCATCCACGCTCGCATGCCGACATCGTGCCGGGGCAGGCTGAGCGGGCTCGGGGAGCGCGCTCGATCGGGCTGAGCGTGGCGCGAGGCGCATCATGCAGCCGGTGCGGCGCTGCGGCCGATCGAGCGCGGCGCAGGCCCGACGGAGGACCGCCCGCGGGCCCTCTGCGGGCGCGACGTGCGGGCCCCGGCGCGAGGCCGAGCGCGCGCCCTCGGCGAACGCGCGCGGCGCGGTGGGCGGCCGCCGCTAGCGTTGGTCCCGATGAGCATGATGGGCGGCGGCGCTCGCCGCGGGGGTCGGGTCGCGATGCGCGACGAGTCGGCGCAGCGCGCCGCGAACGAGGACGCGCCGGCGATCGAGGGCCTCGGCCGGCGCGTCGTCGCGCTCTTCGCGCCGCACCGCGCATCCATCGCGCTGACGATCGTGCTCGTGCTCGTGGAGGCCGCGATCGCGGTCGTGCCGCCGCTGCTCATCCAGCGCGTCTTCGACGAGGCGCTCTTCCCGCCCAGCGGCATGGCGAACCTCCAGCTGCTGTGGGTGCTCGTGCTCACGATGGTGGGCCTCTGGATCGTCGCGAACGCGCTGAGCGTGTGGCAGACGTGGCTCACCGCGAAGGTCGGCAACACCGTCATGGGCGGCCTGCGCACGAAGCTGTTCGAGCGCCTGCAGGGCATGGAGCTCGCGTTCTTCACGCGCACGAAGACGGGCGTCATCCAGTCCCGCCTGCAGAACGACGTCGGCGGCGTCGCGGGCGTGCTCTCGAACACCATCTCGTCGATCGTCGGCAACGTCGTCACGGTCATCGCGAGCCTCGTGACGATGCTCATCCTGTCGTGGCAGCTCACGATCGTCTCGGTGATCCTCGTGCCGCTGCTCGTCATCATGCAGCGCCGCGTCGGCCAGGTGCGCGCGCGCATCGCCACGCGCACGCAGGAGTCGCTGAGCGACATGACCGCGATCACGCAGGAGTCGCTCTCGGTCTCGGGCATCCTGCTCGCGAAGGCCTTCGGCCGGCAGGACGACGAGCTGCGCCGCTACGGCGTCGAGAACGACAAGCAGATCGACCTGCAGGTGCGGCTCACGATGAGCGGCCAGACGTTCTTCGCCGTCGTCTCGGTCTTCATCTCGATCCTGCCCTCGATGGTCTACCTCATCGGCGGCTACCTCGTCGCGGGCGGCGACGGGCTCATCACCGCGGGCACGATCGTCGCCTTCACGACGGTGCAGGCGCGCCTCCTCATGCCGCTCATGGGGCTGCTGCGCGTCGCGCTCGACCTGCAGACCTCCTCCGCGCTCTTCGCCCGCATCTTCGAGTACCTCGACCTGCGGCCCGCGATCGACCCGCCGGCCGAGCCCCGGCCGCTCGACCCCGCGCGGCTCGGCGAGGTCGAGCTCGACGACGTCACCTTCCGCTACCCCGACGCGAAGGACGAGGAGCGCCCGACCCTCGACGGCGTCTCGTTCCGGCTCGAGCCCGGCACCTTCGCGGCGTTCGTCGGCCCCTCGGGCGCGGGCAAGACCACGATCGGCTACCTCGTGCCGCGGCTGTACGAGGTGAGCGGCGGCAGCCTGCGCTTCGCGGGCGCCGACGTGCGCGAGCTCGCGCCCGACGCGCTCTCGGACCACATCGGCATCGTCAGCCAGGAGCCCTACCTCTTCCACGCCTCCATCGCCGAGAACCTCCGCTACGCGAAGCCCGACGCGACCGACGACGAGCTCGAAGCGGCCGCGCGCGCAGCGAGCATCCACGACACGATCGCGGGGTTCCCCGACGGCTACGGCACGATCGTGGGCGAGCGCGGCTACCGGCTCTCGGGCGGCGAGAAGCAGCGCGTCGCCATCGCCCGCGTCATGCTCAAGGATCCCGCGGTGCTCATCCTCGACGAGGCGACGAGCGCGCTCGACACCGTCTCGGAGCGGGTGGTGCAGCAGGCGCTCGACGCCGCCGCGCGCGGCCGCACGACGATCGCGATCGCCCACCGCCTCTCGACCATCCGGCACGCCGACGTCATCCACGTCGTCGACAGCGGCCGCATCGTCGAGCGCGGCACGCACGACGAGCTGCTCGCCCTCGGCGGCACCTACGCGTCGCTGTTCGCGCAGCAGGCGCGGGTCTGAGCCGGGCCGCGCCGGCGCGCGCGGCCTAGTCCTCGACGTCGTCCGGGAGCGGGAGGTCGGCCACGGCCGCGCGCCACCGCCGCTCGAGCTCGTCCAGGTCGGCCGCGAAGTCGGCGTAGCGGCAGCCGAGGCCGTTCGGCTTCACGACGATGCCCTCCGCCCGCCAGTGGGGGAGCGCGCGCTGCAGCAGGTCGCCGCCGAAGTCGCCCGCGTGGCTCGTGATGCGCCACCACGGCAGGCCCTCGCTCCAGTGGCGCAGGATCGAGCCCACCTGGCGCGGTCCGATGCCGCAGATGCGCGCGATCGCGCCGTAGGAGGCGACGCGACCGGGCGGCACGAGCTCGACCGCGCGCAGCACCCGCTCGATCACGAGCTCGCGCCGCCGGTCCATCGAGCGCGCGTCCATCGCCCCATCGTGCCCCATCCGCGCCGATAGGCTGGGGCGTCACCCAGGAGGCAGGATGCGCTACGCAGAGTCGATCCTCGAGACGATCGGCGACACCCCCCTCGTGCGGCTCACGAAGGTCGCCGAGGGCATCGCGGCGACGGTGCTCGCGAAGGTCGAGTTCCTGAACCCCGGCGGCTCGGTGAAGGACCGCATCGCGCAGTCGATGATCGACGACGCCGAGGCGCGCGGACTGCTGCGCCCCGGCGGCACGATCGTCGAGCCGACGAGCGGCAACACGGGCGTGGGCCTGGCGCTCGTCGCGCAGCAGCGCGGCTACCGCTGCGTCTTCGTCTGCCCCGACAAGGTGGCCGAGGACAAGCGGGCCACGCTGCGCGCCTACGGCGCGGAGGTCGTCGTGACGCCCACGGCGGTCGCGCCCGACAGCCCGGAGTCGTACTACGGCGTCGCGAACCGCCTCACCGACGAGATCGAGGGCGCCTTCCAGCCCAACCAGTTCTTCAACCCCGCCGCCCCCGCGGCGCACGAGGCGACGACCGGTCCCGAGATCTGGCGCGACACGGAGGGGCGCATCACGCACTTCGTCGCCGGCATCGGCACGGGCGGCACGATCACCGGCACCGCGCGCTACCTGAAGCGCGCCTCCGAGGGCCGTGTGCGGATCGTGGGCGCCGACCCCGAGGGCTCGATCTACTCCGGCGGCACCGGCCGGCCCTACCTCGTGGAGGGCGTGGGCGAGGACATGTGGCCGGGCAACTACGACCCCTCGCTCGTCGACGAGGTCGTCGCGGTCGACGACGCGGCCTCCTTCGCCATGACCCGCCGCCTCGCCCGCGAGGAGGGGCTGCTCGTGGGCGGCTCGAGCGGCATGGCCGTCGTCGTCGCCCTCGAGGCCGCCCGGTCGCTCCCCGCCGACGCCGTCGTGGTCGTGCTGCTGCCCGACTCCGGCCGCGGCTACCTGCAGAAGGTCTACTCCGACGCCTGGATGCGCGCGCACGGCTTCGCCGACGCGGCCGAGGGCACCACGGTGCGCGACGTGCTCGCCGCGAAGGGCGCCGCGGCGCCCGCGCTCGTGCACGCGCATCCCACCGACACGGTGCACGAGGCGATCGAGATCATGCGCGAGCACGGCGTGAGCCAGCTGCCCGTGCTGCGCGCCGAGCCGCCCGTCGTGCTCGGCGAGGTCGCAGGATCCGTCGACGAGCGCCACCTGCTCGACGCCGTCTTCACCCGCCGCGCGCGGCTCGCCGACCCCGTCGCCGAGCACCTCGGCCCCCAGCTGCCGCGCATCGGCGCCGGCGAGGGCACCGACGCCCTCCAGGCCGCGCTCGCCGAGGCCGACGCCCTGCTCGTGCTCGACGAGGCGAAGCCCGTCGGCGTCGTCACCCGCACCGATCTGCTCACGTTCCTCGCGAAGGAGGCCTGATGACCGACCCCCGCGGCTTCTCGACCCGTGCCATCCACGCCGGGCAGCCCTTCGACCCCCGCACCGGCGCGGTGATCCCGCCGATCTTCATGTCGTCGACGTTCGTGCAGGACGGCGTGGGCGGCTTCCGCGACGGCTATGAGTACGCGCGCGGCGGCAACCCCTCGCGCGACGCGCTGCAGGAGCAGCTCGCGAGCCTCGAGGGCGGCACGCACGGCTACGCCTTCGGCTCCGGCCTCGCCGCCGAGGACGCCGTGCTGCGCGCGGTGCTGCAGCCCGGCGACCACGTGCTCATGGGCAACGACGTCTACGGTGGCACCCATCGCCTCGTCTCGAAGGTGTGGGAGCGCTGGGGCGTCTCGATCACGACGGCCGACGCCTCCGACCTCGACGCCGTGCGCGCGGGGCTCCGTCCCGAGACGCGCATCCTGTGGGTGGAGACGCCGTCGAACCCGCTCATGAAGGTCGCGGACATCGCGGGCCTGGCGCAGATCGGCCACGAGGCGGGCGCCGTCGTCATCGCCGACAACACCTTCGCGACGCCGTACCTGCAGCAGCCGCTCGCGCTCGGCGCCGACGTCGTGCTGCACTCGACGACGAAGTACATCGGCGGCCACTCCGACCTCGTCGGCGGCGCCGTCGTCACGGCCGACGCCGAGCTCGCCGAGCGGATCGCCTTCCAGCAGTTCGCGGTCGGGGCCGTCAACAGCCCCTTCGACGCGTGGCTCACGACGCGATCGCTCAAGACGCTCGCCGTGCGCATGGAGCGCCACAGCGACACGGCGCAGGCGGTGGCGGAGTCGCTCGTCGGGCACCCCGCGCTCACGGCCGTGCACTACCCGGGCCTGCCGGATCACCCCGGCCACGACCTCGCGGCGCGGCAGATGCGGCGCTTCGGCGGCATGGTCTCGATGCAGCTCGCGGGCGGTGCGCCGGCGGCGCTCGAGCTCGTGCGGCGGACGCGGCTGTTCCAGCTGGCGGAGTCGCTCGGCGGCGTCGAGAGCCTCGTCTGCTACCCGAGCGAGATGACGCACGCCTCGGTCAAGGGCACCGAGCTGGCCGTGCCGGAGGACCTCCTGCGCCTCTCGGTGGGCCTCGAGGACGCCGACGACCTGATCACCGACCTGCGGCAGGCGCTCGACTCGCTCTAGGCCATCCCGCAGTGGTGTGGTCGCTTCGCACCCTCCCAGGCGGCGAGGAAGGGCGCGAAGCGACCACAGCCGGCCGGCCGAGCCGGGGTGTGGTCAGCTGAGGCCCGTTCCGCGTGTGCGAAGGGGCGCGAAGCGACCACAGCCTGGGCGGCGGGCCGGGGTGTGGTCAGCTGAGGCCCGCAGGCGGCCGGGGGATGGGCGCGAAGCGACCACACCGCGGGTGGGGCGCGCGGCGCGGGCGGGGTGCGCGGCGCGGGCGCGGCGCGGCGCGCGTGCGCGGGACTAGGCGAGCCTGGAGGCGGCCGACTACCCGGCGGGCGGCGCGGCGAGCGGCCTCGGGGAGCGAGGCGTCGCTGACGAGCACGTCGAGCTCGTCGAGCGGCGCGAAGGTCGCGAGCGCGTGCACGCCCCACTTCGAGGCGTCGACGAGCGCGACCGTCGTGCGCGCCGCCGCCATGAGCGCGCGGTTGGTCTCGGCCTCCGCGAGGTTCGGCGCGGTGCAGCCGCGCTCGGCGTCGATGCCGTGCGCGCCCAGGAAGAGCACGTCGAGCCCGATGGATGCGGCGGCGCGGTTGGCGACGGGCCCGACGAGCGCATCGGAGCGCGTGCGCTCGCCGCCCGTGAGCACGACGCCGTCGCGTCCCTCGAGCGCGAGCGCCACCTGCAGCGAGTTCGTGACGATCGTGACCCCCTCGACCGCGGCGGCGAGGCGCGCGAGCGCGAGGGTCGTCGAGCCGGCGCCGATGCCGATGGCGCTGCCGGGGCGGACGAGCGCGGCGGCCGCGGCGGCGATCCGCGCCTTCTCGTCGCGGTGCAGCGCGGCCTTCGCGAGCGGCGCCGGCTCCTCGGTGAGCGGCGGCCGGACCGCGCGCACGCCGCCGCGCACCCGCTCCACGAGCCCGTCGGCGACGAGCCGGTCGGCGTCCCGTCGCAGCGTCATGGCCGAGACGCCGAGGCCCGCCGCGAGTTCGGCGACGCGGGCGACGCCGCCCGAGCGGAGCGCCGCGACGATGCGGTCGCGGCGCTCGACGTCGTGGAGGCCGGCCTCGAGGGCGGCGGTGCTCGCGGCGGCGGGTGTGCGCATCGGATCCATACGCACACCTTCGCACAAATCCGCGCATGCACGCACGGGATGCGGCATGCTCGTCGGGTGACCGCGATCCGCCAGACTTCCACGCGCCTCGCCGACGGCCGCGAGCTCGTCTACTTCGACGACGCCGGGAGCCCCGAGCGCGAGCGCCGCGCCGACGAGCGCGCCCTCGACCCGCGCCCCGCGACGCCGACGATGCGCTTCGATGCGCTGAGCGCCGAGTGGATCACCGTCGCGACCGCTCGGCAGGGCCGCGTGCACCTGCCGCCCGCCGAGTTCGATCCGCTCGCCCCGCAGACCGCGACGAACCCGAGCGAGATCCCCGACGACTACGACGTCGCCGTGTTCGAGAACCGCTCGCCCTCCTTCGGCCCGGGCGTCCTCGGCGACGACCTGCCCGAGCCCGCGACGCCCGTCGCGACGGGCCGCGAGGGCTCGCGGATCGCGATCGGCGCCGCGCGCCCCGCGATCGGCCGCTGCGAGGTGGTGTGCTTCAGCCCCGACCGCGAGGGCTCGTTCGGCACCCAGTCGACGCTGCGCGCCCGCACCGTCGTCGAGGCCTGGGCCGAGCGCACCCGCGCGCTCTCGGCCGTGCCGGGCATCGAGCAGGTCTTCCCCTTCGAGAACCGCGGCGTCGAGATCGGCGTGACGCTCCACCACCCGCACGGGCAGATCTACGGCTACCCCTCCGTGCCACAGCGCATCCGCCGCATCTGCGCCTCGGTGGAGGAGTACGGGCCCGCCCTGTTCGCCGACGTGCTCGACAGCGAGCGGCAGGGCCCGCGCGTGCTCATCGCGGGCGAGCACTTCACCGCCTTCGTGCCCTTCGCGGCGCGCTGGCCCGTGGAGGTGCAGCTCATGGCGCACCGGCAGGTGCCCGACCTCGCCGCGACGACGCCGGAGGAGCGCGACGAGCTCGCCGTGCTCACGCTGCGCCTCGCCCGCGGCCTCGACGCGCTCTACGACGCGCCCCTGCCGTACATCGCGGGCTGGCTGCAGGCCCCCGTGGCCGCGCACCGCGACGACGTGCGGCTCACCTGGCACGTGACGAGCCCGCGCCGCGCGGCCGACAAGCTGAAGTTCCTCGCCGGCAGCGAGGCGGCGATGGGCGCTTGGGTGGGCGACATCGCGTCCGAGGAGGGCGCCGCGCGGCTGCGCGATGCGATCGCACGCGCCGACGAGCTGCGCCCGGTCGAGGCGCTGGCGGTGCCCCGTGCGTGAGGCGTTCGCGGCCCTGTTCGGTGCCGAGCCCACGGGCGTCTGGTCGGCGCCCGGCCGCGTCAACCTCATCGGGGAGCACACCGACTACAACGGCGGCCTCGCGCTGCCCTTCGGCATCGACCGCCGCACGCGGGTCGCGGTGCGCCTCCGGGACGATGACGCGGTGCGCGTGGCCTCGGGGTTCGCGCAGGGCGACGGCGTGATCGCCACGCGCCTCGACCGCGCGCTCGACGCGCAGGGCTGGAGCCGGTACGTGCTGGGCGCCGCGCACGTGCTGCGGCGCGAGCTCGGGGTGGAGGGCACGGGCTTCGACGCGCTCGTCGCGAGCGACGTGCCCGTGGGCGTCGGCGTCTCGTCCTCGGCGGCGCTCGAGTCCGCCGTGCTCGTGGCGCTCGTGGAGCTGTGGGGCCTGGACGCCGACGCGCACGCGCTCATCCGCATCGGGCAGCTCGTCGAGAACGAGGTCGTGGGCGCCCCGACCGGCACGCTCGACCAGTCGGCGGTGCTGCTCGCCCGGCGCGACCACGCGGTGCTGCTCGACTTCGCCGCGGGCTCTGCCGAGCAGGTGCCGCTCGGCTTCGAGGCCGCAGGGCTCGAGATCCTCGTCATCGACTCCCTCGTGCGGCACGACCACGCCACCGGAGGCTACGGCGACCGCCGCCGCGAGTGCGAGGAGGCCGCCCGGATCGCGGGCGTCGGCACGCTGCGCGAGATCGCTCCGGAGGCGGTGGAGGGCTGGGCGGCCCGGATGCCCGCAGCGGTGCACCGGCGGATGCGGCACGTCGTGACCGACACGGCGCGCGCGGCGCAGGTCGCGGCGCTCGTCCGCGCCGGCCGGCCGCGCGAGATCGGGCCGATCCTCACCGACGGGCACCGCTCGCAGCGCGACGACTTCGAGGACTCCGTGCCCGCGATCGACGCGGCCGTGGAGGTCGCGGTCGCGGCCGGCGCGCTCGGCGCGCGGCTCACGGGCGGCGGCTTCGGCGGCGCGGCGATCGCGCTCGTCGACGTCGCCGAGTCGACGCGCATCCAGGCGGAGGTCGCGGACGCGGTCGAGGCCGCGGGGCACGCCCGCCCGACCGTGTTCGCCGTGCACGCCTCGCAGGGCGCGCGCCGCGACCCGGAGCCTGCGCCCTAGGCCGCCCCACCCGTTGGCCGAGCCGCGCCGCGGCCTCCCCGCCCGCGGCGCGACTACGCGAGCGGCTTGCCGCGATGCTCGGGGATGCGCCAGGCGGCGACCGCGGCGATCGCGAAGGCCGCGGCGAAGACGCCGAAGAGCAGCGCCTCGCCGCCGAACCCCAGGAGCGGCGGCACCGCGAGCGGCGCGAGGATCGAGGCGATGCGGCCGAAGCCCGCCGCCGCGCCCGTGCCCGTGCCGCGCACCGTCGTCGGGTAGAGCTCCGGCCCCACGGCGTACAGCGCGCCCCACGCGCCGAGGTTGCAGAACGACAGCGCGCAGCCCGCGGCGATGATCGCGGCCTCGGCGTCGGCGGTGCCGTACCAGCCGGCCGCGAGCGCCGAGCCCACGAGGAAGAGCGTGAGCGTGGGGCGGCGGCCCCAGCGCTCGATGAGGAACGCGGCGGTCGCGTAGCCCGGCAGCTGCGCGAGCGTGATGATGAGCGTGAACTGGAACGAGCGCACGAGGTCGAAGCCCTGCGCGACGAGCAGCGTCGGGATCCAGATGAAGGCGCCGTAGTAGGAGAAGTTCACGCAGAACCACACCGTCCAGAGCGCAGCGGTGCGGCCGCGCAGCTCGCGGGACCAGATCGAGGTGCGCTCGGCCTCCGGCACCGCCTCGGCGACCACGACCTCCGGCACGTCGGCCGGCGCGGGCACGCCCGCGGCCTCCTCGAACGACCGAACGGTGCGCTCGGCCTCCGGCAGGCGGCCGCGCGACTCGAGGTACCGCACCGACTCGGGCACGCCGAAGCGGATGACGATCGAGAAGATCGCGGGCGCCATGCCGATCGCGAGGCCCCAGCGCCAGCCGTCGTCGGAGGCGCCGATCACGAAGGTGCCGATGACCGCCGAGGCGATCCAGCCCACGGCCCAGAAGGCCTCGAGCCACACGACGACGCGGCCGCGGATGCGCTTGGGGGCGAACTCGCTCACGAGGGTCGAGGCGACGGGCAGCTCGGCCCCGAGGCCGAGGCCGACGACGAAGCGCAGCGCGAGGAGCGCCGCGAGGCCCGTGACGAGCGCGGAGGCTCCGGTGGCGAGGCCGTACACCACGAGCGTGAGTGCGAAGACGCTGCGGCGCCCGATGCGGTCGGCGAGCAGGCCGCCGACGGTCGCGCCGATGGCCATGCCGACGAAGCCCATCGAGGCGATCCACGAGGTCTCGGTGGGCTCGAGCTGCCACTGCTGCGAGAGCGCGGCGATCACGAACGAGACGAGGCCGACGTCCATCGCGTCGAGCGCCCAGCCGATGCCGGAGGTGCCGAGCAGGCGTCCGTGCCTGCGGGTGAACGGCAGCCGGTCGAGGCGCTCAGAGCGCGTGAGGCCGTCGGCAGGGGGGAGGGCGGTCATGCAGGGGGCCTCTCGAGCGCGGCGCCAGGGTCTCGCACCGTTCGACCCACGATAGCCCCGCAGCGGGCGCGGCCGGATACGGTGGCGGCATGACGGACTGGAGCGGCACGGGCCACGACGAGCGCGCGGTCGTCGACGCGTGGGTGGATGCCCCCGTCGACGAGGTCTGGGACCTGTGGACGACCCCGGCGGGCCTCGAGCGCTGGTGGTGGCCGATGTTCGACGACGCCCGCTACGAGGCCGAAGCGCGCGTCGGCGGGTGGTACCGCTTCCGCACGGCGTCGGGCGGCGTCGGCGTGCAGGGCCGCTACGTCGCGGTCGAGGAGGGCAGGCGCCTGCTCTTCAGCTGGGACTGGCTCGCCGCCGAGGGATCGCAGGGCGAGCAGCTCGTCGAGGTGCGCTTCGCCGAGCAGGACGGCGGCACGCTCGTGCACGTCGAGCAGTCGGCGCCGCTCGATGAGGTCGACGACATCCGCGACGGCTGGCAGGACTCCCTCACGCGCCTCGAGGAGCTCGCCGACAGCTGGTGAGCATTCGGCGCCCCCATCCGTGCGAAACGGTCACCACGCAGGGCGGCGAGGTGGGATGCTGGGGGAGCGCGACGAGTGCGCACCGGGAGGCACGATGGCGAGCGAGCGGGAGCGGCGGCCCAACATCCGCGACGTCGCCGCGCGCGCCGGGGTCAGCTACCAGACGGTCTCCCGCGCCCTGAACCGGCACCCCAACGTGAAGGCCGAGACGCTCGCGCGCGTCGAGGCGGCGATCGTCGAGCTCGGCTACCGGCCGAACGCCGCGGCGCGCGCGCTCGTGCGCCGGAGCTCCCGGACCATCGGCCTGCTCACGCTGCCGACGACCGACTACGGCCCGCAGACCCAGCAGATCGCGATCGAGACGGCCGCGCGCGACGCCGGCTACCGGATCGCGCTCACGAACGCCGCCTCCGGCAGCGTCGACGACCTCGCTGCGGGCCTCACCTTCCTGCGCGAGACGAACATCGACGCGCTCGTCGTCTCGGTCGCCGAGACCGCGGTGCTCGAGGCGCTCGGGCAGCTGCGGGTCGAGGTGCCCTACGTGACGCTCGAGCCGACGGGCCTCGCCTTCGGCCACTCCGTCGCGATCGACCAGCGGCTCGGGGCCCGGATGGCGGTCGACCACCTCGCCGGCCTCGGGCATCGCCGCATCGCGCAGCTGCGCGGGCCGCAGGGCTCGATCGACGCGAGCGCCCGCGCGCGCGGCGTCGAGGAGCGCGTCGCGGAGCTCGGGCTCGAGCTCGTCGGCACGCTCGAGGGCGACTGGACGCCGGACTCCGGCTACGCCGAGGGGCCCGCGGCGCTCGCGCTCGGGGCCACGGGGATCGCGGTCGGCAACGACCAGATGGCCCTCGGCCTCCTGCACGCGTGCCGCGACGCCGGGGTGCGGGTGCCCGAGGACGTCTCGGTCGTGGGCTTCGACGACGTGCCGGAGGCGCCGCACTACCCGACGGCGCTCACGACCGTGCGGCAGGAGTTCCAGGAGGTGGGGTCGGCCGCGATGCGGGTGCTGCTCGACGACCTCGGCGGGGGCTCCGGCCTCGTGCACCTGCGGATCCCGCCGACGCTGGTCGAGCGCGCCTCGACCGCACGGCCGCGCGGCTAGCCCGCGCGCGGCGACGGGCCGCACCGATCAGATGTCACGATCCGATCACGGTGTCGCGAAGTTGTGACCGTTTCGCATACAGTGGCCGCACTGCACTGCGGCAGCTGCCGCACGAGACGACGGAGTCACCATGCGAGAGAGCGCGCAGCCCAGCGCGGCCGCCGGCGCCCAGGCCGACCGCCACGTGATCGGCATCGACTTCGGGACGCTCTCGGGCCGCGCGATCGTCGTCCGCGTGGCCGACGGCGCCGAGCTCGGCAGCGCCGTCCACGAGTACGCGCACGCGGTGATCGACGACCGCCTCCCCGCCACCGGCGAGCGGCTCGCGCCCGAGTGGGCGCTGCAGGAGCCCAACGACTGGCTCGAGGTCCTGCGCCGCGCGGTGCCGGCCGCCGTCCGCGCCTCCGGCATCGACCCGGCGAGCGTCATCGGCGTCGGGACCGACTTCACGGCGTCCACCCCGATGCCCGTGACCGACGATGGCACCCCGCTCTGCCGCCTCGACGGCCTCGGCGGCCGGCCGCACGCCTACCCGAAGCTCTGGAAGCACCACGCCGCGCAGGGGCAGGCCGACCGCATCAACGCGATCGCGGCCGAGCGCGGCGAGCCGTGGCTCGCGCGCTACGGCGGCGCCATCTCGAGCGAGTGGGAGTTCGCCAAGGCCCTGCAGGTGCTCGAGGAGGACCCCGAGGTCTACGCCCGCATCGACCGCTGGGTCGAGGCCGCCGACTGGATCGTGTGGCAGCTCACCGGCCGCTACGTGCGCAACGCCTGCTCGGCCGGCTACAAGGGCATCCTGCAGGACGGCGCCTACCCGAGCCGCGACTACCTGGCCGCCCTCAACCCCGGCTTCGCGGCCTTCACCGAGAAGCTCGAGGCCGAGATCGGCGCGCTCGGCGCGGCCGCCGGCCATCTCACGGCCGAGGCCGCGGCGCTCACGGGCCTCCCCGCCGGCATCCCCGTCGCGGTCGGCAACGTCGACGCGCACGTCACGGCCCCCGCCGCGAAGGCGACGGCGCCCGGCAGCATGCTCGCGATCATGGGCACCTCGACGTGCCACGTCATGTCGAGCGAGACGCTCGCCGAGGTGCCCGGCATGTGCGGCGTCGTCGACGGCGGCATCGTCGACGGCCTCTGGGGCTATGAGGCCGGGCAGTCGGGCGTCGGTGACATCCTCGCCTGGTACGTCGCCAACCAGGTGCCGCCCGCCATCCACGACGCGGCCGCGGCCGCCGGCCGCAGCGTGCACGAGCACCTCACCGAGCTCGCCTGGGCCGAGCCGGTCGGCGCGCACGGCCTCGTCGCCCTCGACTGGCACTCGGGCAACCGCTCGGTGCTCGTCGACACCAACCTCTCGGGCCTGCTCATCGGCGCGACCATCACGACGCGGCCCGAGGAGATCTACCGCGCGCTCGTGGAGGCCACGGCCTTCGGCACGCGCGTCATCGTCGAGGCCTTCGACGGCTCGGGCGTGACGGTGGAGCGCTTCGTCGCCGCCGGCGGCCTGCTGCGCAACCGACGCCTCATGCAGACCTACGCCGACGTGCTGCGCATGCCCATCTCGGTCATCGCGAGCGAGCAGGGCCCGGCGCTCGGCTCGGCGATCCACGCGGCCGTCGCCGCGGGCGCCTACCCCGACACGATCGCGGCGGGGGAGGCCATGGGCGCCGCCGACGAGGACGCCTACGTGCCCGACCCCGCGGCTGCCGACGCCTACGACGCCCTCTACGCCGAGTACCTGGCCCTCCACGACCGCTTCGGCCGCGGCGGCGACGACGTCATGCGCCGCCTCAAGGCCATGAAGCGCGAGGCGCGCGCGTCGGCCGCCGTCGCGGAGCCCGCCCGCGAGACCGCGGAGGCCACGGCATGAGCGCGGTCGAGACGGGCGCGGTCGAGACCGACGCCGTCCGCCGCGCCCGCGAGGAGGTCGCCGCGCTGCACGCCCAGCTCACCCGCTACGGCCTCGTGGTGTGGACGGGCGGCAACGTCTCGGGCCGCGTCGAGGGCGAGGACCGCTTCGTCATCAAGCCCTCGGGCGTCGACTACGACGACCTCACCCCCGAGTCGATGATCCTCTGCGAGCTCGACGGCAGCGTCGTGCCCGGCAGCCTCGGCGCCGAGCGCTCGCCCTCGAGCGACACCGCCGCGCACGCCTACGTCTACCGCCACATGCCCGAGGTCGGCGGCGTCGTGCACACGCACTCCACGTACGCGACCGCGTGGGCGGCGCGCGGCGAGGCGATCCCGTGCCACATCACCGCGATGGCCGACGAGTTCGGCGGCGAGATCCCCGTGGGCCCCTTCGCGATCATCGGCGACGACTCGATCGGCCGCGGCATCGTCGAGACGCTCCAGGGCCACCGCTCGCGCGCGGTGCTCATGCAGAACCACGGCCCGTTCACGATCGGGCGCGACGCGCGCGACGCGGTGAAGGCCGCGGTGATGTGCGAGGACGTCGCCCGCACCATGCACCTCGCGCGACAGGGCGGGGCGACGATCCCGATCGTCCCCGGGCACCTCGACCGCCTCTTCGACCGATACCAGAACGTCTACGGCCAGCAGGCCGCGAGCACCACGGAGGACACCGAGTGACGAGCATCATCCCCGACCCCGCGTCGAAGGTCGTCTGGTTCCTCACGGGGAGCCAGGGGCTGTACGGCGAGGAGACGCTCGCGCAGGTGGCCGCGCAGTCGGAGGAGGTCGCCGGCCTCCTGCAGGGCGCCGACGAGATCCCGGTCACGGTCGAGCACCGCCCCGTGCTCACCTCGCCCGAGGCGATCCGCCGCGCGATGCTCGAGGCGAACGCCGACGACCGCGTGATCGGCGTCGTCGCGTGGATGCACACCTTCAGCCCCGCGAAGATGTGGATCGGCGGGCTCGAGGCGCTGCAGAAGCCGCTCCTGCACCTGCACACGCAGCACGAGGCGGCGCTGCCCTGGAGCGAGATCGACTTCGACTTCATGAACCTCAACCAGGCCGCGCACGGCGATCGCGAGTTCGGCTACATCGCCGCACGCCTGGGCACGCCCCGCACGATCGTCGTCGGCCACGCCGCGAGCCCGCGCGTGCGCGCCGAGATCGGCACGTGGTCGCGCGCGGCCCTCGGCACCGCGGCGCTGCGCAGCCTGAAGGTCGCGCGCTTCGGCGACAACATGCGCTTCGTCGCGGTGACGGAGGGCGACAAGACCGAGGCCGAGGTCAGGCTCGGCGTGCAGGTCAACACCTGGGGCGTCACCGAGCTCGCCGACGCCGTCGAGGCGGTGCCGGACGCCGCGGTCGACGCGCTCGTCGCCGAGTACCTCGAGGCCTACGACGTCGCCGACGAGCTGCGCCCGGGCGGCGAGCGCCACGCGTCGCTCCGCGACGGCGCCCGCATCGAGGCGGGGCTCCGCGGCTTCCTGGAGGCGGGCGGGTTCGGCGCCTTCACGACGAGCTTCGAGGACCTCGCCGGCCTCCCGCAGCTGCCCGGCCTCGCGGTGCAGCGACTCATGGCCGACGGCTACGGCTTCGGCGCCGAGGGCGACTGGAAGACCGCGATCCTCGTGCACGCCGCGGCCCACATGGGTGCGGGCCTGCCGGGCGGCGCCTCGCTCATGGAGGACTACACGTACCACCTCGTCGAGGGCGAGGAGCTGATCCTCGGCGCGCACATGCTCGAGGTGAGCCCGAGCCTCACGAGCGAGCGGCCGCGCCTCGAGGTGCATCCGCTCGGCATCGGCGGCAAGGACGACCCCGTGCGGCTCGTGTTCACCGCCGACCCGGGCCCGGCCGTCGTCGTCGCGCTGAGCGACATGCGCGAGCGCTTCCGCATGGTCGCCAACGTGGTCGAGAACGTCGCGCTGCCCGAGCCGATGCCGAAGCTGCCCGTCGGGCACGCCGTGTGGCGGCCCGCCCCCGACCTCGCGACCTCCGCGGCCGCGTGGCTCACCGCGGGGGCGGCGCACCACACCGTCATGTCGACGCAGGTCGGCATCGACGCCTTCCGCGAGCTCGCCCGCCAGACCGGCATCGAGCTCCTCGAGATCCACGAGGGCACCACCGTCCAGGCCTTCGAGCGCGAGGTGCGCTGGAACGCCGCCTACCACCGACTCGCACAGGGCCTCGGCTGACGCCGGACCCTCGCCGCGACCCTCCCGGTCGCACCACCCACAGCCGCACCGCGGCACCAGGAAAGGAACCACAGTGAAGAAGCACCGCATCCTCGGCGCTGTCGCTGCCGCAGGCATGATCGCGCTCATCGCGACCGGCTGCGGCCGCGGCGGCACCGCTGAGCCGGCAGGCAGCGACGGCGCTGCCGAGCCGGGCGGCCAGGGCCAGATCGTCGGCGTCGCGATGCCGACGCAGCAGTCGGAGCGCTGGATCGCCGACGGCGACAACGTGCGCTCGCAGCTCGAGGACCTCGGCTACACCGTCGACCTGCAGTACGCGAACGACGACATCCCCACCCAGGTGTCGCAGATCGAGAACATGATCTCCTCGGGCGCCGAGGCGCTCATCATCGCCTCGATCGACGGCACGACGCTCACCGACGTGCTGCAGCAGGCCGGCGACGCGGGCATCCCCGTCATCGCCTACGACCGCCTCATCAACGGCAGCCCGAACGTCGACTACTACACGACCTTCGACAACTACCAGGTGGGCGTGCAGCAGGCGACGAGCCTCCTCACGGGGCTCGGCGTCGTCGACGAGAACGGCGAGCGCACCGACGAGGCCGGCCCGTTCAACATCGAGCTCTTCGCGGGCAGCCCGGACGACAACAACGCGACGTTCTTCTGGAACGGCGCGATCGACACCCTCCAGCCGCTCATCGACGACGGCACGCTCGTCGTGCCGTCGGGCCAGACCGACTTCGAGCAGGCGGCGATCCTCCGCTGGCTGCCCGAGACGGCGCAGGAGCGCATGGAGAACATCCTCACCGTCATCGGCGACACGGAGCTCGACGGCGTGCTCTCGCCCTACGACGGCCTCTCGATCGGCATCATCTCGGCGCTGACCTCCGGCGGCTACTCGACCGACGCCCTGCCCGTCATCACGGGACAGGACGCGGAGGTCGGCTCGGTGCAGTCGATCATCGCCGGCGAGCAGTACTCGACCATCTTCAAGGACACCCGCCTCCTCGCGGAGCAGGCCGTCTCGATGGTCGACGCGCTCCTCACGGGCGGCGAGCCCGAGGTGAACGACACCGAGACGTACGACAACGGCGAGCTCATCGTCCCGTCGTACCTGCTCGAGTCGACCATCGTCACGGTCGACAACTACGAGGAAGTGCTCATCGACTCCGGGTACTACACCGCGGACGAGCTCTAGCGAGCACCGGTGCGGGGCGGGGGTCCGCCCCTGCCCCGCACCACCCCACCGGCCCCGGCGCGACCGCGCCGGCCCACGCTTGGAAGGGAGGGCGCCATGACGGCGATCCTCGAGATGCGCGGCATCACCAAGGAGTTCCCGGGCGTCAAGGCGCTCTCGGACGTCACCCTCACCGTCGAGCGCGGCGAGGTGCACGCGATCTGCGGCGAGAACGGCGCCGGGAAGTCCACCCTCATGAAGGTGCTCTCGGGCGTGTACCCGCACGGCACCTACGAGGGCGAGATCGTCTACGAGGCCGAGCCCGTGGCGTTCCACTCCATCAACGACTCCGAGCGCGCCGGCGTGGTGATCATCCACCAGGAGCTCGCGCTCAGCCCCCACCTCTCGCTCGCCGAGAACATCTTCCTCGGCAACGAGCGCGTCGGCCGCGGCGGCCTCATCGACTGGCACGCCACGAACAAGGAGGCCCAGCAGCTGCTCGCGCGCGTGGGCCTCGGCGACAACCCGGCGGTGAAGGCCAACGAGGTGGGCGTCGGCAAGCAGCAGCTCGTCGAGATCGCGAAGGCGCTCTCGAAGGACGTGAAGCTGCTCATCCTCGACGAGCCGACGGCGGCGCTCAACGACGACGACTCCGCCCACCTGCTCGACCTGATCCGGCACCTCAAGGGCCAGGGCATCACGTCGATCATCATCAGCCACAAGCTCAACGAGATCAAGGCGATCGCCGACAAGGTCACGGTCATCCGCGACGGCCGCACGATCGAGACGCTCGTCACCTCCGAGGTCACCGAGGACCGCATCATCAAGGGCATGGTCGGCCGCGACCTCGAGTCGCGCTACCCGGAGCGCACCCCGAGCATCGGCGAGGAGGTGCTGCGCATCGAGGACTGGCGGGTGCACCACCCCACCGAGTCCGACCGCGTGGTCATCCACGACGCGAACCTCACGGTGCGCGCGGGCGAGGTGGTCGGCATCGCGGGCCTCATGGGCGCCGGCCGCACCGAGCTCGCGATGAGCGTCTTCGGCCGCTCCTACGGCTCGCGCATCTCGGGTACGGCCTACGTCCACGGCAAGCAGGTCGACCTGCGCTCGGTGCCCGCGGCGATCCGCGCGGGCCTCGCCTACGCGACCGAGGACCGCAAGGCCTACGGCCTCAACCTCATCGAGGACATCAAGCGCAACATCTCGGCCGCGGCGCTCTCGAAGCTCATGAGGCGCGGGCTCGTCGACGGCGACGAGGAGACGATCGTCGCCGAGGGCTACCGGAGGAGCATGCGGATCAAGACCCCCAACGTCGGCGCGGTGGTCGGCAAGCTCTCGGGCGGCAACCAGCAGAAGGTCGTGCTCTCGAAGTGGCTCTTCACCGACCCCGAGGTGCTCATCCTCGACGAGCCCACGCGCGGCATCGACGTGGGCGCCAAGTACGAGATCTACACGATCATCAACCAGCTCGTCGCCGACGGGAAGGCCGTCGTCGTCATCTCGTCGGAGCTGCCGGAGCTGCTCGGCATCTGCGACCGCATCTACACGCTCTCGGAGGGCCGGATCACGGGCGAGTTCCCGATCGCCTCGGCCACCCCGGAGGCCCTCATGCAGCGCATGACCCAGGAGAAGGAGGCGGACCATGTCCTCGCCCAGTGACACGAAGCGCGACGACGCGGCGCGCGACCTCAAGCCCTCGGCCCTGCGCACGGGAGGCGCCTTCCTGCTCTCGCGCGTGCAGCAGATCGGCATCTTCATCGCGCTCGTCGTGATCATCCTGCTGTTCCAGGGCCTCACGGGCGGCCGCCTGCTCACCGCCGGCAACGTCGCGAACATCATCGTCCAGAACAGCTACATCCTGATCCTCGCGATCGGCATGGTGATGATCATCATCGCCGGCCACATCGACCTCTCGGTCGGCTCGGTCGCGGCCTTCGTCGGCGCTGCGACGGGCGTGATGATCGTGCAGTGGGGCTGGCCCTGGTGGGCCGGCATCCTCGTCGGCATCCTGCTCGGCGCGCTCGTGGGCGCGTGGCAGGGCTTCTGGGTGGCGGTGGTCGGGATCCCGGCCTTCATCGTGACGCTCGCGGGCATGCTCATCTTCCGCGGCCTCACGCAGATCACGCTCGGCAACACCCAGATCACGCCCTTCCCCACCGAGTACCGGCAGCTGGGCGGCGGCTACCTGTTCCCGCAGCTGTTCCCGGCGGCGACGAGCCCTGCGGAGTGGATCACGGTGGGCCTCGGCGTGCTCACGCTCGTGCTGTTCGTCGGCTCGCAGCTGCGCGGCCGCGCGAAGCGCGTGAAGCTGGGCGTCGAGGGCGAGCCCGCCTGGTGGTTCTGGACCCGCACGGGCTTCGGCATCCTGCTCATCGTCCTCATCACCTACCTGCTGGGCCTCGCGGAGGGCTCGCGCGGCACGCCGATCGTGCTCGTGGTGCTCGGCGTGCTCGTGGTCGCGTACACCGTCGTGATGACGCGCACGCGCTTCGGCCGCCACATCTACGCGGTCGGCGGCAACCGGCATGCGGCCGACCTCTCGGGCATCCGCTCGAAGCGCATCGACTTCATGCTCTTCGTCAACATGGGCATGCTCGCGGCGCTCGCGGGCATCGTGTTCACGGGCCGCCTGAACTCGGCCGGCCCCGGCGCCGGCAACCTGTTCGAGCTCGACGCCATCGCGGCGGCGTTCATCGGCGGCGCGGCGGTGCAGGGCGGCATCGGCACCGTGATCGGCGCGATCACGGGCGGCCTCATCATGGGCGTGCTGAACAACGGCATGTCGCTCATGGGCGTCGAGACCGACGTGCAGCAGTTCGTGAAGGGCATGGTGCTGCTGCTCGCCGTGGCCTTCGACGTCTACAACAAGCGCCGCGCGCGCTCGCTGGGCTAGGCCCACTCCTCGACGGCCCCGGCTCCGCGCCGGGGCCGTCGTCGTGCTCGCCCCGGCGTCGGATGCCGTCGGCGGCGTCTGGCATGCTTGGGCGCATCGAGCGAGGAGGCGACGATGGCGGAGCTGGTGGTCGAGCAGGCGGTGCCCGCGGGGCGCGAGGTGGTGTGGGCGGCCTGGACCGACCCGGCGGCGATCGCGCGCTGGTGGTGGCGCGCCATCCCGGGCACGAGCATCGCGGCCGAGGCGCGCGAGGGCGGCCGCTACCGCTTCGACGCGGGCGCCGGCTTCGGAGTGCGCGGCGAGTACCGCGCGCTCGCGCCGCACGAGCGCCTCGTGCTCACGTGGCAGTGGATCGACGAGGGTCGGCCGGAGCCGGAGGTCGACGAGGTCGAGGTGCTGCTCGCCGAGGCGGTGGGCGGCACCCTCGTGACCGTGCGGCACACGACGCGGGAGGCCGCGAGGGACGCCTACGAGGAGGGGTGGCGCGACACCCTCGCGCACCTGCCGGGCGCCTGCGCCTGATCCCTCCCGCCGGTGCATGTCGTTCGCCGGGCTAACGAGGGCGTAGGCTGGGGGCACCGCACCCCACTCGAAGAGGACCCCATGCTGCTCGCCATCGTCAACGCCCGCGTCGTGCCCGTCGAGGGCGAGGAGTTCGAGGGGACGATCGTCGTCCGCGACGGCAGGATCGAGGTGCTCGGCGCCGACGTCGCGGTGCCCGAGGGCGCCGAGGTGCTCGACGTCGCGGGCGCGCAGGTCACGCCCGGCCTCGTCGACGCCCACGTGCACCTCGGCGTGCACCCCGAGGGCGACGGCGGCGGCGCGAGCGACACGAACGAGATGACGAACCCCAACACCGCGGGCGTGCGCACGATCGACGCGATCGACCCCTTCGACGAGGGCTTCGACCTCGCGCTCGCGGGCGGCGTGACGACCGTCAACGTCAACCCCGGCTCCGGCAACCCGATCGGCGGGCAGGCGACGACGCTCCACACCCACGGCCGCATCGTCGACCACATGGTGCTGCGCGAGCCCGCGGGCGTGAAGTCGGCGCTCGGCGAGAACCCCAAGCGGGTGTACGGCGAGAAGAAGCAGACGCCTTCGACGCGCCTCGGCACGGCGAAGATCATCCGCGACGCCTTCGTCGCCGCCCAGAACTACGCGCGCAAGCAGGCCGACCCCGACCGCCCCGTCGAGGTCGACCTCACGATGGAGGCGCTCGGCAAGGTGCTCCGCCGCGAGATCCCGTGGCGGCAGCACGCGCACCGCGCCGACGACATCGTCACGGCGCTGCGCATCCAGGCGGAGTTCGGCTACGACCTCGTCATCGACCACGGCACCGAGGCGCACGTGGTGGCCGACCTCCTCGCCGAGCGCGGCGTGCCCGTGCTCATCGGACCGCTCTTCACCACGAAGTCGAAGATGGAGCTGCGGAAGCGCTCGATCGCCAACCCCGGCAAGCTCGCGAAGGCGGGCGTCGAGCTCTCGATCATCACCGACCACCCCGTGATCCCGATCTCGTTCCTCGTGCACCAGGCCTCGCTCGCCGTGCGCGAGGGCCTCGACCGCGAGACGGCCCTGCGCTCCATCACGATCAACCCGGCCAAGGTGCTCGGCGTCGCCGCCGAGGTCGGCTCGCTCGAGCCCGGCAAGCGCGCCGACATCGTGGTCTGGGGCGGCGACTGGATGGACCCGATGGTGCGTCCGCGCACCGTCCTCATCGACGGCCGCGTGGTCTTCGAGCACGACCCCGCCACAGGGGAGGAGCGCGTCGCCGACCGTGCCGAGGCGCCGCTCGTGCTCGAGCGCGGCGAGTGACCGGGCACCCCGGAGACCAGCTCACCCGCAGCCGCCGCATCACGACCCTCGTCGTGCTCGGCCTGCTGGCCGGGCTCGGCCCCTTCACGATCGACCTCTACCTCCCGGCCTTCCCGGAGCTGAAGTCGGAGTTCGCCACCACCGACGCGACCGTCCAGCTGACGCTCTCGGCGACGACGCTCGGCTTCGCGCTCGGCCAGCTCGTCGTCGGGCCGCTCTCGGACCGCGTGGGCCGGCGGGTGCCGCTGCTCGTCGCGACGAGCGTGCACGTGCTCGCGAGCGTCGGCGTGGCGGTCGCGCCCGACATCGCGAGCCTCCTGCTGCTGCGCGTGCTGCAGGGCTTCGGCGCCGCGGCCGGGACGGTCGTCGCGATGGCGATGGTGCGCGACCTCTTCAGCGGCAGCCGCCTCGTGACGGCGCTCTCGCGCCTCGCGCTCGTCATCGGCCTCGCGCCGATCGCGGCGCCCGTGCTCGGCTCGTGGCTGCTCGGCGTGCTCCACTGGCGCGGGCTGTTCTGGGTGCTCGCGGGCTACGCGGTGCTCGTGATCGTGCTGCAGCTGCTGTTCCTCCGCGAGACGCTCCCGAAGCACCTGCGCGCGGAGCCCGGGCACTCGACGCTCGCGCAGCGCTACCGCGCCGTGCTCACCGACCGCGTGTTCGTCGGCGTCGCGATCATCGGCGCGAGCATCTTCGGCGGCATGTTCGCCTACCTCTCCACCTCGTCCCTGCTGCTGCAGGAGGTCTACGGCTTCTCGCCCGGCGGCTTCGGCCTCGTCTTCGCGCTGTGCTCGGTCGCCGTCACGATCGGCACGCAGGTGGCAGGTCGCGCCGCGCGCAGCGTCGGGCCGCAGTGGGTGCTCGCGGTCTCGACCGTGCTGCTCGTCGTCGGCGCGACGCTCATCGTCGCCCTCGACCTCGCGGGCGCGGGCGTCGCGGGCCTCATCCCCTCGCTCATGGTCTTCACCTTCGGCTTCGGCCTCTCGATGCCGTGCGTGCAGACGCTCGCGCTCGCGCACCACGCGCGCGAGGCGGGCACGGCCGCATCGCTGCTGGGCGCGCTCAACATGTCGATCGCGGGGCTCATCAGCCCCGTGGTGGGCCTGTTCCGCATCGAGGACGCCATCCCGATGGGCGTCGTGATGCTCGCGTGCGGCGTCCTCGCGCTCGCCGCGCTCTGGCTCGTGGTGCAGCCGCGACGCGTCGCGCCGATCGAGTGAGGCGCCCGGGGCGCGGCGGCCCCGGCGCCTAGGATGTGCGCATGAGCGACGAGCCTGGCGGCTGCCGAGGCGCAGGTCGAGGAGGCCCGGCGGGCCGAGGCCGAGGCCGAGGCGAGGCTCGCGGCCCTGCGCGATGCGGCGGCCGCGGAGTCCGCTGCCGCGACGGCGGACGCCTCGCCGGAACCTGCGGTCGCGGAGGCGGCCCCGAGGGGCCCGCTCGAGACCGCCGAGGTCGACGCGATCCGTCGCGGCTACGCCTTCGAGGGCCGGGCGCTCGAGCTCGGCGCGCTCGTCAACGGCGACCCCGACCCCGGCACGCAGGTGCGGATCCCGCTGCGGATGCTCAACCGCCACGGCCTCGTCGCCGGCGCGACCGGCACGGGCAAGACGAAGACGCTGCAGGGGCTCGCGGAGCAGCTCTCCGCCGCGGGCGTGCCGGTGTTCGCCGCCGACATCAAGGGCGACCTCTCGGGCCTCGCGACGCCGGGCGCCCCGAGCGAGCAGCTGCTCGCACGCACGGCCGGCATCGGCCAGGCCTGGGAGCCGCGCGCCTTCCCCACGGAGTTCTACGCGCTCGGCGGCGAGGGCGTCGGCATCCCGATCCGCGCGACCGTGCTCTCCTTCGGGCCCGTGCTGCTCTCGAAGGTGCTCGGCCTCAACGCCACCCAGGAGTCGAGCCTCGGCATCGTCTTCGCCTACGCCGACGAGCAGCGGCTGCCGCTCCTCGACCTCAAGGACCTCCGCGAGCTGCTGCTGTGGCTCACGGGCGACGAGGGCAAGGCCGAGCTCAAGCGGCTCGGCGGCATCTCGACGCAGACGGCGGGCGTCATCCTGCGGGAGCTCACCGCCTTCAGCGAGCAGGGCGCCGACGTCTTCTTCGGCGAGACCGAGTTCTCGCCCCGCGAGCTGCTGCGCACGACGCCCGAGGGACTCGGCGTCGTCTCGATGCTCGAGCTGCCGGGCGTCGCGAGCCGGCCCGCGCTCTTCTCGACCTTCCTCATGTGGCTGCTCGCCGACCTCTTCGAGGACCTGCCGGAGGTGGGCGACCTCGACGCGCCGAAGCTCGTCTTCTTCTTCGACGAGGCGCACCTGCTGTTCCAGGACGCCTCGAAGGACTTCCTCGCCGCCATCACGCAGACGGTGCGCCTCATCCGCTCGAAGGGCGTCGGCATCGTGTTCGTCACGCAGACGCCGAAGGACGTGCCCGTCGACGTGCTCGCCCAGCTCGGCTCGCGCATCCAGCACCAGCTGCGCGCCCACACGCCCGACGACGCGACCGCGCTGCGCGCGACGGTGCGCACCTACCCGAGGTCGGGCTACGACCTCGAGCAGGTGCTCACGAGCCTCGGCATCGGCGAGGCGATCGTGACCGTCATGGACGAGCGAGGCGCCCCCACGCCCGTCGCGTGGACGCGGCTGCGCGCCCCGCAGGGCTCGATGCAGCCGACGCCGGAGACCGCGATGCGGCAGGCGGTGCAGGCGTCGCCGCTGCTCGCGACCTACGGCCCCGCGATCGACCGGGAGTCCGCCTACGAGCTGCTGCGGGCCCGGCTCGAGGCCGCGGAGGCCGCGGAGGCCACGGCGCGCGAGGTCGCCGCCCGGCAGGAGGCGGCCGAGGAGGAGGCGGCGCGGCTCGAGCGCGAGGCGCGGGCGAACCGCGGCTCCGGCTCGCGCACGCGCGCCGGCTCGGGCGGCGCGCGCCGGGAGGGCAACGTCGTCACCGACTTCATCGGCTCGCGCACCGGCCAGACGATCCTCCGCGAGATCGTGCGCGGCGTCTTCGGCACCCGACGCCGGTGACGCCCGCGACCCTGCTCGGCGCCGGCGGCGGCGATCGCGACGCCGAGGCGCAGCCCCACCAGGAGGCGCTGCGCCTGCAGCTCGTGTTCCTCTGCTCCGTCGCGCTCGTGCTCGGCGTCATGACGCTCGTGAGCCCCGCGGTGTGGGCAGGGCCGTGGGTGCCGATCGGCGGCGGTGTCCTGCTCGCCGCGACCGCGCTCGCCGCGGCCCTCGCGCTCGGGCGCCGCGAGCGCCCGACGCACTGGCTCGTCGCAGTGCCGCTGCTCGATCTCGCGGCGGTCGTCGCGCTGCTCGGCGCCGACGACGTGCCCCGCACACTGGCGCTGCTGGCCGTCTACCCGTCGTTCTGGCTGGGGTTCAGCGCGCGATGGCAGGGGGTCGCCGTCGTGGGCGTCGCCGCCGCGGTCATCACCGCGGGCATGCTCGCCCGTGTCGCGACCGCGACCGGCGTGACCCTGACGGCGAACGCCGTCGGCGCCGTGCTCGTGCCGCTGAGCCTCGTCGGCGCGGCGTGGCTCGCGCTGCGCACCGTGCGACGCGTCGAGCGGCAGCAGGCGGTGCTGCTGCAGCGCGAGCAGGAGCGGGGCGCGCTGCTCGGGCGGTCGGCCGTCGACGGCGCGCTCCTCGACGCGATCTTCGAGACCGTGCGGATCGGGCTCGTGCTGCTCGACCCCGACGGCCGCGTCGAGCGCATGAACCCGACGCTCGCGCGGCACCCGGCGATGGCGGGGGAGACGCCCGAGGGCGCGATGGCCGACGCGATCTTCCTCGACCTCGAGAGCCGCGAGCCCATCGAGCGCTCGAGCACCCCGTTCATCCGCGCCGCGCGCGGGGAGTCCTTCGACAACGCCGTGCAGTGGGCGCATCGGCCGGGCCAGGACATGCTCGCCATCACGGTCTCGTCGCGCCCGCTCATCGTCGACGGCGCGTTCCGCGGCTCGATCGTCGCGGTCGACGACGTCACGACGTACATGCGCATGCTCGCCGACCGCGACGACTTCGTCGCGCTCGTCTCGCACGAGCTGCGCACGCCGCTCACCTCGATCGCCGGGTACGTCGAGCTCGTGCTCGAGGAGGAGCTGCCCGAGCGCATCGCCGACTGGCTGCAGACGGTGCGACGCAACTCCACGCGCCTGCAGGGCCTCGTGGAGGACCTCCTCATCGTCGGCGAGATGACACGGGGGGAGCTGCGCCTCGCGCGCGCCCCCATCGACCTGCGGGCCGTGGCGGAGGAGACCGTGGCGCTGCTGGAGCACCGCGCGCGCCGGCGCGACGTGCGCCTCCGGCTCCTCCCGGGGCCGGGCGTCCTCGTCGACGCCGACCCGCGCCGCATCGCGCAGGTCGCCGAGAACCTCGTCTCGAACGCGATCAAGTACGTCGACGAGGGCGGCAGCATCGACGTGCTGGTCGAGGGGGTTGCGGAGCGCGCGACCCTCGCGGTCGTCGACGACGGGCCCGGCGTCGCCCCGGAGGAGGCGGCCCGCGTGTTCGAGCGCTTCTACCGCTCGGCCGAGGCGCGCGCGTCCGGCGTGCAGGGGGCAGGGCTCGGGCTCTGGATCTGCAGCATGATCATGCGCGCGCACGACGGCTCGATCCGCTTCGACAGCACGCCGGGCGCGGGATCCACGGCGTCGTTCTCGCTGCCGCGCTGAGCGGCCGGCCGGGCTCGGGGGCCCGCTGCCCGCGCCGCGCTCCGCCGCTCAGGTGCGCGGCGCCTGCGCCTCTGCCGCCTCATCGCCCTCGGCGAAGCCCGAGCGGGTCATCACGCCCCACACCTGCTGCTTGCCGGTGAGCGCCGCCCACCAGCCCTGCACGCGCCAGACCGCCGTCAGCTGCCGGTAGCCGAAGCTCTCGGCGAGCACGGCCAGCAGCGTCGCGCCCAGGTCGCGCCATCGCTCGTAGCGATGGAAGCTCGCCTCCTCCACGACGACCGCGGCGAGCGTCACGAGCGTGCCGAAGACGTACGAGACGACGAGGAGCAGCAGCGCGAAGCCGGGATCGACGATGCCGAGCAGGAGCCCGAGGGGCACGAGCACGAGGCCCGCGAGCTCCACGACCGGCGCGAGCAGCTCGAACAGCCAGTAGTAGGGGAGCGCGAGCATGCCGACGCGCCCGTAGCGCGGGTTGAGGAGCATGCCGCGGTACTTCCAGAGCACCTCCCACAGGCCGCGGTGCCAGCGGCGCCGCTGCCGGGCGAGCACGGCCATGGTCGACGGCGCCTCCGTCCAGCTCACCGGCTCCGCGACGAACTCGACGCGATGGTCGCGGCGGCCCTCGAGGATCCACCGCTGGATCCGCATGACGAGCTCGAAGTCCTCGCCGATCGAGTCGGCGTCGAGGCCGCCGGTCTCGATGAGGACGTCGCGTCGGAACATCCCGAACGCGCCCGAGATCAGGATGAGCGCGCCGAGGTCGGACCACGCGGTGCGGCCGAGCAGGAAGGCCCGCAGGTACTCCACGACCTGGATGCGCGCGATGAGCTGCTTCGGCATCCGCACGTCGACGATGCGCCCGCCCTGCACGCGCGAGTTGTTGACGATGCGCACCACGCCGCCCGTGGCGACGACGCGCTCCGGATCGTCGGCGAAGGGCTTCGACACCGACAGCAGCGCGTCGGGCTCGAGGATCGAGTCGGCGTCGACCATGACGACGAGGTCCTTCGACGCGAGGTCGAGCCCGAGGTTGACGGAGTCGGAGCGGCCGGAGTTGTCCGTGTCGACGACGATGAGCGGCACGGCCCCGTCGGGGGCGCGCCAGATGCCGCGCACGGCCCCGCGCACCGGGATGCGCCCGGGGATGTCGCGGTCGTCGGGCACGAGGCGGTACGCGTCCTTGAGGCGCGCCATCGTCTCGTCGGCGCTGCCGTCGTTCACGACGATGACCTCGTGGTCGGGGTAGCGGAGGTCCAGCACCGACCGGACGCTCGTGAGGATCACGGCGGCCTCGTTGTAGGCGGGCATGATGACCGTCACGCCGAGGCTCACGGGCGATGCCGCCATCGCGTCCTCGCCGCGATGCTCGCTGCGCCGCAGGTAGCGCGAGAAGTGCGCGGCCGCGATGCAGATGAGCACGAGCATCGCCGTGTTGGCGAGCAGGAAGTAGACGCCCGTCGGCCACATCGTGAGCGCGAACAGCCATTGGAGGGCATCGCGCAGCCAGTCCCAGCTCATGCGGCCTGCCTCGCCGGCAGCCCCGCGGCACGGCGGACCCCGCGCTCGGCGTCGCGCGCGAGCCGCGCGAGCGCCTCCGCCGTCCAGGCTTGCTCGGCATCGCGGCGAGCGTCGTCGCCGCCGCCTCGCCGACGAAGCCGCCGCCCAGGGCGGCCCGCGTCAGCGGCTCCAGCGCGTCGCGGGTGGCGATGCGCTCGAGCGATCGCATCGCTGCGATCCGGACGGAGTCGTGCTCGTCGTCGAGGAGCGCGACGAGCAGCGGGGCGCAGCCCGGCGCCTGGAGGAGGCCGGCGACGCGGGCGGCGCCGCGGCGCACGCCGGCGTCCTGGTCCTCGAGGGCCGCGCGCACGCGCGCGCCCGCGCTCGCGCCCTGCTGGAGCAGGGCGGTCGTCGCGACCGAGGCCGGCACGCCCGAGCCCGTGCGCAGGGACTCGACGATGCGCTCGGTCGCGCCCGCGCCGGCGAAGCCGCCGAGCGCGCGGACCGCGACGGTGCGGACCTCCGCGGAGGGGTCGAGCGCGAGCGCCTGCAGGCGCTCGAGCGCGCCCTCGGGCGCCAGGAGCCCGAGGGCCTCGGCGGCGTCGGCGCGGCGCACCGCGTCGCGGCTGCGGGTCGCCGCCTCGTAGCGGGGCACCGCTCCGGTCGCCGCGGCGACCGCGCGCAGCCGGTCCGCGGCCTCGCCGGTGATCTCGCGCAGCATCTGCGAGCTCGCGCGGCCCACGTGCGCGCGCTCGGCGGGGGAGAGCGCCCGCACGCGCGCGAGGAGCGGCTCGAGCTCGTCCTCCTCGGCGACCGTCGCCGCGAGCACGAGCGAGCGCAGCCTCGCGTCGAGGTCGGCGCGGTGCCGATCCCGCCGGTGCCGCAGCGCCCGCTGCCCGAGCAGCACGACGAGCAGCACGGCGACCAGGATCGATGCCGCCGCGAGCGTGGCCCACAGCAGCTCCGCCGGCAGCGGCGTGGTCATCCCAAGGCGGCCGTGACGCGCGCCAGGAGGGCCCGGGGGCTGAACGGCTTCGTGACGTAGTCGTCGGCGCCGGCGGCGAAGCCCGCCTCGATGTCCTTCTCCTGGCCTCGCGCCGTGAGCAGGATCACGGGCGTCTCGACGCCGCGCTCGCGGAGCGCGCGCAGCACGTCGATGCCGCTCATGCCGGGCATCATGACGTCGAGCACGATCGCCGACCACGGGCCTTCGGCCGCCGCCTCGAGCCCCTGCACGCCGTCGGCGCGGGTCTCGACCTCGAGGCCCGCCGATTCGAGCTTGATGGCGACGAGGTCGCGGATGTCGCGGTCGTCGTCGACGACGAGGATGCGGCCGCTCATGCGCGGGCCGCCGAGCCGTGGCGGGTGCTCGGACGCATCGGGACTCCCTCGTGACGGGCCGGAGGATGCCGGCAGCACCACCGTACAGCGGCAGGGGAGCCGAAGCGGAACGACGCCCCGCCGCTCGAGGGCGGCGGGGCGTCGGTGGCGGAGGATGGGGGATTCGAACCCCCGAGGGCTTGCACCCAACACGCTTTCCAAGCGTGCGCCATAGGCCACTAGGCGAATCCTCCTGAGCCGGCCGCGAGCGACCGACCTTGCGATCCTACTAGAGCGGGAGGGGCGGGGGCGCACGGCCCCCGCCCCTCCGTCACCGCGTCATCACGGGGTGCCGGGGCGGGGCGGCTGCCCTGCGCCCGAGTCCGTGTAGACGTAGGTGCGCTCGGTCGTCTGGCCCAGGCGGTTCGTCACGATGCCGAGGTACTGCTCGCCCGCGCGGAGGTTGCGCCACCGCACCTCCACCTCGAACGCCTCGCCCGTCGACACCCGCTGCGACGCCCACCGCGGCGTCAGGTCGCCCTGACCACCGTTCGCGCGGACGCCGGCGTGCTCGAGGGTGAACCTCGTGGAGTACGCGCCCTGGAGCGAGTACACCTGCACGGTCGCCCGGTAGCGGCCCGCGGTCGGGTTCTCGATCAGCACCGTCTCGTCGGCCGACTCGGTCGCGCCGACCCACTGCTCGACGGGGTTGCCGCGGTTGTCGAGCCGCTGCACCACGAGATCGAGGTCGGCGACCGACTCGTCCCCCTGGAGCACGATGTCGTGCGCGAGCTCGTTGCGGCCGATCTGGAACTCGAAGGTGCGCTCCTCGCCGGCACCCACCCGAGCTGCGCCGAGGCGCTGGTAGGGCGCGTAGCCTGCGACCGAGGTCTGGAGGCGACCGGACTGCCCGGCGACTCCCTCGATCGTCACGTCGCCGCGGCGACCCTGGCCGGTCACCCAGTCGGGCAGGTCGAGCGCGATGGGCTGCACCGCGATCGGGGAGCGCACGCCCCTGTCCTGCGAGGCCCAGGTGAGCGACCCGGTGCTCCACTGACCGGGCGTCGCGTCGCGCGTCGTGAAGGTCACCTCGTACGACAGCGACTGGCCCGCGGAGGTGAAGTCGAGCACCTGCGGCGAGACGGACACGTCCACGCCGGGGACGCCCTCGACCGAGACCTCGTACCGGCCAGCCTCCAGGGCGGTCAGCGTGCGCGTGATGGTCTGCGACCCGGCGAGCGAGCCGATCCCGATCGAGGGGATGTTGAGGTCGCTCGGATCGATGGCCTCGCCCACCCACGCGTCGGGCAGGCCGTAGCCGAGCCCGCGAAGGTAGCCGTACCAGTCCTCCGTGCCGTTCTCGTACACCAGCCCCGGCTCGAGGAACGAGGGCGAGTCGACGATGCCGGCTCCCTGGTTGAAGGGGTTCGTCTCGCGGCTGCCGTCGGCGAGGAAGGTGTCCTCGGCGCTCGTCATGAGCGCGCTCTTCACCGCTGCGGGCGAGGCGAGCGGGTGCTCCGAGAGGTACACGGCCGCGAGCCCCGCGATGTGCGGAGCCGCCATCGAGGTCCCCGACAGGAACTCGTAGCGGGGGTCCCCGCCGGGCGCCTGGTACGACGCGGCGATGATGCCCACGCCGGGCGCCGCGATGTCGGGCTTGATGACGTCGGAGCCGTCGGCGAGCGCCGGGCCGCGCGAGGAGAAGCCCGCGACGACGGGCGCCAC
The DNA here is from genome assembly GCF_026625845.1 of Agrococcus sp. SL85. Classification (NCBI taxonomy): domain Bacteria; kingdom Bacillati; phylum Actinomycetota; class Actinomycetes; order Micrococcales; family Microbacteriaceae; genus Agrococcus; species Agrococcus sp. SL85. Next base: position 1,395,657 of record NZ_CP113066.1, read on the forward strand.
CGTCTCGATGCCGGAGGTGTTGCCCGCCGTCAGCGTCACGGTCTCACCGGCAGCTGCTGCGGCCGAGAGCGCCTCGAAGTACGGCGCGTCGACGTGGACCGTCGGGATCGCGTGGTCGTCGAGGTCGATCGAGCCGGGCGTGACGTTCACGAGGACGACGCCGATCGCGCCCGCGTCGGCGGCCACCTGCGACTTCTCGACACGCGCGTTCACGCCGCGCTCGCACAGCACCACCTTGCCGGCCGCCGCAGCGGCGTCGAGGGTCCCGGGCAGGCACAGCGCGGCGTCGGCCGCAGCCGCGCCGGATGCGGGGATCGACCGTGCCGCGACGAGCGTCCCGGTCACCTCGCCCTCGAAGGGCACGGTGATGGAGCCGCCGGGGTAGGCGTCGCCGCCGACCGTCACGGTGGCCTCGTAGTTCGGGATCGTCGTGGCGGCGACGGTCGAGTACCACGGCGAGGCGTGGTCGAGCGTCGAGGCTCCCGGGCCCGAGTTGCCGGCCGATGCGGAGACGAACACGCCCGCCGCGGCGGCACCGAGGAACGAGAGGTCGGTGGCCGAGACCACCGAGGTCGCCGCACCGCCGCCGATCGAGTAGTTGATGACGTCGACGCCGTCGAGCACCGCCTGGTCGATCGCTTCGACGAGGTCGGTCGACGCGCAGCCGTCGTCGTCGGTCGCCGCGGGATCCGGTCCGGACCAGCAGACCTTGTAGGCCGCGATGCGGGCCTCGGGCGCGACGCCGGACATCGTGCCGAGGTCGGTGCCGCCCACCGTCGAGATCGGGACGTCCGCGTTGCCCGCGGCCGTCGACGCCGTGTGCGATCCGTGGCCGTCGCCGTCGCGCGGCGACAGGTACTCGCCAGGGACCTGGGCCTCGGTGCCGATGTTCGCTGCGCCGAACCCGTCGACGTAGTAGCGCGCGCCGACGATCTTCGTGGAGCAGTCGCTCGCCTGGAAGCCCGGGCCGGTCTGGCACAGGCCGGTGAACGTCTGGCCGTCGCCCTTCTGGTACGTGATGACGTCGCCCGCGCGGTAGGGCTCGCTGCCGGGCGCAGTGCCGAGGGGCTGGCCCGCGAAGAAGGGGTTCTCGGGCGCGATGCCCGTGTCGAGCACGCCGACGACGACGCCGTCGCCCGCCTCGCCCATGCCGCCGACCTGCTGCCACAGCTCCGGCAGCTCGAGGTAGTCGTTGGCGGGGGAGCTCGTGATCTGGAGGATCTCGTTCGGCTCGACGGCGCGCACGCCGGAGCGCGAGGACAGCGCCTGCGCCTGCGCCGCGGTGAGGTCGGCGACGAAGCCGTTGACCGTGGCCGTCAGGCTCGCCGAGACGTCTGCGCCGACGGAGTCGGCCACCTGCTGGTGGCGATCGCCGAGGTGCGCGCGATAGGCGCGCGCGGCGCGCGAGTCGGCGTCGAGGTCCTGGCCTGGCTGCGGGGCGGTCCGAGCGAGGCCCTGCACGCCGCCGTCGTAGGTGGCGAGCGAGTCCTCCGCCAGCACGACCACGTAGCGGCCGTCCTGGAAGGCGGGCGTCGGAGTCGCTGGCGGTGCCGCGGTCGCGGACGCGGCGCCGAGCACGGCGGCGGACGTCGCGACCGCGACGCCCGTGCCGATCGCGAGCAGCCGTCGTGCGGCCGTCCTCGCGCTGCTGTGATGGGTCACGGTGTTCCCTTCGATGGATGACGTCGTCGTTGGCGTCGGCGTCAATCTTCACCCTGTGCTGAGGGTGTGTTGAGGCTGTGTCTGCTTTGTTACCACTTCGTGACCTCGGGACGTCCGTCCGATTCCACAGGCCGTCGTCGCCCCGGATGGCTAGCCTTGCCCCGTGCCCACACGCATCGTGATCGCCTCCCCCGAGGGCCACGCCGGCAAGTCGATCGTGGCGCTCGGCGTGCTCGACGCCCTGAGCCGCCGCGTCGGCCGGGTCGGCGTCTTCCGGCCCGTCGCGCGCTCGGTCGAGGAGCCCGACGCCGTGCTCGAGCTGCTGCTCGCGCACGACGCCGTCGACCTCGCCTACGACGACGCCGTGGGCGCGAGCTACGCGCAGGTGCACGAGGACGCCGAGGCCGCGCTCGCGACCATCGTCGACCGCTTCCACCGCATCGACGACCGCTTCGACGCCGTCGTCGTGCTCGGCTCGGACTACACCGACGTCGGCAGCCCCACCGAGCTCGGCTTCAACGCGCGGGTCGCCGCGAACCTCGGCGCCTCGGTGCTGCTCGTGCTCGGCGGCCGCGACCCCGAGACCGACGCGCCGCGCACCGCGCAGGAGCCTGCGCCAGCCTGGCCGACGTCACGACGGCGGAGCTCGCGGCCGCGCACGCCTCGATCGCGGGCGTCGTCGTCAACCGCGCGGACCCGGCCGCGATCGAGGGCATCCCGGCCGCCCTCGCCGACGCCGTGCCCGAGGGCGTGCCCATCTGGTCGATCCCCGAGGACCGCCTGCTGAGCGCCCCGAGCGTCGCCACGCTGTTCGCGGCCGTCGACGCCGAGCTCGTGCGCGGCGACCCCGACCTGCTCTCGCGCGAGTCGCTCGGCACCGTCGTCGCCGGCATGTCGATGGAGCACGTGCTCGAGCGGCTCATCGAGGGCGGCCTCCTCGTGCTCCCGGGCGACCGCTCCGACGTGGTCGTCGGCACGCTGCTCGCGCAGCAGTCGGAGACCTTCCCCTCGATCGCAGGCATCGTGCTGAACGGCGGCTTCGCGCTCCACCCCTCGGTGCAGCGCCTCCTCGACGGGCTCGACCTCGACCTGCCGATCGGCAACAGCCCCCACGGCACCTACGAGACCGCCCGACGCATCGCCACCACGCGCGGCTCGCTCGCCGACGGCACGCAGCGCAAGCGCGACCTCGCCCTCTCGCTCTTCGAGGAGCACGTCGACGCCGAGGCGCTCCTCGCGAGGCTCGAGGTCACGGGCGACGGCGTCGTCACGCCGCTCATCTTCGAGCACTCGCTCGTCGAGCGCGCCCGCGGCGACCTCCGCCACATCGTGCTCCCGGAGGGCGACGACGACCGGATCCTGCAGGCCGCCTCCACCGTGCTCGCGCGCGGCATCGCGCGGCTCACGATCCTCGGCGACGAGGCCGCCATCCGCCAGCGCGCCGCCGCCCTCGGCCTCGACCTCTCGGCCGCCGCGATCGTCGCGACCGACGACGCCGAGCTGCTGCCGCGCTACGCCGCGGAGTACCAGCGCCTCCGCGCCCACAAGGGCGTCACGATCGAGCAGGCCACCGAGCGCCTCCGCGACGTCAGCTACTTCGGCACGCTCATGGTGCACACGGGCGACGCCGACGGCATGGTCTCGGGCGCCGCGCACACGACGGCGCACACCATCAAGCCCTCCTTCGAGACGATCAAGACGGCGCCGGGCGTCTCGGTCGTCTCCAGCGTGTTCCTCATGGCGCTCGCCGACCGCGTGCTCGTCTACGGCGACTGCGCCGTGATCCCCGAGCCCACGGTCGAGGAGCTCGCCGACATCGCCGTCTCGTCCGCGCGGACGGCCGCCGAGTTCGGCATCGAGCCCCGCGTCGCGATGCTGTCGTACTCGACGGGGGAGTCAGGCACGGGCGCCGAGGTCGACCGCGTGCGGGCGGCGACGCGGCTCGTGCGCGAGCGCGCCCCCGAGCTGCTCGTCGAGGGCCCCATCCAGTACGATGCGGCGGCCGACGCCGCCGTCGCGGCGAAGAAGATGCCGGGCTCCGAGGTCGCGGGCCGCGCCACCGTGTTCGTCTTCCCCGACCTCAACACCGGCAACAACACGTACAAGGCCGTGCAGCGATCCGCGGGCGCCCTCGCGATCGGACCGGTGCTGCAGGGCCTCGCGAAGCCCGTCAACGACCTCTCGCGGGGCGCGCTCGTCTCGGACATCGTCAACACGATCGCCATCACGGCGATCCAGGCGCAGTCGCGCGCCGAGCGCCCCGCCGCGACCTGGGAGGTCGACGCATGACCCGCTCCGTCTTCGTCATCAACGCGGGCTCCTCGAGCCTCAAGTACCAGCTCGTCGACGTCGACGCGGGCACGGCGCTCGCGAGCGGCGTCGTCGAGCGGATCGGCGAGACTGCCGCGGTCGCTTCGCACGAGGCGCCCGGCATCGAGGCGGTGCGCGAGGAGCGCATGATCCTCGACCACGAGCGCGCCTTCGCCTGGGTGCTGCGGCAGTTCGAGGCGCACGGGCCCTCGCTCGGCGAGGCGGGGCTCATCGGCGTCGGACACCGCGTCGTCCAGGGCGGGGCGCGCTTCGACCGCGCCGTGCTCGTCGACGACGACGTCGAGGCGCAGATCGACGAGCTCTCGCCGCTCGCGCCGCTCCACAACCCCGCGAACCTGCAGGGCATCCGCTCTGCCCGCGCGACGTTCCCCGGCCACCCGCACGTCGCCGTCTTCGACACCGCCTTCCACCTGACGATCCCGCCGGCCGCGCACCGCTACGCGATCGATGCGACGATCGCCGCGGAGCACCGGATCCGCAAGTACGGCTTCCACGGCACGAGCCACCAGTACGTCTCGCGGCGGCTCGCCGAGCTGCTCGGCAGGCCGCTCGAGGACGTCAGGCTCGATCGTGCTGCACCTGGGCAACGGCGCCTCGGCCTCGGCGGTGCGCGGCGGTCGCAGCATCGAGACGTCGATGGGCATGACGCCGCTCGCGGGGCTCGTCATGGGCACGCGCTCGGGCGACGTCGACCCGGGCGTGCTCATCCACCTGCACCGGGTCGCCGGCCTGTCCGTCGACGAGATCGACGCCCTCCTCAACAAGCGCTCGGGACTCCTCGGCCTCACCGGCACGGGCGACATGCGCGACGTGCAGCAGGCGGCCGACGCAGGCATCCCGCGCGCGGTCGAGGCGCTCGAGATCGTCGCGCACCGCATCCGCGGCACCGTCGGCGCCTACCTCGCGCACCTCGGCCGCACCGACGCGATCGCCTTCACGGCGGGCATCGGCGAGCACGCCGCCCCCGTGCGCGCGGCGGCGCTCGCGGGCCTCGAGGGCCTCGGCATCGTGCTCGACCCCGAGCGGAACGCGGGCCGCGGCGAGCGCCGCATCTCGGCCGACTCCTCGGCCGTCGAGGTGTGGGTCGTGCCGACGAAGGAGGAGCTCGAGATCGCCCGGCAGGTGGCGGCGGTCGTCGCGGCCTAGGCCGTCGCGGGGGAGGCCGTCACGCGGCCGGCGGCCGCGAGGCGGTCCGTGGCATCGGTGGTGCGCGGCCTCAGCGCGCGCTCGCGGCGAGCAGCGCGTCGAGCTCGACCTCGGCGAGCGAGGCGATGCTGCGCGTCGCGAAGGCCGGCGCCTCGCTGTGCGTGCGCACGAACCACACCTCGAGCCCCGCGGCGTGCGCGGCCGTCGCTCCGGACAGGGAGTCCTCGAAGGCGATGCCGCGCTCGACGCCGCGCTCGGCGGCGAGCCGCGCGAGGGCCGTCGCGTAGGGCTCGGGATGCGGCTTGGGGCGCGCGACCTCGTCGCCCGTCACGGCGAACGCGAGCGCGCCCGCCGGTGCGGCGTCGAGCATGCCGGAGGCGTTCCGCCGATCGGAGTTCGTCACGAGCGCGGCGGGCAGGCCCCGCTCCGCGACGGCCGCGAGCAGGCTCGCGCGCGCCCGGCAGCCACGGCATCCGCGCGCGCACCTCCGCCGCGACGCCCGCGCCGAGCTCCGCGAGCAGCGCCTCGGGCTCGAGCACCACGCCCCGCGCGCGCATGCGGGCCGCGGAGACCTCGGCCGGTCCGCCCGTGCACGCTGCGGCGTCCTCCGCGGTCCAGATGGCGCCGTGCCGCGCGGCGAGCGCCGCCATGCGCTCGGCCCAGATCGGCTCGGAGTCGATGAGGGTGCCGTCCATGTCGAACAGCAGGGCGGGCGCGCTCACCCCTGCAGCTCGCCGATCGCGAAGCGCGAGAGCGTCTCGGTGGGCGCCGCCTGCCCGCCGTGCTGGCCCTGGAAGGTCTCGGTGGCGTCGGTGCCGCAGATGCTGAGGATGCGGTCGGAGCCGCCCGGGTGCTGCGCGACCCACTCGGTGAGGTCGTACACCTCGCCCTCGATCGCGGCCCAGCAGGAGGCGGAGTCGTCGTGCTGCGCCACGACCGCGAGGGTCAGCGGCTCGTCGGCGGTCGCGGAGGCCGCAGGCGTCGCGGGCTCGCCCGTGGGGGCGCCGGCGTCGCCGCCGAGCCGGTCGCCCCAGACCGCCTCCGCGCCCGAGTGGCCCGTGAGCACCGCGACGACGATCGCGCCGATCGCGAGCGCCCCGAGCACGAGGGCCGCGAGCACGCCCACGACGCCCGTGGGGCGCCGCCGGGCGATCGCGCGCCGCTCCCACAGCCACCAGGCCACGGCCACGAGCAGCAGGACCGAGGAGAGGATGAGCAGCCAGTTGCCGAGCTCCTCGTGCTCCTCGGGCACGCCGACCTGCGCCGCGAGCGCCTCGCCCGAGAGCTTCGCGACGAGCGCGCCGACCGTGGCGATCGCGAGCACCGCGAGCACGGGCCACGCGAGGGCGGCGCGCCAGCGCGGCACGGCGAGGACGAGGATGAGGCCGAGCGCCCCCAGCGGCAGCAGCACGACCGGCACGTGCACCGCGAGCGGGTGGAGGGGCAGGCCGGAGACCGTGGCGGCGAGCGCGTTCTGCATGCGGCAACGGTAGCCGCCGGAGCCATGGGGCCGCTCTGGGCGGGCCGGATGCCTGGGTGGGCCGGACGCGAGGCGGGACGGATGCCTGCGCGGCCCGGATGCGCGCGCGCGTCGTGGCGGGTAGCATGGTGGACGGCTCCCCGCGTGGCGCCATCCAGGCCAAATCCCCCAGGTCGGAGACGAAGCAAGGGCAACCGGGCTCTGGCGGGTGCGCGGGGAGTCCTTCGTGTTCCGGGGCGTCGATGGTCGCCTCGGGCTGGCGCCGCGACGCGATGCGTCGCGGGTGCGCGGGGAGTCCTTCGCATCCCGGAGCATCGTCGGTGGCCCTGCGCGCCGGATCGCGGCAGGGCAGCCGCCGCGGCATCGGCGCGTCAGCGGCGGGAAGTAGCCTGGTGCGCATGGTCGCCGCCCTCTACCGCCGCTATCGGCCGGAGTCGTTCGCCGAGCTCATCGGGCAGGCGCACGTCACCGACCCGCTGCGCACGGCGCTGCGGGCCGACCGCGTCAACCACGCCTACCTCTTCTCCGGCCCGCGCGGCTGCGGCAAGACGACGAGCGCGCGCATCCTCGCCCGCTGCCTCAACTGCGCCGAGGGGCCGACCCCGGAGCCCTGCGGCGTGTGCGACTCGTGCGTCGAGCTCGGCCGCGACGGCGGCGGCTCGCTCGACGTCGTCGAGATCGACGCGGCGAGCCACGGCGGCGTCGACGACGCCCGCGACCTGCGCGAGCGCGCCACCTTCGCGCCGAGCCGGGACCGCTACAAGGTCTTCATCATCGACGAGGCGCACATGGTCACCTCGGGCGGCTTCAACGCGCTGCTGAAGATCGTCGAGGAGCCGCCGGAGCACATCAAGTTCATCTTCGCGACCACGGAGCCCGAGAAGGTCATCGGCACCATCCGCTCGCGCACGCACCACTACCCGTTCCGCCTCATCGCGCCAGCCCCGATGCTCGAGCACGTGCAGGGCGTCTGCGAGGCCGAGGGCGTCCAGGTCGAGCCGGGCGTGCTGCCGCTCGTGGTGCGCGCCGGCGGCGGCTCCGCGCGCGACACCCTGAGCCTGCTCGACCAGCTCATCGCGGGCTCGGAGGGCACCGTCACGTACGGCAGCGCGGTCGCGCTGCTCGGCTTCACGCACGGCGAGCTGCTCGACGCCATCGTGCACGCGCTGCAGGCGCAGGATGCCGCTGGCCTGTTCGCCTCGATCGACCGCGTCGTGCAGTCGGGCCAGGACCCGCGACGCTTCGTCGAGGACCTCCTCGAGCGCCTGCGCGACCTCATCGTCGCGCAGGCCGCGAGCGACCCCGCCGCCATCCTCCACGGCGTGCCGGAGGACGAGCTCGCGACGCTCGTCTCGCAGGCACGGGGCTTCGGCCACGCGGAGCTCTCGCGCGCCGCCGACATCGTCGCCCGCGCGCTCACCGACATGGCGGGCGCCACGAGCCCGCGCCTGCACCTCGAGCTCATGGCGGCGCGCCTGCTCGTGCCGGAGTCCGGCGACCCGCAGGTGGGCACGATCGCGCGCGTCGAGCGCCTGGAGCACCGGCTCGAGCAGGGCGTGGTGATCGGCTCGATCCAGGCGCCGGAGGCCGCGGCGGTCGTGGCGGCGGCGCAGCCGGTCGAGCCGGCGCCCGAGCCCGCCGCGCGGCAGGCCGAGCCGGCGCCCGAGCCCGCACCGCGGCAGGCCGAGCCGGCGCCCGCCGCAGGACCCGCTGCCGCGCCGCCCAGCGCGACGGCTGAGGCAGCGGATGTCGAGGCGGCGCCGCCGGCGCGCACGCCCGCCGCATCGTCGGCCGCCGCGCCCGCGGGCGAGCGCGAGGTCTGGACGTCGACCGGCCCCGCGACCGTGCCCGCGGAGGCCGCGCCGTCCGTCTCCGCCGAGCCCGCCCGTGCGGAGCCGGCGCGCACCGAGCCGGCGGCGGAGCCCGCGCAGGAGGTCGTCGTCGCGGCGCCCGCCGCCGCGGTCGAGTTCGCGCAGCTGCGCGACGCGTGGGACGAGGTGCTGCAGCACCTGGGCACGCAGGACCGGGGCGCGTTCATGCTCGTCTCCAACGTCACGCCCATCGACCTGCGCGACGGCGACGTGCTCGTGGTCGGGTTCACGTCCGACGCCGAGGTCGAGCGGTTCAAGGACCACAAGCCGGGCAGGCCCAGCGCTGCCGAGCTGCTGCGCGGCACCATCAAGGCGCTGCTCGGCATCGAGGTCCGCTACGTCCCCCGCACGCGCCAGGGCGGCTCGCGCCGGGCCGAGCAGGCGGCCTCGCCCGAGCCGGAGGGCTCCCGAGCGGCCGCCGCGCCGGCCGAGCCCGCCCCAGCCCGAGCCTGCCGCCGCAGCGGCGCGCGCGCCGGAGGCGGCCCGCACCGGGGCGCCCGCCGCGGCCGAGGCCGCGCCCGTCGTCGGCTGGGCCGTGGCCAGCATCCCCACCGACGCCGAGGCGCCGCCCGAGGACCTGCCCGAGCAGGCGCTCCCCGACGTGCCCGAGCCCGACCCCTTCTCCTTCGTCTCCGCGCCCGAGGCGCCGGTGATCGAGGCCCGGGCGTCGTCGGCCGCGCCGGAGCCCGAGGCCGCGCCCCAGCCCTCGCCGATGGCGGAGGCGCTCCGCAGCGCCCCGGCGCCCGTCGAGCGGCTCTCGGCCGCGCAGGCGGCGCGCTACGGCGAAGCGGTCGTGCGCGAGGAGCTGGGCGCCGAGCTGATCGAGGAGCGCCCGCGGGTGCGAGGGGAGCGCTGAGCGCGTGTACGACGGCATCGTCCAGGACCTCATCGACGAGCTCGGCCGCCTCCCCGGCGTCGGGCCGAAGTCGGCGCAGCGCATCGCCTTCCACATCATCCAGACCGAGACCTTCGACGTCGAGCGACTCGCGACGATCCTGCAGACCGTGCGCGAGAAGGTGCGCTTCTGCATCGTCTGCGGCAACATCGGCGAGGAGGAGCGGTGCGCCATCTGCCGCGACCCCCGCCGCGTGCCCACCACGATCTGCGTCGTCGAGGAGGCGAAGGACGTCGTGGCGATCGAGCGCACGCGCGAGTACCGCGGGCTCTACCACGTGCTCGGCGGCGCGCTGAACCCCATGCAGGGCATCGGCCCCGACCAGCTCCGCGTCGCGCAGCTCATGACGCGCCTGCAGGACGCCGCGGTCGAGGAGGTCATCATCGCCACCGACCCCAACGTCGAGGGCGAGGCGACCGCCACCTACCTCATCCGCTCGCTGCTCCCGCTCGGCGTCCGCGTCTCGCGCCTCGCGAGCGGCCTGCCCGTCGGCGGCGACCTCGAGTTCGCCGACGAGATGACGCTCGGTCGTGCCTTCGAGGGCCGCAGGCTCATCGAGCGCTGAGCACGGCCGCCGCGTCGCGCGGCGTCGCACGGGCGGCCCGGCATGCGCGCGCCGCCTAGACTGGGCCTCTCCGGGACTCCGAGGAGCGGTGTGAGCCTCATCGTGCAGAAGTTCGGCGGGTCGAGCGTGGCCGACGCCGAGAGCATCAAGCGCGTCGCGAAGCGCATCGTCGAGACGCGCAAGCGCGGCGACGACGTGGTCGTGGTCGTCTCGGCCATGGGCGACACCACCGACGAGCTCCTCGACCTCGCCCGCGCCGTCGTGCCCGGCCTGCCCGCCGGCGGCCGCGAGCTCGACATGCTGCTCACCGCGGGGGAGCGCATCTCGATGGCGCTGCTCGCGATGGCGATCAAGTCGCAGGGCGCCGAGGCCGTCTCGTTCACGGGCAGCCAGGCCGGCATGCTCACCGACGACCGCCACGGCTCGGCCCGCATCGTCTCGGTGACCCCCGGCCGAGTGCGCCAGGCGCTCGACGAGGGCCAGATCGCGATCGTGCAGGGCTTCGCGGGCTTCAACAAGGTCACGGGCGACATCACGACGCTCGGCCGCGGCGGCTCCGACACCTCGGCCGTCGCGCTCGCCGCGGCGCTCGATAGGCCGACGTCTGCGAGATCTACACCGACGTCGACGGAGTCTTCAGCGCCGACCCGCGCATCGTGCCGCGCGCCCGCAAGGTGGGGCGCATCACGAGCGAGGAGATGCTCGAGCTGGCCGCCGCGGGCGCGAAGGTGCTCCACATCCGCAGCGTCGAGTACGCGCGCCGCCACGGCGTGACCCTCCACGTGCGCTCGTCGTTCACGAACGACGAGGGCACGATCGTCTACGACCCAGAGAGAGCGGGAGCCGCGATGGAAGAGCCGATGATCGTGGGCGTGGCCCACGACCTCTCCGAGGCGAAGGTCACGATCGTCGGCGTGCCCGACGTGCCCGGCACGGCCGCGCGCATCTTCACGATCGTCGCCGAGACCGGTGCGAACCTCGACATGATCGTGCAGAACGTCTCGGCGGCGGCGACCGGTCGCACCGACATCTCCTTCACGCTGCCGAAGGAGGAGGCGGGCGCTGTGCTGCAGGCGCTCGAGGCCCACCGCGAGGAGGTCGGCTACCAGCACCTCCAGCACGACGACCAGATCGGCAAGCTCGCGCTCGTGGGCGCGGGGATGCGCACGAACGCGGGCGTCTCGGCGCGGCTGTTCCGCGCGCTCTCGGAGGCCGGCATCAACATCGAGATGATCTCGACCTCCGAGATCCGGATCTCGGTCGTCACGAGCGCCGACCAGCTCGTCGACGCTGTGCGGGTCGTGCATTCGGCCTTCGAGCTCGATGCCGAGCAGGACGCCGTCGTGCACGCAGGGACGGGCCGATGATCCGCCGGCTGGCGGAGGAGGCGGGCGAGCCCCGCGCGCTGCGCCTCGGCGTCGTGGGCGCCACGGGCCAGGTCGGCGGCGTCGTGCTGCGCCTGCTCGCCGAGCGCGGCGTGCCGCTCGAGGAGCTGCGGCTGTTCGCCTCCGCGCGCTCGGCCGGCTCGACGATCGGCTTCCAGGGCCGCGAGATCGTGGTCGAGGACGCCGAGGCGGCCGACCCGACGGGCCTCGACGTCGCCATCTTCTCCGCCGGCGGCGCCACCTCGAGGGCGCTCGCACCCCGGTTCGCCGAGGCCGGCGTCGTCGTCATCGACAACTCCTCTGCCTGGCGCATGGATCCGGAGGTGCCGCTCGTGGTCTCCGAGGTCAACCCGCACGCCATCGCGGGCGCGGTCAAGGGCATCATCGCGAACCCCAACTGCACGACGATGGCCGCCATGCCGGTGCTGAAGCCGCTCGACCGCGAGGCAGGTCTCGTGCGCCTCGTCGTCGCGACCTACCAGGCGGTGTCGGGCTCCGGCCTCAAGGGCGTCGAGGAGCTGCGCGGGCAGCTCGAGCGCACCGCGGACCAGCAGCCGGAGCGCCTCGCGCACGACGGCGCGGCGGTCGACCCGGGCGAGCCGGGCGTCTACGCGCAGCCCATCGCGCACAACGTGCTGCCGCTCGCGGGCTCGATCGTCGACGACGGCTCCGCCGAGACCGACGAGGAGCAGAAGCTGCGCAACGAGTCGCGCAAGATCCTCGAGCGCCCCGAGCTGCGCGTCGCGGGCACGTGCGTGCGCGTGCCCGTGTTCACGGGCCACTCGCTCGCGATCCACGCCGAGTTCGAGCGCGAGCTGAGCCCCGAGGACGCCCGCGCGCTGCTCGAGCACGCGCCCGGCGTCGCGCTCGTCGACGTGCCGACGCCGCTGCGGGCGGCCGGCGCCGACCCCTCGCTCGTGGGCCGCATCCGCGCCGATCAGTCGGCGGAGCCCGGGCACGGCCTCGTGCTCTTCGTCGCCAACGACAACCTCCGGAAGGGCGCGGCGCTCAACGCGGTGCAGCTCGCGGAGCTCGTGGCGCACCGCCTGGGCTGAGCCTGTCGGAGCGCGCAGGCGCGCGCTCCACGTCGATCGTCGTCGGGCTCAGCGCCCCGTCCCCGTCGGCCCCTCGTCCGGGCCCTCCTCCGGTCCGAGCGGCGAGGCCGGATCGGTCGCCCGCGCCGCTTCGGCCTCGAGCCGGGCGCTCGGAGCCCACCACTCGCTGACGACGGAGCTGCCGTCGACCGTCCGCTCCGGCCCCTGCGCGGCGCGGCGACGGCGGTCGGCCAGCCGGTGGCGCAGCGTGGCGGCGGCCTCTCCGAGGGCGATGCCGGCGCGCTCCGAGCCGGCAGCCGCTCGGCCGGCGGCGGCGCGGAGCTTTCGGGCGGCGTCGGTCAGTCGTCTGCGCGCGGCGTCCTGGATGCCCATGGTGCAGCGGCCCCCTTCATGCGGGTCGGCGGAGCCATCATGCTAGGCCCGGACCCTGCGAGTCGCCAGTCGGCTGTCAGACCGTTCGATCGTGGAAGCGTAGGATCGACTGCGTGACCAAGACCATCGACGTGGCCCTGATCGGCGGAGGCATCATGAGCGCGACGCTCGGCGCCCTCCTCAACCGCCTGGAGCCGTCGTGGTCGATCGAAGTCTTCGAGCGCCTGCCCGAGGTGGGGCAGGAGTCGTCGAACCCCTGGAACAACGCGGGCACGGGCCACGCGGCGCTGTGCGAGCTCAACTACATGCCCGAGGGCCCCGAGGGGCAGCTGTCGACCGCGAAGGCCGTCGACATCAACGAGCAGTTCCAGCTCTCGCGCCAGCTCTGGGCCTCGTTCGTCGAGGACGGCACCCTGCCCGACCCGACCGCCTTCATCTCGGCCACGCCGCACATGACGTTCGTGTGGGGCGAGGCGAACGTCGACTACCTGCGCCGTCGCTGGGAGCTCCTCAAGGAGGAGCCGCTCTTCGAGGGCATGGAGTTCTCGGAGGACGCCGAGGTCATCCGCGGCTGGGCGCCGACGCTCATCCCGGGCCGCGCGAAGTCGCAGCCCATCGCGGCGACGCGGGCCACCGAGGGCACCGACGTCGACTTCGGCGCGCTCACGCGCCTGCTGCTGGGACGCATCCAGGAGGCCGGCGCGAAGGTGCACACGAGCGTCGCGGTCACGGGCCTGCGCCGCCAGCAGGACGGCACCTGGCGCCTGAAGCTCAAGCGCGAGATCGGCCAGTCGCGCGCCGAGATCCGCGCGCGCTTCGTCTTCGTGGGCGCCGGCGGCGGCGCGCTCAAGCTGCTGCAGCAGTCGCGCATCCCCGAGGCCAAGGGCTTCGCGGGCTTCCCGATCACGGGCGCGTTCCTGCGCACCGACAACCCCGAGGTCGTGGCGCGCCACACCGCGAAGGTCTACGGCAAGGCGAGCGTCGGCGCCCCGCCCATGTCGGTGCCGCACCTCGACACGCGCGTCGTGGACGGCGAGACGAGCCTGCTCTTCGGCCCCTACGCGGGCTTCAGCCCCAAGTACCTGAAGACCGGCAGCTACACCGACATGTTCGAGACGATCAAGGGGCACAACCTGTACCCGATGATCCGCGCGGGGCTCGCGAACCTCCCGCTCGTCTCGTACCTGGCCGGCGAGGTCTTCGCCTCCCGGCAGCAGCGGCTCGACGCGCTGCGCGAGTTCATGCCCAACGCGCGCGACGAGGACTGGCGCCTCATCACCGCGGGCCAGCGCGTGCAGGTGATGAAGCGCGACGCCGAGAAGGGCGGCGTGCTGCAGTTCGGCACCGAGGTCGTCACGGGCGGCGAGGGCACGATCGCTGGCCTCCTCGGCGCCTCGCCCGGCGCCTCGACCGCCGTCCACATCATGCTCACGATCCTCGAGCGCTGCTTCCCCGAGCACATGCCGCGGTGGCAGGGCACGATCCGCGAGCTGATCCCCAGCTATGGCACGAAGCTCAACGAGGACCGCGCAGCGGCCCGCGAGAGCCTCGCGCGAACCGCCCGAACGCTCCGCCTCAGCGATGAGTCGGCGCCTGAGCTCCACCCTGCGGCTGCGGGCGCCGCGTCCCCCTAGCCCCAGGACCCACCATGTCTGCCACGGAAGCTCCATCGGACCGTGCACCACGCAGCGTCACCGCCGTCGCCACCGGCGCGGTGGGCGATGCCCTCCGCGCCGCCATCGCGGAGGATCCGGGCCTGAGGCTCGACTCGATCGAGGCGCGATTCACCGACCTCGTGACCGCCTCTGGCTTCCCCGGCGACGCCGTCGTGCTCGCGGAGGAGCCGGGTGCCGCGCTCCTCGCGCACGCGCGCACCGCCCTCGCGGCGGGTGCCGTCGTCGTCGTCCACGCCGAGGTCGACGATCAGCTCGCGGCCGAGCTCGACGATGCCGGCGCCGTCGTGGTCGGCTCCGGCGCACCGGTCGCGGAGGTCGTCGCCCAGCCTGGCGAGCGCCCGCAGGCCCGTGCCCTCGCGCGGCCCGCACCCGCCCTCCGAGCCCCGCCGCCCGCGGCTCTCGCCCCGCGAGCGCCGCGCGCTCGCGTACTACGTGCAGGGCCGCACGACCGTGCAGGTGGCGGCCGAGATGCAGGTCGGGTACGAGACGGCGAAGACCTTCCTGCGGCGCGTGCGCGCGAAGTACGCGGCGCTCGACCGGCCCGCGGGCAAGCGCGCCGAGCTCATCGTGCGCGCCGAGGAGGACGGCATCCTCTAGCGTCGCCGCCGTGGACGCTCGCAGCCGCGCGAGCGGGCAGGATGGACGCGTGGCGAAGCTGTACTTCCGATACGGGGCGATGAACTCCGGCAAGTCGACGGGCCTGCTCCAGGCGGCCTTCAACTACGAGGAGCGCGGTCAGCGCGTGCTGCTGGCGAAGCCTGCGACCGACACCAAGGGCGAGCGGGACGTCGTCTCGCGCCTCGGCGTCACCCGCGAGGTCGACGTGCTCATCGGCGCCGGGGACTCCGTGGAGGCGCTGTTCGAGGAGGCCGCGGCGACGGCGCCGGAGCCCGTGGCGTGCCTCCTCGTCGACGAGGCGCAGTTCCTGCAGCCGCTGCAGGTCGACGAGCTGCTGCGGCTCGCGGTCGAGCACGGCGTGCCGGTGCTCGCGTACGGCATCCGCACCGACTTCCGCACCCACGCGTTCCCGGGCTCGCGCCGCCTGCTCGAGATCGCGCACTCGCTCGAGGAGCTGAAGACCATCTGCCGGTGCGGGAGGAAGGCGCTCTTCAACGGCCGGCGCATCGGCGACACCTTCGTCTTCGACGGCGACCAGGTCGCGATCGACGGCGTCGAGGTGCACTACGAGTCGCTGTGCGCCGCGTGCTACCTGCAGGAGTCGGGCGGGCGGCTCGCCTGAGCTGGCTCGCCTGGGCCGACTCGCCTGAGCCGCATCAGCGCGCGGGGCCGATGGGCCCGGACGCGGGGCCCGGACATGGAAGAGGCCCCCGCCGGATGGCGGGGGCCTCTGCGGTCGGGGTGACAGGATTTGAACCTGCGACCTCGTCGTCCCGAACGACGCGCGCTACCAAGCTGCGCCACACCCCGTCGCACCTGTCGGGGCGGGCCCCGTCCGTGCAACCTGGCCAGTCTACCCGATCGCGCGGGGCACGAGCGACACGACCACGGCCTCCGGGGGCGTGCCCAGCCGGAACGGCGCGAAGATCGACGCGCCGATGCCCTGCGACACCGTGAGCGGCGCCGAGCGGCCCTCGTGCGACCAGCGCGAGAGGCCGGATGCCTGGGCGCGCGGGACGTCGCAGTTCGTGACGATCGCGTGCCCACCCGGCACCCGCACCTGGCCGCCGTGCGTGTGGCCGGCGAGGATCGCGTCGGCGCCGAGGTCGACGAACGCGTCGAGGATGCGGCGGTAGGGGGAGTGCGTGACGCCGAGCGTCACCCGCGGCGCGTCGCCGAGCGACTTGCGCATCCGCGAGAGCGCGGCCTCGGTCTCGTCGAGGCGGTCCCAGCCCCGGTGGGCGTCGGAGACGCCGAAGCCCGCGACGGTGGTGCCGCGCACCTCGACCGCGCGCGCGGCGTTGTTGAGGTCGAGCCAGCCGAGGTCCTCGAACGCGCGCTCGAGGCCGGCGGTGTCGAGCCGCTCGGCGGGGGCGTCCCTGCCGAGCTGCGACGGCCCGCCGAAGTAGCGGAGCGGGTTCTTCATCTCGGGGCCGTAGACGTCGTTCGAGCCGTGCACGAAGAACCCGGGCACGCCGCGGAAGACCTCGAGCGCGTCGGCCAGCACCGGCAGCGCGTCGCGGTGCCCGAGACTGTCGCCGGTGTTGACGACGAGGTCGGGCTCGACCGTCGCGAGGCCCTGGAGCCAGTCGAGCTTCGCCTCCTGCCACGGCGCGAGGTGGATGTCGGCGAGGTGCAGCACCGTGATCGGCCGAGCGCCCGCGGGCAGGATCGGCAGGGTCTCGGTGCGGATGCGGAAGGCGCGCGGCTCGATCGCGGTCGCGTAGGCGGCCACGGCGGCGCCGGCGGCGAGGACCCCGCCGACGACCGCCCCGAGCGCCCTGCTAGCAGCCAGGATCGCCGCCGCTCGCGTTCGTGCCCACGACCACCGAGATCGGGTCGGCCGCGGCGCCGGGCGAGCCCGGCAGCGGGTTCTGCGCGAGCACGGTGCAGAGGTTCGCCTCGCCGTGGTCCTGCCACGTCACCTGGATGCTCGCGGGGTCGAAGCCTGCCCCCTCGACGGTGCCGCGGGCGTCGGCGAGCGCCTGGCCCACGAGGTCGGGCCATGTCTGGTCGCTCTCGCCGGAGGGCGGGGACGAGGGCTGCGCGGCGAGGCCGCCGTTCGACGGGTACAGGATGATCGGCGTCGAGGGCGAGACGAGGGTGCCCGCGCCGGGAGCCGTGTACTCGACGGCGCCCTGCGCCTGGATGCCCTCGATCGGGTCCGCGACCTGCACCGTGTAGCCGGCGGCCTCGAGCGTCGCCTGCGCATCGGCCACGGGCTCTCCCGCGACGTCCGGCAGCGCGCTCGCGTCGCCGTCGCCGTCGACCGTGTCCTGGTCGGGGTCGAGGAACTGCCCGCCGGGGTAGCGCGCGATCGCCTCGGCCATCGCGCCGCGGAAGACCGTCGAGCGCACGTTCCAGCGATCCTGCAGCGAGACGTTGCCGACGATGTTGCCGACCCAGACGGACGTCGCGACCGCGGGGCTCGCCCCGTTGACCCAAGTCTGCACGACGCCGTTCGTCGTGCCGGTCTTCGAGATGACGGGCGTGGAGCCGGCAGGGTTGTTCAGCGGGTTGCGCTCCGTCACCTCCTCGAGCACGAGCTGCATGACGGACGCCACCTCGGGGCTCAGCGCCTCCTGGCACTGCTGCCCGGGCGGCTGGATCTCGCTGCCGTCGCGCGCGATGATGCGGTCGATGGCGCGCGGCTCGCAGTGCACGCCGCCGTTCGCGATCGTCGCGAACGCCTCGGCCATGCCCATGGGCGTCACGTTGCCCGCGCCGCCGATGATGCCGGAGGGCTGGTACTCCCAGTCGCCGCCGTTCGCGGGCGACGCGCCCATGGCGCGCGCCGTGTTCACGATGTCGCAGTAGTCGAGCTCGCTCGCCATCCGCATGGTGCCCGTGTTGACCGAGTTCACCATGATCTGCGTCGGCGTCATGCGCCGGTACTCGTTGCCCTCGTTGTTCTGCGGGTCGTACTCGTTGAAGCGCAGCACGCCGCCCTCGACGCAGCTCGCGCGGAAGTCGCCCGTGTTCCACTGCTCGCGGGTCGCGTCGACCTGCTCGTTGACCGAGTGGCCGTCGATGATCCACTGCGCGAGCGTGAAGATCTTGAACCCCGAGCCCGGCTGGAATCCGCCGGAGCGGCCGAGGGCGTAGTCGGCGTTGAAGTTCACGCTCGTCGCGGTGTACGGCGCGCCCTCGCCGTTGAAGTAGTCCTTGTTCTGGACCATCGTGAGGATGCGGCCGGTGCTGACCTCGAGCTGCGTGACCGCGCCGCCCGAGCGCCAGCGCTCCTCGGTGTTCGGGACGTTCGTGTCGACGAGCTCCTGCACGGCGTCGTTGAGGTCGACGTCGATGGAGGTGTAGACGCGCAGGCCACCCTGGAAGAGCGCGGCCGCGTTGTCCTCCTTCGATGCGCCGAGGATGTAGCTGCCGTCCTCCTGCTCCTGCTGCAGCGTGCGCTGCACGTAGTCGCAGAAGAAGCGCGTCGAGTCGTAGCCCGAGATGCAGCCGTTGTTCGGCGGCTGCACGTTGACGAAGGCGTCGTCGACCGGGATCGCGAGCGCCGCATCGCGCTCCTCGGCGGTGATGTAGCCCTCGGAGGCCATCCCGCGCAGGATGAAGTCGCGGCGCTCCTGGTTGCGCGGCCAGTTGTCGGCGTTGAACAGGTTCCGGGTCGACGGGTTCTGCACCGTCGCGATGAGCGACGCGGCCTCGGCCGCCGAGAGCTGCGCGGCCGGCTTGCCGAAGATGCGCTGCGCGCCCGACTCGATGCCGTAGACGTTGCCGCCGAAGTTCGCGATGTTGAGGTACGCGAGCACGATCTCGTTCTTCGTGTACCGCTGCTCGAGGCCGATCGCGAGGCGCATCTCGGCGAGCTTGCGCTGGTAGCTCTGCTCGTACTGCTGCGCGTAGGTCTCGTCGTCGCCGCGGATGTACGCGTCCATCGCGATCTGCTGCCGCACGAGCTGCATCGTGAGCGTGGAGGCGCCCGAGTCGCCGCCGAAGCCGAGCTGCGAGAGGCCGGCCCGCACGACCGAGGGCGCGTCGACGCCCCCGTGCGTGTAGAAGCGGCGGTCCTCGCCCGCGACGAGCGCGTCGACGGCCGTCCTCGGCACCTGCTCCCACGTGAGGATCTGACGATCCTGGTTGTAGAACTGCGCGATCTCGACCGGCTGGCCGTCGCGCACGCCGTAGATGCGGTTGCGCTCCGCCTGCTGGGTGATCTGCGCGTACGAGGGCAGGCTCTCGAACAGGTCGAGCCCCGAGGTCGTCGCGCTCGATGCGACAGCGAGCGCGGGCGTCAGGGTCGCCGAGACCAGGACGCCGGCGACGGCGCTGAACCCGATGAGCCCGAGGAGCGACCCGAGGAGGCTTCCTGGCTTGTGCTTGGTGGCGGCCATAGCATACGAGGGTACGGCACCGACCTATGAGAGCTGAGGCCCCCGACGATGGCGAAGACGACCTGGGAGTACGCGACGACGCCGCTGCTCATCCACCGCGAGACGGCGATCCTGAACACCTGGGGCGCCGACGGCTGGGAGCTCGTGCACGTCGCGAACGGTCCCGAGGGTGGCCTCGTCGCGTTCCTCAAGCGACCGATCGAGGTGGACGCGTGAGCGCGGTCGCCCGCATGGCGGAGCTCGGCCTCGTGCTCCCGCCGGTCGCGAAGCCCGTCGCGGCCTACGTGCCGGCCGTGGCATCCGGCCACCTCGTGCACACCTCCGGCCAGCTGCCGATGGTGGACGGCGCGCTGCGCCGCACGGGCCTCGTGGGCGCCGAGGTCTCGGCCGACGAGGCGCACGACGACGCCCGCCGGTGCGTGCTCAACGCGCTCGCGGCGATCGACGCCGAGATCGGCTCGCTCGACCGCATCACCCGCATCGTGAAGGTGACGGGCTTCGTCGCCTCCGCCCCGGGCTTCACCGGGCAGCCCGGCGTCGTCAACGGCGCGAGCGAGCTGCTGGGCGAGATCTTCGGCGAGGCGGGCGCCCACGCCCGCTCCGCGGTGGGCGTCGCGGCGCTGCCGCTCGGCGCGCCCGTCGAGGTCGAGGTCATCGCCGAGTTCGCCTGACCCGCCGCGCACGACGGAAGGTCCGGGATCGCTCCCGGGCCCTCCGTCGTCTCCTGGGTCAGCGCAGCTGCGAGCGGATGGCGTCAACGACGCCCTGGTCGGCGAGCGTCGTCGTGTCGCCGAGCTCGCGGCCCTCGGCGAGGTCGCGCAGCAGGCGCCGCATGATCTTGCCGGAGCGCGTCTTCGGGAGGTCGGGCACGATGAAGACCTGCCGCGGGCGGGCGATCGCGCCGATGTCGCCGGCGACGTGCTTCCGCAGCACGTCCTCCGACTCCTCGACGCTCAGCGCGTCGGCGAACCGCGACTTCAGGATCACGAAGGCGACGACGGCCTGGCCCGTCGTCTCGTCGCTGGCGCCCACGACTGCGGCCTCCGCCGTCGTTTCGTGCGCGACGAGCGACGACTCGATCTCGGCCGTCGAGAGGCGGTGGCCCGAGACGTTCATGACGTCGTCGACTCGGCCGAGCAGCCAGATCTCGCCGTCGTCGTCCTTGCGGGCGCCGTCGCCCGCGAAGTACCGGTCGCCGAACTTCTCCCAGTAGGTCTCGCGGTAGCGGTCGTCGTCGCCCCAGATGGTGCGCAGCATCGACGGCCACGGCGAGGTCGCCACGAGCAGGCCGCCGTCGCCGTCGCCGACCGGCGTGCCGGACTCGTCGACGACGTCGATGTCGATGCCGGGGGTCGGCACCTGCGCGCTGCCGGGCTTCAGCGACGTGACCGAGGCGAGGCCGGAGATCATGATGGCGCCGGTCTCGGTCTGCCACCA
Organism: Agrococcus sp. SL85; assembly: GCF_026625845.1. NCBI lineage: Bacteria > Bacillati > Actinomycetota > Actinomycetes > Micrococcales > Microbacteriaceae > Agrococcus > Agrococcus sp. SL85. Next base: position 1,416,502 of record NZ_CP113066.1, read on the forward strand.
CGTGTCCATGACGGGGGTCGTGCCGCCGCCGATCACGTCGCGGTACCACATCCATGCCTCCGGGTTGATGGGCTCGCCCACCGTGCCGAGCACGCGCAGGCTCGACAGATCGCTCGACTGCGTGTGCTGGCGGCCGAGCTTCATGAAGGTGCGGATGGCCGTGGGCGCCGTATAGAAGATCGTCACGCCGTAGCGCTCGATGATCTGCCACGGGCGCTCGGGGGTGGGGGTGTCGAACGTGCCCTCGTGCATCACCTGCGTCGTGCCGTTCGCCATCGGCCCGTAGACGATGTAGCTGTGGCCGGTGACCCAGCCGATGTCGGCGGTGCACCAGTAGACGTCGGTCTCGGGCTTGAGGTCGAACACGTGGCGGTGCGTGAATGAGGTCTGCGTGAGGTAGCCGGCGCTCGTGTGGAGGATGCCCTTCGGCTTCCCCGTGGTGCCGGAGGTGTAGAGGATGAAGAGCGGGTGCTCGGCGGGGAAGGCCTCGGCCACGTGCTCGGCCTCGGCCTCGGCCATGGCCTCGTGGTACCAGACGTCGCGGCTCTCGTCCCAGTCGATCTCGTTCTCGCCGCGCTGCACGACGAGCACCTTCGTCACCCCGTGGCCGGGCTCGCGGAGCGCCTCGTCGACCGTGGGCTTCAGCGGGAAGACCTTGCCCTTGCGCCACGCGCCGTCGGTCGTGATGACGAGCGACGCGCCCGCGTCGTCGATGCGGCTGCGGAGGTTCGAGGGCGAGAAGCCGCCGAAGACGGCGGTGTGCACGGCGCCGATGCGGGCGCACGCGAGCATCGCCGCCACGGCCTCCGGCAGCATCGGCAGGTAGATCGCGACGCGGTCGCCCGCGCGCACCCCGAGGCCGGTGAGCACGTTCGCGAGGCGCTTGACCTCGGCGGTCATCTCGGCGTAAGTGATCGTGCGGCGGTCGCCCGGCTCGCCCTCCCAGTGCAGCGCGACGCGCTCGCCGTCGCCGGCCTCCACGTGGCGGTCGAGGCAGTTGACGGCCACGTTGAGGGTGCCGTCGTGGAACCAGCGCGCGTGGGGCGGCTGCCAGTCGAGCACCTCGGTGAACGGCGTCGCCCACTGGAGCTCGCGGGCCTGTTCGGCCCAGAAGCCGAGGCGGTCGGCGCCCGCCCGCTCGTAGAGCTCGCTCGTCGTGGCCGAGTCGCGCGCGAGCGCCTCGGGCGGCGCGAAGCGGCGGGACTCGGTGAGCAGGTGGTCGATGCGGTCGGACAAGGGCTCCTCCTGACGTCGTCGTCGGTCTGGAGCCTAGCCGGGAGGCCTGCGCGCGAGGTTGCGCCGCGTTGCGCGCCTGTGGAGCGCGCTCAGCGACCGACCGAGGCACGGCGCGCCGCGGCGGCCGGTCCGGCCAGGACGACCATCGCCTGCAGCGCGGCGAGGTCGGCGCGGCGGACGCGCGCGGCGGTGAGGGCCCGGGCGCGACCGGCGTAGAAGAGCAGCCGGGTGACGCCGCCGTGCCCGACGGGTCCGAGCCGCCGGACGACGTGCACGGCGCCGGCGTCGAGCGCCCGGCGCCGTTCGCCGGCGAGCCGGGTCGTGCCCGAGATCACGCCGTCCGTCTGCGCGGCCTCGATCCGGGTGCCGAGGATGCTGCCCGCGAGCCAGGTGAGGCCCAGCGCGATGAGCGCGATGAGCGCGACGAGCCACGGGCGCGCGCCGAGGCTCGCCCCGGCGACGGCGCCGCCGCCCGCGACGGCCGCGAGCACGAGGAGCCTGCAGGAGCGCGAGGCCCACGGCCGGCCGATCCGGGACGCGCAGCCCCGCCCAGCGCCGATCCGGGAGCCGACCGAGGACGTCGCGGACCGTCGCGAGCGGGAGCGAGGGCAGCAGGAGGTTCGTGCCGAGCTGGCTCGCGCTGTCGGTCGTGAGCAGGCCCAGCCGAGCCCTGCCCAGCAGCATCTCGACGACGTTGCGACGCACCTCGACGCCGACGATCGCGCCCGGATCGACCCGTCGGACGCGGTGGGCGAGCAGGCCGTAGGACAGCCGGAGCCCGCCGCCCGGCAGCGCGCGGACCTCGAGGTCCCAGTAGCGGAGGACCGTCGCAGGGATCCCGAGCAGCAGCACGACCGCGGCGACGGCGAGCACGATCGGCAGGGACCCCGTCCGGACCGCGGCTTCGGTCAGGCCGAGGGTGCCCAGGAGCTCCCATCCGGCGTACGCAAGACCGGCGCCGGCGAGGACGAAGCGCCCGAGCACGAGGCTCGCGACCGCGAGCTCGCCGACGCTCGCGCGATGCACGGGCACGCCGTCCGCGGGGCTCGCCGCGTCGCCGCCCGCTGGACGGTCTGCCTCCTCGGGCGTCGAGGTCGGTGCGACGTCGTCGACGCGCGACCCGTCGCGCGCCGCGAGGTAGGCCTCCAGCGCTGCGCGCCGCTCGACCGTGACGGCCGGCAGCTCGAGGCGGGTCTCGTCGCTGCCGCCCTGCGCCACGGTCATCCGTGCAAGCCCGAGCAGCCGCAGGTTCCACGGCGTGTCCACCGTGACGGTCCTGGCGTCCGCCCAGCGGATCGAGCGCGTCCGGTGCTGCAGGAGGCCGGTGCGGACCGTCAGCCGCTCAGCATCGGCGGACGCGCGGAAGGAGGCGATCTCGTACCAGGGGTCGAGGAGCCGGAGGAGCAGGAGCGGCCCGAGCACCCACCATGCGGCGGTGCCGGGCCAGACGCCGGGGTTCGCGGTCGCGACGACACCTGCGGCGGTCAGGCCGACGATGCTCGGCAGGTGGCCCAGGCAGCTCGCGAGGATCCAGCTGGGCGGGAGGCGCTCCTCATGCATCGGCGACGCCCCGCTGCCCGAGCACCGTCCCGCGGATCGAGGCGGCCTGCTCGGCCGTGACGGCGGAGATCTCGACGCCGTCGCCGATCGTGACGAAGCGCACGCGCACGAGTCCGGCGCGGCGCAGGAGCGGCCCCACCGCGACCTCGACGCCCAGCACCTGCGGCACGGGCACGAGCACCGAGCGGCGCACGAGCCGACCGGAGGCGATGTAGACGAAGTCCTCGGTCGCGGTCCAGCTGGTCGAGCGGACGCGGATGCGGTCGAGGACCAGCAGGTCGACGGCTCCGCCGACGGCCGCGAGCGCAGCGACCGCGGCCAGCAGCGGCGGCCTCGCGGGCTCGGGCGCCAGGAGCAGGACGGCGGCGGCCGCGACGACGGCCGCGGCGCCGATCGCGATCGCGCTGCGCGCGATCTCGTAGCCGAGCGCGGCAGGGGGGAGCGCGTGGGCCCCGGGCTCCCCGGCAGTCGGCGGCGCGATCGGCTGTGGGATGACGACCGCCTCCTGGATCCGCGCGCCGGTCGCCGCTCGGCCGCGGCTGGCGCTGTCAGTGGGGATTGTACGCATCGAGCTCCCTGCGGGGCGCGTCCTGCCGGTCCCATCGCGCGGCGACGGGACCGGCAGGACGAGGATCACGTGATCGCGTTCCAGATCCAGCCGGCGATGGTGCCGTAGGTGACACCGATCTCCAGCCAGCGGGTGATGGTGCTGCGGTGGCTCCAGGCCCATCGCACCATCGCGGGGATCTTCTTGCCGTACTTCCATGCCTGCTTGCCCAGCCAGGCGACGAAGCGAAGGAATGCCATCGGTGGCTCCTCTCTCCTCTTGGTGCGACCCGACCGGTCGGCCGGGCCATGTCGAGGACGCTAGGAGCGGGCCTGCGGCGCGCGGATCGACCGTTCGGGTCCGTCGCGCGCGCCGACCGTCTCGACGTCGCTGACCGAAGGTCGATCCCGAGCACGACGTTCGGAGGGCGGCTGCGCGGGGCGATCCGCGTAGCGTCGTGGGCATGAGCACTCCCAAGCAGCGCGCGGACACCGTCGCCACGGCCGTCATGCTCGCCGTCATCACCATCGCGACGATCGCGCTCGGCGCGGCCGAGGGCATCGCGCTGCCCGGGCGGATCGCGATCGCCGTGGGGCTCGGGCTCCTCGCGGCGATCGTCACCCGTGCCGTGCTCGCTCGCCGGGCCTCGGCCCGCGATCGCGTCAGTGGAAGCGGACCAGATCGGCCTTCGCCGCACGGATGAGCGTCTGCACGCGATCGCGCACGCCCCACTTCGCCATGACGCGGCCCAGATGGGTCTTGACGGTGGCCTCCGAGACGTGGAGCTCCCCGGCGATCTCGGCGTTCGAGAGCCCCCGCGCGAGCAGCCGCACGATGTCCAGCTCGCGCTCCGACAGCTGCTCGGAGCTGTGCAGCGGCTCGGGGACGCGCGCCGCCGGCCCCTGCGAGACGGTCTCGACGAGCTCGCGCGTCACCTGCGGCGAGATGACGTAGGAGCCCTCGTGCACGTCGCGGATCGCCGCGACGAGCTCGTCCGGCTCCGTGTCCTTCACGAGGTATGCGGTGGCGCCGGCGCGCAGCGCGGGGATCAGGAAGCGCTCGGAGGTGAAGGTCGTGAGCGCGATCACCCTCGTCCCGGGGTGCGCCTCGAGGACGGCGCGGGTCGCGTCGGCGCCGTTCATGACCGGCATCTGCATGTCCATGAGGACCACGTCGGGCCTGAGCGTCCCGCACGCGCGGACCGCCGCGGCGCCGTCCGCCGCCTCGCCCGCCACGACCATGTCGTCGGCGCTGCTCACGAACACGCCGAGCGCATGGCGCATCAGCGCCTCGTCGTCGACGATCAGCACGCGGATGGGCGACATGGGGGAGAGTGTACGGCGCGACTGGCCGAACGTCGCGGGTCGATCGAGACGTTCGGAGGGCGTGCGCTCGGCTCCTGACGACGAGACTGGGCCCACCATCCACGAACGAGGAGCCCCGATGTCCAAGAGGACCATGGGCGGCGCAGCCGCCGCAGCCGTGATCGCCCTGCTGGTGACGACGGGCGGTGCGCTCGCGCCCTCGCCCGCGGCGATGGAGCAGGCGCCGCGCGCCGCGTCGTCCGTGCCCTCCCCGAAGGCCGTGCCGGTCTCGCAGGAGGTGTTCTGGGAGCGCATCTGCCGCATGCTGAGGCTCTGCGGCTGAGCGACCGCGGCCGAACGGCCTCGGCGACGGTCGGCGAGACGATGGGACGGGGGCGATGAGCCGGCGCGCGAGCCTCTCGATCGACCGGATCCGCGAGCGCCTCAGGCAGGGCGGCGAAGGCCGCCCCCTGGGTCGCGTGGCTCGAGCGCTGCTGCTCGTCGTCGTCGGCGTCATCGCCGCGACCGAGCTCGCATGGCTGCTGCTCGGCGGCGACGCGGGCCCGATCGGGAGCGCGCTGGCGGAGCTCGCGCTGACCCTCTCCTTCGCGGTGTTCGCGTGGCGACCGCCCGCCGGTGCGCTCGTGCTCGTGGCCAGCGCCGGGGCGACGGTGCTCGTGGGCACCGGCATGCTCGGCGCGCTGGTGCTCGTGGTCGGCGCCGGCCTCGTCGTCGCGACGTGCAGCTCCGCCGTGATCGTCGGGTACGCGCTCTCGGCGGGGGTGGTCTGCGGCGCCGTCATCATGCTGGCGCCCGCGAGCGGCGCGTCGGAGGACGCAGCGACGCTCGCCGTCGTCGCGACGCTCAGCTCGGCCGCAGGCCTCTACCTCCGGTGGCTGCGCGGCCGCGCGAGCGCCCTCGAGAGCGCGCTCGTCGAGCAGGACCGCGCCCGGGAGATCGCGACGCAGATCGAGCGCGACCGGATCGCCGACGAGCTCCACGACCTGATCGCGCACGAGCTCACGATCATCGCGATGCACGCGCAGGTCCTCCGTCGCACGGACGAGCCCGCGTCCCGACAGCTGGCCGAGGGTGCGATCGCCGACGCTGCGCGCAAGGCGCTCGCCGACATCCGCCGCGTCCTGCGCGTCGCCGCGATGTCGCGGTCGGACGAGCCGGACGTCGACAGCATCCGGAACCAGCTCGGCGTGAGCCTCGAGGACGTGCGCTCCCAGATCGAGACGGCGGGCGGCGAGCTGCTGGTCGAGGGATCGGCCGGGACGCTGCCGCCCAGCATCGACACCGCGCTCGGCCGGATCGTGCGAGAGGCGACCTCCAACGTCCTGAAGCACGGCGGGGCCGGAGCCCCCGTGACGATCTCGCTCGGGCGCGCCGACGGTCGCGTGCGGCTCCGCGTCCGCAACGGCAGGGGCGGCAGTCCCCGTGCGCTCGAGCTGCCGACCGGCGGCTACGGGATCGCCCGCATGCGCGCGCGTGCCGAGGCGCTCGGCGGTGCGTTCGAAGCAGGCCCCGCTGGGGAGGGCTGGACGATCGAGGTGTCGCTGCCAGCGGGATGATCCGACGCGTCGATCCCCGCATCCGGTCGCAGGCGTCATACCATGGAGGCGTCGGCCCAGCCGACGACGAGCAGGATCGACGTGGATCCCCCATCCCGTCCGCCTGCGGCGGCGCCCCCTCCCCCCAGGCGGGCGCCGCCCCTCGTCGTCGTGGGGCCCTCTCCACACCGGCGCCCCCTCGGGCCGCGCCCTCGGCCCTCCGCCGCCTACCGTGCCGCCATGCCAGGCACCGCACCCGTGCGCGGGATCCCCTTCGTCGCCGGAGCGGCGCGCGCCGCCGCCCCGGCATCCTCGGCGCGGACGGCGGCCGACGGCTCGGCGCTGCGCGAGTTCGCCGAGCTCGCGCCGCTCGTCGCCGACCCCGCCGTCACCGACGTCTTCGTCACCGGCGGGCAGGTGTGGGCGGATCGGGGCAGCGGCGCCGAGGCCCTCGGCCGCATCGCGCCCGAGCGGGCTCGCGCGCTCGCCGTCGCGCTCGTCGCTGCGGGCGGCAGGCACGTCGACGAGGCGACGCCCTGCGCCGACGTGCGGCTGCACGACGGCATCCGCGTGCACGCCGTGCTGCCGCCCGTCGCGGTCGCCGGCGCGCAGGCTCTCGATCCGGCTGCCGCGCGTCGAGGCGCTCTCGCTCGATGAGCTCGAGGGCGCGGGTGCGTTCGCGCGCGTGCCGCTCGCGGCGGTGCGGGCGCTCGTGGCGAGCCGCGCGAACGTGCTCGTCACGGGCGCGGGCGGCTCCGGCAAGACGACGCTGCTGGGCGCGATGCTCGCCGAGGCCGCGCCCGCCGACCGCATCGTCACGATCGAGGACGTCGCCGAGCTGCGCATCCGCCACCCGCACGTCGTCGCGCTCGAGGCGCGGCAGGCGAACGCCGAGGGCGCGGGCGAGGTGGGGCTCGAGCGGCTCGTGCGCGAGGCGCTGCGAATGCGTCCGGACCGGCTCGTGCTGGGGGAGTGCCGCGGCGCCGAGGTGCGCGAGCTGCTCGCGGCGCTCAACACGGGCCACGACGGCGGGGCGGGCACGCTCCACGCCAACTCGCTCGACGACGTCCCGGCTCGACTGGAGGCGCTCGGTGCCCTCGCGGGCCTGACGCCCGCTGCGCTCGCGCGGCAGGCGGTGAGCGCCATCGGGGCGGTGCTGCACGTGGAGCGCGATGCCGAGGGCAGGCGCGTGGTCGCGATCGGGCGGCTGGGGCTCGAGGGCGAGCGGTTGACCGTGCTGCCGCGGGAGTCCGGGTCGCCCGTGCGCGCGACGGGATCGCTGGCCGCGTCGCCGCGCACGCCTGCGCCGTCGCCGCCGGAGCCGCGATGAGCGGCGCCGCCCAGGCGTCGGCGCTCGAGGGCGCCGCGGCCACCGTGCACCGGGTGGCGGCGCTCGCGGCCGGCGGCCTGCCGCTCGAGCGCGCGTGGGTCCTCGCGGGCTCGACCCCGGAGGCCGCGGACGACTCGGCGGGCGGTGCGGTCTCCTCGGTGCTCGCGGTCGCAGAGGCATCCGGCGCCCCCACCGCGGCGACGCTGGAGCGGCTCGCCGGGCTGCTCCGCGAGCAGGCGGCGCAGCGCCGCGGGCTCGAGGCCGCGCTCGCCGGCCCGCGCGCCACCGCGCGGCTCGTCGCGCTGCTCCCGCTCGTGGGGCTCGGCTTCGGCGCGGCCCTCGGCCTCGACATCGCCGCGGCGGTGCTCGGCGGCGGTCTCGGCACGTGGTCGATGCTCGCCGGCGCGCTGCTGCTCTGCGCGGCCTGGTGGTGGTCGCGGCGCATCGTCGCGGCCGCCGCACGGGGCCCCTCGGCGCCCGGCCTGCCGCTCGACCTCGTCGCGGTGGCGCTCGCCGGCGGCGGCTCGGCGGCCGCCGCTCGGCGGAGCGCGGCAGCCGCGCTCGAGGGTGCCGAGATCGATCCGGCCGACTGGACGGCCGTCGACGAGGCGCTCGCGCTCGCCGAGCGCGCGGGCGTGCCCGTGCGCGGGCTCCTCGTGGCCGAGGCGACCGCGGCGCGCACCCGCGCGCGGCTCGAGGCGGAGGCGCGGGCGCAGCGCGCGGGTGTGCGGCTCGCGCTGCCGCTCGGGGTCTGCGTGCTCCCCGCGTTCACGCTGCTCGCGATCGTGCCGCTCGTGATCTCGATGCTGCGGTCCTCGCTCGCGCCGCTCGGCTGACGCGTCGCTCGCGCAGCTCGTGCGGCCCGGCTCGTGCCGCGTTCGATCGGGCTGAGCGGAGCACCGGCCGCACAGTGCGGCTCGCGATGCGCTCCGACCGATCGAGCGCGCCGTCCGCGCGATGCGCTCCGGGCTCCGTGTGCGACCACCGCCAGGGGCGGGTCCCGCCGTCCTCCACAGGCGGTCGCGGGGGCCGCGCGGGCCGCGCGGCGGCGGGCGCATGCTGGCGCCTCCACCCACGAGAGAGAGGAGGCGAGCATGCGGATGCTCGACAGGCTGGTGCACGAGGAGGACGGCGCGGCGACCGCCGAGTACGTCATCGCGACGATGGCGGCGGTGGGCTTCGCCGGGCTGCTGGTGGTGATCCTGCGCTCCGACGAGGTGCGCGGCATCCTCACCGACATGGTGCAGCGTGCCCTCACGGTGCAGTAGCAGCCCGCGCGCGGGCAGGAGGGCCCTCACGGCCCTCCGCGGCGAGCTCGGCGCGGTGACCGCCGAGGCTCGCCGCAGCGCTGCCCGCCGCCGTGCTCGCGCTCGCCATCGCGGTGGGCGCGGTCGCGGCGGCGGCCGCGCAGGTGGGGCTCGAGCAGTCGGCGGGCGCAGCCGCCCGAGCGGCCGGTCGCGGCGACGACCCCGCCGCCTACGCGCGCGGCGCGACGCTGCGGATCGAGGCCCACGGCGGGCTCGTCTGCGCGGTGCTCGAGCGACCGGGCCTCGGCGGGGCGCTCACGCTCCGGGCTCGCTCGTGCGCGAGCGCCGAGGGCCGATGATGCGGCTCGCCGACGACCGCGGCTCCGGCACCGTGCTCGTGCTCGGCATCGCGGCGGCGGTCCTCGCGCTCGCCCTGCTCGTCGTCGGCGCCGGCACCGCCAGCATCGCCCAGGCGCGGGCCGCCGCTGCCGCGGACGCCGCGGCGCTCGCGGCGGCCGACGCGCTGAGCGGCTACGCGACGGGAGACCCGTGCGGCCTCGCGAGCCGCGTGGCGGCGGCGAGCGGCGCGCGTCTCGACGCCTGTGAGGTGACGGGCCTCGACGTGCGGATCGCGGCCTCCGTGCCCGTCGGGCCGCTCGTCGCGAGCGGCGTCGCGCGCGCCGGGCCGCCGCGATGATGGCCGCACCGGCGCCCGCAGGACGTGCTGCGAGCCGCGCCTGCGCCGTCGGCGAACGGCCATGCCCGGGCTGTGAGCGCGCAATGGCGCCATGTGTATTGTGTCGAGTCGTGGCCCGCTCGGGCCGGATCCCCTACGAAGAGCAGTGAGCGTGAGCATGGGCAAGAAGCTCGTGATCGTCGAGTCCCCCGCGAAGGGCAAGACCATCGAGCAGTACCTCGGGGAGGGGTACCAGGTGCTGGCATCGGTCGGACACATCCGCGACCTCGTGAGCCCGCGCGACCTGCCCGCCGACCTCAAGAAGGGCGCCTACGGCAAGTTCGCCGTCGACGTCGAGAACGGCTTCGCCCCGTACTACGTCGTCTCCGACGAGAAGAAGAAGACCGTCACCGAGCTGAAGCGCGCGCTCAAGGACGCCGACGAGCTCATCCTCGCCACAGATGAGGACCGCGAGGGCGAGGCCATCGCGTGGCACCTGCTCGAGGTGCTGAAGCCCAAGGTGCCCGTGCAGCGCATGGTGTTCCACGAGATCACCAAGGACGCCATCGAGCAGGCGAAGGACTCGATGCGCGAGCTCAACATGCCGCTCGTCGACGCGCAGGAGACCCGCCGCATCCTCGACCGCCTCTACGGCTACGAGGTGAGCCCCGTGCTGTGGCGCAAGGTGCGGCAGGGCCTCAGCGCCGGGCGCGTGCAGTCGCCCACCGCGCGCCTCATCGTCGACCGCGAGCGTGAGCGCATGGCGTTCGTCTCGGCCGGCTACTGGAGCCTCAGCGCCCAGTTCGAGGCCGAGGGCAGCCGCTTCGGGGCGCGCCTCGTGCGCCTCGACGGCGCCCGCATCGCCACGGGCTCCGACTTCGACGACCGCGGCGAGATCAAGGGCGTCCGCACCGTGCTCGACCAGGCGGGCGCGCAGGCGCTCGCGAGCGAGCTCGAGTCGACCTCGTTCCGCGTCGCCGGCGTCGAGTCGAAGCCGTACCGCCGCCGTCCCTCAGCGCCCTTCACCACCTCCACGCTGCAGCAGGAGGCGGGCCGCAAGCTCAAGCTCTCGGCGAAGCAGACCATGTCGGTCGCGCAGTCGCTCTACGAGCAGGGCTACATCACCTACATGCGCACCGACTCGCCCTCGCTCTCGGCGCAGGCGATCCAGGCCGCGCGCAAGCAGGCCACCTCGCTCTACGGCGGCGCATCGATCCCGCAGACCCCGCGCCACTACTCGGGCAAGTCGAAGTCGGCCCAGGAGGCGCACGAGGCCATCCGCCCCTCGGGCGAGACCTTCCGCACGCCCTCCGAGGTCAAGGGCTCGCTCACGCCCAACGAGCAGCGCCTCTACGAGCTCATCTGGAAGCGCACGGTCGCGAGCCAGATGATCGACGCCACCGGTCAGACGGCGACGATCACGATCGCCTCCGAGCGCACGAGCCGCGGCGTCGCCGAGTTCACCGCCTCCGGCACGGTCATCACCGAGCCCGGCTTCCTCCAGGCCTACGAGGAGTCGAAGGAGGACGCGCGCTACGCCGACGAGGCGCCCGCCGAGGGCGGCCAGGGCGAGGCGCGCCTGCCCGACGTCGCCGAGGGCGCCCCGGTCGGCCTCGCGGAGCTCGAGCGCAAGGACCACCAGACGACGCCGCCGCCGCGCTACACCGAGGCGAGCCTCGTGAAGGCGCTCGAGGAGCTCGAGATCGGCCGACCGTCGACCTACGCCTCGATCATCGACACGATCGTGCGCCGCGGCTTCGTCACCGTGCGCGGCGGCGCGCTCGTGCCGGAGTGGATCGCGTTCTCGACGATGAACCTGCTCGAGGAGCACCTGGGCGACTACGTCGACTACGACTTCACCGCCGAGATGCTCGCCGACCTCGACCGCATCGCCGACGGCGAGCTCGACCGCCAGGCGTGGCTGCAGGGCTTCTACTACGGCAAGGGCGACCGCCCCGGCCTGCACGCGACGGTCTCCGAGCTCGGCGAGATCGACGCGCGCGCCGTCAACTCGATCCCCGTCGCCGACGGCATCACGCTGCGCGTGGGCCAGTACGGCCCCTACCTCGAGGGCACCGGCCCCGACGGCGAGGTCAAGCGCGCCAACATCCCCGAGGACCTCACCCCCGACCAGCTCACGCCCGAGAAGGCGCAGGAGCTCTTCGAGGCGGAGCCCGTCAAGGACCGCGTGCTCGGCCCGCACCCCGAGACCGGCCTCGACGTGGTCGTGAAGGATGGCCGCTTCGGGCCCTACATCGAGGAGGCCCTCCCGGTCGAGCTCGACGACGAGGGGAAGCCGGTCGCGCCGAAGAAGGGCAAGGCCGCGCCCAAGCCGCGCCGCGCGTCGATCTTCAAGTCGATGGAGCCGGAGTCGATCGACCTCGAGACCGCGCTCAAGCTGCTCGCGCTGCCGCGCGTCGTCGGCGTCGACCCGGAGTCGGGCATCGAGATCACCGCGCGGCCCGGCCGCTACGGCCCGTTCCTCTCGAAGGGCGACGACACCCGCTCGCTCGACGCGGAGGACCAGATCTTCTCGATCACGGTCGAGGAGGCGGTGGAGCGGTTCGCCCAGCCGAAGTACGGCGCGCGCCGCCAGGCGAGCGCGCTCAAGGAGTTCGACGCCGACCCCGTGAGCGGCAAGCCCGTGAAGGTGCGCGACGGCCGCTTCGGGCCCTACGTCACCGACGGCGAGACGAACGCGACCATCCCGCGCGGCGAGGACGTCGAGGCGATCACCTTCGAGCGCGCGATCGAGCTGCTGCAGATCAAGCGCGAGAAGGGCCCCGCGAAGAAGCCCGCGCGCAAGGCTCCCGCGAAGAAGGCGCCCGCGAAGAAGCCGGCGGCCAAGAAGGCGCCCGCCAAGAAGCCGGCGGCCACGAAGGCGCCCGCGAAGAAGCCGGCCGCCGACTCGTGAGCGGCTCCGGCTCCGGCGCCTTCATCACCCTCGAGGGCGGCGACGGCTCCGGCAAGTCGACGCAGGCGGCGCTGCTGCAGGCCTGGCTCGAGGCGGAGGGCCGCACGGTCGTGCGCACGCGCGAGCCCGGCGGCACGACCCTGGGCGTCGAGATCCGCCGGCTCGTGCAGCACACGGAGGGGCACGTGGCGCCGCGCGCCGAGGCGCTGCTCTACGCCGCCGACCGCGCGCACCACGTCGCGACGCTCGTGCGCCCCGCGCTCGAGCGCGGCGAGGTGGTGCTGCAGGACCGCTACCTCGACTCCTCCGTGGCCTACCAGGGGGCCGGGCGCGAGCTGGAGCCGGGCGAGGTCCGCGAGCTGTCGCTGTGGGCCGCCGACGGCCTGCTGCCCGACCTCACGATCCTGCTCGACCTCGACCCGGCCGCCGGCCGCGAGCGCATGGCGGGCCGCGCCGACGCCGTCTACGACCGCCTCGAGGAGGCGGGGGAGGCGTTCGCCGACCGCGTGCGCGCCGCGTACCTCGCGCTCGCCGAGGCCGAGCCCGAGCGCTTCGTCGTCGTCGACGCCTCGGGCGAGCCGGAGGCCGTGCACGCGCGCGTGGTGTCGGCCGTGCGTGCGATGCTCGACGCGCGCGGCTGACGCGCGGGACGGGAACGGGCGAGCGGGGCGCATGGGCGGCTGGAGCGAGATCGTCGGCCAGGGCGAGGCCGTGGCGCAGCTGCGCCGCGCCGCCGCCGACGAGCCGGGCGCCATGACCCACGCCTGGCTGCTCACGGGCCCGCCGGGATCCGGGCGCTCGAACCTGGCCTACGCCTTCGCGGCCGCGCTGCTCTCCGGCCCCGCCGGCATCGAGCCGGAGGTCGAGACGCTCGTCGAGGCGCGCACGCACCCCGACCTCGTCACGCTCGCGACCGAGGGGGTCCTCATCACGATCGCGCAGGCGCGCGCCGTCGTGCAGCGCGCAGCGCTCGCGCCCTCCACGGCCAGGCACCGAGTCATCGTCGTCGAGGACGCCGACCGGATGGCGGAGCGCACCTCGAACGCGCTCCTCAAGGCGCTCGAGGAGCCGCCGCCCGAGACCGTGTGGATCCTCTGCGCGCCCTCCGAGGCCGACCTGCTGCCCACCATCCGCTCGCGCGTGCGCACGGTCACCCTCCAGGTGCCCGCGCCCGAGGCGGTCGCGCGGCTGCTCGTCGAGCGCGACGGCGTCGACCCGGCGCTCGCCGAGCGCGCCGCGCGCGAGGCGCAGAGCCACATCGGCATGGCGCGCAGGCTCGCGACGAGCGAGGAGGCGCGCACCCGCCGCGAGGAGACGCTGCAGATCGCGATGCGCGTCTCGACCGCGTCGTCGGCGGTGCTCGCCGCCGCGCGCTACGTCGAGATCGCGACCGCCGACGCCGACGCGCTCTCCGCCGAGCGCGACGAGGCCGAGCGCGCGCAGGCGCTCCACCAGCTCGGCATCGAGCCGGGCGGCACCGTGCCGCCGCAGCTGCGGCGCCAGCTGAAGGAGCTCGAGGACGCGCAGAGGGCTCGCGCGAAGCGCGGCATGCGCGACGGCGTCGACCGCATCCTCGTCGACCTGCTCTCGCTCTACCGCGACATCCTCGTCACGCAGCTGGGCGCCGGGCGCGAGCTCGTCAACGAGGCGATGCGGCCGACCGTGCAGGCGGCGGCCGACTACCTGCGCCGCGCCGACGTCATCGAGGTGCTCGACGCCCTCCGGCTCGCGCGCGAGCGCATCGAGGGCAACGTGCCGCCCCTGCTCGCCCTCGAGGCGATGCTCGTGCGCGCCGCCCGTGCGGCGCAGCGCCGCTGAGCGCGGCGTCCTCGGGCCGCGTCCCCGCGCATCCATAGGCCGCGGGCGTAGCGTGGTCGTCATGCATCGCCCCCGCCGCGGCACGGCCGCCCTCGCCGTCCTCGCCGCGTCCGCGATCGCCCTCACCGGCTGCATCCCGCTGCCGCCCGCGCTGCCCACCGCGCCCGCGGCAACGTCCTCGACCGACCCGGGCCAGCCGCCGTGGGAGCCGACGGGCGAGCAGGTCGCGCCCGGCCTCGAGCAGTACTACGGGCAGGACGTCGACTGGACGGACTGCGGCGCCAACTGGTGCGGCACGATCACGGCGCCGATGGACTGGTTCGGGCAGGGCGAGGAGACGATCGAGCTCGCCGTCACCGTCGCGCCCGCGACGGGCGAGCGCGAGGGCGCGATCCTCTACAACCCGGGCGGCCCCGGCGCCTCCGGCGTCGAGTACGTGCAGCAGTACGCCGACTACCTCATCCGGCCGGAGGTGCGCGAGCACTACGACCTCGTGGGCTTCGACCCCCGAGGCGTCGGGCAGTCGACGCCCATCTCCTGCTACGACGACCCGAAGGAGCTCTACGACTGGCTCTGGGAGATCCCGGAGGGCCCCGCGCCCGAGCCGCTCAGCGACGAGGACCTCGAGCAGCAGCTCGCGTCGGCCCAGTGGTTCGCCGACTCGTGCCTCGAGCACACGGGCGACTACTTGCAGCACATCGGCACCGAGCAGGTCGCGAGCGACATGGACCTCATGCGCGCGCTGCTCGGCGAGGACCGCCTCGACTACCTGGGGGTCTCGTACGGCACGCTCATCGGCTCGACCTACGCCGACCTCTTCCCCGAGAACGTCGGCCGGATGGTGCTCGACGCGGCGGTCGCGCCGGACTCCACCGACTTCGACGGCACGCTCTACCAGGCTGCCGGCTTCGAGCTCGCCTACGGCAACTTCGCGGCCGACTGCCTGCAGCAGGCCGACTGTCCGTTCGAGGCCGACACCGAGGAGGGCGTCCTGGCCGAGACGCGAGCCCTGATCGACGACCTCGACGCGAGCCCCATCCCCGTCGCCGACGGGCGCGAGCTCGGCTCGAGCGCCTTCTTCGTGGCGATCGCCGCGAACCTCTACGCCGACTTCCAGTGGCAGGCGCTGCGGGCGATCATCGGCGACGTGCTCGAGGGGTCCGGCGAGAGCGCGTTCCAGGCCGCCGACGAGTACTACGGCGTGAACCCCGACGGCAGCTTCGCCGACAACTCGCTCGAGGCGCTCATCGCGGTCAACTGCCTCGACTACCCGGCGGTGACCGACTGGGACGAGGTCCGCGCGAACGCCGAGCGGATCCTCGCCGCGGCGCCGACCCTCGGCCCCGACTTCATCGGCCTCGGCTCGTGCGCCGCCTGGCCCTTCGAGGCCACGCGCGAGCCGCACGAGATCACCGCGCCCGGCGCGGAGCCGATCATCGTGATCGGCGGCCGCAACGACCCCGCGACGCCGTACCAGCAGGCCGTCGACCTCGCCGACATGCTCGAGTCGGGCGTGCTGATCTCGGTCGACGCCGAGGGCCACGGGCAGTACGGCCAGGGCGACGCGTGCGTCGACGAGCCCGTGGACGAGTACTTCCTCACCGGTGTCGCGCCGATGGGCCCGATCGACTGCTAAGCGGCGCGCCGGCCCTGTGCCGTCGGGTCGTCGGCGGCGTCCAGATGCGCTAGGATCGTTGTTCGTGCCCACGGCACGCCGCCTTAGCTCAGTCGGCAGAGCGATTCACTCGTAATGAATAGGTCGGGAGTTCGATTCTCCCAGGCGGCACCAGCACCCGAAACGGCCCCTGACCGGGACTTCTTCAAGAAGACCAGGTCAGGGGCCGTTTCGTCGTTCCAGGGGCGGTGGCACCCTATCCGGCACCCTACGAGCCGAGCAGCGCGTCCATCTGCCCCGCAAGCGCCTTCTCGGCGTCCTCGAGCGGGTGGATGTAGGTGCGCATCGTGAACGCGGGATCGGTGTGGCCGAGGTTCTTGGCGACGACGGCGACGTCCTGCCCTGACTGCTTGAGCTGCAGCGTCGCCGCGGTGTGGCGCGCCTGGTACCGCTTGACGTAGGGGAGGCCCGCGACATCGAGGAGCCGCCGCCACGCCTTCGTGTCCACGCCGTCGCCGATGGGCGTGCCCTTGACGGACGAGAAGACGAGGTCGTGCTCCCAGCCCTTCCAGTCGGAGTCGAGGCGCTCGAGCAGCTGCCGTGCACGGTGCTCGCGCATGGCCTCGATCACGCGGCCGGAGGCGCGGATCGTGCGGTGGCCGGCGTGCGTCTTCGGGAACGGCTGCAGCGCGAACCCTCCGCCCTTCACGGCGCGCATCTGCTGCTTGACGGTGACGAGGCCGGCGTCGAGGTCGACGGCGTCCCAGGTGAGGCCGAGCGCCTCGGAGGGGCGGATGCCGAGCATGAGGGCGACCAGCCAGCGCGCCTCCATGCGGGACCCGCGGGCGGCCTCGAGGATCGCGCGCGTGTCCGCGACCGAGTAGGAGGTCGTCTGCGGCTTCGCGGCCTTCGGGAGGTCGACGAGCGCGGCGGCGTTGCGGACGATGTGGCCGCGCTTCTCCGCGACCTTGAGCGCGCCGCTGAGGGTGGAGTGGTAGCGGCGCACCGTCGCGGCGCTGAGGGGCTTGGCGCCGCGCTCGGTCGGGTTGAGCATCGCGTCGATCCACTGCTCGACGTGCTCGGGGCGGAGCTCGGCGAGGGGGATGCGGCCGAGGGCCGGCGCGAGGACGGAGCGCACGATGAGCGTCTGCGTGTCGCGGTAGCGGGGCGCCCAGTGGAGGCCCGTGGTGAGCCAGTGCTCGAGCCAGGCGTCGACGGTGTACTTCGCGTTGACGTCGAGGCCGGCGTCGCGGAGGGCGATGAGCGCCTTGCGCTTCACGTTGGCGGCGTTCTTCGTGACGGCGGAGAAGTAGCGGCGCTGCCCGTGGACGGTGATGTAGCCGCGCCATCGGTCGCCGGACTTCACGATCGAGCCGTCGCCCTTGATGTTCCTAGCCACTGAGCCCCCTGGCGATCGCGTTGGTGAATCGGCCGCGCGCCTGCCGGCCGTAGGTGCGGCGCCCGAGGCGCTGCATGCAGTGCGTCCGGTAGTGGACGACGAGGTCCTCGGTGACCTCAAGCGCGTCGGCGAGGTCGTGCACGGAGTGCGAGTGGCGTTCGGCTTCGGCGTAGGCGGTGGCGTCGATGAGCAGCTGCGCCGCCCAGGTGTCCGCCTCGCGCTCGTTGCGGTCGTTGCCGCACTCGTGGCCGTGGACGACGTGGCCGAGCTCGTGGGCGATGACGGCGCGCTCCTCGACGGGCGTGAGGCCGAAGGTGAAGTAGACGCGCGCCTCGGTCGGCTCGTAGTAGCCGAGCACGCCGTCCTCGAGGTGCGCGAGGTGGAGCGTGACGTCGTGCTGCGAGGCGATCACGGCCAGGTCACTCAGCGTGGGGCTGGTCGGCCTTCCGCCGTCCGCGCTTCGCTGCCAGTCCATATGCGCTCTTCGTCCCCTCGTCTCGACCATGCACCGCAGTAGCGACATCCGTTCCGTTTCCGCTGACGCTAGGTGCGGCCTCCGACAACGGCTTCCGCGGGACGCCGTGGAGCAGCGATGCCGGGTCGATTTCGAGGGCGTGGCCGATCGCGTCTAGGTCGGCCAGCGATAGCGGGGACTCGCAGCGCAGCCGGATCGAGACGTAGTTCTGCGAGCGGCCGATCATGCGGGCGAGTTCGCGGTCGCTGATTCCGCGGTTGTCGAGCACTCGCGCGATCGCGCGCGCGATGTCGCACGCCCACTCGGTCATCGGGGCTGGGGTCCTTGCCATGGGTTCGAGAGTACACGCCATGAACCGAATACGGAACAGAAGTGGCCATTTGCCGACTCGGAAGCGACACGCCGAACCGAGATAGGTTTGGCGATGAACCGAAACGGGTTCATACTCGACGCCATGACCACCCCCACCACCACCCTCGGAGACCGCGTCGCCGCCGCCGTCCGAGCCCACATGGGCTGGCAGCGCAAGAGCGTTGCCGACCTCGCCAAGGTGCTGGGCCTCGGGGCGAAGGCCGCCAGGCGCCGCTACAACGGCGCCCAGGAGTTCTCGCTCTACGAGGTCGAGCGCCTCGCCGACTGGCTCGAGGTCGACAAGTACGACCTCGCCGCCGGCCGCCTCCCGGAGCACGCCGCATGAGCGCCGCGCCCGCCCCCACCCCGGCCCGCGTCGACCGGCAGCTGTCGGTCCTCGCCGTCGCGGACCTCCTCGGCGTCGGCAAGAACTACGTCCTCGCCCGGATCGCCGACGGCTCCCTCAAGGCGACGAACCTCGCCGACAACCGGAAGAAGTACCGCATCGCCGAGTCCGACGTGCAGCGCTTCCTCGACTCCCGCACCGTCACCACCGAAGGGGCCCGCGCATGACCCTCGAGACCCTCCCCGCCCGCCTCCCCATCGCTGAGCGCCGCATCAGCGAGCTCGAGGCGATCGCCGAGGCGTGCAAGCGCGCGCTCGCCGCCACCGACGAGGACGGCTCCGCCGAGCGCGAGGTCGTCCGGCAGGCCCGCGACGTCGCCGAGGCCACCGCCGACCTCATCACCTGGACCGGCCTCGCCGACGACATCGACCGCACCCGCACCACGCTCGCTGCCCTCGATGCCGCCCACGTGATCGCCATGCTGCACCCGCCGCTCGACGCGCTCGGCGTGAAGGTGCCCCGATGAACGCCGACCGCATCCTCGAGCGCCTCGTCGGCCCCGCTCTCGGCTACCTCACCCTCGTCGGACTCGTCGCCGCAGGACTGGTGACCGCATGAGCCGCTACGGCATCCGCTACAGCATCCGTCGCACCATCGCCGGCTGGCTCGTCACCACCCCCAACGACGGCTACACGTTCGCGCCGTCGCACGCGGCCGCGATCGAGCAGGTCGCCGCCTACGAGGTGTCGCGCCTCGGCGGCTGGGACTGGTGGCCTCGCCCCGTCCCCGGCGCCGTCTACCTCGTCAACGCCCACACCGGCGCCACCCACCGCTTCCACAACCACCAGCAGGCCGCGCTGTTCCTCACCGCCCTGCAGCACCGGAAGGCCGCCGCATGAGCCCCCGCACCCGCGCGTCCGCGAAGGCCGCCGGCACGCGCTTCGAGCGGCTCATCGCCGACACCCTCGCCGCCCACGTCGACGACCGCATCGACCGGCGCGTGAAGACCGGCGCCGCCGACAAGGGCGACATCGCTGGCGTCCGCCACCTCGGGCAGCGCGTGACCGTCGAGTGCAAGGACACCACCCGCGCCGAGCTCGGCGCGTGGGTGGGGGAGGCGGAGACCGAGCGCGGCAACGACGACGGCCTGGCCGGCCTCGTCATCCACAAGCGCCGCGGCCACGGCGACGGCCTCGACCAGTACGTCACCTGCACCGTCCGCGACCTCGTCGCCCTCCTCACGGGGGAGCGGCCATGAACGACTACCAGCCGACCGAAGAGCAGATCGAAGCGCTCGCGCGGCTCGACTTCGAGCGGATGAACCCGGACTTCAAGTTCGACCTGATGTCGGCTCGCACGAAGGAGCGAGGCACGGCCAAGTACCGCGAACTCGTGGCGACGCCTGAGTTCCAGTCGCTCGTCCGGGCGGCGCAGGCAGAAGCGGTGCGGGAAGCGGGGACGACCGAGTTCCAACCGAGCTTCGGCATCTCCTATAGCGGCCTGGACGCCCAACAGCGCCTGCACCGTCGCGCGGACCGGATCGAGGCGCCCGATGCATGACCTCGACGAGCGTGCGGACGACCGCGCCGACCACGACCACATCAACGACGACCACTGGAACGCCATGAAGGAGGACTCCCGATGAAGCATTGCCCGCGCTGCGGTCTCGACTCCGTCCGCACCATCGACCACGCCGAGACCTGCACGGACCCGTCGTGCGAGTGGCCGAAGGTGGCCCGCGCATGAGCGGCGACCGCTTCGTCTGCCCCGACGACCACAAGCACGACGAGACGCGCACTTGCTACGCGCGCCACGGCTGCCGCTGCGACGCCTGCCGCGCCCGTACCGCTGGCGAGTCCCGGGCTCACCGGCGAGCGAACGGCGCGAAGCCGCGCGGCGAGCTCGCACCGTGCGGCACCACGGCCGCGTACCGCCGCCACGAGCGCAACGGCGAGCAGCCTTGCCAGGCCTGCCGCACCGCCCACGCTGACGCCCGCCGCCAGCGCGAGCAGGACCGCCGCGTCGCCAGCATCACCTCGGTCGCCGGCACCCCGGCCGTCCACTACGACGGCGACGCGATCGTGCTCGCCTGCAGCGCTGACGAGGCGCGCATGATCGCGGCCGCCGTGCTCGACCGGGCCATCGCCTACGAGCGGCAGCCCGTCCACACCAGGCAGACCGCAGAGCAGCGCGGCAAGGCCGACGCGCTCCGCGACCTCCACAAGCGCATCACCACCATCACCCGATCCGCCGCCGCCTGAGCGGCCCACCACCAGGAGACCCGATGAACGACCAGACCCCCCGCCCCGACTTCGACGCGATCGTCGCCGAGCGCACCCAGCTCAAGGCGATCGCCGACGACGCCGCCACCCGCATCAAGCAGATCGACGACCAGCTGCGCGACCTCGGCTACGGCTCCCACCCGTACGCCGGCGTCCGCGTGTCGATCGAGCACAACCGGCGCCTCGACGCCGACCGCTTCCAGCGGGCCTACCCGCCCGCGACGCACGCCGCCCTCTACAAGGTCACCGTCGCCCCCGACCTCACCGCGATCAAGGAGCAGATCGCCCCCGCCGACCTCGACGCCTTCTACAACGAGGGCACGCCCAAGGTCGTCGTCCGATGAGCGGCACCATCGAGCCCTGGATCGGCCGCACGCTCCGCGATCGCAACCGCGGGTGGGAGAAGCGCACCATCCGAGTCATCGGCGTCGCCGCCATCCAGGTCTCCTCGGTCGGCGTGCGGACGAAGTCGACCATCTACGAGGTCGAGCAGATCACGAACATGCACGGCCAGCCCGAGGTGAAGCGCGCCCGCATCCAGGAGCACATCCTCAAGGCGAAGTGGCGCGACGCATGACTCTCACCATGACCGACCTCTTCTGCGGCGCGGGCGGCAGCTCGACCGGCGCAACGACCATCCCCGGCATCACAGTGCGCCTCGCGGCGAACCACTGGGACCTCGCGATCGAGACGCACAACGCGAACCACCCCGACACCGACCACCTGCAGGCCGACATCTCGAACACCGACCCGCGGTACGTCCCGGGCACCGACATCCTGTGGGCGTCGCCCGAATGCACGAACCACTCGCGCGCGAAGGGCCGCAAGGTCGCCCGCCAGCCCGACCTCTTCGGCGACGTCCTCCCCGACGCGGCCGCCGAGCGCTCGCGCGCCACCATGTGGGACGTCGTCCGCTTCACCGAGGTGCACGGCTACAAGGCGATCCTCGTCGAGAACGTCGTCGAGGTCGCCGACTGGTCGGCCGAGTGGGGCGAGCGCGGCGGCCTCTTCAAGGCGTGGCTGGCCGCCATGCACTCGATGGGCTACGAGCACCGCGTCATCTCCCTCAACTCGATGCACGCCCAGGCCTACGGCCTCCCCGCGCCGCAGTCGCGCGACCGCGTCTACATCGCGTTCTGGCGCCGCGGCGACAAGGCGCCCGACTTCGAGCGCATGCAGCGGCCGCGCGCCTACTGCCCCTCGTGCGACGAGGTCGTCGAGGCGATGCAGTCGTTCAAGAACGGCGACGGCTCCCGTCCCGGCCGCTACCGCTCGCAGTACGTCTACCGCTGCCCGAAGGTCACCTGCCGCTACCAGATCGTCGAGCCCGGCTGGCTGCCCGCCGCGTCGATCATCGACTGGTCGAACCCTGGCATCCGCATCGGCGACCGCGCCGAGCTCGGCATGAAGGCCCTCGCCGACAAGACGCTCGCGCGCATCCGCGCCGGCATCGAGCGCTACTGGTCGCCGATCCACCTCGAGGCCGCCGGCAACGCCTACGACGCCACCGACCCGAAGCACACCGCCCACGGCCGCGGCGACGGCTACGTGCGCGCCTGGCCGACCGACGACGTGCTCCGCACCCTGCACACGACCATGTCGAAGGGCGTCGCCTGGCACCCGTTCCTCACGCAGTTCCGCGAGCGGGTGCGCGACCTCGACCCGAGCGCCGAGGTGCTGCCGACGGTCGTCGCCGACGGCGCCAACCACGGCCTCGTCGCCCCGCCCTTCATGCTCGAGCGCACCTTCGAGTACCGCACGCGCGATGTCGATGGCCCGCTCTCGACGGTCACGGCGAACGACACGAGCAAGGCGCTCGCGTTCCCGCCGCTGATCGCTGAGCTCCGCGGTGGCGGATCCTTCGCGCGCCGCGCCGACGACGCGCTCGCGACGGTCACGGCCTCGGGCAACCACCACGCGCTCGTGATGACGAACACGCACGGCAACCGCGCGCGGCCGGACTCCGAGCCGATGCCGACCATGACGACGGCGGGTGGCGGCGGCCACGGCCTGCTCATGCGCATGAACAACAACCGTGGCGACCAGTCGAGCCTCACAACGCCCGTCCGCGAGCCCGCGCGCACGGTCACCACCGCCGGCCATCAGGCGCTCCTGCGATCGCAGCAGCGGACGATCGACGTGCATGACGTCTACTTCCGGATGCTCGAGCCTGGCGAGATCAAGCAGGCGATGGCGTTCCCCGCCGACTACGAGATGCGCGGCAACCGCCGCGAGCAGGTGAAGCTCTCGGGCAACGCCGTCACGCCGCCCGCCGCGCGCGACCTCGTCGCGACGGTCGCCGAGGCCTACGGAGTCGCTGCATGATCGCCTCCAGCCAGGATCTTCTCTCGCGCGCTGGTCCGATGTCACCTTCGCTACGGATCTCGTCTTCCTCCTCGGGGTCAGGCTCCCAGTACCCATGTCCGCCGACGCCGTCCACTGCGTTCTCAGCCCAGTTCGCCCAGACGCCGACCCAAGCCGGCATCGAGGCGAGGATCTCCGCCAATGCAGCAGGGTCGTTCGCCAACGCTTCGGCGACTGCCGTCACCTGCCCGCGGCACTGCGGACGGATGACGCTCCACGTGAAGTCGGTCAACTGCCCGAACGGGGCTCGCTTGATCTTGGACAGGATCTCGAGCGCAGTGTGCGCGCCTTCCGCTGGCGACGTTCTGAGCAGCGCTTCGAGCGATGCCCAGCTCTCGATGGACGACTGCCGGCCGTCGGGTCCGTACTCGGCTTCACCCCAGCTCAGGATCGCCTGGAGGAGACGGAGCTTCTCCTCGCGTCTGGCCACGCCCTCGGCCCGTTCGTTCGACCGCGTCTCGAGAGCCAGCGCCGCCTCCGACAGATTCTTGGCGCTGGAAGCGATCACCAAGCTCACGATCGTCGCGAGCAAGGCAGCAAGGCCGAGCCCTCCAGGCACCGCCACGTCCGCGAGCCATTGGAAGGGCTCAGCTTCAAAGAGCGGTGCGGGATCGGGCGGCAGCGGCTTCATGCGCCGAATGCTAACGGGGGTGCGGGCATGAGCCGATTCGAGCCGATCCGCAGCGGGACACGCAGCCAGTTCGACCACGCGGTCGTCGTCGGCCGCGACCTGACCGCCGTCGTCGCCGACGCGATCCGGCAGCAGCCCCGCACCCTGCAGAAGTCGATCGGCCCGTCCGAGATCGGGAACCCGTGCGCCCGCGCGATCCTCTCGAAGCTCGCCGGCGCCACCGACCCGCGCGCGGGCGAGGCCGCGTGGCGGCCCGCCGTCGGCACCGCCATCCACGCGCAGCTCGAAGGCTGGTTCCGGCCCCTCCACGACCGCTACCTCGTCGAGCAGCGCGTCCACCTCGGCCAGTGGGCCGGGCAGGACATCGCCGGCACCTGCGACCTCTACGACCTCCACACGCGCACCGTCATCGACTGGAAGTCGGGCTCCCAGACCCGCATCAAGGCGTACCGCGCCAACGGCCCCAACGACACCTACCGCATCCAGGCGCACCTGTACGGGCTCGGCCTCCTCCGGTCGACCGCGCACGTTCCCGAGCACGTCGCCCTCGTCTGGGTCCCCCGCGACGGCGACCTCACCGACATGCACGTCTGGTCCGAGCCGTTCGACCCGGGCGTCGCCCTCGACGCCCTCACCCGCCTCGACGGCCTCGCCGCCGAACTCCGCCTCCTCGGACTCGAGGCGGCCCTCAACGAGCACCCCACCTGCACCGACCACTGGTGCGGATGGTGCCGGGCCACGACACGGCCCACCACCCTCGCCGAGGCCTTCGCCGCGGCAACCCGATGATCCACGACAGAACAGGAACCCCCACCATGTCCCTCGCAGACGCGATCGCCGCCTCCGGCGGCATCCCCTCCGCCTTCGCCAAGGACGACACGATCGGCGCCACCATCACCGGCGTCGTCGAGTCCGCCGACCTCCGCCAGACCACCCACTACGAGACCGGCGAGCCCGAGACGTGGCAGGACGGCAACCCGAAGCAGCAGGTCGTCGTCACCCTGCAGACCGACCAGCGCGACCCCGCCCTCCCCGACGACGACGGCAAGCGCCGCGTCTACATCAAGTGGTGGGGCGACCAGAAGAAGCAGCTGCTCGCCGCCATCAAGGCGGCCGGCGTCGGCGACCTCCTCCCCGGCGGCACCTTCACCGCCACCTTCACCGGCCTCGGCGAGGCGCCCAACCCGCGCCTCAACCAGCCCAAGCTGTTCACCTACCGCTACCAGGCGCCCCCCACCGGGCTCGCCCAGGCGGTCGCCGAGCAGCCCCAGCGGGCCGCCCCCACCGCGCCGGCCGCGCCCGCCGAGGTGTGGGGCCCGCCCACGCCGACCGCCGACCAGCCCGACAAGGAGCTGCAGGCGAAGGTGACCCAGATGCGCGGCCTCGGCCTCGCCGACCCGCAGATCGCCGCCGCCCTCGGCGTCGACATCGCCCTCATCGCCGAGACCCCCTTCTAGACCCTCGGCCGGGCCAGCCGACCCAGCGGCGCGCGCAGGTGCAAGCCCTGCAGGCCCACGAACCCCACGACGCACCCCCACGACGCAAGGAGCCCACGGTGACGATGACCGCGGAGACCCCCGCCAACCCGATCCTCGACGCGGCCCTCGACCTGCTCGCGCACGGGTACTCGATCGTCCCCATCCGCGCCGACGCGTCCAAGGCGCCCGCGCTCGCCTCCTGGCGGCACTACACCGCCCAGCGCGCCACCCCCGACACCGTCCGGGCCTGGTTCGCCGACGGCGGCCACGACCTCGGCGTCGTCCAGGGCGCCATCAGCGGCGGGGCGGAACTCACCGAACTCGAGGGCCGCGCCGCCCACCGCCTCCCCGAACTCCGCGAACTCGCCTACGCGTCCGGCCTCGGCGACGTGTGGGACGCCATCACCCGCGGCTGGGTCGAGATGTCCCCGTCCGGCGGCTGGCACTTCCACTACCGCGTCACCGGCATCGACGTGCCCGGCAACCTCAAGCTCGCTCGCAACGCCGACCGCGAGGTCCTCGCCGAGACCCGCGGCGAAGGCGGCCAGGTCGTCGTCGCACCCTCCACCCGCCACGCCACCGGGCAGCCGTGGCGGCGCATCGTCGGCAGCCCCGCCACCGCCCCCACCATCACCGCCGAGGAGCGCGCCGCCCTCCACGAGCTCCTCCGCACCCTCGACGAGCAGCCCGAACAGCCCGCCCCCGCGCCGCGGCCCGCGTCGACGGCCGACCGGCAGGGGAGCGGCGACCGCCTCAAGCCCGGCGACGACTACGAGGCCCGCACCGACTGGGCCGACATCCTCGAGCCCCACGGCTGGACCCTCGTGTACACGCAGGGCCGCACCCGCTACTGGCGCCGCCCCGGCAAGAACATCGGCATCTCCGCCACCACCGGCCACGCCGAAGACCGCGACCGCCTCTACGTCTTCACCAGCAGCACCGAGTTCCAGACGGAGACGCCGTACACGAAGTTCGGCGCCTACGCCGTCCTCGACCACCACGGCGACCACGCCGCCGCCGCCCGCGAACTCGGCCGCACCGGCTACGGCGACAAGCCCCAGCTCGCCGAAGTCATCCACCTCACCCACGCGAACCTCGCCGACGCCGTCGCCGCCGAGACGCCCGCCGACGTCGACGAGCCGCAGCAGACGCAGCCCGTGGCCGAGGCCCCGGGGCCCGCCGCGCCCGTCGACCCGCTCGAGCAGCGCATCAGCGAGGAAGCCGCCCGCCTCCTCATCCAGCGCGAAGCCCGCAAGCGCGTCGAGCAGCTCGACGCCGCCGCCACCCCGCCCACACCCGCCTGGATCGACCCCACCGACCACCTCGACGGCACCTACGCGCCCCCGCAACCCACCATCGGCACCCACCTCCCCGGCGGCCTCCCGATCCTCTACCCGTCCGCCGTCAACGGCCTCGTCGGCGACCCCGAAGCAGCCAAGACGCTCCTCGCCACCGCCATCGCCATCGACACCCTCCACGGCGGCGGCACCGTCGCCTGGATCGACCTCGACCACAACGGCGCCCCCGCCACCATCGCCCGCTTCCGCCGCTTCGGCGCCACCAAGACCCAGCTCGGCAACCCCGACACGTTCCGCCTCGGCCTCCCCGAAGACGCGGCCGCAGCCGACGCGATCGTCGCCGACCTCGTCGCCCGGCCCGCCTCCCTCGTCGTCCTCGACTCCATCGGCGAGCTCCTGCCCCTCTACGGCGCCAGCAGCAACGACGCCGACGAGTACACGCGCGTCCACCAGCAGGTCATGGCGCGCATCGCGACCGCCGGCGCCGCCGTCCTCACCATCGACCACCTCTCCAAAGGCACCGACTCCCGCACCTACGGAGCATCCGGCACCATCGCCAAGAAGCGCGCCTACGACGGCGCCCTCATCCGCGTCACCGTCGAGACCTCCTTCGCGCCCGGCAAGGGCGGCCAGTCCGAGCTGCGCATCATCAAGGACCGCCACGGCGCCCTCCGCGCCCTCGCCGACGGCGGCCGCGAACCCATGCTCGCCCGCTTCGTCCTCGACGAACGCGAGAACTCCGCCACCCGCTGGCACCTCGCCGGCCCCGGCCTCACCATCGGCGACGCGATCGCCGACGTCGACGCCGTCGCCGCACTCGACCCGCCCGCCCGCTCCTACCGCGACATCAAGCACCGCCTCGGCTGGGCCGACCGCCGCAGCCAGGACGCCTGGCGCTCCTACAAGGCACTGTCCGAGGGTGGCGAGTCGTGAACGCCCTACGAGCCCAGGTGGCCCTTGATCGCCGTCTCGATCGCCTCGCGCGGACTGAACGCGTGACGGTCGCCGAGTGCCTCCGACCACACGTTCCAGTCGTCGCCGTCGAGCTCGATCGTCGCGACGTCACGCGTCGAGCCATCCGGAAGCACCAGCCACCGGTTGGTGCCACCCGCCGGGCCCAGCCGCCAGTCCCGCCCGTACAGCGAGAACTCCTTCTCGAAGGGCACGTTCACCTCGTGCAGGGGTCGGAATCGCGTTGCCATGACGCCACCGTAACCCGCCCCGTTCGCACCCCTCCTGCACCTCTGCACCTCAGTGAGGTGCATGCACCTCAGGTGCAGGTGCTTGGCATGCACCTCTGCACCTCCCCCCTAAGGGGAGGTGCAGGTGCAGCAGGTCGATCGGGTGCATCGAACACGAAGACTCCGAGGTGCACCGAGGTGCGCTCCACCGCCACCCCTCGAACCACCGGAGCCCACATGCCGAAGCCCCGCAAGAAGCACCTCCCCACCCGCGCCACCATCCCCGCACGCCACGCCCGCCCCACCACCTGCCCCCGCTGCCAGGCACCCATCCACCGCTTCGACCACGACGACAACCACGGCATCTGGCACCACCCCAAGCACGCCGACCCCCACACCCTCACCGAAGCCGAAGCCATCGCCTGCATCCTCGCCGGCCGACCCATCTACACCTGGCGCACCGACCGCAGCGGACACCACCACCACGGCCACCCCAGCCGCTGGCACCCCGCCACCCGCCACGCACCCGAACACCGCTGCGGGCACGCCTTCCCCGCCCCGCAGATGTACCTGGCGGCGGGGGAGCCCGAACCGTTCGAGCTCGTCGCCGAGCACGACCCCACCAACCGCACCTACCCGTTCTAGGAGAACCTCATGAAGCGCCACCCGAAGCCCACGTACTGCCCGCCGCCCGCGGCCGTCCTCGCCGCCCACCAGGAGCCGACCCCCACGCTCGCCCACGACGAGCAGCACGACATGCACCTGGTCCTCAACGAGATCGCCGACGAGCGCGAGCGCCAGAACGCGAAGTGGGGCCAGCAGAACCACCCCGACCGCAGGTTCGGTGATCGCCCGCTGCTCGCGATCGCGAACTGCCTCCGCTCGGGTGATCCGGCGACCGTGTCGTCGGCGGCGCTCGCCGGCGCGGCGAAGCGCGCGACGAACGAAGAAGCCCGGCGCGGCTCGATCACGTGGCAGGACATCCTGCTCGAGGAGGTCTTCGAAGCGTTCGCCGAGCTCGACGATGAGGCGCTGCGCACCGAGCTCGTGCAGGTCGCCGCCGTCGCCACCCAGTGGGTCGAAGCCATCGACCGCCGCAACCACAACACCGAGGAGCCCTCCCGATGACCACCGACCTCGCCACCGCCGTCCACGAGCTCACCAACGACCGCCTCGCCCACCTCCGCGCCGCCATCACCAGCAGCGCATCCATCGGCGGCGGACGCAGCCTCCCCAACGAGCGCATCCCCCTCGACCCCCGCGCGCTCGAGACCGACCGCGACATCGCCACCACCATCGCCCGCGAGTACCGGCACCTCGGCGGCACCGCCGAGCACGCCACCACCGAGGCCACCCTCAACGCCTGGCACGCGATCGCCAAGGACCTCGACCTCGACTACACCGACGACTGGACCCGCCGCCTCACCGCGTGGGCCGCCGACATCGACCGCATCCTCGACCCGCCCCGCACCGTCGAGCTCCTCGACACCCCCTGCATCACCTGCGGCAAGGCCGAGACCCTCACCCCCGAGGGGACGCTGCAGTCGGCCGTCATCATCGAGTACCGGCGCGACCCCACCGAGCAGGTCCGCGACGTCCGCACCATCTGCCGCGCCTGCCGCGCAGTCTGGGAGGGCAAGCACGGGGTTGAGTCGTTCAGCAGGTACGCCGACGAGCAGGCCGCCCACACGCAGCCCTACGAAGTCGACGTGCCCGCCTCCCGCGGCCTCCGCCACGACGCAGCCCGCGACATCGCCCGCGCCTCCTTCGAAGACATCGCCCCCATCCACGGCCGCATCCGCACCACTCGCACCCCCACCCGCGAGCACCACGCCTGGACGTTCACCGCGCACCTCGCCACCGGCGCTGTGTCAACGGATGTGGTCGCCTAGCCCTAATCTGGTCCCGCACCGGACAACCATGTCCACACGAAGGCCCCACGATGATCCGCTCTCGTGGGGCCTTCGCCCTGCAACTTCCCCGGGCCCGCGATCACCCCACCATCACGCGCGCCGAGCCCGGGGCACCCTTCAAGGCGCGGGAAGCGCCTTCACCGGCTGCAGCGCCTCCCAAGCCAGGTACAGGTCGCCCGCCGCGACCACGCCTGCAGGCACGGCGAACAGCAACGCCGCGATCGCCACGCCGAGCGCCCACCACGCCATGCCGCGCGTGAACCGCTCCGTCTTCTCGTTCCGCTTCTCGGAGGCTCGAGCGAGCTCCAGCTGCTCCGCGATCGCGTTCGAGGTCGCCTGCTGGGCCAGCACCGAAGCGGCCTGGTACTCGGCGACGGACTCCATCACCTCGATCAGCCGCTCGTGCCGTGCATCGTCAGCCTCACGCTGCGCGACGATCGCCCCAGTCACGTCCACCATCGGGCTCCGCACGTTGATGGGGCTGATGGACGGAACGCGCGGCGTCGTCCATCCGAGGTCCGGCAGGTTGCGCGTGACGGCGTCGCGGAACTGGCCCCCCACCATCTTCTCGATGTTCTCGATCTGCGGTCGCAGCTGGTCCATCATGCGGCGGCCTATGACGTCCGCAGGCGCCTCCGGGTCCTCGTCCCGGAGAGCTTCGAACCGGAGTCGCGCACGCTCACGAGCCTTCGGATGCCGCGGTGCATCCCCGGCTTCATCTTCCACGGTCGGCTCGACCTCGAGACCGTCTTCCGAGCCCGCGTCCTCGCCGGGCGCGCTGCTCAGCGGGTCACCGCCCTCTGCTGCGTCGTTCTGGTCTGTCATGGATGCATCATCGCGGGCGAGGCGCCGCCGGATGCGGCGAGTTCGCCGTCGGCGCAGATCGACTCAGCACGGCCCCACCAGCGCGCTCAGGGAGGCGACGTGTCCGTCAGCCGATCCGACCGCATCTACATCGACTTCGTCGCCACCATGAAGGCCGAGTACGCCGCCATCGACGCGCCCTGCTGGATGGACGGGCAACCCATCGACTACGCGGGCGACCCCGGCCAGCCCAACAGCTTCGATCTCGACCACGTCAAGGGCTTCAAAGCCCACCCCGACCTGCGCCTCGAGCGATCCAACGTGCGCCCCAGCCACGC
Source organism: Agrococcus sp. SL85 (assembly GCF_026625845.1). Taxonomy (NCBI): domain Bacteria; kingdom Bacillati; phylum Actinomycetota; class Actinomycetes; order Micrococcales; family Microbacteriaceae; genus Agrococcus; species Agrococcus sp. SL85. The sequence goes on from NZ_CP113066.1 coordinate 1,447,165, forward strand.
CCGCTGCAACCGCTCCCGTCAAGACGGCGACCCCCGCCCGCCCCTCGGACAGACCAGCGAAGCCTGGTGAAGGAGAACCCCATGGACAGCATGCAGCGCACCATCACCTGCCACGGCGGCCCCGCCAACGGCAAGCGCTACACCGTGCACACCAGCGCCGAGCGCCTCGACCTGCCCGTCAAGGGCGGCCACTACAGCGTCGGCGAGAAGCGCGCCACCTGGGTGCCCGACACCCCCCAGAAGCGCGCCCCCCAGAACGCCACCCCCCAGGAGCAGACCCCCACCCCCGAGCAGCAGTGACCGCCATGCGCCCCAACAGCGACCCCCGCCGCGCCGACGAAGCCGCCGCCCGCCGCGACCGCTCGCAAGCGAATGCCCGCACCTACCGGGCCCGCCTCGCCCGCGCCCAGACCAGCCCCGCCTACCGCTGCGGCCAAGCCATCGGCATCCTCGTCACCGGCGCCGCCGCCGTCGCCCTCGTGCTCCTCATCGTCGCTGGCCTCGTCGGCATCGTCCGACTCATCACGCACTGAGGTTCGCGCGGCCCGGGGGAGGGGCGTCGGAATCTCTGCAGGCTGACGGCCAGAAGCCCCCGCCGGCAGTCTTCCCTCTCCCCCCGAACCGCGAGGCAGGGGTCGCGCACGCGCGCACGCGAGTAAGGAGTGCCCGATGGCACCGATGGCACCGATGGCCCCGCGCGGAAGCCTCGTCGGGGACACGCTCGCATCGTTCGATGCCGCGAAGCACCTCGACGACCCGCAGTACGACGGCGTCAAGCGGGCCATGCTCGACCTCGCCCGGAAGATCGACGCCTGGGACGTGATCGTCGACTGGGCGCTCGAGGACGTCGCGGCCGCCGAGGGCAAGACGCGCCCCGCGGTCCCCGCCAACGACAACGTCAGCCTCTCCGCCTACCTCAAGTTCTGCGACCAGCTCGGCCTGTCGCCTGCCGGCGCCAAGGCGCTCGAGCTCAGCCAGGAGGGCAAGAGTGGCAAGTCCGCGAAGCTCACAGCCATGCGAGGCGGGCGCGCGCCGGCCGCGGCTGCTGGGTAACGAGCAGCCCCGCATCTTCACCCCGCCGCTGCGCGACCTCACGCCCGAGACCACCGACGGCTACGCCTGCATCGAGTTCGCCGAGGCGATCCTCGAGGTGAACCTCTGGCCGTGGCAGAAGTGGGTGCTCCTCCACGCGCTCGAGCTCAACCCCGACGGCACCTACCGGTTCCGCACCGTCGTGCTCCTCGTCGCCCGCCAGCAGGGCAAGTCGACCCTCATGCTCGTGCTGTCCCTCTGGGCCATGTACGTCCAGGGCGCGCCGCTTGTCATCGGCACCGCCCAGAACCTCGACATCGCCGAGGAGCAGTGGGCGGCCGCGACCGACATGGCCGAGGCCGTCCCCGAGCTCGCGTCGCTCATCAAGTCCGTCGACCGCACGAACGGCAAGAAGGCCCTCGTGCTCGAGTCCGGCGAGCGCTACAAGGTCGCCGCCGCCTCGCGCCGTGGCGGCCGCGGACTCTCGGGCGACCTCGTCCTCCTCGACGAGCTGCGCGAGCACCAGAACTGGCAGGCGTGGGGCGCCGTCACGAAGACCACCATGGCGCGTCCCCGCGCGCAGGTGTGGGCCGCATCGAACGCCGGCGACCTCACCTCCGTCGTCCTCCGCCACCTGCGCTCCCTCGCGCATCGCGCGCTCGGCTGGCCCGACGGCCAGGAGGGCATGGCCGACATCGGCGAAGTGCCCGAGGCCACCGACCTCGAGGGCGGCGCCGACCAGTCGCTCGGCCTGTTCGAGTACAGCGCCGCGCCCGGCCGGGGCATCTGGGACCGCGACGGATGGGCCGAGGCCAACCCTTCGCTCGGCTACATGGTGCCCGAGGCGGCGATCGCGTCCGCCGCCGGCACCGACCCCGAGCACGTCTTCCGCACCGAGGTCCTCTGCCAGTTCGTGAACCACGCCGCCACCGGCCCGTTCCCGACCGGCTCGTGGAAGGCCTCGACCGTAGACCGCGTCACGCGCGACACGAAGCGGCCCGTCGAGTACGCCGTCGACCTCGACCACGACCGCGTCATGGCGTACATCGCCATCGCGTTCTGGGACACCCTCGGCCGCCGCCGAGTGGAGGTCGCCGCGCAGCGCGTCGGCACCGACTGGATCATCCCCTGGCTCACGAGCCCGAAGCGCAAGGTGCCCGTCAACCGCATCACCCTGCAGACCCGCGGCGCGCCCATCACGTCGATGCTCCCCGCCTTCGAGGAGGCCGGCATCGAGGTCGCGCCCTGGGAGGGCGTCTCCCTCGCTGGCTGGCACGGCACCTTCTACGACTTCATCCGCGCGGCCGCGGCCGACGACGCCGACGGCGACGAGGTCGACGTGACGAAGCTGCCCCTCACGCACGGCGCCCAGCCGGCCCTCGACGTGCACGCCCAGTCGGCCGTCATCAAGCCGCTCGGCGACGGCTGGGCCATCGACCGCAAGAACAGCCCGAACGGCGCGGCCGCGCTCGTCGCGGCCATCGCCGCCGTCGGGCAGCTCGAGACCGCACCCGCGGTCGTCGCATCCGCCTACGAGGACAACGACCTCATGGTCGTCTAGCAGGAAGGGGCACGCCATGTGGGGAGCGTTCCGCCGAGTCGTCACGCGACGGCGCGTCATCGTCAACCTCGCCGACGGCAGCAGCCTCGACGGCGTCCTGTTCAAGCAGGACGGCCCGCTCCTCGTCCTCAAGAACGCCACCTACCTGGCCGCCGACTCGGCGCCGCTCCCGCTCGACGGCGACATCGTCATCGAGCGGGACCGCGTGCTGTTCATCCAGGCCCCCTGAGGAGGCACGCATGGTCTACGCCGTCACCGACGGGAAGCTCGGCCGCCTCCACAAGCCGACCTACCAGGCCCCGTCCGCGCTCCGCCTCGCCGACCGCACCCAGGACTACGCCGCGCTCTACCGCGAGCAGAACGCCGTCCGCACCGTCGTCGACTTCCTCGCCCGGAACATCGCGCAGCTGTCGCTGCACACCTTCCGCCGCCTCGACGACAACGACCGCGAGCGGGTCCGCGACCACCCCGTGGCGCGCCTGCTCGCCCGACCGAACCCGTACACGACCCCGTACCGGTTCATGCGAGCGCTCGTCAGCGACCGTGGCATCTACGACCGCGCGCTGCTCGTCAAGGTCACCACGAAGGACGGCGAGCCCACGCTCGTGCGCATCCCGCCGCGCCTGTGGACCATCCCCGACGACGAGTCGTGGCTGCACCCCTCCGGCTTCATCGTCGAGGGCAGCCGCGGCAAGGCGTTCGTCAAGGCCGAGGACACCGTCTACTTCCGCGGCTACAACCCCGAGGACGAGCGCTGGGGCCTCTCCACCATCGAGTCGCTCCGCCGCGCGCTCGCCGAGGAGTACGCCGCCGGCCAGATGCGCGAGCAGGTGCTCCGCAACGGCGCCCGCGCGTCCGGCTACCTCGAGCGCCCGGTCGGCGCCCCGACCTGGTCGCCGCAGGCGCGCGAGCGCTTCCGCACCGGCTGGCGATCGCAGTACAGCGGCCAGTCCGCGACCGAGGGCGGCGGCACGCCGATCCTCGAGGACGGCATGAAGTTCGTGCAGGCGTCGCAGACCGCCGAGGACCTGCAGTACGTCCAGGCGCGGAAGCTCACCCGCGAGGAAGTCGCCTCCGCCTTCCACATCCCGCCGCCCATGCTCGGCATGCTCGAGAACGCCACGTTCTCCAACATCACCGAGCAGCACAAGATGCTCTACCAGGACACCCTGGGCCCGATGCTCCGCGAGCTCGAGCAGGAGTTCGCGCTGCAGGTGCTGCCCGACTTCGACGACGTCGACGGCGTCTACGTCGAGTTCAACCTCGCCGAGAAGATGCGCGGCTCTTTCGAGGAGCAGGCAGCGCAGCTGCAGACGTCGGTGGGCGGGCCGTACATGACCCGCAATGAGGCGCGCGGTCGTGCGAACCTTCCCGCGATCGAGGGCGGCGACGAGCTCATCGTCCCGCTCAACGTGCTCGTCGGCGGGCAGGCGTCGCCGACGGACTCGACCGGCGCAGCCGCTGGCGCTCCCGCAGGGGCTCTCGCAGCCCTCTCGGGCGGCGACCTCAAGGAGCGCGTCGAGGCGGCCACGGCCCTCATCCGCGCCGGCTTCGACCCGTCGGAGTCGCTCGTCGCTGTGGGGCTTGACCCGATCAAGCACCTTGGCCTGCTGCCCGTGACGATCCAGAAGCCGATCGAGCCGGAGGGCGAAGTCGACGACGAGCTCGTCAGCGACATCACGAAGCAGGGGCTCGCGCCGAGCGTGAAGGCTCGCCCGAGCGACGACGAGACCGGCGCCGCACGCGACGTGCTCGCCGCGTTCTTCGACCGCCAGGCACGAGCCGTCCAGCCCGCGATTCGCAGCGGCGGCGACTGGTGGGACGAGCAGCGGTGGGTCGACGAACTCGCCGACGACCTGACGCCCGCGCTCGCGGCCATCACCGTCGGCGTCGCCGCCCGCCAGCTGCGCCGCCTCGGCCTCGACGAGGGCAACTTCAACGAGGAGCAGACGGTCAACTACCTCGCGGCCGTCGCCCGCTCCACGTCGGAGTCCATCAACACCGTCACCAAGGACCAGCTCGATGCCGCCCTCGAGGCGGACGACGCGCTCGAGCAAGTCGCGCACGTCTTCGACGTCGCGGCCACCGCGCGCGCCGACCAAGGCGGACTCACCCTCGCTACCGGCCTCGCCGGCTGGGCGACCGTCGAGGCCGTCGAGCAGGCCCGCGGCAGCCGCGGCGCGACGAAGACCTGGACCGTCAACTCCGGCAACCCCCGCCCCTCGCACGCCGCCATGGCAGGCGAGACCGTCCCCCTCGACGACACCTTCTCGAACGGCGCCCGCTGGCCGGGCGACTCCTCCGCGCTCGACGTGGACGAAGTCGCCGGCTGCTCCTGCGACGTCGTCATCAACCTCGACTAGGAGGCCCGCTCATGCAGATCAAGCAGACGCCGGTCAGCTTCAAGGCTGGCCCAGACGACGGGCTCGCCGAGGGCGAGTTCCTCGTCTACCCGTCCACCTTCACCCGCACGCCCGACGCCTACGGCGACGTCATCGCCAAGGGCGCCTTCCTCGACACCATCGAGCAGTGGAAGACGTCGGGCAACACCCTGCCCGGCCTGTTCGGCCACCGCATGGACGACCCCGACTTCTACGTCGCCGGCGCCATCGACATGGGCGAGGACGACCACGGCTGGTGGGTGAAGGGCGCGTTCGACCTCGACTCGCCCAAGGGCCCCCAGGTGTATCGGCTCGTGAAGGGCAAGCGGCTCACGCAGCTGTCCTTCGCGTTCGACACGCTCGAGGACGGCACCGTCACCCTCGACAACGGCGACCAGGCGCGCGAGCTCCGCAAGGTGCACGTCCACGAGTTCTCCTTCGTGCCGATCGGCGCGAACCAGGACACGTCCGTCGTCGCCATCAAGGCGCTCGTCGAGCAGGTCGTCGCCGAGGCTGAGGTCAAGGCCGGCCGCGCGATCAGCGCCAAGAACGAGTCCACGCTCCGCGAGGCGGTCGACAAGATCGCCGCCGCCGCGGGCGACATCAAGAACGTGCTCTCCGTCCTCGACGACGGAGAGCCGACCGACGCTGGAAAGGCCAGCGGAACGACCAACGCCAACGCCGAGGAGCCCAGCCGGGCCAACGCCGAGGAGCCGAAGTCGCACCCGTCCGCCCGCACACGTCTGCAGATCGAGCTGGCGACCGCCGAGCTCGACATCCTCAACGGAAAGGGGTAGCTCGACATGAGCACCGCACTGAAGGAGCGGATGACCGCGGCGCTGAAGGCAGCCCGCGACATCGCCGCGAAGGCCGAGGCCGAGGGCCGCGACCTCACCGACGACGAGGCGGCCGACGCGGCCAAGCACCTCGGCGCCTACACCGAGGCCAAGACCGCGTTCGAGCGCAGCTCGAAGTCGGACGAGGTCAAGTCCGCCCTCGACGCCATCGGCCTCGACCTGGGCCTCGAGCGCACGGACCCGGAGGTCAAGCAGACCCCGCAGGGCTTCATGCACCTCGGCAAGCAGAAGTCCGTGGGCGCCATGTTCGTCGAGTCGGACGAGTACAAGGGCCTCATGGCCCAGTTCCCGGGCGGCCGCATCGCGGAGAAGGCCCGGGTCCAGGGCTCGCCGTTCGGCATCAAGTCGCTCGTCACCGGCGCCTCCGACACGTCGGGCGGCGCGTTCGTCAACACGGACGTCACCGGCATCTACGAGACGCTCGGCCGCCGCCCGCTCACCATCCGCGACCTCATCTCGGTCCGCCAGACCCAGTCGGACACGGTCGAGTACGTCCGCCAGACGGCCGGCTCGTCCGCCGCGGCGCCCGTCCCCGAGGCGACGTCGTCGGCCACCGACGGCACCGCCACGACCGTCACGGGCGGCTACAAGCCCGAGGGCTCCATGGCCTTCCAGAAGGTCACCGAGTCCGTCAAGACGATCGCCGTCTGGGTGCCCGCCACCAAGCGGTCGCTCTCCGACGCCTCGCAGCTGCGCGGCCTCATCGACGACGAGCTCCGCGCCGACCTGGCGGAGGAGGAGGAGAACCAGATCCTCAACGGCGACGGCGAGGGCGAGAACTTCGAGGGCATCCTCAACACGTCTGGCATCCAGACGCAGGCCTACTCGGCCACCGTCGAGGGCCTCGACCCGCTCCTCGAGACCACGCTCAAGGCGAAGACGAAGGTCCGCACCGTCGGCCGCTCGATCGCCAACGGCTACCTCCTCAACCCGGCGGACTGGGAGGCCATCCAGCTCGCCCGCCTCGCGAAGAACCCGCAGAACGAGGCGCTCGCCGCCGGCGTCCCCACGCTCCACGGCCTCCCGGTCGTCGAGTCGGAGGGCATCGCCCAGGGCCGCGGCCTCGTCGCGGACTTCCGCAAGGCGATCCTCTGGGACCGCGAGCAGGCGTCGATCACGGCGACGGACTCGCACGCGGACTTCTTCATCCGCAACCTGGTCGCCGTCCTCGGCGAGCAGCGCGGCGCGTTCGGCATGACGCGCCCGTCGGCCGCGGTGGAGATCGACCTCTCCGCAGCCTGACCCGAGAGCGAGGGGCCACTGCAGCAGCCGCTGCGGTGGCCCCTCGCTACGCCCGGACCCCCGTAGGGAAGGAGCCAGCCATGGCCCTGCAGAAGTACGAGGTCGCGGTCGGCAACCGCCGCGGCCAGACCACCGCCGTCCTCAAGCTCAACGAGAAGGACGCTGAGCGCCTCGGCGCGAAGCCCCTCGAGGAGAAGGCCGCCAAGGCCCCCGCGAACAAGGCCCGCCGCGCGCCCGCCAACAAGGCCGCCAAGCCCAAGACGGCCGCCAAGCCCGTCCCCGAGCCCGAGCAGAAGACCGCCGGCGACGCCGGCACCGACTAGAAGGGGAGGTGGCCGCCATGGCCTACGCCGACTTCGCGACGCCCGACCAGATGGAGAAGCGCTCGCAGGGCGCCATCACGGCGGCCACCCACCCCTTCCTCGAGCAGGAGCTCGCCGCGGCCTCCCGCGCCATCCGCGACCACTGCGGCTGGCACATCGCCGAGCGCGAGGCCATCACCCTCCGGCACCGCGGCCCCTTCACCTCGCGCCTCTGGCTCCCCGCCATGGAGGTCGCATCCATCGACACCGCCACGGTCGACGACGTCACCTACGACGTCGCGACCGTCGACTTCGACCCTGACACCGGCTGGACGTCCCTCGTCGGCCGCCGCTGGGACGTCACCTACACGGCCGGCCACGAGGACGTCCCCGAGACCATCACGACGCTCGCGCTCCACATCGCGGCCCGTGCCCTCGGCTCCCCGCTCGGCATCACCCGCGAGCAGGCCGGCGCCGTCTCCGTCGGCCACACCCTCGTCGCACCCGGAGCGTCCGGCGGCACCGCGATCCTCCCGCACGAGGCCGAGCAGCTCGCCCCGTACCGCATCGGCGCGCTCCCGTGACCGGCCTGGTGCATCGGCACGCGCTCGCCCGCATCCGCCCCGTCATGATCGACGACGGCCGCGGCAACCAGGAGGCGACCTGGCCAGCCGACACCGAGGAGGAGCGCACCCTCCGCATCACCGGATGGGCGCTCGACTCCGGCACCACCACCGAGGACCTCGTCAACCGCGACGGCGACGAGGTCGCCTTCATCGCACGCGGCCCGATCGACGCCGACGTGCAGCGCGGCGACCGCATCCGCCTCGACTTCGACGGGCACCTCTACCTCATCGAGGGCGCGGTCGCTCGACAGCCCGGGCCCAGCCGCATCACCTCCCACACGGTGCTGCAGCTCAAGCGCTGGGAGGAGTGACCGATGGCAGGCAGCGTCATCCGCATCAGGCTGAACCGCGACGCCGTCATCGCGCTGCTCAACTCCGCCGAGGTCCGCGCCGACCTCGACCGGAGGGCACAGGCGATGCAGCAGGCCGCGCAGGCCTCCGCCGACGCGGGCGCCGAGTTCGCCGTCGTCCACACCACCATGCGCGACCGCGCCGCCGTCCGCGTCGTCACGAACAACTACGAGGCCCGGGCCGCCGAAGCTGAGCGAGGCGACCTCACGCGCGCGATCGACGCAGGCAGGGGATGACCGTGGCCGAGACCCTCGTACCCGTCGATGTCGAGGTCGAAGCGATCGCCGAGCTCAAGGCGCGCATGCCCGCACTGGGCTTCCCTGGCTTCGGCTACGGCACCCGCCTCAGCGCCGGCGACCACATCCGCGTCAACGCCATGGGCGGCGTCACCCGCGACCTCGTCACCGACCGGCCCACCATCCGGCTCGAGGTGTTCTCGGCCAGCGAGGGCACAGCGCAGCGCGCCTGCGCGTTCGCCGTCGCCGCCCTCCAAGCCGCCGGCCGCGACGGCCGCATCGGCGACGCCGTCTGCTACGGCGTCGACGTCGCCGCGCTCCCGCAGAACCTCCCGCACCCTCAGGTGCCCGACCGGTTCCGGTTCTTCGCCACGCTCACCGCCTCGCTGCGCCGCGCCACCGCCTGACCCCCACCACCCGCCCGCAGGGCATCCCCACCATGGAAGGAGCGCTCGCACATGGGCGTCAACCAGAACAACGTCTTCGTCGGCGCGCCCGACCAGGCGACGACCGGCGCGATCCTCACGGGCCCGCGCACCAACACCATCCCCGAGACCATCGACGACTTCGTCTGGGCCGGCCTCGACGACTCCGGCTACGTCGACGAGGAGGGCGTGACGATCACGCCGTCCGAGTCGACCGAGTCGATCCGCGACTGGTCGCTCCGCGTCATCCGCAAGGTGCTCACCGAGTTCGACGGCACCGTCGCCTGGTCGCACCTCGAGCTGTCGGAGGGCGCGCTCGAGAACTACATGGGCGAGGAGCAGGTCGACGTCACGCCCGCCGACGCCACCCACGGCAAGCGCACCCGCGCCGCCATCAGCGGCAAGCAGCGCCCCGTGAAGTCGTGGCACTGGAAGCTCAAGGACGGCGACCGCCGCGTGGTCGTCTTCGTGCCCCACGGCCAGGTCACCGAGCGCGGCGAGATCGCGCTGCTCGCGTCCGCGGCGATCAAGCTGCCCGTCACGCTCTCGACCTACCCCGACGCCGCCGGCAACAACATCTACATCTTCACCGACGACGGCGTCGTCGCGGCCTGACCCAGGCCGCGCCAGACAGGTGCCCGCGGCTCTCCGGGGGGTCAGCCGCGGGCACCACCACCCCTCACCTCGACCCCCACCACCCCTCGAAGGAGACCCCTCACCATGCTCGAGAAGTTCCACTACACGCTGCCCGACGGCCACCAGCTCACCCTGCCCCCGTTCGAGCAGGTGCCTGTCGGCCTCATCCGCTCGACCCGCAAGCTCGCCCCCGCCGACCAGGCCTTCACGCTCCTCGAGGGCATCATCACCGACGAGCAGGACTGGGAGCACCTCGACAAGCTCACCGGCCCCGAGTTCCAGGCCTTCCAGAAGGCGTGGAAGGAGGCCTCGCGCCTCTCGGTGGGGGAATCCTCGGCCTCCTCGACTTCGTAGAGCAGCACGAGGAGGCGGTCGAGTACGACCTGCTCACCCGCGGCTTCCGGCTCCGCGAATTCGGCAACGAACGCCACGACTGGCGCGACCTGTGGGTGCTCGTGCGGCGCCTGCAGGTCGAGCCCGGCACCGCCCTCCGGCACGCGGTGCACGGCGAGCTCTGGCCGGTCACCGACCAGCTGCTCGCCAACATCGTCGACGCGCTGAACCACGCCAACTGGCAGCGCGTTGGCAAGAAGAACGCGCCCAAGCCGAAGCGCACCCCCCGCCCCTGGGAGAAGACCAAGGCCCAGCGCATCGGCGCTGACCCCATCCCCATCTCCCAGTTCGACGACTGGTGGGAGTCGAAGTCCAAGCGGAGGTAGACCGTGGCCAACGGAGTGGAGCTCGCGACCGCCTGGGTGCGCCTCGTCCCCTCGATGGAGGGCGTGCAGGAGCAGATCGTCGGCCAGTTCGCTCCCGCCGAGCGGGCGGCGGAGGAGTCCGGGCGTCGCGCAGGCGGCCGCTTCTCCTCCGCCGCCTCCCTAGCCATCGGAGGCGCCGCGATCGGCGCCGGCCTCGTCGCTGGCTTCCGCGGCCTCTACGAGGTCGGCAGCATCTTCGACGACGTCTCCGACACCATCCGCGTCGGCACGGGCGCCGTCGGCGAGGACCTCGCCGCGCTCGAGCAGTCCGCTCGGAACGTCGGCACCACGGTGCCCGCCGAGTTCTCCGCCGTCGGCCAGACCGTCGCCGACCTCAACACCCGCATGGGCCTCACGGGCGAGGAGCTCGAGACCGTCGCCTCGCAGTACCTCGAGGCCGGCCGCATCCTCGGCCAGGACATCGACATCGCCTCCACGTCCGCCGCGTTCAACGCCTTCGGTGTCGAGCAGGACGGCGTCTCCGACGCCATGGACCGCTTCTTCCAGGTGTCGCAGGCCACGGGCGTCGGCATGAACGAGCTCGCCTCCGGCGTGCAGGCGAACGCGCCCGCGCTGCAGGCGCTCGGCTTCTCGCTCGACGACTCCGTCTCGCTCCTCGGCGCGCTCGACAAGGGCGGCCTCAACGCCAACCAGGTCATGTCGTCGCTGTCGCGCGGCCTCGTGAACCTCGCCCGCGACGGCGAGGAGCCCGCCGAGGCCTTCCAGCGCGTCACCGGCGAGCTGCAGGGCTTCGTCGACGAAGGCAACACGGCCGCCGCCATCGACCTCGCCTCGCAGGTGTTCGGCACCCGCGGCGCCTCGCAGTTCGTCGGCGCGCTGCAATCCGGCGTCCTCAACCTCGAGGACCTGCAGGCTTCCGTCGGCTCCACCGCCGACACCATCCTCGGCGCGGGCGAGGAGACGCAGGACTTCGCCGAGACCTGGCAGCTCGTGCAGAACCAGGCGCTCGCGGCGCTCGAGCCCCTCGCCTCCCAGGTGTTCGCCGCCATGGGCGAGGGCCTCGTCTTCCTGATGCCCTACCTCGAGGGCTTCGCCGCCTGGCTCGGCGAGAACCCCGACCTCCTCACCGCGCTCGCCATCGGCCTCGGCGTCGTCGCCGTCGCGCTCGGCGTCGCCGCCATCGCCCAGTGGGCGATGAACAGCGCCATGCTCGCGTCGCCGCTCACCTGGATCATCCTGGCCGTCGTCGCGCTCATCGCCGCCATCGTGCTGCTCGCCCTCAACTGGGACACCGTCGTCGCGTGGATCAGCGAGGTGTGGGGCGGCTTCGTCGGCTGGCTCACCGAGGTCGTCAACGGCTTCGTCGCATGGTGGAACAGCGTGTGGGGCGCCGTCGGCGCGTTCTTCACCGGCCTCTGGGACGGGCTCGTCGCCTGGGTCATCGAGGTGTGGGGCGGCTTCATCGGCTGGCTGCAGGACGTCGGCAACGGCCTCGCCGAGTGGTGGAACGGCCTGTGGTCCGGCATCGGTGACTTCTTCGCCGGAGTCTGGGACGGCATCGTCGCAGCCGCTCGCGGCGCCATCAACACCGTCATCGACCTCGTCAACGGCATCATCAACGCCATCAACGACGTCGCCGGCGTCATCGGCGGCGCCTTCGGCGTCGACTTCACCATCCCCAACGTGCCCCGCCTCGCGCAGGGCGCGACGATCAAGCCGCGCCGCGGCGGCACGCTCGCAGTCCTCGCCGAGGCCGGCCGGCCGGAGACCGTCGTCGACACCGGCCTCGTCAACCGGGCCCTCGCCGAGGGACTCGACGGCGAGAACGGCGGCAAATCCACCGACGCCGACCTCGCCGAGCGCATCGCCGACATCCTCTGGCAGCGCGAGCGCACCACCGCGCGAACGCTCGGGCAGGTCGCGCGCGGCTACACCGATGACGCCATGACAGGAGTGGTGCGGCGATGAGCCTGGTTCCCGGAGTGTCCCCGCTGGCCGCGTCGCTCGCGCCACGCATCACGTTCGGCTCGTTCGAGTTCGTGACCGCGTGGCACGAGCGGCCGCCCGCCGCGGCCGTCGTCGTCGCCAACGCGATGACCGGCTGGGACGACGCCCCACAGGACGACAGCGAGACGTTCGAGCACCCCTCCGGCGACGGCCTCGAGTCCGGCCTCGACCGGTACGGCGCCCGCACCATCACCGTCGCGGGCTTCATCGACGCCGACAACGTCGCGGCCCTGCAAGCGGCGAAGCGGCGCCTCAAGCGCGAGCGACGCGGCGTGCTCGTCGTCGACGACCGCGCAAGCCTCCTCGCGCTCGAGGCCGACGTGCGACGCCTCACCCTCACCTGGCAGCGCGTCACCGAGACCCACGAACGCTTCACGCTCGTGCTCCTCGCAGACGACCCGCTCCGCTACACGAACGCCACCCAGCGGCTCATCGTCGGCGCGAACACGCTGGCGAACGACGGTGACGAGCGGGCCTGGCCACTCCTCACCTTCACCGGCCCGACCGGAGCCGTCACCATCACCCATCCGGGGGGCGCCTGGACGCTCACCGCGACGGCCGCCGGCTCCACCCGCGTCGTCGACCTCCGCAACGGCGACATCTGGCAGGACGGCGTGCGCATCTTCGGCGCCGACTCCGGGCCCGCCCCGTCGATCGCGGCGGAAACCACCGCAACCTGGCAGGTCGCCAACCTCGGCTCCGGGCGGCTGGGGGCGCGACGGATCGGAGCGTACTCGTGAGGCTGCGCTACTGGATCGCCGACGCCAAGTCGGGCACCGTGCTCGCCGAAGTCAAGACGTCCGGCGGCGTGCAGCTCGGCTCGAAGCTTGGCGGCGGCACATGCTCCGTTCCCGTCTCGCTGTCGCATCTCACGACTCTGGACGGCGACCGCATGGACGTCGCCGCCGTCGTCCGCACCATGGGCTTCCTCGACGGCGGCCGCCGCACGATCGTCGCCACCGACCACGCGCAGCGGTGCGTCGGCGAGTGGCTCATCATCCGGCGGCCAAGGTCGACCGCCTCCGGCGTCGTCACCGTGACCGGCATGGAGTGGGACGGCTACCCCGCCCTCCGCTCCCTGAACGAGCACTTCGTCTACGGCGGCGCCGGCACCGATCAACTCACCCTCGCCCGGCTCCTCCTCGAGGGAGCCTTCAAGTCCTTCAACACGGGCATGGCCATCACCATCCCGACCGTCACCTCCGGCATCCGTCGGAAGATGGACCGCCGCGCCCGCTCCTGCTACTTCTCCGACGCGCTCAAGGAACTAGCGAGCCCTGACGACGGGTTCGAGTGGCGCGTCGACATCACGCCCACCTGGGACGGCACGCGGCTCGTCGCCGTCGCCCGGGCCGTCGTTTTCGGGCAGCCCACGCTCTCGCGCGTCACCTCGCTCGTGTTCGACGTCGCTGAGCCCGGCTCGCGCCGCGGCACCGCCACCGTCATCGAAGGCGGCGACGACTTCGCACGATACGCGCAGACCATCTACGGCATCGGTGCAGGGCAGGGCGACAAGCAGCTCATCGTCGGCCTCTCCGACCCGACGCTCACCAACGCCGGCTACCTGAACTCGACGAAGAACGTCTCCTTCCCCAGCGTCAAAGACGTGGACACGCTCACTGCCCTCGCGCGAGGCGCGCTCGTCGCCGCGCAGGACCTGCGAGACCCCTTCAAGGCGGTCGGCGTCCTCGAGAAGCTGCCCGACCTCCCGCGCAAGGGCGATCGCGTGCGGCTCAAGTCCGCGCCCACCTGGGCCTACCCCGAAGGCCTCGACGTCAGCGTCCGCATCGGCGAGGTCAGCCTCAACCCCAACGGCCACCAGGTGACGCTGGCGACCGTGCTGGCCATCTAGGAGGAGCGGCGTGCCCGAGTTCCCCTTCCCGACGGACGTGCACGCGGACCTCCGAGCGCTGTTCGAGCATGACCGCGTCGACGCTCAGGTCAACCACCTCGGCTACTCCTCGCTCAGCCCAGGCGAGGGCTCGGCCGAGGTGCGCGATGCATCAGGCGCCGTCATCGCCCAATTCGGGCACGCCGCGGGGAAGGCGGGCTTCCTCATGCCGCGGGGGAGCGGCTGGCAGACCATCCAGGAGTGGGTCGCCGAGGAGATAGCCTCCGGCACGCAGGCGCTCGGCACGCGCGTCACGACCCTCGAGGGGCGTGCTGACGCCCACGCCACTCGGCTGGGCTCCGCCGAGGGCCGTCTCGGCACGCTCGAGGGGCGCGCGGACTCGCACGCCTCACGCATCGGCGCGGCCGAGGGACGGCTCAACGACCACGCCACTCGCATCGGCGCGGCGGAGAACGTCAACACGGCGCAGACGAACCGGATCAACAACGTCATCGACTACGAGGCCGCCACCCGGGCGCTCCTGAAGTCGAACGTGGATGCCCTCTGGGAGCGCATCAACAGTGGCTCCGGCACGAAGCCCATCTTCCCGAGCGACCCGCCCCCCACGAAGGGATGACCGATGGACCAGTACACGCGCGAGCAGTTCCTCGCAGCGCTCGAAGCGCTCGGCCTCGACGCCGAGACCACCTCGAGCGTCTACATCGCACCCGACTGGGTCCGTGTCGAGCACACCGACCGGCCCGCCACGTCGATCCCCGTCAACACGCCCGACGAGCCCGACCAGACCGACTAGGAGCAGCAGTGCCAACCATCACCGGCAACATCGCCGACACCGGCACCACCCCGCTCGGAACCGCCCAGGACGCGCGCGTCGTCTTCCGGGTGCTCACGCCCGCGTCTGACTTCGCCGGGGCCGTCCACGTCACGCAGGACTTCGCCGTGCCTTGCACCGCGACCGGCACCTTCTCCGCCGACCTCCCCGAGTACGTCGGCGGCACCGAGGTCTGGGTCGGCATCACCTGGCGCCAGGACTCGTCCGACATCGCACCCGAGCGCGCCCGCCGCATCGACTGGCTGCCCCGCCCCATCTACCCGCCCGCCGCAGGCGGCGCGCTCGCCGACCTCCTCGGCGCCGACGCATCCACCGGCGTCTACTGGGAGGGTCCCACCCCGCCCCCCGGCCCCATGCTCTGGCTCTACATCGAGCCGAGCTTCGACCCCGACAGCGGCGCCCCGCTGCCGGTCTACACCGCCCCCGACGGCACGACCATCGAGCACGGCGAGCTCGTGGAATGGAGCGCATGACCATGGCTGGAGTTCGCAAGCGCCTCGGCATCCTCCGCGGCCCCAAGGGCACCAAGGGCGACGGCATCCGCAACCCGCGCATCAGCGGCGACAACCTCGTCGTCGACAGCGTCATCGAGGGCGCCTCGACGCCCCTCAACGTCGGCTCCGTCCGCGGCCCCCAGGGCCTCCCGGGCGCCAACGCCGTCCCCACGGCCGAGGCCATCCGCGACAACATCCTCCTCCCTGGCGTCGCCCGCACCGCCCTCGAGGCGGAGTTCACGACCCGCCGCGTCGGCGACGCAGGCCGCAAGCAGGCCGACCTGTTCGGACGCTTCCTGCGGAAGCTCGCCTACAACGAGCCCGTGCGCATCGCCTGCATGGGCGACTCGACGACCGGCGGCTACGACATCGTCTCCGCCGACAAGGTCACCGCGCCCCGCACCGCCTCCAACGGCGCCGTCGACAACTTCACGAAGTCCCCGAAGCCATGGCCGTCGGTCCTGCAGGACCGCCTCAACGACGCCTACCAGTCCGCCGTGACCGTCGTGAACCGAGGCTTCTCCGGCGACCAGGTCACCCACGCCTGGGACCACTGGAACGCCTCGGCCGGCGCAGACCTGACGACGCTCTGCTTCGGCATCAACGACAACAACTACAACGGCAGCGTGCAGGCCTTCATCGAGGGCTACGAGCGGCTCATCCTCCGCGAGCTCAACGACTACGGCTCGGCGGTCGTGATCCTCACCCCGATCAAGCAGCTCGAGACCGCGGGCGGCAAGCCCGGTATCGACGTGTACCGGCACGCGGTCATGCAGCTGGCCGAGAAGTACAGCATCCCCGTCATCGACACCAAGCAGTTCTTCGCCGGCTACGACTCGCGCACGCACTCCGACGCGCTCCACCTCAACACGTTCGGCAACAACGTCATGGGGTCGCGCCTCGCCGCCGCGTTCATCGGCTACGGGCCGCACTCGCCGTTCTCGGTGATGCACGGCAGCAAGCTCGCCGCGCGCCCCTACCTCGACAACCTGCAGATCGGCCGCAACGCGGTCGTCCAGTTCGGCGGGACCGCCACGCCCGCGGACGGCGGCGACGGCACCGGCGGGGTCCGCGCCAGGATCGGCGGCTCGCAGACCCTCGGCGTCGTCACCTACTCCTTCTACACGGAGACGGCCGACCTCGTCGCGATCCCGCAGTACATCGCGAACCCGGGCGCCGCCATCGAGATCCTGCTCGACTACAACATCGAGCAGGGCGACAACGTCAACGACCAGCTCATCGGCCTGACGCCGTCGCTCACGGACCGCGCCGTCTCGCGCATCCAGAAGACCTCCGGCGGCACCGCCATCACGCAGGCAGGGCACGCCACCGGCGTCGACGTCATCCGCATCGCTAACCCCGGATGGCACACGCTGCGCTTCTGGGGCGGCGCGTCGGGGTCGACCGCGACCGCGCTGGTCCTCGGCGTCGAGTTCGTCGACCACAACACGCTCCGCATGATGCAGCAGCTCGGCATCTGACCATCCATCACCGAGGGGGCACCGCAGCGCGCGGTGCCCCCTTCCGCGTCCCCAAGGAGACCCCGCCATGTCCGAGCCCACCGTGCCGCTCGAGCAGCAGCTCGTCGGCGAGACCGACCACTTCGACCTGCCCGACGTCGCGATCGACGTCGACGCGCAGATGCAGGAGGACGGCGTCGTGCCGACCTTCCTCGTCAGCGAGCACGACATCGCCCCCACGAGCCCCCTGGCGCCCACCGACGAGCAGGACGACGAGCAGCCCGACGACGACGGCGACGTCGATGAGGACGAGGAGGTTGCCCCGTGACCGTCTCCGCGCTCGCCGTCGGCCGCCTGCCGCTCGCCAAGACGGCCTCCGGTCACGACCGCTTCTACCGGCGCACCGGCAAGCCGCAGGGCGTCATCCTGCACCACGCCGCGACCACGTCCGACAGCGCACTCGCCGGCGCGTTCGTCTCGCCGAGGCGAGAGCTGTCCGCCAACTACGCGATGCTCCGCAACGGCGACCTCATGGCCGTGCTGCACGAGGAGTACCGCGCCTTCACGTCCGCTTCGCCGAAGGCCGACAGCTGGGGCATCACCATCGAGGTCGTCAACAGCAGCGGCGCCCCCGGCTGGCACATCAGCGAGCGGTCCTTCGACATGCTCGCCCGCTGGCTCGCCGACCTCTCCCAGCGGTGGGGGTTCCCCCTCAACCGGCACACGGTCATCGGCCACCGCGAGGTCCTCGCCCGCTTCGGGCAGGGCTACGCCACCGCCTGCCCCGGTGGAATCTGGCCCCGCATGGACGAGCTCATCGCGCTCGCCAACCGCTACCGCTCGGGCGCGTCCGGCCAGCCCGCTCCTGCCAAGCCGCCGACGCCCGCCAAGCCGTCGACACCCGCCCCGGCGAAGCCGAAGGGCGCCGCCCTCCTCGAGGGGCACGGCGTCGGCGACTCCGTCAACGTCTCGCGCTGGTACGCCTACAGCAACGCCGCCCTCACCAGCGGCAAGCGGCTGGTCAGCGGCACCTACCGCATCATCGGCGTCACCTACCGGCACCGCGGCGGCGAGCCCGTCCTGCACGTCCAGGACCCCCACGGCCGCAAGACGTGGATGCACTACTCCGCCATCGACGGCGTCATCAAGGGGGCGCCCGCGAAGCCCGCTCCGAAGCCCGCTCCCAAGCCGGCAGGCAAGAGCGTCGCGCAGATGGCCGCCGAGGTCCTCGCGGGCAAGCACGGCAACGGCCACGCGAACCGGCAGCGGTCGCTCGCCGTCAACGCCGCCACCTACGCGAAGGTGCGCGCCGAGGTCAACCGGCGCGTCTGAGGGGAGCCCCACGCATGGCGGAAGCCCCGAACCCCTGGGATCTCGTCCTCGGGCAGATCGGCAAGCTCGAGGAGAAGGTCGACCGCGTCGGCGAGCGCGTCGTGCCGCGCGACGAGTTCGAGCGGTACAAGACGCACCAGGAGAAGGCGCACGCCGAGCGCGCGGCCGCCGTCAAGGAGGTCGCGTCCGACCTCGCGGCGCACAAGGAGAAGCTCGCCGAGCGCGACCGCGCGGACACCGCGCGCGAGCAGGACGAGCGGGCACGGTGGCGGCTGTTCTGGGCGGGGGCGATCCTCTCGCCCGTCGTCGCCGGCGTGCTCGCGTGGCTGATCAGCGGAGGGATGGCCCGATGACCGACACCAGCACCCCCGAGCCGACCGAGCAGGTCGCGCTCGAGCCCATAGACGAGGCGCCACGGCCGAAGCGGAGCCTCGCCGTCGCCTCCTACGTCATGGTCGGCACGGCCGCGCTCGCGATCATCGCGCTGCCGATCGTGCTCGGCTACCTCCTCGCCGAGGAGCACGGGCGCTCCGACTACTGGCGCGCCCAGTTCATCCGGTACTGCGTCGAGGACACCGGATGCGACGCGCGCGCCGAGCTCGCGCAGGAGCCCGCCGCGCCCGCCCCCGCGGCCGAGCCACTGCCGGGGAGCCCGGCCGCGACGGCGCCCCCGGCCGTCCCGGCCGCGACGGCGTCGACGGCGAGGACGGTGAGCCGGGCGAGGACGGCCAGGACGGCCTCGACGGTGCCGCCGGGACCGCGGGCGCCGCCGGTGAGGCCGGGCCCCCGGGCGCCGACGGAGCCGCGGGCGCCGACGGCAGCCCAGGCGCGCCCGGTGTCGACGGCAAGGACGGCCGCGGCGTCGCCTCGATCACCTGCAGCACCGCGACGCCGCTCGAGCTGACGGTCACCTACACCGACGGCACCACCAGCACCATCGCCTGCACGACGCCCGTCGGGCCGGCGCCCACCACCCCGCCTGAGGAGCCAGCACCATGACCATCCCCGCCACCACCCAGCAGGCGCACCCGTGGCGCGCCGCCTGGCGTACCGCCGTCGAGGTGGGCGCCGTCCTCTCCGCTGCCGCGATCGCCGCGGGCCCGCTGCTCAGCGACTTCGTCGCGCACTTCTGGCCGGGCTCCGCAGTCGTCCCGTGGATCGCAGGCACCATCGCGTTCCTCTCGGCGCTCGCCGGACTGCTCGCCAAGCTCGCCGCGCTCCCGCAGGTCGACCGGCTCCTCGAGCTGCTCCGCCTCGGCTCGGCGCCCGGTGTCGGCCGTCACGCCAAGGAGCGCTGACCGCAACCCCATCGCACGACAACGCCCCTCCCTCGCAGGCTTCGGCCGCGAGGGAGGGGCGTTCTTCGTCGTCCGGCGCTAGTCCGCGCAGAAGATCGTGAGCGCCGACTCGATCATGAGCTCCTGGTTGGCCGGGTTGTCCGTGAACTGCGGCACGTTCACGCCCTGCCGCTTGCAGATGAGCAGAGCGGTCGCCTCGATCCAGTGGGGCTCGGGCGGGAGCGTGTCGACCCATCCGGCGGACACGGCCTCGACCAGACGGGCCTGGGCCTCCTCGACGTCGTAGGCGGCAGGCACGTTGACCTGCTGCGCGACGGGCGCAGCCGGCGCGGGCTGGGTCGTCGCGCAGCCCGCGAGGACAAGCGATGCGGTGAGGGCGGCGAGGACGAGCGCGGCAGACGGAATCGAGTTCACCTCACGAAGGTAGCGGGATGGGGGACGACACGTCGAAGACTTCTGCGGAATCCGCACCTTCCCTCATGGCGTACCACGGTGGTACGCTCACACCATGACGACCCCCGCCACCCCCCTCCGCTTCTACGTCGGCCCCCGCGGCGAGACCACGCCCGTCGTCGACATGAGCGGCGACCCGCTCGTCCCCGCTCTCCCCGCCCACATCTAGCCAGGCGGCTACGCTCGGGCGCGTGCCCGACCACTTCCTCACGCTCGCCGACATCGCCGAACGCGCGGGCCTCACGGTCGGCGCCGCCAGGCAGGCCCACAAGCGCGCGACAGCGAACCGCGCAGCAGGCGCCCCGGCCGCCGGCGACCTGCCACCCGAAGACATCCGGCTGGGGCTCACCCCCGGCTGGCGCGCCGAGCACGTCGCCGACTGGATCGCCGCGCGGCGCGACCGCTCGGGCTGACCGTCTACGCTCCCGCCATGCCGATCGCCGTACTCTGCCCGACGCATGGCCCCTTCGAGTCCCGGATGTTCCGGTCGAAGCGGGGCGGCACCGTGCAGCTGCTCAACAACCTGGAGGGATGCCCGCGCTGCGGTCGGCTGTCGCCCGTCATCGACGGCACCTACGCATTCGACGAGCGCGGCATCGCGACGGCCCTCTCGGCGCCCGCATGGTCGATCGACGCCCTCCGCGCGATCCAAGAGCCACTCCGACTCGTCGCCACGAAGCTCGCCGACCCGGCCGTCGCCGACGACGCAGCGGAGCGGATCGTCGAGCGCGTCGTGGAGATGCTCGAGAAGCGCGACGCCGCGACTGCAGCGGCCATGCGCGCGAGTACGAAGGGGAAGCCACGCAGCAAGGTGCTCGCGGTGGTCATGGCGATGCTCGTGGCTATCGGTGCGGTCGTCGACCTGCACGATGCGGGCGAGATTGCCGGCGACGTCGGTGCCGCGATCGCGGACGTCTTCGATGACCGGAAGGCGTCGAGCGACTAGGCGCGGCTGCTGTGCTTGGCGGGTCGGGCCGCGTAGCCCGGCCGATGGCCGGCGGGAGGTTCCTGCGGTGGGGCCTTCTGGGGCACGAGGGGGCGTGAGGGCGGGAGGTCGCCGCCGGAGAGCGAGCGGCGGCTGGCGTGCTCGTAGAGCGCGAGGACGCCGTCGTGGGCGTGGTCGAGGGTGCCCCAGTAACCGATGAGGCGTCGCTGGCTGCGGTCGGTCTCGGGGGAGACGGCGCGGTAGTAGGGCTCGCGGTTGGGGCCTAGGACGAGCAGCCGCACGACCGCGATGGGGCGGCCGTCGAGCGGGTGCAGCACGTCCCACTCGCACGGCCTGATCGTCACGGATTCGAACATACATTCGACCCGGCAGACACGCTAAGAGCGTCGATGCCTGATGGTCGGCCGCCAGCGTGCCGCCAGCGGTGCCCGCTGCAGGGAGTTGAGTGCGCGAGCACTGGCCCGCACGAGATCTCTCACCAGGTCGGATCCCTGACCGGCGTAACCGTGGCCATCGTTGGCGGCGTCTCGACGTGCCGAAGCCTCGCCGGCGTTCTTCGTTCGGCCGTAGCAGTCCTCGACGTTGCGGCGGAGAGCGCGCAGCGCGAGATGTTCCGCCTCGACCAAGTCTTCGATGCCGAGCGCGACGAGGGCTACCTCGACTCGCAGAAGCGCGTCCTCCATGCGGAGGCGAGCCGCGGTGATGTCCCGCCCCTTCTCGTCCCAGGCGGCTTGCCCGTCACCCGAAGGGCTCGCCGCGACGCGCGCGAAGTAGTGCCCGAATCGCACGAAGAAGTCTCGAGCTTCGTGCATGCTCGCGGCGAGAGCCGGTTCCGCGGCTTGGAGGCGACCGAGGCGATGAGCGCGGTCAGCGCGGAGCGCTTCGCCGCGCTGCGTGATGACGGCCACTGCTAGCGCTGCCACCGCGGCGATCAACGCGGCTGCGAGTGCCACCGTCGTGGCGTTGAGTTCCATGCTCGGAGTCTGCCAGTCGCGCGCCATCCCAGAAAAAGTGTTGCATCGTGTTGCACTCTAGTGCAACATCATGCTACACTTTAGATGTCGGCAGGGAAGCCGACAGGGAGGAGGAACCGGTGGAAATCATCGAGTTCCTGACCGCCACCGTTCAGGCGGCAACGGCGGTCATCCTCTTGATCGTGACACTTCGCGAAACGCGCAAGGTGCGCAAGCGGAGGAAGCGATAAGGGGAGGGCCCGAGGTGGAGAAATCACCTCGGGCCCGACCCCCACATCATAGGACCGGGAGGAGAACCATGGAAGGCCTGCAGACCATCACGCTTGTCATCTCGATCGTCGCGCTCATCGTCGCGATCGCCGCACTCGTCGTCGGGCGCCGTCGTGGCTGACGACTGGCTCAAGCGGCTCTCGACGGCGGCGGTGAACCTCGAGCAGGCGCGCAAGCAGCGGGACGAGCTGGTCGTCGAAGCTGCAGCCGCGAACGTGCCCCGCGCCCACATTGCCACCGCCGTCGGGCTCTCGCGCGCGCATGTCCACAGGCTCATCCGCGACGCCGCTGGCGCCGGCGGCGCTGATGCCTGACACCCTAAGTGGCACCCTACGGGCAGGACGATCCGCGCCGACCGGGTGCAACCGAGGGTGCTGACCCGCGGGAATCCGCTGAATCCGCGGCACCGATGACAACCGAGGCTCTGCGACCGCATCACTCGTAATGAATAGGTCGGGAGTTCGATTCTCCCAGGCGGCACCACGGAAGGCCCCCGCAGCAGCGGGGGCCTTCGTCGTGCTCGGGGCAGGCGGATTCCCAGGAAGCCGCGCTTGCCGCGCCGCGCGCGCTGCGGATATCGTTCGAGCATCGAACTTTTCGATCTTGAAAGGAAGCAGCATGGTGCGCAGCCTGGCCGATGCCCTCGGCGCTCCTGTCGAGTGGGCCCGCCCGAGCCACGACCTCTGGGTCGCGACGCAGCGCGAGGGGGAGCGCACCTGGTTCCTGGGCTTCATCGAGCTCGTCGACGACCTCCACGTCTGCGTCGACGGCTACGGCGACCTGCTCGGCAGGTTCGCGCAGATCGAGACCGCGCAGGCGGCCTTCGTCGCCGCGGCGGCGACCGCCGAGCCGGAGCCTGAGGTCGAGCTCGAGGCGGCGCCCGCTCGGGAGCCGGTGCTCGCGTGAGCATCGAGCTGCTCGTGGCGCTGCTGGCGTCCGGCGGCGGCGCCGGGCTGGTGGTGGCGGTGCTCGCCGCGCTGGAGCCTGTGCGCCCCCGGCCGCACTCCGCCCTCGACGACCGCCCTCGCCCCATCGTCTGAGCGCGGCGCGACGAGGCGGCGATCGGTAGTCTGCCCCCATGGCCCGTGGCATCCTCATCGTCGACGTCCAGAACGACTTCACCGAGGGCGGCGCCCTCGCGACCCAGGGCGGCGCCGCGGTGGCGGCGGCCATCAGCGAGCATCTGCGCACGCACGACTACGACCTCGTGATCGCGAGCCGCGACTGGCACGACGCCGACGGCGACAACGGCGGCCATTTCGCCGCGGGCGAGCCCGACTTCGTCGACTCCTGGCCCGTCCACTGCGTCGCCGGCTCGCCGGGGGCCGACTACCACCCCGCGCTCGACGCGCTCGCGATCGACGTCCACATCCGGAAGGGCCAGGGGCGGCCCGCCTACTCGGCCTTCGAGGGGGAGACCGAGGAGGGCGAGACCCTCGACGAGATCCTCGAGGAGCAGGGCATCGACGAGCTCGACGTCGTCGGCATCGCGACCGACCACTGCGTGAAGGCATCCGCCCTCGACGCCGTGCTCGCCGGTCGCGCGGTGCGCGTCATCGACGGCCTCACCTCCGCCGTCTCGGCCGAGACTCGCGCGGCGGCGCTCGACGAGCTGCGCGACAAGGGCGTGCAGGTGGTCGCGCACGCCTGAGCGCGCGTCAGGGTGGCCGGCACCCGCTTCGCCGAATAGGTAGCGTCGCTACATGTAGCATGTCTGCATGACCGAGGCTCCCGCTCCGCGCCGCCGCCTGCACACCTGGCTGCGCGTCCTCCTGCCCGCCCTGCTCGTCGTCGCCTGGATCGGGGCGGCCGCCGCGGGCGGGCCGCTCTTCGGCCGCATCGAGGAGGTCTCGTCGAACGACCAGACGAGCTTCCTGCCCGAGAGCGCCGAGTCGACGCAGGTGCAGGGGGTGCTCGGCGACTTCTTGGGCGACGACGAGCTGCCGGCGATCGTCGTCGCCGCGGCCGACCGCGCGCTCACCGACGACGACCTCGCCGCCCTCGAGGCGCTCGCGGCCGACGTCGCCGAGCAGGAGGGCGTCGTCGGCGCCTCGCCGCTCATCCCGAGCGACGACGGCCGAGCGGCCCAGCTCGTCGCGGTGCTCGACGCGTCCGAGGGCGCGCCCGAGCCGGGCGAGGCGGTGGAGGCGCTGCGCGCGGTCATCGCCGCTGCGGGGCTCCCCGCCGGCCTCGAGGTGGCCGTGACGGGCCCCGCGGGCTTCACGGCCGACATCGCCGAGGCCTTCTCCGGCATCGACGGCATCCTGCTCCTCGTGGCGCTCGCCGCGGTGCTCGTCATCCTCGTCGTGGTCTACCGCTCGCCGCTGCTGCCGATCCTCGTGCTCTCGACCTCGGTCGCGGCGCTCTCGCTCGCGATCCTCGTCGTCTTCTCGCTCGCGAAGGCCGGCGTGCTGACCCTGAGCGGCCAGACGCAGGGCATCCTCTTCATCCTCGTCGTCGGCGCCGCGACGGACTACGGCCTGCTCTACACCGCGCGCTTCCGCGAGGCGCTCGGCGAGGAGCGCTCGGCATGGCGCGCCACGGTGCGCGCGTGGCGCGGCTCGTGGGAGCCGATCCTCGCCTCGGGCGGCACCGTGATCGCGGGCCTGCTGTGCCTGCTGCTCTCGGACCTCGTCTCCAACCAGCAGCTCGGCCCCGTCGCCTCGATCGGCATCGCCGCCGCGATCCTCGCGGGCCTGACGATGCTCCCCGCGCTGCTGCTCGCGTTCGGGCGCGCCGCGTTCTGGCCGGTCGCGCCGACGCCCGAGCGCCCCCGCCGCGCCGATCCCGAGCGCGGCCTGTGGGGCCGGGTCGCCCGCCTGGTCGACCGGCGGGCCCGCGCCACCTGGATCGTCTCGGCGCTCGTGCTCGGCGCCGGCGCCGTGGGCCTCGTGCAGCTCGAGGCGGAGGGCGTGCCCTCGAGCGAGTTCGTGGTGGGGGAGTCGGAGGCCCGCGACGGCCAGGCGCTGCTCGGCGAGCACTTCCCGGGCGGCACGGGCACCCCCGCCTACGTCGTCGTCGACGAGGGGGACGCGGCGGCGGCCGCCGAGGTCGTGGGCGACGTCGAGGGCGTCGACGGCGTCGCGATCTCGAGCGCGGCCGCGCCGGGCGGTGCGATCCCCGTGCCGACGCCGCCCGGCCCCGCGTTCGCCGACGCGGCGCCCACCGTCGTCGACGGCCGCGTGCTGCTGCAGGCGACGCTCGCCGACGCCCCCGACTCCGAGGCCGCGCAGGCGACGGTCGTGGCGATCCGCGACGCCGTGCACGAGGCGAGCCCCGGCTCGCTCGTCGGCGGCACCACCGCCGCCTCGCTCGACACGAACACGACCTCCTCGCGCGACCGCGCGCTCATCATCCCCGTCGTGCTCGCCGTGATCGCGGTGATCCTCGCCCTGCTGCTGCGCTCGGTCGTCGCCGCGGCGCTGCTGCTCGTGACGACGGTGCTCTCGTTCGCCACCGCCCTCGGCGTCGGCGCGCTCATCCTGCACGCGCTCGGGATCCCGGCGATGGATCCCTCGGTGCCGCTGTTCGCCTTCGTGTTCCTCGTCGCGCTCGGCGTGGACTACAACATCTTCCTCATGACCAGGGTGCGCGAGGAGGTCGCGCACCGCGGGCACCGCGAGGGCGTCCTGGCGGGGCTGCGGGTGACGGGCGGGGTGATCACCTCGGCGGGCGTCGTGCTCGCGGCGACCTTCGCGGCGCTCGGCGTGATCCCCGTGCTGTTCCTGCTGCAGCTCGCGATCATCGTCGCGCTCGGCGTGCTCATCGACACGACGATCGTGCGCTCGCTGCTCGTGCCCGCGCTCGCGCTCGAGCTGGGGCCGCGCACCTGGTGGCCCTCGAAGCTGGCGCGCGAGCGCGCGGCCGCCGGGCGATAGCCTTGCCGAGGCGATCCCGGGCAGCCGGCCCGGTCGAGCGCCGCACCCGGAGGAGGAGCCCCATGACCGACGCCGCTCGCGAGACCGCAGTCCTCGACGCCGTCCACGGCAGCCTGTTCATCGACGGCGAGTGGATCGACGGCGAGGACGGCACGATCGAGGTGCGCGACCCCGCCACGGGCGAGGTCATCAAGACGATCGCGAACGGCTCGGTCGCCGACGGCGTGCGCGCGCTCGACGCCGCCGTCGCCGCGCAGGAGGACTGGGCGCGCACGCCCGCGCGCGTGCGCGGCGAGATCCTGCGGAAGGCCTTCGACCTGCTGCAGGAGCGCAAGGAGGAGTTCGCGCTCCTCATGACGCTCGAGATGGGCAAGCCCCTCGCGGAGGCCCGCGGCGAGGTCGCCTACGGCGGCGAGTTCCTGCGCTGGTTCTCGGAGGAGGCCGTGCGCATCGACGGCCGCTACACGATGACCCCCGAGGGCACGGGCCAGATGATCGTGAGCCACCGCCCCGTCGGCCCGTGCTTCCTCATCACGCCCTGGAACTTCCCGCTCGCGATGGCCACCCGCAAGCTCGGCCCCGCGCTCGCGGCGGGCTGCACGGCGGTCGTGAAGCCCGCGACCCTCACGCCGCTCACGACGCTCGCGCTCGTGGGGCTGCTCGAGGAGGCGGGACTGCCGAAGGGCGTCGTGAACGTCATCACGACGAAGTCGACGGGCGCGCTCTCGGAGCGGCTGCTCGGCGACGACCGCCTCCGCAAGGTCTCGTTCACGGGCTCGACGCCCGTGGGCGTGCAGCTGCTGAAGCTCGCGGCAGACAACGTGCTGAAGTCGTCGATGGAGCTCGGCGGCAACGCGCCCTTCGTCGTCTTCGAGGACGCCGACCTCGACAAGGCGGTCGAGGGCGCGATGCTCGCGAAGTTCCGCAACATCGGCCAGGCGTGCACCGCGGCCAACCGCTTCATCGTGCAGGAGTCGATCGCCGACGAGTTCGCGGCGCGCATCACCGCGAAGGTGCAGGCCATGAAGGTCGGCCGCGGCACCGAGGAGGGCGTCACCATCGGACCGCTCGTCGAGGACAAGGCGGTCGCGAACGCGAAGCGCCTCGTCGACGAGGCGGTCGCGAAGGGCGCGCGCGTCACGACGGGCGGCGAGGCCATCGACGGCCCGGGCTCGTTCTTCCAGCCCACCGTGCTCGACGGCGTCTCGCCCGACATGTCGGTCTCGATCGAGGAGATCTTCGGGCCCGTGGTCGGCATCCAGCGCTTCTCGACCGAGGACGACGCCGTGCGCCTCGCGAACGCGACGGAGTACGGCCTCGTCGGCTACGTCTTCACCGAGGACGCCAAGCGCGGCCAGCGCATGATCGAGCGGATCGACACGGGCATGATGGGCCTGAACGTGGGCGTCGTCTCGAACGCGGCGGGCCCCTTCGGCGGCGTGAAGCAGTCCGGCCTAGGCCGCGAGGGCGGCGCCGAGGGCATCCACGAGTACCTCGAGACGAAGTACACGCTCATGCCGAACCCCTTCGCCTGATCCGGCCGGCCGGCATCGTCCGGCCGGGGTCTGACGGAGGCCCGTCCCGCACCTGCGCGGGACGGGCCTCCGTCGCGTCAGACGAGATCGACGACGAGCTTGCCGGCGACGTGGCCGTCCATGAGGCGGCGGTAGGCCTCGGCGGCGCGCTCGAGCGGGAAGCGCTCGACGACGGGGATGTCGAGGTCGCCGGAGGCCGCGAGGGCCGCGAGCTCGTCGAGGGCGCCGGTGCGCTCGAGGTCGGTCGCGACGCCGCGGGCGCCGTGCGCGCCCTTCGTGGCGATCGCGATGCAGCGCTCGATCGTCACGTCGGCCTCGAGCGCCGCGGCGACCCCCTCCGCGTTCGCGCAGTCGAAGCACGCGTCGATGGGCTGCAGGTGCAGGAGGCGATCGGCGAGGCCCTCGCCGTACGCGACGGGCTCGGCGCCGAGCGACCGCAGCATCGCGTGGTTCGCGGGGCTCGCCGAGCCGATCACGCGCGCGCCGCGCAGCACCGCGAGCTGCACCGCGATGCGGCCGACGCCGCCCGCGGCGCCGTGCACGAAGAGCGTCTCGCCCGCGCGGATGCCGAGGCTCTCGACGGCGTCCCATGCGGTGCGGCCGGCGACGACGAGGCTCGCGGCGACGCCCGCGTCGAGGCCCTCGGGGATGCGCGCGATGCGCTCGCGCTCGGGCGTGACGACCGTCTGGTCCTGCATCGCGCGCGTGCGGGCGGAGCCGAGGACGCGATCGCCCACGGCCCAGCCCTCGACGCCCTCGCCGACCTCGTCGATCGTGCCGGCGATGTCGTTGCCGACCCCGAGCGGCGGCTCGAGCCCGCGCGCGGTCGCGGCGGGCGTGCCGCCGAAGATCTTCCAGTCGACGGGGTTGAGCGCTGCCGCCTCGACCCGGATCCGCACCTGGCCGGGGCCCGCGTGCGGCGCCTCGACCTCCCGCACCTCCAGGACCTCGGGGCCGCCGAACCGCTCGTGCATCACCGCTCGCATGCCCTCACGCTACGCCGCACGGGCGGCGGCGCGGCTCAGTCGGCGGGCGCGAGGAGCTGATGGGCCGCGAGCTCGCGGTAGAGCGGGGAGACGTCGAGCAGCTCGTCGTGCGTGCCCGTCGCGAGCACGCGGCCGCCGTCGAGCACGACGATCTGGTCGGCGTCGACGACCGTGGCCAGGCGATGCGCGATCACGAGCGTCGTGCGCCCCTCGCTCGCGAGGTCGAGCGCGGCCTTCAGCGAGGCCTCGTTGCGGGCGTCGAGGTTGGCGGTCGACTCGTCGAGCAGCAGCACGGGGGCGGAGGCGAGGAGCGCCCGGGCGATCGCGAGCCGCTGGCGCTCGCCGCCCGAGAGCAGCACGCCGCCCTCGCCGACCTCCGCGTCGAGCCCTGCCGGCGACCGCGAGACGAGCGAGGAGAGGTTCACGGAGGCGAGGGCCGCCTCGAGCTCGGCGTCGGTCGCGTCCGGCGCGCCGAGCCGCAGGTTGTCGCGGAGCGTGCCGGCGAGCACGGGGGCATCCTGCTCGACGTAGCCGATGCGGGCGCGGAGCGAGGCGCGGTCGACGTCGCGCACGTCGACGCCGCCGACGAGCACCCGGCCGCCCGTCGCGTCGTAGAAGCGCTCGACGAGCGCGAAGGTCGTCGACTTGCCGGCGCCCGAGGGGCCGACGATCGCCGTGCGCGTGCCCGCGGGCACCGCGAACGACACCTCATGCAGCACCTCGCGGCCCTCGCCGCCCGGGTAGGCGAAGCGCACGCCCTCGAACGCCACCATCGGCGCCGCGGGCACGGGCACGAGCGCCGCGTCGGCGTCGCCGTCAGCCTCGGAGGGCAGGCGCACGATCTCCTGGATGCGACCGAGGGCGCCGAGCGCGACCGAGATCGCCGCGATCGCGCCCGCGAGCTGGCCGAGCGGCATGATCATGAGGAAGAGGAACAGCAGGAAGCCGACGAGCTGGGCGATGCCGATCTCGCCCGTGGCGACGCGGAGGCCGCCCACGCCGAGCACGACGAGGAAGGCCAGCTGCACCGCGACGCCGAAGATCGGCACGACGAGCGCCGAGATGCGGGCGACCCGGATGCCGGCGCCGAAGGCGTCGCCTGCGCGCGCGCCGATCGTGTCGACCTCCCGCTCCGTGGCGCCCGCGGCGCGCACCGTGCGCACGGCGCCGATCGCCCGCTCGAGGGCCGAGGTGAGGTGGCCCACCTGCTCCTGGGCCGCGGCGGAGGCGCGCGTCAGCAGCGGCATGACGACGAGCATCGCGGCGATCGCGCCAGCGAGCACGAGCACGGTGAGGCCGAGCAGCAGCGGATCGATGACGAGCATGGCGATGACGGCGCCGACGATCGTGAGGAGGCCGCCGATCGACTCGACGAGGCCCTGGGTGAGCACGGCGCGCAGCAGGGTGGTGTCGGCACCGACGCGGCTCACGAGGTCGCCGAGGCGGCGGGCGTCGAACTCGGCGATCGGCAGGCGCAGCATGCGCGCGACGAGCGTGCGGCGCGTGCGCAGCACCACGTGCTCGCCCAGCACCTGCAGCAGGAAGTGCTGGAAGCCGTCGAGCAGGGCGCCAACCACGACGAGCACGAGCAGCAGCGCGGGGAGCCACTCGAGCGGCGAGGAGCGCTCGACGCGCGCGATGAGCTCCTGCGCGAGCGCGGGCTGCGCGAGCGCGGCCGCGGCGCCGAGCACCGACAGCACGATCGCCCCTGCCAGCAGGTCCTTGCGGGGGAAGAGGTAGGGCAGCAGCTCGCGCACGCTCGCGCGCGGGCCCTCGTCGCCCCGTCGTCTGCCGAAGGGTCCTCGTCGCTCGCTCATCGCCCACCATTGTCCCGCGGATGCTGGCCCTCGTGTCACCGCGGGGCGCTAGGTTGAGGAACCGTGCCAGCACCAGTCATCGAGGCCGTGGGCCTGCGGAAGCAGTACGGCGACTTCACTGCCGTCGACGGGATCGACTTCGCCATCCAGCCCGGCGAGGCCTTCGGGTTCCTGGGGCCCAACGGCGCGGGCAAGTCGACGACGATGCGGATGATCGCCGCCACCTCGACGCGCACGGCGGGCGACCTGCAGGTGCTCGGCTTCGACCCCGAGAGCCACGGGCCCGAGATCCGCGCGCAGCTGGGCATCGTGCCGCAGGCCGACCAGCTCGACGAGGAGCTGCGGGTCATCGACAACCTCGTCGTCTACGGCCGCTACTTCGGCCTCCCGCTGCCCTACGTCCGGCGCCGTGCCGAGGAGCTGCTGGAGTTCGCGCAGCTCGTCGAGAAGCGCAAGGCCCGCGTCGACGGCCTCTCCGGCGGCATGAAGCGTCGCCTCACCATCGCGCGCGGCCTCATCAACAGCCCGAAGGCCATGCTGCTCGACGAGCCCACGACGGGCCTCGACCCGCAGGCGCGCCACGTGCTGTGGGACCGCCTCTTCCGCCTCAAGGAGGAGGGCACGACGCTCGTGCTCACGACCCACTACATGGACGAGGCCGAGCAGCTCTGCGACCGCCTCGTCGTCGTCGACCAGGGCCGCATCGTCGCCGAGGGCAGCCCCTCGGCGCTCATCCGGCAGTACTCCACGAAGGAGGTGCTCGAGGTGCGCTTCGGCTCCTCGCGCAACGAGGAGGCCGCGCAGCGGATCGAGGGCATCGGGGACCGCATCGAGGTGCTGCCCGACCGCGTGCTCGTCTACGACGACGACGGCGAGGCCGCGATGTCGGCCGTGCACGAGCGCGGCCTCCAGCCCATCACGAGCCTGGTGCGGCGGTCGAGCCTCGAGGACGTCTTCCTCCGGCTCACCGGCCGCTCCCTCATCGAATGAGCGCGGTCGAGCCCGGCGGCGCGACGCGCACCGGCTGGGTCGCCGGCGACGTCGACCACGCCGCCGTCGCGGGCACCGCGCGGCGATGGGGCTGGTGGTTCGTCGCCGAGCACCGCATCCGCGCCATGCGCTCCTACGTGGTCTCGTGGGCGCTCATCGGCGTCGGCTCGCCGTTCCTGTTCCTCATGGGCCTGGGGCTCGGACTCGGCCTGCTCGTCGACGCCAACCGGGGCTCCCAGGGCGTCGACGGCGTGCCGTACCTGACGTTCCTCGCCCCGGCGCTCGCGATGGCGACGGCCATGCAGACGGCCTCGCAGGAGAACACCTACGGCGTCTTCGGCGGCTTCAAGTGGTTCCCGATGTTCTTCGCGATGCACGGCACGCCCCTCGCGCCGTGGCAGATCGTCGTGGGCTTCCAGGTCTCGGTGCTCGCGCGCGTCGTGCTGCCGCTCGCGGCGTTCGCGGGCGTGATCGCGATCTTCGGCATCGGCGACCCGCTGCGCGCCCTCCTGCTCGTGCCCATCGGGATGCTCCTCTCGACCGCCGTGGGCTTCGCGGTGATGTCGTGGGTCGCGACGCAGACGGAGGACCGCGGCCAGCTCTCGTTCATCGAGCGGTTCGTGGTGGTGCCGCTCACGCTCTTCTCGGGCACGTACTTCCCGCTCGAGACGCTGCCGATCGGCCTGCAGTGGATCGGGTGGATCTCGCCGCTGTGGCACGCTGCCGAGCTCGGCCGGGTCGCGCTCTACGGCGCCGAGCTGGCCCCCGGCATGGTGCTCGTGCACCTGCTCTACCTCGTGGCGCTCGCCGCCGTCACCTGCGGGCTCTCGATCCGCACCTTCCGCAGGAGGCTCGACCGATGACCGCGAGCGACGCCGCCGGCACCGGTGCCGGCACCGGCCTCGACGAGCGCCTGATGCAGGCGCCCGCCCCGACCATCCGCGGGCCGCTGCGCGGCCTCTACGCCGGCAACACCCGCTCCGTGGTCGCCCGCGGCCTGCAGGTGATCGCCAAGAACAACTGGCTCATCGTCGTCACCGGCTTCTTCGAGCCCGTCTTCTACCTGCTCTCGATGGGGCTCGGTCTCGGAGCGCTCATCGGCTCGGTGTCCTTCTACGGCGCCGACGTGCCGTACGCGGCGTACATCGCGCCCGCGCTCATGGCGGTGAGCGCCATGAACGGCGCCGTGTACGACTCCACGATGAACGTCTTCTTCAAGATGAACTTCGCGAAGCTCTACCAGCAGATGCTCTCGACCTCGCTCGGCCCGCTCGACGTCGCGCTCGGCGAGATCCTGCTCGCGCTCTTCCGCGGCCTGCTCTACGCGACGGGCTTCATGGTCGTCACGACGCTGCTGGGGCTGAACCTTTCGTGGACGGCGATCCTCGCGATCCCCGCCGCGCTCGTCATCGCCTTCGCCTTCGCGTCCTTCGGCATGGCGATCACGAGCTACATGAAGACGTTCCAGCACCTCGACTACGTGTACTTCGTGCTCATGCCGATGTTCCTGCTCTCGGCCACCTTCTTCCCCATCGAGGTCTACCCGCAGGGCGTGCAGTGGATCATCCAGGCGATGCCGCTGTGGCACGGCGTCGACATGGTGCGGCAGCTGACGACGGGCCTCATCCAGCCGTCGATCGGGATCCACCTGCTCTACTTCGCGGTCATGATCGTGGCGGGGCTGTGGTTCACGACGCTGCGGCTGCGGGCCCTGTTCCTGCGCTGAGCCCCGAGATCGCGCCCAGGTCGCCCGCCTAGCGTGGGGCCATGCCGCGCGTCCTCGTCTTCGCCCCCGCCCCGTCCCTCACCGTCACGATCGAGCAGCTCGGTGACGAGGCCGACGTGCACCTGCACGTGGGCGGCCAGGGGGTCTGGCAGGCGCGGATGCTCGTGGCCCTCGGCGTCGAGGTGGCACTCGTCTGCACGGTGACGGGCGAGGTGGGCCGCGTCGTGCGGCACCTGCTCGACGACGAGCGGCTCGAGGTCGTCGCGATCAAGCGCGAGGGCATCGCCCCGGCCTACGTGCACGACCGCCGCTCCGGCGAGCGGGAGGCGGTCGTCGAGGAGGACGGCTCCTCGCTCGAGCGGCACGCGCTCGACGACCTGTACTCGGCGACGCTCCGCGAGGCGGCGCGCGCCGACCTCGTCATCCTCTCCGGCCCCGACGGCGACGACGTGCTGCTGCCGGAGGTCTACCGACGGCTCGCGAGCGACGTGCGCGCGCTCGGCCGACCGGTCATGGTCGACCTCGCCGGCCCGCGGCTCGAGGCCGCGATCGAGGGCGGCCTCGACGTGCTGAAGGTGAGCCACGAGGAGCTCGTCGCCGACGGCCGCGTCGCCGACGGGGACGACGAGGCGCAGGCTGCTCGCCGCGGCGCGCGAGCCTGCACGAGGGCGGGATCGGCCTCGTCGCCGTCACGCGCGCGGCCGAGGGCTCGATCGTCGTGGGCGAGCAGGGCGCGTGGCGCGTCTCGGCGCCGAGCCTCGAGCCCGTCGACACCCGCGGCGCGGGCGACTCCTACGCGGCAGGGCTCGCCGCGGTGCTCGCGGACGGCGGCTCGCACGCCGACGCGATCCGCACCGGGGCGGCCGCGGGCGCGGTGAACGCGACGCGCCGCGGCCTCGGCACGGGCGACGCCGAGGCCGTGCGCGCCATCGCGGAGCGCGTGGAGGCTCGCGCCGCTCGGCTGACGCGGCCCGCCCGGCACGACGGAGGGCGGCGCCTCGCGGCGCCGCCCTCCGTCGATGGGTGCTGCTACGGCGCCTCGGCCGCGACCACGAGCGACGAGTGCTCGACGTACTCCTGGTCGCGCGTCTCCTTCGTGAGCCACAGCGCGATGATCGTGAGCACCGCGGCGCCCGCGAGGTAGAGGCCGACGAGGAAGGTCGACCCGCCCGCGGCCGTCCACAGCGCGGTGGCGACGAACGGCGTGAGCGCGGCGCCGAGGATCGACGAGAAGTTGTACGCGATCGCCGAGCCCGTGTAGCGCACGTTGCTCGGGAAGAGCTCGGGCAGGAACGCCGCCATCGGGCCGAAGGTGAGGCCCATGAGCGAGAAGCCGATGACGAGCAGCGCCATCGCCCCGCCGAAGCCGGCCGAGAACAGCGGCACCCAGAGGAGGCCGAACACGACGATGCCCACCGAGACCGCGCCGAGCATCTTCCGGCGGCCGAAGCGCTCGGCGAGCGGGCCCGCGACGAGCGTGAAGACGCCGAAGAACACGACGCCGACGATGAGCATCCACAGGAAGTCGGTGCGCTCGTAGCCGAGGCCCGCGACCTCCGCGTCGACCGCGCGGGTGCCGTAGGTGAGCGTGAACGTGGTCATCAGGTAGAAGAGCACGTAGGTCGCGAGCATGATGAACGTGCCCTGGATGAGCTGCACCCAGTTGCGGCGGAAGACCGCCGCCAGCGGCAGCTTCACGACCTCCTTGCGCTCGACGACCTTCGTGAACGCGGGGGTCTCGAGGAGCGAGAGGCGCACCCACAGGCCCACGATGACGAGGATCGCGGAAGCGAGGAACGGCACGCGCCAGCCCCACGCCTGGAAGTCGGCGTCGCTCATCGAGAAGGCGATGGCGATGAACGTGACGTTCGCGAGGATGAAGCCGATCGGCGCGCCCAGCTGCGGGAACGTGCCCCAGATGGCGCGCTTGCCGGGAGGGGCGTTCTCGGTGGCGAGCAGGGCCGCGCCCGACCACTCCCCGCCGAGGCCGAGGCCCTGGCAGAAGCGGAGCACGGCGAGCAGGGCGGGGGCGAGGATCTCCCAGCCGGGCGTGAGCGCGGTGGGGAGGCAGCCGATGAGGACGGTCGCGATGCCCATCGTGAGCAGCGAGGCGACGAGGGTCGCCTTCCGGCCGACGCGGTCGCCGAAGTGGCCGAAGACGATCGAGCCGACGGGGCGCGCGACGAACGCGACGCCGAAGACCGCGAACGACGACAGCAGCTGGGCCGTCGGGTCGTCCGCGGGGAAGAAGAGCGCGGGGAAGACGAGCACGGCTGCCGTCGCGTAGACGTAGAAGTCGTAGAACTCGATCGAGGTGCCGATGAGGCTGGCGAGGATGACGCGACGGGGCGTGTTCGCCTTGCCCGTCGTCTTGGTGGGGGTGGACATGCTGCTCCGGGAGGGTGGCTTCGCGACGCGTCGTGACCGGGTTGCGGGCCGTGGCGCACGGCGCGCTCGTGACGCGCCGACCGTCTCGGGAGCGTCGTCGATCCCAGGAGGCGGCATCGACCAGGCTAGCCCGGAACCCGGGCCCCGCGTGACCGCCGGGCCCGGGCGCGGCTCAGCCGCGGATCGAGCGGAGCGCGAGCGCGGCCTCGACGACCGCCTCGGCGGCCTCGCGGCCCTTGTCCTCCTTCGAGCCCGGCAGGCCCGCGCGGTCGAGGCCCTGCTGCTCGTCGTCGGTCGTCAGCACGCCGAAGCCGACCGGCTTGCCCGTGCGGATCGCGACCTCCGTGAGGCCGACGGTCGCGGCCTGCGCGACGTACTCGAAGTGGGGCGTGCCGCCGCGGACGATGACGCCGAGCGCGACGGCGCCGTCGGCGCCCGCCTCGAGCGCCGCCTGCGCGACGACCGGCAGCTCGAAGGCTCCCGGCACCGGCAGCTCGACGACCTCGGCACCCATCTCGGCGAGCGCGCGCCGCGCGCCCTCGAGCAGGCCGTCGGCGATCGTCGTGTGCCAGCGGCCGTGGACGATCGCGACCCGCAGGCCCGAGCCGTCGAGGCCGTGGTTCGTGGGGGATCCTGCTCCGGCCATCAGGCCTCTCCTGTCCGCTCGATGATCTCGGGGAGGCGGTGGCCCATGCGGTCCCGCTTCGCCTCCAGGTAGTGGGCGTTGAACTCGCCGACGCCGACGACGAGCGGCACGAGCTCGGTGACGTCGACGCCGTGCGCCTCCAGCTCCTCGCGCTTCAGGGGGTTGTTCGAGAGCAGGCGCACCCGCTCCACCCCCTGCTGCCGGATGATCGCGGCGGCCGCCCCGTACTCGCGCGCATCGGCGGGCAGGCCCAGGGCGATGTTGGCGTCGAGGGTGTCGAGGCCGTCCTCCTGCAGGCGGTACGCCTTCAGCTTGTTGATGAGGCCGATCCCGCGGCCCTCCTGGCCGCGCAGGTACACGACCATGCCGGCGCCGGCCGCCTGGATCTCCTGCAGCGCGGCGTCGAGCTGCGGGCCGCACTCGCACTTCAGCGAGTGCAGCGCCTCGCCCGTCAGGCACTCCGAGTGCACGCGCACGAGCGCCTCGGCGCCGAGCTCGCCCGCGATGATCGCGACGTGGTCGGCGCCGGTCTGGCGATCGCGGTAGGCGGCGATCCGGAACGTGCCGAATCGCGTGGGCACGCGCGTCTCGACCTCGAACGAGACGCGCGCGGTCTCGGCGGCGTCGCGGCCGCGGCACGCGGAGGGGAGGCCGCCGGCGTCGAGGTGCTCGATGAGGTCCTCGATCGTGATGACGGGGAGGTCGTGCTCCTCGCCGAAGCGGATGAGCGAGGGCAGGCGCCGCATCTCGCCGTCGTCCTCGACGAGCTCGCCGATGACGCCGACGGGCGCGAGGCCCGCGAGCTGCAGCAGCTCGACCGTGGCCTCGGTGTGCCCGGCCCGCGCGCGCACGCCGCCCTCGACGGCCCGCAGCGGCACGATGTGGCCCGGGCGCCGCAGGCTCGCGGGGGTGGAGGCCGGGTCGGCGAGCACGCGCAGCGTGTGCGCGCGGTCGTCGGCCGAGATGCCCGTGGTGGCGCGATCGGCGGCGTCGACGGTCACCGTGTAGGCGGTCTGCCGCGCGTCCTCGTTCTCGAGCACCATGAGCGGCAGCGCGAGCGCGTCGGCGCGCTCGCCCGTGAGCGGCGCGCACAGGTAGCCGGAGGTGTGGCGCACGAGGAACGCGATCGTCTCCGCGGTGGCGAGCTGGGCGGAGAGCACGAGGTCGCCCTCGTTCTCGCGGCCCTCGTCGTCGACGACGATCACGGGTCGTCCCTCGCGCAGCGCGGCGATCGCCGCGTCGATGGTGGTGATGCTCATCGGCCCTCCCGCTGGAGCATGCGCTCGACGTGGCGAGCGACGATGTCGGTCTCGATGTTCGCGCGATCGCCCTCGGCGAGCGCGCCGAGCGTGGTGGCGACGAGCGTCTCGGGGATGAGCGAGACCTCGAACCACTGCTCGGCCTCGGCGGCCTCGCTGACGGCCGAGACCGTGAGGCTCACGCCGTCGACGGCGATCGAGCCCTTGCGCACCACGAGGTGCGCGAGCGCGGGGTCGAGCCCGAAGCGCACGGTGCGCTGGCCGTCGCCGTCGCTGACCGCGACGACGCGCGCGGTGCCGTCGATGTGGCCCTGCACGATGTGCCCGCCGAGGCGGCTGCCGAGGGCGGCGGCGCGCTCGAGGTTCACGCGGTCGCCGGCGCTGCGGTCGGCGAGGGTCGACATGTCGACCGAGACCTGCATGACGTCGGCGGTGAAGCTGTCGGCCGTCTGCTCGACGACGGTGAGGCACAGGCCGTTCACCGCGATCGAGTCGCCGTGGCCGGCGTCGCTCACGGCGAGCGGGCCGCGGACCGTGAGGCGCCATGCCTCGCCTGCGCGCTCGAGCGAGACGACCTCGCCGAGCTCTTCGATGATGCCGGTGAACATCACCGCTCCTTCTCTGTCGTGGCCTCGACCAGGAGGTCGCGGCCGAGGTGCTCGAGCCGGGTCACCGCGAGGCGGCGCTGCTCGTCGATCGTCCCGACGCCGAGGTCGTCGAGGGCGGTGCGCGGGCCTCCGAGGAGGGTGGGCGCGAGGTAGACGGTGAGGCGGTCG
Organism: Agrococcus sp. SL85; assembly: GCF_026625845.1. NCBI lineage: Bacteria > Bacillati > Actinomycetota > Actinomycetes > Micrococcales > Microbacteriaceae > Agrococcus > Agrococcus sp. SL85. Next base: position 1,485,452 of record NZ_CP113066.1, read on the forward strand.
GCGAGGCCCGCGCGCAGGAAGGCGCTCGCGAGCGTCGGCCCGCCCTCGACGTAGAGGGTCTGGATGCCGTCGGCGGCGAGCGCGCGGAGCTCGCGCTCGAGGTCGCGGGAGGCCGTGCGCAGGCCCCGCGGGTGGCGGCGGAGGGCCGCATCCTCGGGCACGGGCCGGTCGCCGAAGACGACGGGCAGCGGCTGCGGCGCGTCCTCGCCGTCGATGCGGGCGGTGAGCTGCGGGTCGTCGGCGAGCACGGTGCCGGTGCCGACGGCGATGGCGTCGTGGGCCGCGCGCTCGCGGTGCACGTGCGCGCGAGCCTCGGGGCCGGTGATCCAGCGGCTCGTGCCGTCGGCCGCGGCCGCGCGGCCGTCGAGCGACTGCGCCCACTTCACGGTGACGCGCGGGCGGCCGGTGCGCTGCACGAAGAGCCAGTCGGCGATGAGCGCCTCGCCCTCGGGCTCGCCCGTGCGCTCGACCGCGACGCCCGCTGCCGCGAGCCGCGCCGCGCCGCCGCTCGAGGCCTCGCCGGGGTCTGCGGCGGCGTGGACGACGCGCGCGATGCCGGCCTCGAGCAGCGCCTCCGCGCAGGGGCCCGTGCGACCGGTGTGGTTGCAGGGCTCGAGCGTGACGACGGCGGTCGCGCCGCGCGCGGCGCCCGGGGCGAGGCGCGAGAGCGCGTCGACCTCGGCGTGGGGGGTGCCAGCGCCGCGGTGCCAGCCCTCGGCGAGCACGTCGCCGGCGGGGGAGAGCAGGACGGCGCCCACCTGCGGGTTGATGCCGCGGGGTCCGCGCAGCGCGAGCTCGCGGGCGCGGGCCATCGCGGCCTGCTCCGCTGGCGAGATCCCTGGCATGACGTCCTCTCCGAACGCGCGCGGGGATATGGGGTCGCGGACGACCCCACGTGCGCCTCCCATCCGGACTCTCACCGTCGGTGCTGGAATTCCACCAGCTCAACCGATCGGGACACCGATCGGGTCGCGGACTCTCACCGCCGGTTCAGACTTGCACTGACCCCGGGCACGTTGCACTCCCAGCCTACAACTCGCGATCTGCGAGCCCCATTCCCGCGGCCGCGCGCGCTATTGTCATACTCAGTGCAGAAATCTGAGGACGGGAGCGGCATGGAGACCACCTGGCTCGGCGAGGGCGCCGATCATCGCGAGACCTACGCGCTGCAGCGGCGCCTCCACGCCGAGGTCGCCGACGGCACGCGCGGCCCCACCCTGCTGCTCCTCGAGCACGCGAGCGTCTACACCGCCGGCACCTCGACCCAGCCGGGCGACCTGCCCACCGACGGCAGCGAGGTCATCGAGGTCGACCGCGGGGGCCGCATCACCTGGCACGGCCCCGGGCAGCTCGTCGCCTACCCGATCGTCGCCCTGCCGGAGGCCGTCCGCGTCGTCGACTGGGTGCGGCGCCTCGAGGAGGCCGCGATCCGCGCCCTCGCCGCCCACGACCTCGCCACCGGGCGCATCGCCGGCCGCGCGGGCGTGTGGATCGCCGACGACGCGGGGGAGCGCAAGGTCGCCCAGGTGGGCGTCCGCGTGGAGCGCCGCACCTCGCTCCACGGCGTCGCCATCAACGTCGAGAACGCGCTCGCGCCCTTCGAGGCGATCGTGCCGTGCGGCATCGCCGACGCGGGCGTCACGACCCTCGCGCTCGAGACCGGACGGAGCCCCGGGGTCGAGGCGATGGGTCGCGCGTACGCCGCGGCGCTCGAGCCGCTGCTGACCTTCGAGCCCTTCGAGAGCGTGGGCGTCGCCACGCGCCCCGTGCCCGTCGTCGCCCGCGAGGCGGTGCCCGCATGACGCTCGCGCAGGACGCAGGTCGGATCGAGGCGCAGGGCGGAGGCCGTGAGGAGGCGCAGGGCGGAGGCCGGGTCGAGCCGCAGGGCCGTCGCATGCTGCGGCTCGAGGCGCGCAACGCGCAGACGCCCATCGAGCGGAAGCCCCCGTGGATCAAGACGCGGGCGCGCATGGGCCCGCAGTACACCGAGCTGCAGGAGCTCGTGCGCGACCAGGAGCTGCACACCGTCTGCCAGTCGGCGGGCTGCCCCAACATCTTCGAGTGCTGGGAGGACCGCGAGGCCACCTTCCTCATCGGCGGCGATCAGTGCACGCGCCGCTGCGACTTCTGCCAGATCGACACGGGCAAGCCCGCCCTCCTCGATCGCATGGAGCCGTTCCGCGTCGCGGAGTCGGTGCGCACCATGGGACTGCGCTACGCGACCGTGACCGGCGTCTGCCGCGACGACCTCGACGACGAGGGCATCTGGCTCTACGCCGAGACCGTGCGGCAGATCCACGCCGCGAACCCCGGCGTGGGCGTCGAGATGCTCGCCCCCGACTTCACCGGCCACCGGCACCTGCTCCAGCAGCTGTTCGACACCAGGCCCGAGGTCTTCGCGCACAACGTCGAGACGGTGCCGCGCATCTTCCGGCGCATCCGCCCCGGCTTCCGCTTCGAGCGCAGCCTCGACGTGCTGCGCTGGAGCCGCGAGGACGGCCTCGTGACGAAGTCGAACCTCATCCTCGGCATGGGCGAGACCGACGAGGAGGTCGTGGAGACCCTGCAGGAGCTGCACGACGCGGGCGTCGAGCTCATCACGATCACGCAGTACCTGCGGCCCTCGCCGCGGCACCACCCCGTGGACCGCTGGGTGGAGCCCGAGCGCTTCGCCGAGCTCGGCGAGCTGGCGATGGGCATGGGGTACGCGGGCGTGATGTCGGGCCCGCTCGTGCGCTCGAGCTACCGCGCAGGCCGCCTCTACGCGCAGGCGCTCGCGGTGCGCGGCGGCGCGGCGCCGGAGCCGATCATCACGGGCATGGGCGCCTCGTCCTCGGGCTCGCTCGCGCCCGCATCCGCGCTCGAGCGCATCCCCGCCGCCGCGGCCGCGCCGGTCTCGTCGGGCATCACGAACAACGCCCGCTGACGCGGCAGTCCCCTCGGCCCGGCACGTGGTGTGGTCGCTTCGCGCCCCTGGCGCGCGCGCGCCGACGGGCGCGAAGCGACCACAGTCGGGGCGCGGAGCGACCACACCGGGCAGCGACGCGTTGCGGTGTGGTCGGTTCGCGCCCCTGGCGCGCGCGCCGACGGGCGCGAAGCGACCACAGACGGGGCGCGGAGCGACCACACCGGCCGCCGGTGCGGCGGCGGCGTCCCGAGAGGGTCGGGCCAGGTCAGCCCAGGTCGGGCCAGGGGAGGGCCTCGGCGGGCGCCTCGCCCGACGAGGGCCGAACGGCGTGGTGCTGCTGCTCGGGGACGCCCCGGTGCAGGCCCTCGCGCACGCCGAGGTACGAGAAGCCGGCCGCCTTCGCCACCCGCATCGAGGCCGTGTTGCCCACGTAGCAGGCCCAGCGCACCTCCGGCCAGGTGAGGCAGCCGTCGGCGTGCCCCACGGCCGCGCGCACGGCGTCGGCCATGAGGCCGCGACCCTGGCCCTCCGGGTGGAGCCAGAAGCCCACCTCGACGGAGCCCTCGCGGAGGCCCAGGACGCCCATGAGCGGGCCGTGCAGGCTCTCTCGGATCGCCCAGACGCGCTCGTCGTGCTCGCCGCGCCAGCCCGCGGGCACGAACTCGCGCACGAACGCCTCCGCGTCGGCGCGGCGGTAGGGCACGGGCGTCTCGAGCCAGCGCTCGGCGGCGGGCGTCGTGCACGCCTCGAGCACGCGGTCGACGTCGCCCTCGCGAAGGGCGGTGAGCATCCCGCGGCTGCCGAGGACCGGCAGCGACGGGCCGGCGAGCGGCGCGGTCATCGGAGCCCCATCGCCTCCAGCGCTCGGCCGAGCGTCGCGTCGGCCACCTCGGCGGCGCGCTCGGCATTGTGTGCGAGGAGCCGGTCGAGCTCGGCCGGGTCGGCGAGCAGCTCGAGCGTGCGCTCGCGCACGGGCGCGAGCTCGGCGACCACGGCGTCCGCGACGGCGGTCTTGAAGGCGCCGTAGCCCTGGCCGTCGTGCTCGGCCGCCAGGTCGTCGACGCCGCGGCCGGTGGTGGCGGCGAGGATGCCGAGCAGGTTCGTGACGCCCGGCTTCGCGGCCTTGTCGGCGCGGATCGAGCCCTCGGTGTCGGTGACCGCGGAGCGGATCTTCTTCGCGGTGCGCGCGGGCTCGTCGAGCAGCCACACGACGCCCTTGTCGGTCTCGGCCGACTTCGACATCTTCGAGACCGGGTTCTGCAGGTCGTAGATGCGCGCGCCGGAGTCGAGGATGACGGGCTTCGGCACGGTGAAGGTCGTCCCGAAGCGCTTGTTGAAGCGCTCCGCGAGGTCGCGCGTGAGCTCGACGTGCTGCTTCTGGTCGTCGCCGACCGGCACCACCTGGGTGTCGTAGAGCAGGATGTCGGCCGCCATGAGGATCGGGTAGGTGAACAGGCCCACCGAGGCCGCCTCCTGCCCGCCCTTGGCGGTCTTGTCCTTGAACTGCGTCATCCGGCTGGCCTCGCCGAAGCCCGTGATCGTCGAGAGCAGCCACTGCAGCTGCGCGTGCGCGGCCACGTGCGACTGCACGTAGAGGCACGAGCGGTCCGGGTCGATGCCGCCCGCGATGTACTGCGCCGCGAGGGTGCGCACCTGCTCGCGCAGCACCGTCGGGTCCTGCGGGACGGTGATGGCGTGCAGGTCGACGATCGAGAAGAACGCGTCGAAGTCGTCCTGCATCGCGCGCCACTGCTGCAGCGCGCCGATGTAGTTGCCGAGGTGGAGCGAGCCCGACGAGGGCTGCATCCCCGAGTAGAGGCGGGGGAGTGCCATGGATGCTTCCTAGAGGTCGTAGTCGACGATGACGGGCGCGTGGTCGGACCATCGCGCGTCGTAGGCGCTGGCGCGGTCGACGCGGTAGTCGCGCGCCGTCGCCGCGAGCGCGGGGGTGGCCATCTGGTAGTCGATGCGCCAGCCGGTGTCGGTGTCGAAGGCCTTGCCGCGCTGCGACCACCACGTGTACGGGCCGTCGACGCCCGGGTGGTGGGCGCGGCCCACGTCGACCCAGCCGTGGCCGCGGCCGCGGACGCCGTCGGCGCCCGTGACCATGCCGGTGCCGAGGAAGCGGTCGAGGTACGAGCGCTCCTCCGGCAGGAAGCCGGCGTTCTTGCGGTTGGCGCGCCAGTTCTTGATGTCGAGCTCGGTGTGGCCCACGTTGAAGTCGCCCATCACGACGACGTGGTCGCTGTGCTCGCGCAGCTTCGGCAGGCGCTTCGCCATGGAGTCGAGGAAGCGGTACTTGTCGTCCTGCTTGGGGCTGCCGACCTCGCCCGAGTGCACGTAGGTCGAGACGACCGTGAGCGGCACCTCGCCGACGAGGAAGTCGGCCTCGAGCCAGCGGCCCTTCGTGTCGAAGGTCGTGAGGCCGATGTCGGTGCGGTGCCCGATCGACGGCTGGCGCGAGAGCACGGCGACGCCCGCGCGGCCCTTCGCGGTGGCCGGGTCGTGGAGCACGTGCCAGCCGGGCACGAGGGGGATGAGGTCCTCGTCCTGCGCGCGCACCTCCTGCAGCGCGACGATGTCGAAGCCGCCGGCCTCGAGCCACTCGCCCATGCCCTTGCGGAACGCGGCGCGCACGCCGTTGACGTTGACGGAGGCGATGCGGACCATGCTCCGAGCCTACCGAGGCCCGCCGACGCCCTCGGGCCGATCGCCGTGCGGCGGGCTCAGCGCCGCTTCCGCACGAGCCTGCGGTTGAGGTCGGCGATGTCGCCGCCCGCGCGGCGGTTCGCGCGCACCTCCTCGAGCAGCCGCTTCGCGTCCGCCTTCGTGAGCTGCGCGTCGATGCCGCCGGCCTGCACGAGCCGCGTGTAGGCCCGCCCGTGCGCGCCGACCGCGACGTAGGCGAGCACGAGCATGAGCACCTGCATGATGAAGCCCAGCCAGATGAGGATGATGACGGGCGCGGCGATGCCCGCGAGCAGCGGGTTGTTCTCGACGGCGCCGAAGAGGCGCGAGGCGAGCAGCTTCAGGGCGAGGAACGCGAGGGCGCACACGAGCGCCGCGGGCACGATCTGCGCGGCGGGCAGCCGCAGCCGGCCGCCGAAGCGGAACAGCAGCAGCACGATCGCGGTGTCGAGCGCCAGCTGCACCGCGATGCCGACGAGGCCGGAGGCCCAGCCGAGGCCGAGCGCGTCGGCGAGCGAGTCGGTCACCACGAGCACGCCCGCGGAGACCAGCACGAGCAGGCCGAGGGCGACGGCCACCCCGAGGTCGCCGAGCTTCAGCACCACGGCGTTCGACGGGGGCGCGCCGAGCCCGAACATGGCCCGGAACCCCTCCCGGCTCACGCCGATCCACGCGATCGCCGTCACGAGGATCGAGAGGCCCGCCACCACGCCGGCGATGTCGAGGGCGCGGGACTGCGTGAGCTGGTCGACGTCGATCGCGCCGTTGTCGCCGATGAGGCCGGGGATCGCGCCGGCGATCGAGTCGATGACGGCGTCGCGCAGCACGACGTTGTTGCCGAGCACCGCGACGAAGACCGTGAACGCCACGAACAGGGCCGCGAAGAGCGAGAGGAAGGCCGACAGCGTCATGCCCTGCGAGAGCACGGGCCCGCGCTCCTCGGCGAAGCGCTGCCACGCCTTCATGGCGCGCGAGGCCATGATCCGCTGGATGAGCTGCTGCATGCGTGCCTCCTCGTCGCAGGCGCCGCCGGCGCTCCGGTCTGCTCGTGCGGCTCGTCGTCGTGGGGCTCGTTCGCGACCTGCCAGGCCGCCAGCGTAGTGTGGCCGCATGAGTGCGCTCTCAGGGGTCGGGGTCGGTCGCGGCATCGCCGCCGCGAAGGTGCTGCGGATGCCGGAGCCGCTCGCGCCTCCTGGCGACGCGCCGCTCTCGGCGCCCGTCGAGGAGGAGCAGGCGCGCGTGCAGGCCGCGCTCGGGGACGTGGCGGCCGAGCTGCTCGCCCGTGCCGCGTCCGCGGGCGGCGAGGCCCAGCAGGTGCTCGAGGCGGCCGCCCTCATGGCGCAGGATCCCGCGATCCTCGACGACGTCCGCGCCCGCATGGACGCCGGCGCGAACGCCGAGCGCGCGACGTGGGACGCCTACGGCGGCTTCCGCGACCTGCTCCTCTCGATGGGCGGCTACATGGCCGAGCGCGCCACCGACCTCGACGACGTCGCCCAGCGCGTCGTCGCGCGGCTCCGCGGCGTGCCCGCGCCGGGCGTGCCCGCCTCCGAGGAGCCCTTCATCCTCGTGGCGCGCGACCTCGCGCCCGCCGACACGGCGACGCTCGACCTCGAGAAGACGCTCGCGCTCGTCACGCAGGACGGCGGCCCCACGTCGCACACGGCGATCCTGGCGCGCTCGAAGTCGCTGCCTGCCGTCGTGGGCGTCACGGGCCTGCTCGACGCCGTGCGCGACGGCCAGCGCGCCATCGTCGACGCACGCACGGGCTCCATCGAGCTCGATCCCTCCGACGACGCGATCGCCGCGGCGCGCGCCGAGCGCGAGGAGCGCCTCGCCGCCGCCTCGGCACCCATCACCGACGGCGCCCTCGCCGACGGCACGAAGGTGCCGCTGCTCGCGAACCTCGGCTCGCCCAAGGAGGCCGCGAACGCGGTCGCGCTGGGCGCGGAGGGCGTGGGCCTGTTCCGCACCGAGTTCCTCTTCCTCGACGCGGCCTCGGCGCCGACCGTCGAGCAGCAGACCGCCGCGTACACCGAGCTGCTGCAGGCGTTCCCCGGGAAGAAGGTCGTCGTGCGCGCGCTCGACGCCGGCGCCGACAAGCCGCTGGCGTTCCTCAACGACGCGCACGAGGAGAACCCTGCGCTGGGCCTGCGCGGCATCCGGGCGCTGCGCGCCTCGGAGCAGATCCTCCGCGACCAGCTCACGGCGCTCGCGCACGCGCAGGGCGCGACCGAGGCCGAGCTGTGGGTCATGGCGCCGATGATCGCCGACGTCGAGGAGACCGAGTACTTCGTGGCGCTCGGGCGCGAGCTGGGGCTCCGCACGGTGGGCGCGATGGCGGAGGTGCCCTCGATCGCCGTGCTCGCCGACCAGGTGCTCGAGGCCGCCGACTTCGTCTCGATCGGCACGAACGACCTGACGCAGTACACGATGGCGGCCGACCGCCAGCTCGGCTCGGTCTCGTCGTTCCAGGACCCGTGGCACCCGGCGGTGCTGCGCCTCGTCAAGCTGCTCGGCGAGGCGGGCGCCGCGAGCGGCAAGCCCGTGGGCGTCTGCGGCGAGGCGGCGGCCGACCCGGCGCTCGCGGTCGTGCTCGTGGGCCTCGGCGTCACCTCGCTGTCGATGAGCCCCTCGGCGCTCGCCGACGTGCGCGCCGAGCTGCTCACGGTGACGCTCGAGGAGGCGCGCGCGCGCGCCGCCCGCGCGATCGCTGCGCGCTCGGCCGCCGAGGCGCGGGAGCGGGCGGCCGGCTGAGCCGGACCTTCCTCGCTGGTCGAGGAGGCGCTGCCGGAGGCGCTGCCGTCACGAGGCTCTGCCGGGCGCGCAGGTCTCGTGACGCGTGCGGCTGCGCCGCGCGCTCCTCGACCGACGGTCGGTTGCGCGCGTGCCGGTGCTCCGATCAGCCCACGACGCGGGCGACGGCGGCCGCGAACGCGCGAGCGCGCTCGCGCTCCGCCTCGATCGGCGCGACCACGACCTCCTGCGCCACGACGCGCACCTGCGCCTGCAGCCGCCGCCGGGCGCGTGCCCGCCGCGCCGCCCCGATCGCGCCGCCGAGCAGCGCGCCGAGGAGCCCGAGCAGCACGCCGAGGGCGACCCCGCCGAGCAGCGCCAGCAGCGGCACCGGCCACCCGTCGAGCCACGTGCCGGTGCCCGCCACCTGCGGGATCGTCGGCGCCACCATGCCCCACAGCGGCAGCACCACCGGCAGCAGCAGCCACACGCCGCCCACGACCGCGGCGACGAGCGCGAGCCACTGGATCGCGCCCAGCAGCGGCCACCACCAGGACCCGCGCGCCCCGAGGTCGGTGCGCGCCACGGCGCGGTCGAGACTCGGCCGGCAGCGCGTCGAGCGCCTCCGCCGAGCGCTCCCGGATCGCCGTGACCCATCCGTCGGCGAGCCCCGCGGCCGCCGCATCGGCGTAGCCGCGCACCGCCTGGCCGGCCTGCGCGCGCTGCGCCGGCCCCATGGGCGGCAGCGAGGTGCGATGCAGGTCGGCGTCGCGACCGCGCTCGCGGCCCACCGCGAGGTGCAGGCGCCGCAGCGGATCGGGCGAGAGCCGCAGCAGCCAGGCGGTCACGGGCCAGCCCGTGACCTGCCCCGCGCGCTTCCGGTACGAGCCCGCCACTGCCTGCGCCACCGCATCCGCGCGCGCCGCCTCTGCGAGCCCGTGCTCGAGCGCCTGCGCCTCTGCCTTCCGCAGCGCTCCCGGCGTGCCGGCGGCCCCCAGTCGTGCCGCGCTCGCCCGGGCGTCGGCCGCGAGCCGCTCCGAGGCTGCGCGACGCCCCTCGGCGAACCGCGCGATCCGCTGCCGCAGCGCCTCCACGCCCTCGCCTGAGCGGGCCGAGACCGGCAGCACCTCGACGCGCTGGAGCCCGTCGCTGCGCAGCACACCGCCGAGCGAGGCCGCGACGCGCGGCACCTCGGCGGGCGGCAGCAGGTCGACCTGGTTGAGCACCACGGCGGTGACCGCAGCGTGCGTCGCGAGCGGGGCGATGAAGTCGCGGTGGATGACGGCGTCGGCGTACTTCTGCGGATCCACGACCCACACGAGCACGTCGACCTGGCCCGCGAGGCGCTCGGCGATCGCGCGGTGCTCGAGGGCGACGGAGTCGAAGTCGGGCAGGTCGATGAGCACGACGGGCAGCGCCGCGTCGCCCGCGAAGGGCCGATCCATGATGCGCCGCTCGCGCACCTCGAGCCAGTCGAGCAGCGGCGCCGCCCCGTGCGGCTCCCAGACGGCGGCGAGCGCCTCGGAGGTCGTGGGACGGCGCACGTGCGTGCGGGCGACGGCCTCGCCCGCGACGGCGTTCAGGAGCGAGGACTTGCCCGAGCCCGTGGCGCCGAAGAAGCCCACGACCGTGTGCGCCGAGGAGCGCGCTCGACGCTCCCGCGCGCGATCGGCGACGCGGCGCGCGGCGGCGAGCTCGGCCTCGGGCACGCGGCCCTCGCCCAGGCTCGACCGCCTCGGCGAGCGCCGCGAGCAGCGCGTCGACGTCGGGCTCCGCCCGGCGGCTCACGGCGCGCGCCCCGGGCCGCGCCAGCCCTCGCTGTCGGCGCCGGGCTCCAGCGCGCGCTGCTCCCCGGCCTCCGCCTCGACCTCGACCTCCGTCGCCGCGTCGGCCTCGGTCGCCTCCGCCTCGTCGTCGATCGCCTCGCCCTCCACGAGGTCGCTGCGCTCGAGCGCGCGGGAGGGGCCGGCGTCCGGCCGCTCCACCGCCGCCATCGCCGCGACGAGCCTCGGCGGCCGCGTCGCGCAGGGCGTCGCCGTGGGCGCCCGCCTCGACCGGGCCGAGCAGCGCATCCCACCGCGCCGCCTCCTCGTCGAGCAGCGCGCCGACGCGCCGCTCGAGGTCGGCGCGCGCCTCTGCCGCGAGCCGCCGCACGGCGTCCTCGCCGAAGATCGTCTCGAGCAGCTTCTGGCCGACGACGGCCGAGCCGCCCGCGATCGCCAGCTCGCCGCCCGTCAGCCCGCCCGTCGCGGCGAACACGACGACCATGAGGGCGACCGTGATGGCGTTGAGGCCGAGCGACATGACGCGCGCCCTCGTGCGCTTGCCGGCCGCCTGCTCCGAGACGAGCTCGACGAGGCCCTGCTGCCAGTCGCGCACGAGGCGGGCGGAGCGCTCGGCGAGATCGGGGGAGGCGTGCGAGAGGTCGTGGCCCGCGGTGAGCTCGCGGCCCGCGGCGCTGCGCCGGATGCGCTGCCAGGCGTCGGCGGCGGCGCGCTCGGCCTCGTCGACCATGACGGCGTGGAGGCCGCTCTCGAGCTCGCGCTCCACCTCGACGGTGGGTGCCGGGCGCCCCTGGAACCACGCGGTGACCTGGTCGCGCGTGCGCGAGAACCACGACTCGACCGAGCGGAAGACGTCGCTCGTGCCGACGAAGTCCTGCCAGCGGGCCAGCACCTCGCCGCGGAGCAGCGCGCCGTCCTTCGTGGCGTCGCCGATGCGGGCGGCGGCGTCGCGGTGCGCGTCGTCGATCGTGCCCCGGAGGTCGGTCGCGGTCACGAGCTGCTCGTCGCGAGCGTCGGCGACGGCGCGCGCGGTCACCGCGAGCCGGTCGACGGCGCCCGCGAGCGTGCGGCCGGCGACGCGGGCGCGCTCGGCGCGGTCGCCCGCGATGCCGGCGAGCCAGGCTGCGGATGCCGGCCACCCGCTCCGGCCCGAGCATGCCCCGCTCGTCGAGGGGCGACTCCGGCACCACGAAGACGGGAGCGGCGCCGAGGCCCCGCTCGCCGAGCATCTGGCGGAGGTCCGCCTCCACCTCGTCCTCGGCGCCCGCGGGCACGCGGTTCAGCACGATGCCGACGGTGATGTCGCGCGCGGCGGCGTCGTCGAGCAGCCGCCACGGCACGGCATCCGCATAGCGGTTGGCGGTCGTGGCGAAGAGCCAGAGGTCGGCCGCCGCGAGCAGCTGCGCGGCGAGCGCGCGGTTCTCGTCGGCGATGGAGTCGACGTCGGGCGCATCGAGGATCGCGAGGCCCGCGGGCACCCGAGCGTCGGCGACGAGCACGACCGAGCCGATGAGCGCGGCATCCGGATCCTCGCCCGCCTCGCTCGCCGGCGCCGCCCGCACGGCGCCGCGGATGCGCGCGAGCCCCGGCAGGATGCGCTGCGAGCCGAACCACGCGGCGTCGGCCGGCGCGTGCAGCAGGATCGGCTGCCGCGTCGTCGGGCGGATGACGCCCGTGCGGGTCACGGGCAGCCCGACGAGGCCGTTCACGACGGTCGACTTGCCAGCGCCGGTCGAGCCCCCGACGACGGCGAGCAGGGGAGCGTCGAGGTGCGCGAGCCGCGGCTGGACGTAGTCGTCGATCTGCCGGACCGCGGCCGCGCGCGCGTCGCGCGCGGCATCCGCGCCCGCGATCGAGAGCGGCAGGGCCACGGCGCCCAGGGCGTCGCGCAGCGCGTCGAGCCGGTCGAGCGCCGCGATGGTCGCGTCGGTCACGGCCCGAGTCTGCCCGATGCTCCTGAGCGGCGAGCGCTGCGCGGCGAGCGCTGCGCGGCGAGCCCTACAGCGTCGCCGCCTGCGTGCCGCGGCCGAGCCGCGCGGCGACGGTCATCGCGCCGATCGCGACGCACACGAGCGCCGCGGCGACCCCGATCGCGAACGACGCCGGCTCGGTCGTGAGCCGGCCGACGCCGATCCACGCGATGCCCCAGGTCATGGCGAGCGAGGGCGCGATGCGCCCGCCCGTGCGCAGCGCGATCGCACCGGCGACGAGGCCGGCGACGACGAGCATCACGATGGCCCAGACCTCCCACGCGGCGGGGCGCACGCCCCAGTCGGCCAGCAGCGCTGCGATGTTCGCGACGGTCGCGACGCTCACCCAGCCGAGGTAGAGGCCGAAGGTGCCGTCGACGACGACGGCCTCGAGCGGCCCCTCGGGCCGGCCGCGCCGCAGCTGCTCGACGATGAGCGCCACGACCACCAGGAGCGCGACGATGATGAGGGCCGTGAGGGGCAGGAGGCCCGCGATCGCGACGATGATCCACAGCGCGTTCAGCACGAGCGAGGCGACCGCGAGCCAGCCGATGGCTCGGACGCGCCTGTTGCCGCGGTTCGAGGGCAGCAGCTGCCAGACGGCGAAGAGCAGCAGGCCCAGGTAGATGACGCTCCAGATCGAGAACGCTCCGGAGGCGGGGGCGAGCGGCGTCGCGGTGGCCGAGAGGGCGCCGCCCGACGCGTTCTGCACCTCGAAGCCGCCGATCGCGCCGCCGCCGATGCCGGCCATGGCGAGGGTGACGGGGATGGCGGCGAGCACCGCCCAGGGTCGGATGCGGTCCATCCGGGTCTGCGGCCGGGACGCCGCGGTCTGCACGTTCGTCATGCAGGCACGCTACACATCCAACCTCCGCGCCCGCCGGGAGCGCGCGGAGACGACGACGGCCCGCACCACAGGGGCGCGGGCCGTCGGACGGGGGAGGGGCTAGAGCTTCACGCCCGTCATCATCGCCTGCTTGACCTCGGCGATGGCCTTGGTCACCTGGATGCCGCGCGGGCACGCATCCGTGCAGTTGAAGGTCGTGCGGCAGCGCCACACGCCCTCCTGGTCGTTGAGGATGTCGAGCCGCACCTGCGAGGCCTCGTCGCGCGAGTCGAAGATGAAGCGGTGCGCGTTCACGATCGCCGCCGGGCCGAAGTACTGGCCGTCGGTCCAGAACACCGGGCACGAGGTCGTGCATGCGGCGCAGAGGATGCACTTCGTCGTGTCGTCGAAGCGCTCGCGCTGCGCGATCGTCTGGTGGCGCTCCTTCTCGGGCTTGCCCGTGGCCTGCAGGAAGGGCTGGATCTCGCGGAAGGAGTCGAAGAACGGCTCCATGTTGACGATGAGGTCCTTCTCGAGCGGCAGGCCCTTGATCGCCTCGACGTAGATGGGCTTCGAGATGTCGAAGTCCTTCACGAGCGCCTTGCAGGCGAGGCGGTTGCGGCCGTTGATGCGCATCGCGTCCGAGCCGCACACGCCGTGCGCGCACGAGCGGCGGAACGTCAGCGACGGGTCCTGCTCCCACTTGATGCGGTGCAGGGCGTCGAGGATGCGCTCGGTCGGGTACATCTGCACGTCGTAGTCGACCCAGCGCGGCTCGTCGTCGACCTCCGGGTCGAAGCGGCGCACGATGACCGTGACCGGGAACGACTGCGGCGCCTCGACGGGCTCCGCGGCCTCCGCGGGAGCAGCGGCGGCCGGCTCGGCCGCGCCGCTCGACGTCATCGCGCTCTGCGCGTCTGCGGTCGTCGCCTCCGCGGCGGCCTCGGCCTGCGCCGTCGGATCGCCGGTCTCGGCCTCGCGCTCGAAGCCGGCGCTGTTCTCGTTCTTCTGCTCGCTCATCAGTACTTGCGCTCCGTGGGCTGGTAGTGCGTGACGCGCACCGGCTTCCAGTCGAGGCGGATGCCCTGGGCGCCCGCCGCGCCGGCGTCCGTGCGGTACGCCATCGTGTGCAGCATGTAGGTCTCGTCGTCGCGCGTCGGGTAGTCGTCGCGCATGTGGGCGCCGCGCGACTCCTTGCGGTTGATCGCCGACACCACGAGCACCTCGGCGAGGTCGAGCAGGAAGCCCAGCTCGACGGCCTCGAGGAGGTCGGTGTTGAAGCGGCGGCCGCGGTCGTGGATGCGCACGTTCGGGTAGCGCTCGCGCAGGGCGTCGATGTCGGCGAGCGCCTGCTGCAGCGTCTCCTCGGTGCGGAACACCTGGGCGTTCCGGTCCATCGTCTCCTGCAGCGCCTTGCGGATCTCGGCCACCGACTCGGTGCCCGTGCCCTCGCGCAGCTGCGCGAGCAGCTTCACGACGCCGTCGGCGGCGTTCGCGGGGAGGTCGACGAAGTCGGCGCCCTGCGCGTACGCGGCGGCGTTGTTGCCGGCGCGCTTGCCGAAGACGTTGATGTCGAGGAGCGAGTTGGTGCCCAGGCGGTTGGCGCCGTGCACCGAGACGCACGCGCACTCGCCGGCGGCGTAGAGGCCCGGCACGACGGTCTCGTTGTCGATGAGGACCTCGGCGTCGTTGTTCGTGGGGATGCCGCCCATCGCGTAGTGCGCGGTGGGGTAGACGGGCACGCGCTCGGTGACCGGATCGACGCCCAGGTAGGTGCGCGCGAACTCCGTGATGTCGGGCAGCTTCGTCTCGAGCACCTCGGCGCCGAGGTGCGTCGTGTCGAGGTAGACGTAGTCCTTGTTGGGGCCGGCGCCGCGGCCGTCGAGGACCTCCTGCACCATCGAGCGGGCGACGATGTCGCGCGGCGCGAGGTCCTTGATCGTGGGCGCGTAGCGCTCCATGAAGCGCTCGCCGGAGGCGTTGCGCAGGATCGCGCCCTCGCCGCGGGCGCCCTCGGTGAGGAGGATGCCGAGGCCCGCGAGGCCCGTCGGGTGGAACTGGTAGAACTCCATGTCCTCGAGCGGCAGGCCCTTGCGCCAGATGATGCCGACGCCGTCGCCCGTGAGGGTGTGGGCGTTCGAGGTGGTCTTGAAGATCTTGCCGAAGCCGCCCGTCGCGAAGATGACCGACTTGCCCTGGAAGACGTGGATCTCGCCCGTCGCGAGCTCGTACGCGACGACGCCCGAGACGCGCTGCACGCCGTCGACCTCCGCCATGACGAGGTCGAGCGCGTAGAACTCGTTGAAGAACTCCACGCCGTGCTTCACGCAGTTCTGGTACAGCGTCTGCAGGATCATGTGGCCCGTGCGGTCGGCCGCGTAGCAGGCGCGGCGCACGGGCGCCTTGCCGTGGTCGCGCGTGTGGCCGCCGAAGCGCCGCTGGTCGATCTTGCCCTCGGGCGTGCGGTTGAACGGCAGGCCCATGTTCTCGAGGTCGTAGACCGCGTCGATGGCCTCGCGCGTCAGGATCTCGGCCGAGTCCTGGTCGGTGAGGTAGTCACCGCCCTTGACGGTGTCGTACGTGTGCCACTCGTTGCTGTCCTCCTCCACGTTCGCCAGCGCCGCGGCCATGCCGCCCTGCGCGGCGCCCGTGTGGGAGCGCGTCGGGTAGAGCTTCGTGATGACGGCCGTCGACGCCTTGGGCGCCGACTCGATCGCGGCGCGCATGCCGGCGCCGCCCGCGCCGACGATGACGACGTCGTGCTGGTGGTAGTGGA
The DNA here is from genome assembly GCF_026625845.1 of Agrococcus sp. SL85. Classification (NCBI taxonomy): domain Bacteria; kingdom Bacillati; phylum Actinomycetota; class Actinomycetes; order Micrococcales; family Microbacteriaceae; genus Agrococcus; species Agrococcus sp. SL85. The sequence continues at coordinate 1,501,140 of NZ_CP113066.1, forward strand.
TGCCGTCGGTGACGGTCGTGGTCTCAGCCATGGAAGCGGGGGATCTCCGGGGTCGTGACTAGAGGGACGCGCAGAAGCTCGGCAGGAGCGACGGGTCTGCGGTCTCGGGGCACGGGTTGAACGTGAACGTGATGAGCGTGCCGAGGATGATGAGGATTGCCGCGGCCGCGCCGATCGCGCCGAGCGCGACCTTCCGCAGGCCGGGCTTGTGGATGTAGTCGTTGACGATCGTGCGCATGCCGTTCGAGCCGTGCAGGATCGCGAGCCACAGCATGAGGACGTCCCACCACTGCCAGAACGGGTTCGCGAGCTTGCCGCCCACGAAGCCGAAGTCGACGGCGTGGATGCCGCCGGGCGTCCAGAGCAGGTTGTAGCCCAGATGGCCGAAGATGAGCACGATCAGCACGACGCCGGAGGCGCGCATGAAGATCCAGCCGGCCTTCTCGAGGTTGGGGCCGCGGCGGCCCTTCGAGCGCGCCGGGTAGGCGTAGTTCGGGTTCTCGATGGTCGCGGTCATCAGTGGCCGCCTCCCTCGACGGGCGAGAAGACGTTGATGAGGTGCTGCGGCGTGAAGTAGCCCATGAGGACGACGACGAGGCCGATCACGATCCAGAAGAGCAGGCGCTGGTGCTTCGTCGCCCACGGCCACACGTCGACGAGGATGATGCGCAGGCCGTTCATGGCGTGCAGCACGACCGCGCCGACGAGGCCGACCTCGCCGAGGCCCATGACGGGGTTCTTGTACGTCGCGATCACCGCGTTGTACGCCTCCGGGGAGACCCGGATCAGTGCCGTGTCGAGCACGTGCACCAGGAGGAAGAAGTAGATCGCCACACCGGTGATCCGGTGCAGCACCCACGACCACATGCCCTCGTTGCCGCGGTACAGCGTTCCGCCGATCCGCTCGCGCTTGGGGGCCGGGTCGGGGAGGGTGAGGCTGCTGGTCGTGTCGGACACGCGCAATCCCTCCATCGGTAGCCGGGCTGAGTCATCCCATCCTATGCCTGCGACACGCCGGTGCCCTGACCGTGCGCCGGATCAGGCGCCGACGAGGTCGTCGGCGCCGCGCATCGCCCGGCGCGCCGCGGCGCCGTAGTGCTCGAGCAGCTGCTCCGAGACCGTCGCCCAGGAGCGCCCGAGCACGCGGCGCCTGCCGGCCTCGCCCATGCGGGCGCGCAGCGCCGGGTCGGCGGCGAGCAGCGCGACGGCGCGGCGCAGGGCGACGGCGTCGTCGGGCGCGAAGAGGAAGCCGGTGGTGCCGTGGTCGACGAGGTCGATGGGCCCACCGGCTCGCGGCGCGACGACCGGCAGGCCGCTCGCCGCGGCCTCCTGCAGCGTCTGGCCGAAGGTCTCCTCGGCGCCCGTGTGCACGAAGACGTCCATCGCGCCGTAGGCCGCGCGGAGCGTCTCGCCCGAGCGCTGCCCGAGCATCGCGGGCCGCAGCGGCGCGAGCCGGCGGCGCACGTCGTCCATCGCGGGGCCGTCGCCGACGATCGCGACCCGGATGCCCGGCACGCCCTCGAGCGCGCGGAGGCGCTCGAGGCCCTTCTCGGGAGCGACCCTGCCCACGTAGCCCACGATCGTCTCGCCGTGCGGAGCGATGCGCCGCCGCAGCGACGCCGCGTCCCTGCCGAGGCGGTGGTCCGGGTGGAAGCCGTCGAGGTCGACGCCGCGGGCCCAGCGGTGGACGCGGCGCACGCCCGCCGCCTCGAGGTCCGCGATCGCCGCGGTCGAGGGCGCGAGCGTGCGGTCGGCGGCGTTGTGGATGGCGCGGATCGCCTGCCACGCGACGGCGGCGCCCGCGCCCAGGCGGTTGCGGCGCGCGAAGCCCGCGACGTCCGTCTGGTAGACCGCGACGCTCGGCAGCCCGATCCTGCTCGCCTCGGCGACCGCCTGGCCGCCCAGCATGAAGGGGCTCGCCGCGTGCAGCACGTCGGGCTGGAAGCGGGCGAGCAGCGCGGCCACCTGGGGGCTCGGGAGCCCGACCGGGAACTGCCGGTAGGCGAACGACGGCACCTCGTGCACGGGCACGCCGCGGTAGTGCACGGGCGCGCCGCTCCTGGGCGTGATCACGATGGCCTCGCGGCCCGTGCCGACCAGGTGGTCGAGCACGCGGCAGACGGAGGTCGTCACGCCGTTGACGGTGGGCAGGAAGCTCTCGGTGACGATCGCCACCCTCTCGATGCGCACGCCTGCACGCTACGTCGTGCAAGCGACGCGGCGCGGCGCGCGCGGTGAACGGCGGATGAACGCGCCGTGGGGATCCGCTGGGACGCACCGCGGCGGCGCGCGAGGGCGCCCGCCGCCGCTCGGGGCCGGGGTGGCTAGGCTCGCTCGCGTGACCGAGATCGACGACTTCGTCAGCATCATCCCCGCCGGCGGCGTCGGCTCGAGGCTGTGGCCGCTCTCCCGAGCCGACGCGCCGAAGTTCCTCCACGACCTCACGGGCTCCGGGCGCTCGCTGCTGCGCGCGACCTACGAGCGGCTCGTGCCGCTCACCGGGCCCGGCCGCACGATGGTCGTCACCGGCCGCGCCCACCGGGCGGCGGTCGAGGCGCAGATCCCTGAGCTCGACGACGCGCACATCGTGCTCGAGGCCGATCCCCGCGACTCGACCGTGGCGATCGCGCTCGCCGCGGCGATCCTCCGGCGCCGCGAGCCCGACGTCATCGTCGGCTCCTTCGCCGCCGACCACGTCATCGACGACGAGCGCGCCTTCCGCCGGGTCGTCGCCGAGGCGGTCGTCGCGGCGCGCGGCGGCGCGATCGCGACGATCGGCATCACGCCCACGGAGCCCGCCATCGGCTTCGGCTACATCCACGCGGGCGAGCCCGCGGGCATCGAGGGCGCGCCGCGCGCCGCGACGGTGCGCGCCTTCGTCGAGAAGCCCTCGCTGCAGGTCGCGCGCGAGTACGTCGAGGGCGGCGACCACCTGTGGAACGCCGGCATGTTCATCGCGCGCGCCGACGTGCTGCTCGAGGAGCTCGCGCTCGAGGAGCCGGAGCTCGCGGCGCAGATCGAGGAGCTCGCGGAGGCCTGGGACGAGCCCGCCCGCCGCGGTCCCGCGGTCGACCGCCTGTGGCCGCAGCTGAAGAAGATCGCCATCGACTACGCGATCGCCGAGCCCGCGGCCGCGCGGGGGCGCCTCGTCGTCGTCCCGGGCGACTTCGACTGGGACGACGTGGGCGACTTCTCGGCCGTCGCGAAGCTCCACAACGGCGGGCGGCGCGGGCGCCTCGCGATCCTCGGCGATCAGGGCACGGTGCTCGCCGACTCCGCCTCGGGGATCGTGGTCTCCCAGTCCCGCCGCATCGTGTCGGTCGTCGGCATCCGCGACGTGGTGGTCGTCGACACCCCGGACGCGCTGCTCGTCACGACGACCGACAACGCGCAGCGCGTCAAGCAGGTCGTCGACGCGGTCCGCCGCAGCGGCAACACCGACGCGCTGTAGCCGCCGCGCGCTCGCCGCGCCGCGTTCGCCGCGCTGCGCCCGCCGCGCTGCGCTCGATCGGCCTGAGCGCACCGGCGGGCGCACTATGCCGCCGGCTGCCCGCTCGGCCCGATCGAACGCGGAGCGCCCCGGCGAGCACCGCCCGTGCTGCGCGCCCATCGATGGTGCCCGGCGCGCACGAAGGCGAGGATGTCCGCCTCGATCGCCGGCCACTCCTCGTGGATCTGCCGCCACGTGAGCCTCACGACGTGGTAGCCCATCGCCGCGAGCGCGCGGTCGCTGGCGCGATCCCGCTCGTACGCGACCAGGTCGGCGTGGTGCTCGACGGAGTCGCACTCCAGCACGAGGCGGTCGCCGACGGGCACGTCGACCCGCCGGCGGCCGATCCGATGCTGGATGCGGACGTCGAGGCCGAGGCTGCGGAGCCGGAAGCGCGCGAGCGACTCGGTGCCGGCCTCGGCGCGCGCATCCAGCCGTCGCAGCAGGGCGCGACGCGCGAGCGGCGCGGCGCGTGACCAGGCCTCGAGCTCGTCGAGGGAGGCGATGCCGCGGTGGAGCAGGGAGTCGCCCACGGCGACCAGCTGCTCGGCAGGAGCGCAGCGCAGGGCGCAGCGCCAGGCGGTCTCGACGTCGTCGACCGCCGCGCGCACCGCGGGGTTCCGGCCGTAGGGCCGGCACCCCTTGGCGGCCCGCCGCGCGTCGCGCTGGCCGTCGGCGCGGCGGACGTGGTCGCCCTCGCCTCGCGGCAGCCACGCGCCGTGGTGGGCGAGCGCGCTGAGGCAGCCGACGCAGCCGCCGTCGACGACCGCCGCCCGGGCCGCGGGCGTGGCCCGCCACGCGACCCAGCCGCGGCGGAGGCGCTCGAGGCGCCCTGCCGCGACAGCGCGGTCGACGACCGTGCGCGGGACGCCGGCGGCCAGCAGCTGCGCCGTGGTGAGGACGCCCTGGAAGGCGCGGAACAGCTCGAGGTGGTGCATGGCCGCAGGGTCGCGCCGCTCCCGTCGCTCGCGGGCCGCGCCGACACCGACCTGTGGACGCGCGCGGTCGCCCCGATCTCCCGGTCGGCCCGGCAGCGCGCACCCCGAGCCGCGCTCGATCGGCCCGAGCGCACCGGCGGGCGCACTGTGCGGCTGACCGCCCGCTCAGGCCCGACGAGCGCGGCAGCCCTCCCGAGCCGCGCTCGATCGGCCTGAGCGCGACGGCGGGCGCACTGTGCGGCTGGCTGTCCGCTGAGGCCGATCGAGCGCGGGCGCCCTCGGCGGGCGGGTCGCGCCGGGAGCACGCCCGCGCGGCGCGAGCCCATGCGTGCCCTGACCGCCGCCTGGCCGTATCCTGAGCGCACATCCGTCGAAGGAGTCCCCGTGCGCCGCACCGCCGCCATCGCCGTCCCCGCGCTCGCCGCGATCGCCCTGCTCGCGGGCTGCGCCACGCCGCCGCCCGCCGCCACCACGGAGGCGGGGGAGCCCGAGCCGACCTCGGCGCTCGAGTGCGCGCAGATGGTCACGAACTCCGGCGGCCTCAACGACCGCTCCTTCAACGAGACGAGCTGGGCGGGCATGCAGCGCGCCCAGGCCGAGCTGGGCGTCGAGGCGAACGTGCTCGTCTCGACCTCCGAGACCGACCTCGCCCCCAACGTGCAGGCCGCCGTCGACACGGGCTGCGGCTTCGTGCTCACGGTCGGCTACGAGCTCGCCGCCGCGACGGCCGAGCAGGCCGAGGCCAACCCCGACGTGCAGTTCGCGATCGTCGACGAGGTCGTCGAGGCGCCCAACGTCCGTCCGATCGTCTTCGACACGGCGCAGGCCGCCTTCCTCGCCGGCTACACCGCCGCCTCCGTCACCGAGACCGGCATCGTCGCCACCTTCGGCGGCGGCAACCAGCCTCCCGTCACGCTCTTCATGGACGGCTTCGCCGCCGGCATCGACGCCTTCAACGAGGCGAAGGGCCAGGACGTGCGCCTGCTCGGCTGGGACCCGGAGACGCAGGACGGCACCTTCACGGGCGACTTCGAGAACGTGCAGCTCGGCCAGACGCAGACGCAGGCCTTCCTCGCGCAGGGCGCCGACGTCATCCTCCCGGTCGCCGGCCAGGTCGGCGAGGGCGCCTTCCGCGCCTCGCTCGACGCGGGCGGCGAGGCGCTCGTCATCTGGGTCGACAACGACGGCTACGACACCCTGCCCGAGGAGTTCCGCCCGCTCCTCCTCACGAGCGTGCTGAAGAACACCGAGGACGCGGTCGTCGAGGCGATCGCGGATGCGGCCGAGGGCGGGCTCTCGGCCGAGCCCGTGATCGGCACGCTCGAGAACGGCGGCGTCGAGATCGCCCCGTTCCACGACCTCGACCCGCGCGTGAGCGCCGAGACGAAGGCCGAGCTCGATGCGCTGCGCGAGCAGATCATCGCGGGGGAGATCGTCGTGGAGTCGCCCTCGACCCCCTGATTCCTGCGTCGATGCTCAGCGGAATGCAACGATTCCGTTTCAGAACGGCGACAGCGGCACGTCGGCGCGGATGGGCGTCCTATGCTCAACCCATCCCCGCCCTGCCGCCATGCGGCGGGCATCCTTTGCACTGGAGGATCCCTTGAGGAACATCACCCGCACCGCCGCACGCGGCGGCGCCGTCGCGCTGGGCGCGATGCTGCTGCTCGCCGGCTGCGCCGCCGCCCCCGAGGCGCCGGCCGAGACGAGCGGCGGCGCCGCTGAGCCGACCGTCGACATCCAGCCCTGCATCGTCTCGGACGAGGGCGGCTTCGACGACCGCTCGTTCAACCAGCTGGGCGCCGAGGGCCTCCGCGCCGCGGCCGAGGGCCTCGGCGTCGAGCCGATCGAGGTCGAGTCGAACTCGCCGTCGGACTACGCGCCGAACCTCACGAGCGTCATCGACCAGGGCTGCAACATGGTCGTCTCGGTCGGCTTCTCGCTCGCCGAGGCGACGGGTGCCGCGGCCACCGCGAACCCCGACATCAACTTCGCGATCATCGACGACTCGTCGGTCGTGGCCGACAACGTCCAGCCGATCGTCTACGACACGGCGCAGGCCGCGTTCCTCGCCGGCTACGCCGCCGCCTCGTACTCGGAGTCGGGCATCGTCGCGACCTGGGGCGGCCTCCAGATCCCGCCGGTCACGATCTTCATGGACGGCTTCGTCGACGGCGTGAACTACTTCAACGAGCAGATGGGCGAGGACGTCACGGTCCTCGGCTGGGACGTCGACGCGCAGAACGGCTCCTTCACGGGCGGCTTCGCCGCCGGCGTCGAGGCCAAGTCGATCGCCGAGCAGTTCATCGGCCAGGGCGCCGACGTGCTCATGCCGGTCGGCGGCCCGATCTTCCTCTCGGCCGCCGAGGCCATCCGTGACCAGGGCGACGACTCGGGCATCGTGATGATCGGCGTCGACGCCGACCTCTACGAGACCTCGCCCGAGAACGCCGACCTCTTCCTCACCTCGGTGCTGAAGGGCATGTCGACGGGCGTCCAGACGGTCGTCGAGCAGGCGGCGGCAGGCGAGTTCTCGAGCGAGCCGTACGTCGGCACGCTCGAGAACGAGGGCGTGGGACTGGCCCCGTTCCACGACTTCGAGGGCTCGGTCGACCCCGAGCTGCAGGCGCAGCTCGACGAGATCACGGCCGGCATCATCGCCGGTGACATCGAGGTCGTCTCGCCCGCGAGCCCCGAGACCCCGTAGGTCCGCAGCATGCACGTGGGGGTCGGCTCCAGCCGGCCCCCACGCGCGTGAGCGCCGCCGGGTGCGCGGCACCCCCAGAACCCGGCTAGATTCACATGCGACGCCAGCGTCGTCGTCCAAGGAAGGCCCATGACCACCGAGCACCCGACCCTCGAGCTCCGCGGCATCACCAAGCGCTTCGGAGCCCTCACCGCCAACGACCAGATCTCCCTGGAGGTCCGCGCGGGCGAGATCCACTGCCTGCTGGGCGAGAACGGCGCGGGCAAGTCGACGCTCATGAACGTCCTCTACGGCCTCTACCGCGCCGACGAGGGCGAGATCCTGCTCGAGGGCGCCGCGCAGCGCTTCTCCGGCCCCGGCGACGCCATGCGCGCGGGCATCGGCATGGTGCACCAGCACTTCATGCTCATCCCCGTCTTCACCGTCGCCGAGAACGTGCTGCTCGGCCACGAGCGCAAGCTCGGCGGCCTCGCGGGCGCGCGCCAGAAGGTGCGCGAGATCTCGAAGCGGTTCGGCTTCGACATCGACCCGGACGCGCGCATCGAGGACCTGCCCGTCGGCGTCCAGCAGCGCGTCGAGATCATCAAGGCGCTCTCGCAGGACGCGAAGGTGCTCGTCTTCGACGAGCCCACCGCCGTCCTCACCCCGCAGGAGACCGACGAGCTCATGGCCGTCATGCAGCAGCTCCGCGGCGAGGGGCGCGCGATCGTCTTCATCACCCACAAGCTCCGCGAGGTGCGGGCGATCGCCGACCGCATCACGGTCATCCGCCTCGGCAAGGTCGTCGGCACCGCGAGCCCGACCTCGTCGAGCACCGAGCTCGCCTCGCTCATGGTCGGCCGCCCGGTCGAGCTCACCGTGCAGAAGGACCTGCCCGTGCTCACCGACAACCAGCTCGAGGTCACGGCGCTCACCGTGCTGGACGCGGTCGGCCAGAAGGTCGTCAACGACGTCTCCTTCACCGTCCGCGGCGGCGAGGTGCTCTGCATCGCGGGCGTCCAGGGCAACGGCCAGACCGAGCTCACCGAGGCGATCCTGGGCCTCCAGCAGCGCGCCTCGGGCTCGATCTCGCTCAACGGCCGCGAGCTGCTCGGCCGCTCGGTGCGCGAGGTGCTCGACGCCGGCGTCGGCTTCGTGCCCGAGGACCGCAAGGTCGACGGCCTCGTCGGCGACTTCTCGATCGCCGAGAACCTCATGCTCGACCGCTATCAGGGCGCGCCGTTCACCAAGGCCGGCACGATCGACCGCGCGGAGCGCGACCGCTTCGCCGAGGAGAAGCTCGGCGCGTACGACGTGCGCGCGCAGGGCATCGAGACCCACGTCGGCACCCTGTCCGGCGGCAACCAGCAGAAGGTCGTGCTCGCCCGCGAGCTCGGCCGCCCGCTCGCGCTCTTCGTCGCGTCGCAGCCCACCCGCGGCCTCGACGTCGGCTCGATCGAGTTCGTGCACAGCCAGATCATCGCGACGCGCGACGCGGGCATCCCCGTGATCGTCGTCTCGACCGAGCTCGACGAGGTCGTGGGCCTCGCCGACCGCATCGCGGTGATGTACCGAGGCGGCGTGGTCGGCATCGTGCCGGCCGACACCAGCCGCGACGCGCTCGGCCTCATGATGGCCGGCGAGCGCCCTGCAGACCACGCGGAAGGAGCCGCAGCGTGAACGACCGGACGCGCGACGCCGACGACCCCATCCAGCCCGGCGACCGTCACGGCGACGGCGCCCCCGACTCCGGGGTGCAGCCGACGATCGTCCACGCCCCCGAGGTGACGGAGGTGGCGACGGCGACCCCTGTCGCCCCCACCGACGACCGCGTGGCCGAGGAGGAGGACCCCTGGGGCTCCGCCTTCCGGCGCATCATGGGCGGCAACCTCGTGATGTCGGTGCTCGCGGTGCTCGCCTCGCTCGTCGTCGGCGGCATCCTCATCGCCGCGACCGACGAGCGCGTGCAGGCCGCGAGCGGCTACTTCTTCGCGCGTCCGAGCGACGCGCTCGGCGCGGCCTGGGACGCGGTGTTCGGCGCCTACTCGGCCCTCTTCCAGGGCTCGATCCTCAACTTCTCGCGTGCCGACGCGGGCTTCGCCCAGCTCATCAAGCCGCTCACCGACACCCTGAACTTCGCCACCCCGCTCATCGCGGCGGGCCTCGGCGTGGCCATCGCCTTCCGCGTGGGCCTGTTCAACATCGGTGGCCGCGGCCAGATGCTGTGGGCCGCCGCCGCGGCCGGCTGGGTGGGCTTCTCGTTCGAGCTGCCGCCCGTGCTCCACGTGCTCGTCGCGATCGCCGTCGGCATCCTCGCCGGCGCGATCTGGGGCGGCATCGCCGGCGTCCTGAAGGCCTACACGGGAGCCCACGAGGTGATCGTGACGATCATGCTCAACTTCGTCGCGCTCTGGTTCATCACGTGGATGCTGCGCACCCCCGGGCTCCTGCAGGCGCCCGGCAGCAACAACCCGATCTCGCCGCCCATGCCCGAGACCGCGGTGCTGCCGTCGATCTTCGGCCCGCCCTTCGTGCTCCACTGGGGCTTCGTGCTCTCGGTCGGCGCCGTCGTGTTCTGCTGGTGGCTCATCGAGCGCTCGAGCCTCGGCTTCCAGTTCCGCGCGGTCGGCTTCAACCCGAACGCCGCGCTGAACGCCGGCATGGACGTCAAGCGCATCACGGTGCTCGCGATGCTCTTCGCGGGCGGCTTCATGGGCCTCGCCGGCGCGCAGCAGGTCACGGGCTCCGTCACGACGGGCTTCACCTCGGGCATCGACGCCGGCATCGGCTTCGACGCCATCACCGTCGCGCTGCTCGGCGGCTCCACGCCGTGGGGCACGCTCGCCGCGGGCCTGCTCTTCGGCGCCTTCAAGGCCGGCGGCTTCCGCATGCAGGCCGCAGAGGGCGTGCCGATCGACATCGTCCTCGTCGTGCAGTCGTTCATCGTGCTCTTCATCGCCGCGCCGCCCCTGGTGCGCGCCATGTTCGGCCTCCCGCAGCCGGGGAGGAAGTCGCGCAGGCAGCGGCGCGAAGAGGCCGCGCTCGCCGCGGCGCTCGCCCCGAAGGACGCCGCCACCGACCGGAAGGGAGCGGGCGCATGACCACCCAGCAGCCCATCGACGCCCGCACCGCCTCGCCCTCCGAGCCGGAGGCCCTCGAGCGCGCCGTCGTCAAGCACTGGAAGGGGCCGATCTCCTTCGCCGTGCTCACCGTCGTCGCCGCGATCCTCATGATCGGCCTGGGCCGCGACGGCTCGGCGACCCTGCGCCTCGCCTCCGGCGGCGACTTCGTGCAGATCCCCGACGCCGTGCTGCCCGCGCGGCCGACCGGCATCGTCGTCGTGCTGCTCCTCGCGGCGCTCACGGCGCTCTCGTTCTGGGCCACAGCGACCGTCCGCAGGCTCGGCCCCTGGCTGCCCGTGGCCTTCGGCGTGCTCTTCGTGCTCGGCTTCCTCACCTGGGCCGGCGCGGGCGCGATGATCCCGATCACGGGCCTGCTCTTCGCGACCGTGGGGCTCTCGGTGCCGCTGATCTTCGGCGCCATGGGCGGCGTGATCTCGGAGCGCGCGGGCGTCGTGAACATCGCGATCGAGGCGCAGCTGCTCGGCGGCGCGTTCACGGGCGCCGTCGTCGCCTCGGCGACGGGCTCGACGATCGTCGGCGTGCTCGCTGCGATGCTCGCCTCGGTGCTCGTCTCGATGGTGCTCGCGGCCTTCGCGATCCGCTACCTCGTCGAGCAGGTCATCGTCGGCGTCGTGCTCAACGTGCTCGTCGTGGGCCTGACGAACTTCTTCTACTCGTCGGTGCTCACGGGCAACCCCGCGCTCAACTCGCCCGACCGCCTCGACCGCATCCCGATCCCGGGCCTGTTCAACATCCCGGTCATCGGCCCGGCGCTGTTCAACCAGACGATCATCGTCTACGCGATGTACATCGTGGTGCCGGCGATCGCCTACGGCCTGTTCCGCACCACGTGGGGACTGCGCCTGCGCGCGATCGGCGAGCACCCGCTCGCGGCCGACACCGTCGGCATCCGCGTCAACCCGCTGCGGTTCTGGAACGTCTCGCTCGCGGGCGCGATCGCCGGCCTCGGCGGCGCCTACTTCACGCTCGACTCCAACGGCTCGTTCACGCGCGAGATGACGGCGGGCCTCGGCTACATCGCCCTCGCCGCCGTGATCTTCGGCCAGTGGCACCCGATCAAGGCGGCCGCCGCTGCGCTGCTGTTCGGCTTCGCCTCGGCGCTGCAGCAGACGCTCGGCGCGATCGGCTCGCCGGTGCCGAGCGAGTTCATGCTCATGCTCCCGTACGTCATCACGATCCTGGCGGTCGCCGGGTTCATCGGCCAGTCGCGCGCGCCCGCCGCGAGCGGCAAGGCCTACGTGAAGCAGTAGGGGCATGGCGGAGATCGACTGGCAGGCGCTGCACGAGGCGGCGGTCGCCGCGAGCGCGAAGGCCTACGCGCCGTACTCGCGCTTCGCCGTGGGCGCCGCGGCGCTCGTCGACGACGGCCGCATCGTCTCGGGCGCGAACATCGAGAACGCGGCCTACGGCGTGACGCTGTGCGCAGAGTGCTCGCTCGTCTCCGAGCTCGTCATGGGCGGCGGCGGCAGGCTCGTCGCCTTCGCGTGCGTCGACGGCAACGGCGACCGGCTCATGCCCTGCGGCCGCTGCCGCCAGCTGCTGTTCGAGCACGCGGCCGAGGGCTGCCTGCTCGACACCGTGAGCGGCATCCGCACGATCGACGAGGTGCTGCCCGACGCGTTCGGGCCGCGCACGCTCGAGGCGTACGCCGAGACCCGGCGGCCCTAGCCCACCCATCCATCCACCACGCCCGACCCCGACCGCCCACCCGGCGGCCGCGGTCGGGCGGCAGCATCCGGGCCGACGGGCGCCGGATGGAGATCCGCGGCCGACCGCCGCGACCCAGCGAAGCGAGGAAGCACCATGGCCGAGGCGTTCGACGTCGTCGACATCATCCGCACGAAGCGCGACCGGGGCACGCTCTCCACCGAGCAGATCGACTGGCTGATCGACGCCTACACGCGCGGCTACGTCGAGGACCCGCAGATGGCGTCGCTCGCCATGGCGATCCTGCTGAACGGCATGGAGCGGCGCGAGATCCACGACCTCACGAGCGCCATGATCGCCTCCGGCGAGCGCATGGACTTCTCGTCGCTCGAGGCGCCCACGGTCGACAAGCACTCCACGGGCGGCGTCGGCGACAAGATCACGCTGCCGCTCATGCCGCTCGTCGCGGCCTTCGGCGCCGCGGTGCCGCAGCTCTCCGGCCGCGGGCTCGGCCACACGGGCGGCACGCTCGACAAGCTCGAGTCGATCCCCGGCTGGCGCGCCGACCTCTCGAACGCCGAGATGCTCGAGCAGCTGCGCACGGTCGGCGGCGTCGTGTGCGCCGCGGGCACGGGCCTCGCGCCCGCCGACAAGCGCCTCTACGCCCTCCGCGACATCACGGGCACGGTCGAGGCGATCCCGCTCATCGCGTCGTCGATCATGTCGAAGAAGATCGCCGAGGGCACGGGCGCGCTCGTGCTCGACGTGAAGTTCGGCTCGGGCGCCTTCATGCAGGAGTTCGCCCGGGCGAAGGAGCTCGCCGAGACGATGGTGGCGCTCGGGCGCGACGCCGGGGTCGAGACGCGCGCGCTGCTCACCACCATGGACACGCCGCTCGGCCTCGCGATCGGCAACGCCAACGAGGTGCGCGAGTCGGTGGAGGTGCTCGCCGGCGGCGGCCCCGCCGACGTGGTCGAGCTCACGGTCGCGCTCGCGCGGGAGATGCTCGACGCGGTCGGCAAGGGCGACGCCGATGTCGAGGCCGCGCTGCAGGACGGCCGGGCGATGGACGTCTGGCGCCGCTTCGTCGTGGCGCAGGGCGGCGACCCCGACGCGGCCCTGCCGACGCCGAACGAGACGCACACGGTCGTGGCCGAGGCCGACGGCGTGCTCGTGCGCCAGGAGGCGCTGCCCTTCGGCGTCGCCGCCTGGCGCCTCGGCGCCGGCCGTGCGCGCGCGAGCGACCCCGTGGTGCACGCCGCGGGCATCGACCTGCACGTGAAGCCCGGCGACGCCGTGCGCGCGGGCGACCCGCTGTGGACGATCTCGGCCGACGACGCCACGCGCATCCCGCGGGCGCTCGAGGCGCTCGAGGGCGCCTGGGAGCTCGCCCCCGCGGGCACCGAGGTCGTCGTGCCCTCGATCGTGCGCGAGCGGATCGCCTGAGCCGGCGCTGCGCGGGCGGCGGGCGGATGCTCGCCGCCCGGCAACGTGCCCGCAACCTCCGACTTGTACGATCGGAGCCGCACCACCCCCTCGGACGATGGAGACCATGATGAGCCGCTACGAGGTCGACGGCGTCGACATCCAGAGCCTGCCGAAGGTCAGCCTCCATGACCACCTCGACGGGGGCCTGCGTCCGCAGACGATCCTCGAGCTCGGCGACGAGATCGGCCTCGAGCTGCCCGCGAGCGACGCGGCCGCGCTCGGCGCGTGGTTCGCGAAGCAGTCGAACTCGGGCTCGCTGCCCGAGTACCTGACGACCTTCGACATCACGACCGCGGTCATGCAGACCGAGCACGGCCTGCACCGCGTGGCGAAGGAGTTCGTGCTCGACCTCGCCGAGGACGGCGTCGTCTACGGCGAGATCCGCTGGGCGCCCGAGCAGCACCTGACCCGCGGGCTGTCGCTCGACGCGGCCGTCGAGGCCGTGCAGGCGGGCATCGACGAGGCGGTGGCGCTCGTCGCGACCCACGGCGGCGGCATCCGGGTGGGGCAGCTCATCAGCGCGATGCGGCACCTCGACCGCGCCGACGAGATCGCCGAGCTCGCGCTCCGCCACCGCGACCGGGGCGCCGTCGGCTTCGACATCGCGGGCCCCGAGGCGGGCTTCCCGGCCTCGCGCCTGGCCTCCGCCTTCGACCTCCTCGCGAAGGCGCACTTCCCGGCGACCGTCCACGCGGGCGAGGGCGCGGGGCTCGAGTCGATCCAGGACGCGCTCTTCGCGGGGCGCGCGCTGCGCCTCGGCCACGGCACGCGCATCGCCGAGGACATCGTGGTCGAGGAGGAGACCGCCGACGCCGTCGTCGTGCGCCTGGGCCAGACCGCCGAGTGGGTCAAGGACCGGCAGATCGCGCTCGAGGTGAGCCCGAGCTCCAACCTGCAGACCGGCACGATCGCGCAGTGGGGCGAGGAGCTCGTCGACCACCCGATCGACCTGCTGCTCCAGCTCGGCTTCGCCGTGACCGTCAACGTCGACAACCGCCTGCAGTCGGGCACCTCGCTCACGCGCGAGCTCGGCCTGCTCGTCGAGGCCTTCGACTGGGACCTCGACGACCTCGAGCAGGTGCAGCAGCACGCCGCGGCGGCCGCCTTCCTGCCCTTCGAGGAGCGCGAGGACCTCGCCGACGAGATCGCCGACGGGTTCGACCGCCTGCGATGACGCTGCCCCTCGCCGACGCCTCGTTCTCGCCCGGGGTGCACGCCGCCGACTGGCGCGCCGCCGTGCGCGCCGCGGGCGTCGACCTCGTGCACTCTGGGGCCGTCGGCCGCGCCTACGTCGACGAGATGGTGCGCCAGATCGACGACTCGGGGCCCTACTGCGTCGTCGCGCCCGGCGTCGCGGTGCCGCACGCGCGCGCGAGCGCCGTGGTGCGCCGCGACGCGCTCGCGATCGTCGTGCTCGACGCGCCCGTGCCGTTCGGGCATCCGCACCACGATCCCGTGCGGGTGGTGGTGGGGCTCGCAGCGACGAGCCCGCGCGGGCACCTGCGGATGCTCGCGGAGCTCGCGAACGAGCTCGACCGGCCCGGGGTCATCGACCGCCTCGCGGCGGCGGCGACGCGCGAGGAGGCGCTCGCGGCCCTCAGCGCCTGAGCGCGATCGACGGAGGTCGGCGAGCCGAGCTGCTGCGAGGGCGGCTCAGTCGGCCATGGGGCGCGCTGCGGTGCGCAGGTGCGAGCCCTCCGGCGCGTGGCCGGGGTCGCGGCCCGTCTCGACGACGCGGTTCGCGTCGTCGACGAACACGACCGAGGGGCGGTGCGCCCTGGCCTCGGCGTCGTCGAGCTGCGCGTAGGCGATGACGATGACGGTGTCGCCCACGTGCACGAGGCGCGCCGCCGCGCCGTTGACGCACAGGATGCCGGAGCCGCGCTCGCCGGGGATCGTGTAGGTCGTGAAGCGGGCGCCGTTGTCGACGTCGACGATGTCGACCTCCTGCCCGGGGAGGATGTCGGCCGCGTCGAGCAGGTCCTCGTCGACCGTGAGCGAGCCGACGTAGTGCAGCTCCGCCTGCGTCACCGTCGCCCGGTGGATCTTGCCCTGCAGCATCGTGCGCAGCATCCGGATGTCCCTCCCCGCCCGCCCGGTCGGGCGGCTCCGGGGCTCCATCCTGCCACCGACGGCGAGGGGCCGCGCTCCGCCCAGGGCGGAACGCGGCCCCTTGAGGCGGGCCTCAGCCCAGCAGCGGCCGCACGGCCTCAGCGATCGCCGCGACCTTCGCCTCGGCGGCGCGCACGCGCTGCGCGGGCGAACCCTCGTGCGAGACCGCGTCGATGTAGACCTTCACCTTCGGCTCGGTGCCGGAGGGGCGCACCATGACGCGCGTGCCGTCGCCGAGCGTGAAGCGCAGGATGTCGCCGATCGATCCGTGCTCGGCGAGCGAGAGGTCGTCTGCGGCGGTGACCGCGAGGCCCGCGAGCTCGGCCGGCGGCTCGGCGCGCAGCGCCGCCATGATCGCCGGGATGCGCGCGAGGTCGGTGACGCGCACCGAGACCTGGCCCGAGGCGAAGGCGCCGAACTCGCCCGCGAGCGCGAGCAGCTCCTCGGCGAGCGACGAGCCGCGGGCGTGCAGCTCGGCGGCGAGCGTCAGCACGCGCACGAGCGCCGAGATGCCGTCCTTGTCGCGCACCGTGCCCGGGTTCACGAGGTAGCCGAGGGCCTCCTCGTAGCCGTAGACGAGGTCGGGCACGCGCGAGACCCACTTGAAGCCCGTGAGGGTCTGCACGAAGTCGAGGCCGTGCGCCTCGGCGATCGCGCCGAGGCCGGGGGAGGAGACGATCGAGGCCGCGAGCGCGCCGTGGCCGCGGGCCGAGCGCGCGGCGTCCCAGCCGAGCAGGAGGCCCACCTCGTTGCCCGTGAGCATCCGCCAGGCGCCGCCCTCGGGCACCGCGACCGCGAGCCGGTCGGCGTCGGGGTCGTTCGCGAGCACGAGGTCGGCGCCCTCCGCCTCGGCGAGCGCGAAGGCGAGGTCGAGCGCGCCGGGCTCCTCGGGGTTCGGGAAGTCGACCGTGGGGAACGCGCCGTCCGGCTGCGCCTGCTCGGGCACCGCGACGACGGGCGCGAAGCCCGCGGCCGCGAGCACGGCCTCGACCGTCTCGAGGCCGACGCCGTGCATGGGCGTGTAGACGACCTTCGGGCCCGCGCCGCCGCCGGCGGGCGGCTGGCCGAGGCTCGCGGTGGCGGCGACGTAGGCCTCCCAGACGCCCTCGCCGGCCGTCTCGACCTCGCCGCGCGGGTACTCGGCCACAGGCGTCGCCGCGGCCTCCTCGATGCGCGCGGCGATCTCGCCGTCGACGGGCGGCACGATCTGGCTGCCCTCGTCGGCGCCGCCGAGGTAGACCTTGTAGCCGTTGTCGCCGGGCGGGTTGTGGCTCGCCGTCACCATGACGCCGGCGCTCGTGCCCAGGTGCCGCACCGCGAACGCGGTCACGGGCGTCGGCAGCAGGCGCGGCAGCAGGATGGCGCGCACGCCCGCGCCCGCGAAGACCTCGGCTGCGTCGCGCGCGAAGATCTCGGAGCCGCGGCGGCCGTCCCAGCCGATCACGACCGAGGGGTGCGGCTCGCGGCCCACGAGGAACGCCGCGAGGCCCGCGGACGCCTGCTGGACGGTGACGCGGTTCATGCGGTTGGGCCCGGGGCCGATCGCGCCGCGGAGCCCCGCGGTGCCGAACTGCAGCCGGCCGCGGAACGCGTCCTCGAGCTCCGCCCGCGCGGCCTCGTCGCCCGCCTCCGCGGCGGCGACGGTCGCCTCGAGCGCCGCGCGGGTCGCCTCGTCGGGGTCGGCGGCGGCCCAGGCGCGGGCCGTCTCCGCCGCGCTCACGCCGTGGCCCCGATCGCGCCGACGACGTCCGCGAGCAGGCGCGAGATGCGGCCCTCGGCGGCCTGCCCGGCCTCGATGACCTCCTCGTGCGAGAGCGGCGTCGTCTGGATGCCCGCCGCGAGGTTCGTGATGAGCGAGAGGCCCAGCACCTCCATCCCCGCCTCGCGGGCGGCGATCGCCTCGAGCGCCGTCGACATGCCGCAGATGTGGCCGCCGATCGCCTTCGCCATCTGCACCTCCGCGGGCGTCTCGTAGTGCGGGCCGCGGAACTGCACGTAGACGCCCTCGTCGAGGCTCGCGTCGACCGTGCGGGCGATGTCGCGCAGGCGCGGCGCGTAGAGGTCGGTGAGGTCGACGAACGTGGCGCCCTCGAGCGGGGAGTCGGCGGTGAGGTTGATGTGGTCGCTGATGAGCACGGGCTGGCCGGGCTCCCAGTGGTCCTTGATGCCGCCCGCGCCGTTCGTGAGCACCATCACGGTCGCCCCCGCGGCGGCGGCGGTGCGCACCGAGTGGACGACCCGGCGCACGCCGTGGCCCTCGTAGTAGTGGGTGCGGGCGCCGATCACGAGGGCGCGGCGGCCATCGGCGAGGAGGATCGAGCGGAGGGTGCCCACGTGGCCCTCGAGGGCGGGCTTCGAGAAGCCCGTGACCTCGGTCGCGGGGATCGTGTGCGTGGTCTCGCCGAGCAGGTCGGCGGCCTTGGCCCAGCCGGAGCCGAGCGTGAGGGCGATGTCGTGGGTCTCGACGCCCGTGATGCGGCGGATGTCGTCGGCTGCTGCGGCGGCGACTGCCTTCGGGTCGGCGGGGTGGTCCAGGGGGTGCGTCATGCCGCCCACTCTAGGCGGCGCGACGGGGCCGCGCGGCCCGCTCGCCTAGGCTCGATCGCATGGCCATCGGCGCGACCGTCCACACCTTCGAGGTGCAGCTCTCCGACGTCGATCGCGGGGTCTACGAGGAGCTCTCGCTCAAGGTCGCGCAGCACCCCTCGGAGACGACCGCGTTCATGGTCACGCGCGTGCTCGCGCTCTGCCTCGAGCACGAGGAGGGCATCGGCTTCGGCGACGGGGTCGCGGGCGGCGACGAGCCCGCGGTCGTCGCGCGCGACCTCACGGGCGCGCTCACCGCGTGGATCGAGATCGGCGCGCCCGAGGCCGAGCGCGTGCACCGCGGCTCGATGGCCGCGGAGCGCACGGCCGTCTACACGCACCGCGACCCCGACCGCGTGGCCGGGCGCTGGGCGGGCAAGCGCATCCACCGGGCCGGGGAGGTGCGGCTCGTGTCGTTCGACGCCGGCTTCGTCGACGCGGTGGCGGCGGCGGTCGCGCGCCGCACGAGCATGAGCGTCTCGCGCACCGAGGGCACGCTCTACGTCGAGGTGAACGGCACCTCGCTGTCGTCGGCCGTGCACGAGCGCGCCGCCGGCTGACACCGCCCGCCGTCGCGCGGCCATCCGCCGCTGCGAACTGCGGGATGATGGAGCACGTGAGTGCATTCGAGCGCAAGCAGCGCGTGGTGATCATCGGCGGTGGACCCGGCGGCTACGAGGCGGCGCTCGCGGGCGCGCGGCTCGGCGCGGAGGTGACGCTCATCGAGCGCACGGGCGTGGGCGGCGCGGCGATCCTCACCGACGTCGTGCCCTCGAAGTCGCTCATCGCCACCGCCGAGTCGGCGGCCGCGATCCGCGACGCCGCGCAGCTGGGCGTGCAGTTCTCGGTGCGCGGCGACTCCGGGAGGCCCCAGCGGCCCGAGGTCAACGTCA
The DNA here is from genome assembly GCF_026625845.1 of Agrococcus sp. SL85. Classification (NCBI taxonomy): domain Bacteria; kingdom Bacillati; phylum Actinomycetota; class Actinomycetes; order Micrococcales; family Microbacteriaceae; genus Agrococcus; species Agrococcus sp. SL85. Next base: position 1,520,123 of record NZ_CP113066.1, read on the forward strand.
ACCTGCGGGCCGTCAACCGCCGCCTGCTCTCGCTCGCCGCGAAGCAGTCGCTCGACATGAAGGCCGACCTCGAGAAGGCCGGCGTCACGATCGTGCAGGGCGAGGGGCGCCTCGACGGCACGGGCCGCGTGGTCGTCTCGACCGGCAAGCAGGGCGCCGACTTCGACGAGTTCGAGGCCGACACGATCGTCGTCTCGGTGGGCGCGACGCCCCGCCAGCTGCCGAGCGCGATGCCCGACGGCGAGCGCATCCTCACCTGGACCCAGCTGTACGGGCTCGAGGAGGTGCCGGAGCACCTCATCGTCGTCGGCTCCGGCGTCACGGGCGCCGAGTTCGCCTCGGCCTACTCGCTCATCGGCGCCGAGGTGACGCTCGTCTCGAGCCGCGACCAGGTGCTGCCCGGCGAGGACGCCGACGCCGCCGCGGTCATCGAGGAGGTCTTCACCCGCCAGGGCATGCAGGTGCTGTCGAAGTCGCGCGCGGAGCGCGTCGAGCGCACCGACGCCGGCGTCGTCGTGCACCTCACCGACGGCCGCACCGTCGAGGGCTCGCACTGCCTCATGGCGGTCGGCTCGATCCCGAACACCGCGGGCATCGGGCTCGAGGAGGCCGGGCTCGAGATGGCGCCGTCGGGCCACATCCTCGTGAACCGCGTCGCGCGCACGAACCTCCCGAACGTCTACGCGGTCGGCGACTGCGCCGACGCGCTGCCGCTCGCCTCCGTGGCCTCGATGCAGGGCCGCACGGCGATGTTCCACGCGCTCGGCGACGCCGTCGATCCGATCTCGATGCGCACCGTGGCCTCGAACATCTTCACGCAGCCCGAGATCGCGACGGTCGGCTGGTCGCAGAAGCAGATCGAGGAGGGGATCGCGCAGGGCGAGGTCTACCGCATCGACCTCGCGACGAACGCGCGCGCGAAGATGATGGGCATCGAGGACGGCTTCGTGAAGCTGTTCGCGCGCACGGGCTCCGGCACGGTCATCGGCGGCGTCATCGTGGCGCCGAAGGCCTCCGAGCTCATCTACCCGGTGACGATCGCGATGGAGCACCGCCTCACGGTCGACCAGCTCGCCCGAGTCTTCCCCGTGTTCCCCTCCCTCACGGGCTCGATCGCCGACGCCGCGCGCGCGATGCACCGCGTCGACGAGTCCTGACGCCGTCGCGCCGCGCCGCTCGCACCCGACGACCGCGGCTCCGGCGATCGACGACCCCGTCGCGGATCCGCGACCCGTACGACGAGGTCCCGGATGCGCGGAGGGGTCCCGGATCCGCCGCCGTGTCGAATCCTCGGGGGGTCGTGCGTCTTCCGTGCGAGACTGCCGCCAGCGCAGTCCGTGACGGAAGGATGCGGCCATGGCCGACCAGTACATGTTCCTGATCGTCGAGCCCGACTGGGACTCCGACGCCTACCTCGAGGACACCGACCGCATCGGCGCGGAGTTCCCCGAGTTCGAGGTCTTCGAGCGCAAGGTCGAGGAGCTCGGCGCGCGCATCGTCGGCGGCAACGCGCTGCAGCACCGCAAGCACGGCGGCGCCGTGCGCCCGGGCAAGGACGGGCGCGAGCTCGAGGACGCGCAGTGGACCGACGGCGCGAGCCTCGAGGGCGACGAGGTGATCACGGGCTTCTACCTGGTCGAGGCCGAGTCGCCGGAGGTCGCGAAGCAGCTCGCCGTGTTCGTGCCCACGGGCGGCCACATCGAGTGGCGCGCCGTGTTCGACTTCGGGTGATGGCCGGCGCGCGCTCCGCGCCGGACGGTCGACGACGGGCGATCGGCGCCCGGTGATCGACGAGGGGGCGCTGCGCGAGCGGTGGCCGACGGCCTGGCCGAGCGTCGTGCGGCAGCTCGCCGCGCACTCCGGCTCGGTCGACGCGGGGGAGGAGCTCGCGGCCGAGGCCTTCGCGCGCGCCGTCGCGCACCCCGAGCCGATCGACGACCTCGTCGCCTGGTGCGCGACCGTCGGCCGCCGCGCGCACCTCGACCGCGTCCGCCGCGCCGCCGTGCGCGAGCGGGCGGCGCCCGAGCTCGCGCTGCGCGCCGAGGCGGCCGCCGAGCACGCGCCGCCGGGCGCAGGGGGCGTCGACGACCGCCTGGCGCTCCTGCACGTCGCATGCGACCCCGCGCTCGGGCTCGGCAGCCGCCTCGTGCTCGCGCTGCGGCTCGTGTGCGGGCTCGAGACAGGGCGGATCGCCTGGCACCTCGGGATCGACCCGCGGGCGGCCTCGGCGCGGCTCACGCGTGCGAAGCGGCAGCTCGCCGAGGCTGCGGGGGCGTTCCGCGTGCCGGACCGCGACGAGCGCGCGTCGCGCCTGCCGGCGGTGCTCGAGTGCATCGCCGCCGTGCACGCCGTCGGCCAGCGCGACGCCCTGCAGCCCGGGAGCCCCGCCGACGACCTGGGGCGCAGCGCGCTCACCCTCGCGGTCGCGGCCTCGCGCGACCAGCCGGAGGACGCGGAGGCGCGGGCGCTCGTGGCCGTCGTGCTGCTCGCGCTCGCGCGCAGACCGGGCCGCTTCGACGCCGAGGGCGTCGCGCTGCCGCTCGACGAGGTCGACCGCCGGCGCTGGGACCGCCGGCTGGCGCTCGCGGGCCTCGAGCGGGCCGCCGAGGTCGCCGGCACCGGCGGCCGCTTCGCGCTCGAGGCGTCGATCGCGGCGCTGCACGTCATGGCTCGAAGCCCGCGGGCGACCGACTGGCGCACGATCGTCGCGCTCCACGAGCAGCTGCTCGTCGTGCGGCCCTCCGCGGCGGCGCGCGTCGCCGCGGCGGTCGCGCGCGGGCGCCTCGCGCTGGAGGAGGGTGGCGACGGTGCGGATGTGGCGGCCGAGCCTGGCCGCGCTCGAGCACGACGGCCCCGCGGCCTCGCGGCGCGACGCCGCGCTGGCGCTCGCCGACCTCGACTGGCAGCGCGGCTGGCGCGCCGAGGCAGCCGCCCGCTACGAGCGGCTCGCCCCGGAGGCTCCCGGCGCCGCTCGCGGCGTTCGCCCGGCGCCGCATCCGCGAGGCCTGAGCCAGGACGCCCGCGCCGGGCGCCCGCTACTCGGCGGCCGGCTCGATGGTGACGAGCGGGTGGCCCGAGGGGATCGTCTGACCGACGGGCGCGTCGACGAACGTGATCGTGCCGTCGATGGGCGCCTGCAGCGGCTGCTCCATCTTCATGGCCTCGAGCACGACGAGCAGGTCGCCCGCGACGACCCGATCGCCCTCGGCGACCGCGGCCTTCACGACCGTCGCCTGCATCGGCGAGACGATCGCGCCGCTCGTGGCGCCCGAGAGCGCCGCGCGCGTGCGCCGCGGCGCGGGACCCTTCGCGTCCTTCGCGTCCGAGAAGAGGCGCTTCGGCATCGACACGGCGATGCGCTTGCCGTCGGCCTCGACGACCACCTCGCGGCGTGGCTCCGGCCCGCCGATCTCGCCCGGCTCGCCGCCCCACGCCGGCAGGTCGTTGTCGAACTCGGTCTCGATCCAGGAGGTGTAGACCGAGAAGGGCTCGCCGCCCTCGGGCGCGAACGCCGGGTGGTCGACGATGCGGCGGTGGAAGGGGAGCACGGTGGGCAGGCCGTCGACCTCGAACTCGGCGAGCGCCCGCCGCGAGCGCGCGAGCGCCTCCTCGCGCGTGCGGCCGGTGACGACGAGCTTCGCGAGCATCGAGTCGAAGTTGCCGCCGATGACGTCGCCCGCGACCACGCCGGAGTCGACGCGCACGCCCGGGCCCGAGGGGGCGCGGTAGATGCGCACGGGGCCGGGCTGCGGCATGAAGCCGGTGCCCGGGTCCTCGCCGTTGATGCGGAACTCGAAGGAGTGGCCGCGCACCTCGGGGTCGTCGTAGCCGAGCGCCTCGCCCTCGGCGATGCGGAACTGCTCGCGCACGAGGTCGATCCCCGTGACCTCCTCGGAGACGGGGTGCTCGACCTGCAGGCGCGTGTTGACCTCGAGGAACGAGATGGTGCCGTCGGCGCCGATGAGGAACTCGCACGTGCCCGCGCCCACATAGGCGGCGGCGCGGAGGATCGCCTTCGAGGCGCGGCGCAGCTCGGCCTCCTGCTCGGGGGTGACGAAGGGCGCGGGGGCCTCCTCGACGAGCTTCTGGTGGCGGCGCTGCAGCGAGCAGTCGCGGGTCGAGACGACGACGACGTTGCCGTGGGCGTCGGCGAGGCACTGGGTCTCGACGTGGCGGGGCTTGTCGAGGTACTTCTCGACGAAGCACTCGCCGCGGCCGAACGCCGCGATCGCCTCGCGCGTCGCGGAGTCGAACTGCTGCGCGACCTCGTCGCGGGTGCGGGCCACCTTGAGGCCGCGGCCGCCGCCGCCGAACGCCGCCTTGATGGCGACGGGCAGCCCGTGCTCGTCGACGAACTCGAGCACCTCGTCGGCGCCCTCGACGGGGTTGATCGTGCCGGGCGCGAGGGGCGCGCCGACCGACTCGGCGATGTGCCGCGCGGACACCTTGTCGCCCAGCTGCTCGATCGCCTCGGGGCTCGGGCCGATCCACGTGATGCCCGCCGCGATGACCGCGCGCGCGAAGTCGGCGTTCTCGGCGAGGAAGCCGTAGCCGGGGTGCACCGCGTCGGCGCCCGAGCGGCGCACGACCGAGAGGATCTTGTCGATCACGAGGTACGACTCGGCGCTCGTCGCGCCGTGCAGCGAGTACGCCTCGTCGGCGAGCTGCACGTGCTGCGCGTCGCGGTCCGGCTCCGCGTAGACGGCGACGGAGCCGATGCCTGCGTCCTTCGCGGCGCGGATGATGCGGACGGCGATCTCGCCGCGGTTGGCGATGAGGACCTTGGTGATGCGGGGCATGGTTCCCCAGCCTAGGCGGCGCAGCGTGCGCGACTCGGCAATCACCTCCACAGGATTCCGGCCGATCGTTGTGGAGACCTCCAACGCCACCAGGGCCCGAGGTGAGCGCTGCCCCATGAGGCCGCGCGACACGCGGCATCCTGCGCGGATCCGACCTCGATGCTTGGTGAGTGAGCGCTCACTCACCTAGCATCGCACCGTGACCCCTCGGATGAGCCAGGACGACCGGCGCGCGCAGATCCTCGACGCCGTGCTGCCCGTCGTCCTCGAGCGCGGGCTCGCCGTCACCTCGAAGCAGCTCGCCGAGGCGGCCGGCGTCGCCGAGGGCACGCTCTACAAGTCGTTCGGCGACAAGGAGTCGCTCCTGCGGGCGCTCGTCGCCCGCGAGGGGCGGCGCGAGGACGACGCGACCGCCTGGCTGCAGGCGGGCGGGGGCGAGGGCGCGACGCTCCACGAGCTCGTCGAGGGCATCGCCCTCCGCGGCATCGCGCAGTACGGCCGCCAGTTCCGCCTCTTCCAGATGCTCGGCGCCCTGATGCAGCATCCGACCGGCGAGGAGCTCGCCGAGTGGGAGCGCATGCTCGACCCGTGGATCGCGGCGCTCGCCGAGCGCGGCGACGAGCTCGGGCTCGCGCCCGACCGGGCCGCCTCGATCCTCCGCATGCTCGTCGTCGCCGCCTCGCACGAGGGCGGCTGGGGCGTCGCGATGCCGGCCGACGACGTCTGCCGCGTCTTCCTCCACGGCGTTGCCGCACCCGCGGCCGTGCCCGCCTGACCCCTCACCCCCGACCGCCGGGAAGGATCCGCCCATGCTGTGGACGCTCATGGTCCGCTCCGTGAAGCCGAGCTGGCTGCTGCTGCTCGGCGTCATCGTCTTCCAGTTCGTGCAGGCGCTGCTCTCGCTCATGCTGCCCACGATCAACGCCGACATCATCGACGAGGGCGTCCTCCAGGGCGACACCGCGACCATCTGGCGCCTCGGCGGCGAGATGCTCGGGATGAGCCTCGGGCAGGTGGTCGCGAACCTCCTCGCCATCCTGCTGGGCGCGCGCCTCGCGATGCGCGCGGGCCGCGACATGCGCGCCGAGGTCTTCGCGCGCGTCGGCGACTTCTCGGAGCAGGACGTGCAGCGCTTCGGCGCCGCGAGCCTCATCACCCGCACGACGAACGACGTGCAGCAGGTGCAGATGCTCATCCTCATGTCCTGCACGATGCTGCTCGCCGCGCCGCTGCTCGCGGTCGGCGGCATCGTCATGGCGATCCGCGCCGACGGCACGCTCGCCTGGCTGATCGCGGTCGTCGTGCCCGTGATGCTCGGCGTCATGCTGCTCGTCGTCGCGCGCCTCGTGCCGATCTTCCGGCTGCTGCAGGAGCGCATCGACCGCATCAACCGGGTGATGCGCGAGCAGCTCACGGGGATCCGCGTCGTGCGCGCCTTCGTGCAGGAGCCGCGCGAGCGCCGCCGCTTCGACGAGGCCAACGAGGGCGTCTACGACGCGATGCTGCGCACCGGCAACCTCTTCGTGCTGCTCTTCCCCGTCGTCATGCTCATCCTCAACGGCTCGTCGATCGCCGTCATCTGGTTCGGCGGCCAGCTCGTCGACGCCGGGGAGCTGCAGGTGGGCACCATGATGGCGTTCCTGCAGTACCTCATGCAGATCCTCATGGGCGTCATGATGGTGAGCTTCCTCACGATGATGATCCCGAGGGCCGCGGTCTCCGCGCGCCGGATCGGCGAGGTGCTCGGCACCGAGCCCTCGATCGAGCGCGGCGAGGGCGGTGCCGCGCCGGAGCCCGACGGCCGCGTCGTCTTCGACGACGTCACCTTCGCCTACCCGGGCGCCGACGAGCCCGTGCTGCGCGGCGTCTCCTTCACGGCCGAGCCCGGCCAGACGGTCGCGATCATCGGCTCCACGGGCGCCGGCAAGTCGACGGTCGTGGGCCTCCTCGCCCGCCTCTTCGACGTGACGGGCGGCGCCGTCCGGATCGGCGGCGTCGACGTGCGCGAGGCCGACGCCGAGGCGCTCTGGGCGCAGATCGGCCTCGTGCCGCAGCGCCCCTACCTCTTCTCGGGCACCGTCGCCTCGAACCTCCGCTACGGCGACCCCGAGGCGAGCGACGAGGAGCTGTGGCGCGCGCTCGAGACCGCGCAGGCCGCGGGCTTCGTGCGCGAGCGGGACGGGCAGCTGGAGTCGCCGATCGCCCAGGGCGGCACCGACGTCTCTGGCGGCCAGCGGCAGCGGCTCTCGATCGCGCGGGCGCTCGTCAAGCGGCCCGCGGTGCTCGTCTTCGACGACTCCTTCAGCGCCCTCGACCTCACGACCGACGCGCGGCTGCGGGCCGCGCTCGACCGCGACGCGGCAGGGGCCACCCGCATCGTCGTCGCCCAGCGCGTCTCGACGATCGTCGACGCGGACCGCATCGTCGTGCTCGACGACGGCAGGGTCGTGGGGCTCGGCACCCACGAGGAGCTGCTCGCCACGAACGACACCTACCGCGAGATCGCCGACTCGCAGATGGCAGTGGAGGCCTGAGCATGGCGCGCAAGGACACCCGCGGCACCGCCGCGGCACCCGTGGACGACACCCGGACCGAGGCCGAGCGCCTCGAGGAGGAGCAGGCGGAGGCCGCCCGCCAGGGCGCCGACGACTGGGGCCCGCCGCCCGGGCGGGCGAAGTCCTTCGGGCCGTCGATCAAGCGCCTGCTGGGCCTCCTGCACCCCTACCGCGCGCTCATGCTCGGCGTGCTCGCCGTCGGCGCGATCGGCGTCCTGCTGTCGGTGATCGGCCCGCGCATCCTCGGCGAGGCCACCAACCTCATCGTGCAGGGCCTCGTGCAGCGGCAGATGCCGGCCGGCCTCACGCAGGACCAGGTGGTCGAGGGCCTGCGGCAGCAGGGCCAGGACGAGTTCGCGAACATCATCGCCGCGATGCGGGGCTTCGAGCCCGGCGCCGGCATCGACTTCGAGGCGCTCGGCGGCATCCTGCTGCTCGTCATCGGCATCTACGCGCTCGCCTCGCTCTTCCAGTGGATCCAGGGCCGCACGATCAACGGCATCGTGCAGCGCACCGTGCGGGGCCTGCGCGAGCAGGTGGAGGAGAAGGTGCACCGCCTGCCGCTGTCGTACTACGACCGGACGCCGCGCGGCGAGCTGCTCAGCCGGCTCACGAACGACCTCGACAACGTCGGGCAGTCGATGTCGCAGACCATCTCGCAGATCGTCACCGGCGTGCTCTCGATCGTCGGCGTGCTCGTGATGATGCTCACGATCAACGTGTGGCTCGCGCTCATCGCGCTCATCTCGGTGCCGCTCACGGGCCTCATCGTCGGCGTCGTCATGGGCCGCGCCCAGTCGCTGTTCAAGGAGCAGTGGCGCCGCACGGGCCGCCTCAACGCGATCGTCGAGGAGACCTTCACGGGCCACGCGCTCGTCAAGGTGTTCGGCCGCGAGCGCGAGGTGCGCGAGCGCTTCCGCGAGGAGAACGAGGAGGTCTTCCAGGCCTCGTTCAAGGCGCAGTTCCTCTCTGGCCTCGTCTTCCCGCTCATGACCTTCGTCGGCAACGTCGGCTACGTGCTCGTCGCCGTCGCGGGCGGCCTGTTCGTGGCCGCGGGGCAGATCCGGGTGGGCGACGTGCAGGCGTTCATCCAGTACTCGCAGCAGTTCTCGCAGAACCTCGGGCAGATCGGCCAGACCTTCGCCATGGTGCAGTCGGGCGTCGCGAGCGCGGAGCGCGTCTTCGAGCTGCTCGACGCCGAGGAGGAGCCCTCGGACGCGGGCGGCGCGACGCCCGCACCGGGCGCCGGCCGCGTCGAGTTCGAGCGGGTGCGCTTCGCCTACTCGCCCGAGCGCCCGCTCATCGACGACCTCTCGCTCTCGGTCGAGCCCGGGCAGACGGTCGCGATCGTCGGGCCGACGGGCGCGGGCAAGACGACGCTCGTCAACCTCCTCATGCGCTTCTACGAGCTCGACGGCGGGCGCATCCTGCTCGACGGCGTCGACACGCGCACGATGACGCGGGACGCGCTGCGCAGCCAGACCGGCATGGTGCTGCAGGACACGTGGCTCTTCGGCGGCACGATCCGCGACAACATCGCCTACGGCCGCCCCGACGCGACCGAGGAGGAGATCCTCGAGGCGGCGCGCGCCACCTACGTCGACCGCTTCGTGCACTCGCTGCCCGAGGGCTACGACACCCTGATCGACGAGGACGCCTCGAACCTCTCGGCCGGCGAGAAGCAGCTCGTGACGATCGCGCGCGCGTTCCTCGCGCGGCCGAGCGTGCTCATCCTCGACGAGGCGACCTCGAGCGTCGACACCCGCACCGAGCTGCTGCTGCAGCACGCGATGGCGGCGCTGCGGAGCGACCGCACCTCGTTCGTGATCGCGCACCGGCTCTCGACGATCCGCGACGCCGACCTCATCCTCGTGATGGAGCGGGGCTCGATCGTCGAGCAGGGCTCGCACGACGAGCTCGTGGCGGCGCGCGGGGCATACTGGCGCCTGCTCAACGCGCAGTTCGAGCAGGCGGTCGCGGGCCTCGATCCGGAGGCCCCCGCGCCCGCGCAGCAGACCACCTGACCCGCGCCTCCCGCCCCACGCGCTGTGCGACCCGGCCGCGCGTGGGCGGTGCCGAGCGGAGGGGCGCGCGGGGTCAGGGGAGCGCGCGCCAGTGCTCGGCATCGTGCACGGCGACGCCGGACCAGCCGTCGGCGCCGCGGAGGGCCGCCACGATCGCGGCGAGCTCGGCGTCGAGCACGGCGCGGCCGTCGTCGGCGAAGGTCTCGTCGGGCGAGGCGCTCGGGAGGGTGTCGACGGCGATCCGCCAGGGCCGGCCGAGCCCGGCGAGCGCGGCGCGCGCGCCGGCGCTCGCGGCGAGCACGGCCGCGGCGCGGTCGCGATAGGCCATGAGCGTCACCGCGTCGGCGCTGCGCGCGACGCCCTCGAAGGATCGCGGGTGCTCGACCGCGAGCCAGGGCACGAGGTCGACCTCGACGGGCAGCGCCGTCGCTGCGGCGACCTGCCGCACGGCGCGCTCGAGGCCGAGGAGCAGGGCGCCCTCGCGGCCCGGCCAGTCGGTGCGCGTCCACGGCTCGACGTCGAGGTGGACGGCGTCGAAGAGGCCCTCGGCGGTCGCGCGCCGCGCCCACGCGACCGCGTGCGCCGCGCCCGCGGGCGCGTCCCCGGCCTCCGCGTCCGCGGCCTCCACGTCCCCGGCCTCAGCATCCGCGTCGGCCCAGCCCGGCTCGCCGCCGAGCGCGGCGACCCGCAGGCCGAGCCGGCGGAGCGCCGCGACGCACGCGCGCACCCGGGCATCCGGGCCCGACCAGGGCACGCTGACGAAGACCTCGTCGACGCGCTCGGCGGTCAGGTGCGCGACGAGGGCATCGAGGTCGAGGGGCCGATCGGGGTGCAGCCAGACCCAGGTCGCGCGCGCCACGCCCACGTCCGGAGCCCTGTGCCTAGGCCGTCGCGAGGCGCGGCCAGGCGACGCCCAGCTCGCGCGCGAGCCGGCGCACGGCGGGGATCGACATGCCGATCACCGTCGAGGGGTCGCCCGAGATGGAGTCGATGAAGGCGGCCCCGCGGCCGTCGATCGTGAAGGCGCCCGCCACCTGCAGCGGCTCGCCCGTGGCGACGTAGGCGTCGATCTCGGATTCGTCGATGTCGGCGGCGAAGCGCAGGCTCGTCGCGGTCGCGACGTGCGCGGAGTCCTCGATGCGGCCGCCGCGCACCCGCAGCATCGAGTGGCCCGAGTGCAGCACCGCCTCGCGGCCGCGCTGCTGCAGCCAGCGCTCGCGGGCTCGCTCGGGCGTGTGCGGCTTCCCGAGCATCGCGCCGTCGAGCTCGAGCGAGGAGTCGCCGCCGAGCACGAGGCCGTCGAAGCCCGTGAGCGGATCCTGGTCGAGCAGCGCCTCGGCCTTCGCGCGCGCGAGCAGCAGCACGTAGGCGTCGGGCGCGAGCGGGCCGTGCTCGGCCTCGTGCGCCTCGACGAGCAGGTCCTCGTCGACGTCGGTGGGGCGCACGACCGGCTCGATGCCCGCCTGCCGCAGCAGCGCGAGGCGGGCGGGGGAGGCGGAGGCGAGGATCAGCTGCACCCGTCGATCCTCGCATCCCGTCGTGTCCCGCGCCCGGCGCCGGATCCGCACGTCGGCGCGGGGCCGAGCGCGATGTGCGGTCGACGGCCCGCTCACGTGCTGATCCGGCCGAGCGGAGGCTCCGCCGGGTGGGAGGATGGGGACCATGCCCTCCGACATCCAGCCCGGTCAGATCGTCGAGCTCCAGATCGACAACGTCGCCCACGGCGGCCGCTTCGTCGGTCGCCACGGCGCCACCGACGGCGAGCGCGGCCGCGTCGTGTTCGTGCCCGACACGATCCCCGGCGAGCGCGTGCGCGCGCAGGTGGTGGAGGTCAAGAAGTCGTTCGCCTCGGCCGTCGCGCTCGAGGTGCTCGAGGCCTCGCCCGACCGCGTCGCCCACGTGTGGCCGGAGGCGTCGATCGAGCGCCGCCCGGCGGAGCGCGCCGGAGGGGCCGAGCTCGGCCACATCCTCCTCGCCCGACAGCGCGCGCTCAAGCAGCGCGTCCTCGAGGACGCCCTGCAGCGCACCGGCGGCATGACCCGCGAGGTGCCCGTGCAGGCCGCGCCCGGCGACGACGAGCGCGGCGGCCTCGGGTGGCGCACCCGCGTGCGCCTGCACGTCGACGACCGCGGCCGCCAGGGCCCCTTCGCGCCCCGCAGCCACGAGGTCGTGCCGGTCGAGGGCCTGCCGCTCGCGACCCGCGGCATCCAGCTGGCCGCGCAGCTCGACCAGCGCCTCCCCGGCGTCACGGCCGTCGACTACGTCGAGCGCTCCGACGGCGAGGTCGACGTCATCGCCTTCGAGGGCGAGCCCGACCGCGGGCGCACCGCCACGATCGTCGAGACCGTCGGCGAGCGCGCGTTCCAGCTCGACCGCGCCGGATTCTGGCAGGTGCACCGCGAGGCGCCCGGCGTGCTCACCGACGCCGTGCGGCGCGCGATCGACGTCGACCGCATCGACCCCGCCGGCTGGAACCTCGACCTCTACGGCGGCGTCGGCCTGTTCGCGGCGACCATCGCCGAGGCGCTCGGCGACCGCACGCGCATCACGAGCGTGGAGGCCGACGAGGTCGCCACCGACCACGCCGCCGAGAACCTCGCGGAGTGGCTGGGCGCCGTGGCCGAGACCGCACGCGTCGACCGCTGGCTGCAGGCCGTCGTCGACCGCGCGAGCCGCGCCGAGCGCGACCGCTTCGCCGCCGGCGTCGTCGTGCTCGACCCGCCGCGCGCGGGCGCCGGCCGCGAGGTCATCGAGCGGCTCGACGCGCTGCACCCCGCGCAGCTGGTCTACGTCGCCTGCGACCCCGTCGCGCTCGCGCGCGACGCGAAGCTGCTCGTCGACGCCGGCTGGGAGGTCGAGTCGCTGGAGGCGTTCGACCTGTTCCCGCACACCCACCACATGGAGGCGGTGGCCTCCTTCCGCAAGGCGTAACGGTTCGCCGGGCCCGGGACGGGCCCGGCGCTGGGGTCGCGGCGGAGGTCCGCAAGGACCTCCGCCCTCAGCTCCACCGCGCACACGCACCACATGGAGGCCGTCGCCTCCTGCACGGCGCAGCGGCTACGAAGCCCTGGTCTCAACCGGCTCAGCGGTTCGCCGAAGGGACTATCCGTTCGGCCGACCACTGACCCGGTTGAGGACGTGCGGCGGCGGGCTAGGCGCGGCGGGCGACGCCGCCGGAGGCCCGCGCCACGAGCCTGCGTGACGCCCGGCACGGCGGCCGCGCGCCAGAGCGCGCGCTGCGCCTCGAGCTCCACGCGCGTCGCGGGCGCGATCGCCGCGGCCGCGCGGCGGCCCCGCGCCTGCTCGCGCTCGACGACCGGCCGCCAGTCGCGGTCGAAGGCCGCGAGGCCCTCGCGCACGTCGCTCGGATGCTTCGCGTACGCAAGCTCGTCGGCCAGCCGCGCCGCGCCCGCGAGCGCGAGCGACGCGCCCTCGCCCGCCGCGAGCGAGACCGAGGCCGCCGCGTCGCCCAGCAGCACCGAGCGTCCGCGCACCCACGGCGCCACGCTCGTCTGCGCCACGGCCGCCACGTAGGGGTGCCGCACGGCGCGCACCGCGCGACGGCCGAGCACGCCCATCGCCGCGATCTCGCGCCGTGCATCCGCGGCCGCGACGCCGCGCAGCACCGCGAGGCCCGCCACCTCGCCGTCGCCGATCGGCGCCACGAGCAGCTGGCGGCCCAGCTCCACCTGCGAGGCCACGCGGCCCGAGAGGTCGGCGGCGAGCTGCGGATCCTCGCCCACCCACGCGACCGCCACGAGCTCGCCGAGCGGCCGCACGGCACCCGCATCGGCGCCCCAGACGAGCCGCCGCACCCGCGAGCCCACGCCGTCGGCGCCCACGAGCACGTCGCCCTCGAGCCGCCCGCCGTCCGAGAGCAGCACCGTGGCGCGCTCGCCGTCGTCGTGCGCCGTCTCCACCTGCGCGCCGCGCAGCACCCGCGCGCCCTCGGGCAGCGAGGCCTCGAGGGCCGCGACGAGCTCGGCGCGCAGCACCGTGAGCCAGCGCCCGTCGAGCGCGCGATCCTCGCCGATCGGGGCGCGGCCGCGCACGCGCCCCGCGGCGTCGACGGCGCGCAGCTCGGCGAACGACTCCGCGCGCTCCGCGATCGCCGCGAGCACGCCCAGCTCCTCGGCGGCGTCGTAGCCGAAGCCGCGGATGTCGAGCAGGTAGCCCGCGCGGCGGGGCGCGGGGGCGCGCTCCACGACGTCGACCGTCCAGCCGTCGCGCGCGAGCCGCCCGGCGAGGGCAAGGCCCGCCACGCCGGCTCCCGAGACGATCGCGTGCATGCATGGACGCTAGCCGCCCGGGCTGAGCGGGAGCGCCGCACGCCCGGCGCGAGCCGAGGTGCGCCCCGGACCGAGCAGCCGCATGCGCCGGGCCTCAGCGCAGCAGGTCGAGCAGCGCCCGCTCCCGCGCCCCGCGCAGGCCGATCGTCTCCCCGTCCTCGAAGCGCGCGAAGACCTCCGGGTCGATGTAGGACGCCCGCGCGACCGTGGGCGTGTTCCCGAGCGCCTCGGCCGCCTCGTCGACCGCGGCCTTCATCGCGCGCTTCCGCTCGGCCGCCGTGCCCACCTCGCGGGCGCGCGCGAGCGCGACCGCGGCGACGATCGTGCCGTGCAGGGTGCGGAAGTCCTTCGCGGTGAACTCGCCGCCCGTCGCCTCCTTCACCGCGGCGTTCAGCGACGCGTCGCGCAGCGGGTGCGCGCCCTCCTCGTCGCGCCAGGCCAGCAGGCGCGAGCGCGCGGAGCGGCCGGCCTTCAGGTCCTCGATGCAGCGCGCGAGCGGGCCGTCCTCGATCGTCGTGTCGAAGCGCTGCCCCGACTTCGCGGGGAACTTCAGCCGGATCGCGTCGCCCGTCACGGTCGCGTGCCGGCACAGCAGCGTCATGAGGCCGTGCGAGCCGTGCTCCTCGGCGTAGGCGTCGCCGCCCGCGCGGATCGCGACGAGGTCGAGCAGGCGCAGCGCCGCGGCGAGCACCCGCTCGCGCGGCAGGGCCTCGAGCGCGAGCTCTCGCGTCACGCGCCGCCGCATCGCGGGCAGCGCCTCCGCGAGGTCGAGCGCGCGCTCGTGCTTCATCCGGTCGCGGCGCTCGCGCCAGGCCTCGTGGTAGCGGTACTGCGTGCGGCCGGCGTCGTCGACGCCGATCGCCTGGATGTGCGCGCGCTCGTCGGCGGCGATCCACACGTCCCTCCAGGCCGGCGGGATGGCGAGCGCCTGCGCGCGCTCGCGATCGGCGACCGAGACCGGGCGCCCGCTGTCGTGCCGGAACGACCAGCCGGAGCCCGACCTCCGACGGCGGATGCCCGGGTCCTCGTTCGGCGTCGCGCGCCGCAGCCTCACCATGCCGGCGATGCTAGACCGCGACGGGGGACAGGAGGCTGGGCGTCAGTCGGCCTTCCAGCGGCCGCCCTCGGCGCTGCGCGACTTCGACTGCCACTCGCTCTCGGTGTCGAGCACGCGCCGGTGCTTCGTCTCCGCCCACTCGTCGGCGAGCCCCACGAGCACCGCCTCGACGGCGGCGCGCTCCTCAGCGGTCGGCGAGCCGCCGACGACCTCGAGGATGGGGCGGTCGTCGCGCGGCTCGGTGGCGGCGGGGTCGTTCACAGCGGGATGTTCCCGTGCTTGCGCTCCGGCCGCTGCACGCGCTTCGTGCGCAGCGCGCGGAACGCGCGCGTCACGGCCACGCGGGTCTCGGCCGGCTCGATGATGCCGTCGAGCTCGCCGCGCTCGGCCGCGAGGAACGGCGAGGCCACGTTGTAGGTGTACTCGCTCGCGAGGCGCGAGCGCACCGCGGCGACGTCCTCGCCCGCGGCCTCGGCCTCCTTGATCTCGGTGCGGTAGAGGATGTTCACGGCGCCCTGGCCGCCCATGACCGCGATCTCGGCCGAGGGCCACGCGATGTTGATGTCGGCGCCGAGCTGCTTCGAGCCCATCACGATGTAGGCGCCGCCGTAGGCCTTGCGCGTGATGACCGTGACCATCGGCACGGTCGCCTCCGCGTAGGCGTAGAGCAGCTTCGCGCCGCGGCGGATGACGCCCGACCACTCCTGGTCGGTGCCGGGCAGGTAGCCGGGCACGTCGACGACCGTGAGGATGGGGATCGAGAAGGAGTCGCAGAAGCGCACGAAGCGCGCGGCCTTCTCGCCCGCCTCGATGTTGAGCGTGCCCGCCATCTGCTTCGGCTGGTTCGCGATCACGCCGATCGTGCGGCCCTCGAGGCGGCCGAAGCCGATGACGATGTTGGGCGCGTAGAGCGGCTGCACCTCGAGGAACTCGCGGTCGTCCATGAGCGTCTCGATGATCGTCAGCACGTCGTAGGGCTGGTTCGGCGAGTCGGGGATGACCGTGTTGAGGCGGCGGTCGGCGTCGTTCACGACCCGCTCGGCCGTGTGGTCGTAGGCCGGCACCTCCGACTGGTTGTTGTCGGGGAGGTAGGCGAGGAGCGCCCGCACGTAGTCGAGCGCGTCGTCCTCGTCGGCGGCCAGGTAGTGGCTGACGCCCGAGACGGTGTTGTGGGTGCGGCCGCCGCCGAGCTCCTCGAAGCCGACCTCCTCGCCCGTGACCGTCTTGATGACGTCGGGGCCGGTGACGAACATGTGGCTCGACTTGTCGACCATGACGACGAAGTCGGTGAGGGCGGGGGAGTAGACCGCGCCGCCGGCCGCGGGGCCCATGACGATCGAGATCTGCGGGATGACACCGGAGGCAGCCGTGTTGCGGCGGAAGATCTCGCCGTACTTGCCGAGCGCGACCACACCCTCCTGGATGCGCGCGCCGCCCGAGTCGAGCATGCCGACGATGGGCACGCCCACCTTCATCGCGTAGTCCTGGATCTTGATGATCTTCTCGCCCGCGACCTCGCCGAGCGAGCCGCCGAAGGTCGTGAAGTCCTGCGCGTAGACCGCGACGCGGCGGCCGTGGACGGTGCCGATGCCCGTGACGACCGCGTCGCCGTAGGGGCGGTTCGCCTCCATGCCGAAGGCGCTCGTGCGGTGGCGCACGTAGGCGTCGAACTCGACGAACGAGCCCTGGTCGACGAACTGCTCGATGCGCTCGCGGGCCGTCTTCTTGCCCTTCGCGCCCTGCTTGTCGCGGGCCTTCGCCTCCTTGTCGGTCACCGCCTCGCGGTGGCGGTCGCGGAGATCGGCGATGCGCGACGCCGTCGTCGATGCGGGCACGGCTGCAGTGGTCTCGTCGGTCACGGCTACGAGCCTAGACGCCGCCCCATGCCAGTCGTTTGTGGACTCCCACAGCGTCCTGGGCCGAACCTCAGGCGGATCCCTCCAGGCTTCCGGTGCGCGGACGCGCCGCCGCCTAGCCTGGTCGCATGCTCTTCCCCGGCGCAGCCCGCATCGCGACCGTCATCGAGCTCGGGGCCGTCGGCTCGACCTTCGACGCCGTCGACGAGCGCGCCGACCACCTCACCACCTGGGCCACGCTCGACCAGCGCGCCGGGCGCGGCAGGCTCGGCCGCGAGTGGGTCTCGCCCGCCGGCAAGTGCCTCGCCGCCACCGTGCTCGTGCGCACGAAGGGCCTCTCCGAGGAGGCGGTCGGCTGGCTGCCGCTCGCCGCGGGCCTCGCGCTCGCCGATGCCCTCGACCCGCTCGTCGCCGACCGCGCTCGCATCAAGTGGCCGAACGACGTGCTCGTCGAGGGCAGGAAGGTCGCCGGGATCCTCTGCGAGCGCCGCACCACGGGCGTCGCCGTGGGGTTCGGCGTCAACCTGACCCTCACGCGCGCGGAGCTGCCGACCGACGCCGCGACCTCCCTCACGCTCGAGGGGGCCGACGCGACCGCGACGGTGCTCGCCGACTGCGTGCTCGCGCACGTCGTGCGCTCGCTCGGCGACCTGCTGCCCGCGCTCGGCTCCGAGCCGCTGCGCGCCGCCGTGGCCTCGCAGCTCGCCACGATCGGCCGCGACGTGCGGGTGACGCTGCCCGCGGGCGAGCTGCGCGGCCGCGCGGTCGGCCTCGGGCCGCACGGCGAGCTGCAGGTCGAATCCGAGGGCGAGATCGTCGACGTGCGGGCCGGTGACGTCGTCCACGTCCGCTGATCCGGCATGATCGTCGCGTGCCAGCCGGGGAGGAGCGCGTGATCGCGCGCATGCGACCGCATGCGCGGGTCCTCGTCGTGCCCGTGCTCGTGCTCTGGGCGGCGATCGGGCTCGGCACCCTGCTCGTCGACCGCGTCGACTGGCCGCTGTGGAACACCGCGGTCTGGACGGTCGCGGGCCTCGTCGTCGCGCTGCTCACGGTCGTGCCGACGCTCGCGTGGCTCTCGCGCGGCTTCGTCTTCACGACCGAGCGCGTCGTCATCCGCTCGGGCTTCGGCGGCACGCGGCGGGAGACGATGCTCTCGCGCGTGCACGACGTGACGGTGCGCCGCCGCGGGCTGCAGGCGCTCTTCGGTGCCGGCGACGTGCTGCTCTCGACGGGCGGCGACCGCGCCGTCGTGCTCGCCGACGTGCCGCTCGCGTCGCTCGTGCAGCGCATGCTCTCGGAGCAGCTCGGCGCGCGGGGGATCGCGATGCCGGAGCCCCCGCCCGGCCGCTGACCCCGCCGCCGTCGTCGTGCGGCGCCGCCGATGTGCGATGGAGCCGCGGATGCGGGAGGATCAGAGGCACGCGCGTGCCCGCGAGGGGCGCGGGACCTACGAGGAGCATCCATGAAGATCGCTGTGATCGGCTGCGGCTACCTGGGCGCGGTGCACGCCGCCGCGATGGCGTCGCTCGGCTACGAGACCGTCGGCGTCGACGTCGACGAGGCCAAGGTCGACCGCCTGCGACGGGGCGAGCCCCCCTTCTACGAGCCCGGCCTGCCGGAGCTCCTGCGCGCGGGCGTCGACGCCGGCACGCTGCGCTTCACGACGGACATCTCGGAGGCCGCGGGCAGCGACGTCGTCTTCATCGCCGTCGGCACGCCCCAGAAGGCGGGTTCCGACGCGGCCGACCTCACCTACGTCGACGCCGCGGTCGAGTCGCTCCTGCCGCATCTCGCGGCCGGCACCCTCGTGGCCGGCAAGTCGACGGTGCCCGTCGGCACCGCGCAGCGCCTCGCCGACCTCGTCGCCCCCACCGGCGCCTCGCTCGCCTGGAACCCCGAGTTCCTGCGCGAGGGCTTCGCGGTGGAGGACACGCTGCGCCCCGACCGGCTCGTCTACGGCGTCGCCGACGGCGACGACTCGGCCATCGCCTCCCTCGACGCTGTCTACGCCTCCATCCTCGAGCGCGGCACCGACCGCCTCGTCGTGAACTTCGCCACGGCCGAGCTCGTGAAGGTCTCTGCCAACGCCTTCCTCGCGACGAAGATCTCGTTCATCAACGCGATGGCCGAGCTCTCGGAGACCGTGGGCGCCGACGTCACGCAGCTCGCCGACGCGATCGGCCTCGACGCGCGCATCGGCCGCCGCTTCCTGAACGCCGGCCTCGGCTTCGGCGGCGGCTGCCTGCCCAAGGACATCCGAGCCTTCCAGGCCCGCGCCGACGAGCTCGGCCACGGCGAGACGCTCGGCTTCCTGCGAGAGGTCGACCAGATCAACCTGCGCCGCCGCGACCGCATGGTCGCGCTCGTCGAGCAGGAGCTCGAGCGCGTCGGCGGCGACCGCGTGGCCGTGCTCGGCCTCGCCTTCAAGCCCAACAGCGACGACGTGCGCGACTCGCCCGCGCTTGACGTCGCCCGCCGCCTGCAGGAGGGCGGCCGCGTCGTGCGGGCCTTCGACCCGGAGGCCAAGGGGACCGCGCTGCGCATCGTCCCGACGCTCCCGATCGTCGACTCGGTCGAGGAGGCCGTCGACGGCGCCGACGTCATCGCGCTCGGCACCGAGTGGCAGCACTTCCGCGACATCGACCCCGTGCGCCTCGCGGAGCTCACCCCCGCGCGCGTCGTGATCGACGGCCGCAACGCGCTCGACGCCGCCGCCTGGTCGGCCGCCGGCTTCACCGTCCTGGCGCTCGGCCGCCCCGACACCCCCGCCGCATGATCGTCGGCGTGGTCGGAGGCGGGCAGCTCGCCCGCATGATGATCCCCGCGGCCGTGGCGCTCGGCATCGAGCTGCGCGTGCTCGCCGAGGGCGAGGGCATGTCGGCGTCGCTCGCGGCGACCGCCGTCGGCGACTACCGCGACGAGGCGGCTGTGCTCGCCTTCGCGGAGGGCGTGGACGTCATCACCTTCGACCACGAGCACGTGCCGCAGGCGGTGCTCCGCGCGCTCGTCGAGGCAGGCCACCAGGTGCACCCGGGCCCCGACGCGCTGCGCTTCGCCCAGGACAAGCGCGAGATGCGCGCCCGCATGGCCGAGCTCGGCGCGCCGCAGCCCGACTGGGCGCCCGTCGACTCGGCCGACGACCTCGCCGCCTTCGTCGCCGAGCACGGCGGCGCAGGAGTGCTGAAGACCGCGACCGGCGGCTACGACGGGAAGGGCGTGCGCGTCGTGCGCTCGGTCGAGGAGGCTGCCGACTGGCTCGCGGGCGCCGCGGCCGGCGGCCCGCGCCTGCTCGTCGAGGAGCTCGTGCCGTTCCGCCGCGAGCTCGCGCAGCTCGTGGCGCGTCGTCCGTCGGGCGAGACCGTCGTGTGGCCGCTCGTGCAGACGATCCAGCAGGACTCGATCTGCGCCGAGGTGCTCGCGCCGGCGCCGGACGCCGCGAGCATCCAGCCCGTCGTCGACGACGTCGCGCGCTCGATCGCCGAGGGCCTGGGCGTCACGGGCGTGCTCGCGGTGGAGCTGTTCGAGACCTCCGACGGCCGCGTGCTCATCAACGAGCTCGCGATGCGGCCGCACAACTCGGGTCACTGGACGATCGACGGCGCCACGACGAGCCAGTTCGAGCAGCACCTCCGGGCCGTGCTCGACCTGCCGCTCGGTGCGACGGGCGTGCTCGCGCCCGCGGCCGTGATGGTGAACGTCATCGGCGGCCCCGCCTCGGGCGCGATGGCCGACCGCTACGCGGGCGCGCTCGCGGCGCACCCGGACGTCAAGGTCCACTCCTACGCGAAGTCGACGCGGGTCGGCCGCAAGGTCGGGCACGTCACCGCGATCGGCGACGACCTCGACGAGGTCGCCTACCGGGCCCGCGCCGCCGCCGCGCACTTCGACGCCTGACCGGCGCGCGGCGACGCGCCGCGCGCCGCGCCCCCGCCCGCCGCGCCTCCGCCCGCCGCCGGAGCGGCGATCGCCTCCGTGCGGTCGCTTCCGGCCCTCCGTGTGGTCGCTTCGCGCCCCGAAGTCGCCCTGTGGAGGGCGCGAAGCGACCACACCTCGATGGGTGGGTCGGGGCGTGCGGGCGCTGACACGGGTGGTCGGACCTCAGCGTCGGAGGACGTCGGGCGCCAGGCAGGTGGACCAGAAGCCCCGGCGCTCCACCGCTCGCGACGCCGCCTCGCGACGGCGCTCGCGGACCTCTCGCGCGAAGGCCTCCACGGCGGCACGCCCCTCTGCCCGATGGTGGTGGGCGCCGAAGCGTCGGATGCGCCACCCCAGCGCCTGGGGCGCCTCGAGGCGATCAAGATCGATCGCGCGCTGGCGCGGATCGGACCAGTGCTGCAGGCCGTCGTACTCCCAGCCCATCCGGAGCTCGGGCCATCCGCCGTCGAGCCGCAGCAGGAAGCGGCCGGCCTCGTCGAAGACGGAGAGGTTCAGGTGGTCGGTGCGCGCGCCGAGGCCGTCGAGGAGCAGGCGGTGCTCCGTCTCGCGCGGCGACTCCGCGCCGACGGCGCAGTCGCGCACCGCGGCGATCGCCCGTCCGATGCGGGGAGCGCCCCGCCGCCGCTCGCAGTGGTGGAGCAGGTCGCCGCGATCGATCCGGGCGTCGCCGCGTCGGTGCGAGACGAGCCAGTCGGCGACCGCCACGAGCGCGCGGTGCTCGAGCAGCGTGGCGAGGTGCACGAAGGTGTCGATCGGGGCCGTCACGCGCAGGCCCGCGGCCGTCGTCGTGCTCGTGCGCAGCCGGTGCCCGACGACGCCGGCGCGCCGCATCCTGCTCCCCGCCGTCGGCGCGGCCACGTGGATCGGCTCCGCGGGCCCGAGCGGCGGCAGCGGCATGCCGAGGAGCCGCGCGGCGGTCGTGTGCGAGAAGCAGTGGTCGGCTCGCGCGACGAGCGCGATCGCGTCGAGGAGCAGGCGCTCGTCGTCTCCCGCGAGGCTCCGCAGCGCGCGCACGCCCCGCGCCGGGATCGAGAACCTGGCGGCGCGCAGGCGCTTGGCGGTCGCGCCTGCAGCCATGGCGTCCGCGACGAGGAACGGCTGGTGGTCACGCATCCGAGCATGGTGACGACCCCGGCGCCCGCTCGCTCGCAGCGGTCGGCGCGCTGTGGATCAGCACCGGCTCGAGCGGCGTGGCTGTGGTCGCTCCGCGCCCGCCGAGATGCTCCAGGAGGGCGCGGAGCGACCACACCATGGGCGGGAGGTGACCATACCCCTGCGGCGCGGCGCGCGCCGGGTGCGGGCGGGCCTGCGCGGCACGCGTACCCTGGAGTGCATGCCTGCGGTCAGCATCATCATGGGTTCGGACTCCGACTGGCGGGTCATGGAGGCGGCCAAGGCCGTGCTCGATGAGCTCGGCATCGAGGCGGAGGTCGACGTCGTCTCGGCGCACCGCACCCCCGAGAAGATGGTCGGGTTCGCGCGCGGCGCCGCCGACCGGGGCGTCCGCGTCATCATCGCCGGCGCCGGGGGCGCCGCCCACCTGCCCGGCATGGTCGCCTCGATGACGCGCCTGCCCGTCGTGGGCGTGCCCGTCCCGCTCGAGCGGCTCGACGGCCTCGACAGCCTGCTCTCGATCGTGCAGATGCCCGCGGGCATCCCCGTCGCCACCGTGTCGATCGGCGGCGCCCGCAACGCCGGCATCCTCGCCGCGCGCATCCTCGGCACCGCCGACGCGGGGATCGCGGCCAGGCTCGACGCCTTCGCCGCCGACCTCGAGCGCCAGGTGGGCGAGAAGGCGCGCGCCCTGCAGGAGCGGGTGGGCGGCACCGCATGACGCTGCTGCGGGCAGGATCGCCGATGCGTCACCCGAACACGGGCGACGCGGCCGTGATGCAGCGTCGCGGCTGGTGGCTCGTCGCCATCGGCTTCCTGCTGCCCGGCAGCGCCCAGGTGCTCGCGGGCAACCGCAGGCTCGGGCGCGTCGGCATCGTCGCCACGATCGCGCTCGTCGCGCTCGTCGCGGTCGCCGCGATCCTCTGGGTCGCGTGGCGCGGGGCGCTGCTCGCGCTCGTCGGCACGGTCGCGGGCCTGCTCGTCGTGGAGGTCGTCCTCATCGCCTACGCGGTGCTGTGGCTCGTGCTCGGCCTCGACACGCTGCGCCTGGCGCGCCTGCCCAGCGTGCGAGGCCGAGCCCGCGCAGGCATCGCCGCCCTCGCGATCGTCGCGACCGTCGCGCCGGCGGCCCTCGCGGGCTACGGCGCGAGCCTCGTCGACACGTCGCGCACCGTCGTCGCCGACCTCTTCCAGGCCAGCGGCCCTCCTGTCGAGCCCATCGACGGCCGCTACACGTTCCTGCTCCTCGGCGGCGACGCCGGGGACGACCGCGTGGGCCTGCGCGCCGACTCGATGACCGTCGTCACCGTCAACGCCGAGACGGGTGCCGCGACGATGATCGGCGTGCCGCGCAACATGCGCAACGCGCCCTTCTCGGAGGGCTCGCCCATGTGGGGGCCGTGGCCGAACGGCTTCGACTGCGAGTCGAGCGACTGCCTGCTGAACGGCACCTACACCTACGGCGAGGCCCATCCCGAGCTCTACCCGGACGCCGTCGCGAACGGCTCGAGCCCCGGCATCGAGGCGACCCGCGATGCGGTCGAGGGCGTGACGGGCGTGCCGCTGCAGTTCTTCGTGCTCGTCGACATGCACGGCTTCGAGGACCTCATCGACGCCCTCGGCGGCATCGAGATCGAGGTGACCGAGCGGGTGCCGATCGCCATCGAGGGCGAGCCGGTGCGCGAGTGGATCGAGCCCGGCACCCGCACGCTCGACGGCCACGACGCGCTCTGGTACGCCCGCAGCCGCGCGGGCTCCTCCGACTACGCGCGCATGGCGCGCCAGCGGCAGGTGCAGGAGGCGCTCGTGGCGAACTTCACGCCCGACGTGCTGCTCACGAAGTACTCCGAGCTCGCGTCGGCCGGCGTCGACATGGTGGAGACCGACATCCCGCAGTCGATGGTCGGCAGCCTGTCGGAGCTGGCGCTCGAGACGCGCCGGTCCGAGATCACGAACCTCGAGCTCGTGCCGGACTCGGGCGTCAACACGGGCGACCCCGACTTCGAGCAGATCCACGCCATGGTGCAGCAGGCGCTCGCGGCCGCGGACGCCGTGCCCACGCCCACGCCCACGCCCACGCCGAGCCCGTAGCGGCGCGCCGCTACAGCTCGGCGTGCAGCTGCCACACCTGGGCGGCGGCGGCCTCCCAGGTGAAGGCGCGGGCGCGGTCCTGCGCGTGCAGGCCGAGGCGCGTGCGCTCGTCGCCGTCGTCGAGCAGGCGGCCGAGGGAGGCCGCGAGGCGGTCGGGCCCGCCGACGACGGGCACGCTCGCCTCGCCGCCGATCTCGAGCAGCGAGCGGGTGGCGGCGTGCACGGTGGGCGTGCCGAGGGCGGCTGCCTCGAGGAGCGTGAGCCCCAGCGCGTCCGCCTCCGAGACGTGGAGGTGCGCGAGGGCGCGCGCGTAGGCGACGGCGAGGTCGGCGTCGTCGAGGTCGCCGACCATGATGATGCGGCCCGCGGGGATGCCGGCCTCCACGGCGAGCGCCGCGAGGGTCGTCTCGCCCCAGCTCACGGGCCCGGCGACGACGACCCGGACGTCGGGCATGGAGCGGCTCGCGACGGTCGCGACGAGGCGCTCCGCCTGGCCGCGCGCGCCCGGCGAGGTCACGGCGAGCACGTACTCGTCCGGCAGGCCGAGGCGCCGCACCGTCCCGGCGTCGTCCTCGGGCGCCCGCAGCCAGGCGGCGGGGGCCGGGTGGATGACGCGCGCGCGATCGCCCACGTCGAAGCGCTCCGCGAGGTCCTCGGCGACGGCGGTCGTCGGCACGACGATGCCGTCGGCGCGCCGCACCGAGCGGTGCAGCGCGCGCTCGAACCAGCGGGCCTTCCGCTCGGAGCGGTCCGAGAGCGGCTGGAGGCCGTGCAGCGTGACCGTCACCTGGTCGCCCGTGCCCGCGTCGAGGCCGGTGGGCGCGAGCAGGCTCGTGGAGTGCACGAGGCCGCGCACGGGCAGCGTCGTGAGCGAGCGGAGCCACGCCTGCCGCAGCTCCCTGGCGGGCACGGCGGTCTGGCGCAGCTCGGCGAGCCCCGGGACGAGGGCGTGCACGCGCTCCTCGCGCGCGGGGGAGATGCGTGCGGCGAGTCCTGCGACCTCGAAGCCATCGGGGGCGGTCGCCACGAGGGCGCGGGCGATCTCGGCGCCGTAGCGGCCGACCATCGTCGTGGAGCGCTCGCCGACCTCGTCGAGGACGACCGTGAGGCGGCCGGTCACGCCGCGACCTCGCCGCGCGCGACCGCCTCGTGGAGCGCCTCGCGCCAGGGGCGCATGGGCGCGAGGCCACGGGCCGCCCAGGCATCGTGCGCGAGCACGGACCACGCCGGTCGAGGCGCGGCGCGCACGAAGGAGGCGGAGTCGGTGGGGCGCACGCGCTCGGGGTCGAGGCCCGCCTCCTCGAGCACGGCGCGAGCGAGGTCGAACCAGGTCGCCTCGCCGGCGTTCGTGCCGTGGAAGGTGCCCGAGCGCACACCCGCCTCGAGGAGCGCGCGGATGGCGCCGGCGAGGTCGCGGGTCCAGGTGGGCTGGCCGCGCTGGTCGTCCACGACGTCGAGCGTCTCGCGCTGCCCGGCGAGCCGGAGCATCGTGGCGGGGAACGAGGGGCCTCCGCGGCCGTACAGCCACGCCGTGCGGACCACGATCGTGTCGGGGTTCGCCTCGACCGCGAGCCGCTCGCCCTCGGCCTTGGTCCGACCGTACGCCGAGACGGGATCGACCGCGGCGTCCTCCGCGTAGGGTTCGCGCGCATCGCCGCGGAAGACGTAGTCCGTGGAGACCTGCACCAGCACGGCGCCCTGCTCGGCGGCGGCGGCGGCGAGGTTCGCAGCGCCCTGCGCGTTGAGCGCGAAGGCCGCCTCCTCGTCGGCCTCGGCATCGTCGACGCGCGTGTACGCGGCGCAGTTCACGATCGCGTCGATGCCGCGCACCGCGTCGCGGCAGGCCTCGGGATCGCGGATGTCCAGCTGGGCCGAGCCGGTCGAGACCACGTCGTGGTGCGAGAGCGCCTCGACGAGGTCGATGCCGAGCATGCCGGTGCCGCCGGCGATGAGGATGCGCATGGGCCTAGAGCGCCGCCCGCTCCTTGAGCGGCTCCCACCAGGAGCGGTGGTCGCGGTACCACTGCACGACGTCGGCGAGGCCCTGCTCGAAGGGCACCTGGGGCGCGTAGCCGAGCTCCGCCTGGATCTTCGAGATGTCGACCGAGTACCGGCGGTCATGGCCCTTGCGGTCGGCGACGGCGTCGACCGAGGACCAGTCGGCGCCCGTCGCCTCCAGCAGCAGCTCGGTGAGCCGTCGGTTGGTCAGCTCGGTGCCGCCGCCGATGTTGTAGACCTCGCCGGGGCGGCCGCCGCTGAGGACGAGCGCGATGCCGCGGCAGTGGTCGTCGACGTGGAGCCAGTCGCGCACGTTCTCGCCGTCGCCGTAGAGCGGGACGCGGTGTCCGTCGATGAGGTTCGTGACGAAGAGCGGGATGAGCTTCTCGGGGAAGTGGTAGGGCCCGTAGTTGTTCGAGCAGCGCGTGATCCGGACGTCCATGCCGTGGGTGCGGTGGTAGGAGCGGGCGAGCAGGTCGCTCCCCGCCTTCGACGCCGAGTAGGGGCTGTTGGGCTCGAGCGGGCGGTCCTCGCTCCAGGAGCCCTCGTCGATCGAGCCGTAGACCTCGTCGGTGGAGACGTGCACGAAGCGGCGCACGTCGTGGCGGAGCGCCGCGTCGAGGAGCCGCTGCGTGCCGACGACGTTCGTCTCGACGAACACCGAGGCGTCGCGCACGGAGCGGTCGACGTGGCTCTCGGCGGCGAAGTGCACGATGGCGTCGACGCCGGGGAGGATGCGGTCGAGGAGGCCCGTGTCGCGGATGTCGCCATGGACGAACGCGTAGTGCGGGTGCTCGGCGATGGGCGCCAGGTTCTGCGGGTTGCCGGAGTAGGTCAGTGCGTCGAGCACGGTGA
Source organism: Agrococcus sp. SL85 (assembly GCF_026625845.1). Lineage (NCBI taxonomy): Bacteria > Bacillati > Actinomycetota > Actinomycetes > Micrococcales > Microbacteriaceae > Agrococcus > Agrococcus sp. SL85. Next base: position 1,546,699 of record NZ_CP113066.1, read on the forward strand.
TCGATGCGCCCTCGAGGCCGGGCAGGCGGTCCGCCAGGGCCATGCGGACGAAGTTCGAGCCGATGAAGCCGGCGCCGCCGGTCACGAGGATCTGCACGCGTCGTTTCCTTTCCCATGCCGGCGGACCGGCGTACGGCGACCCATCCTACGCGGGGGCGCCCTCGGGAGGGCCGCCCTGGGCGGGCACGGGTAGGCTCGCTGGCGGCAGACCACGGAGGAGGGGCGTCGATGCGCGGCATCATCCTTGCGGGCGGCTCGGGCACGCGCCTGTGGCCCATCACCCGCGGCATCTCGAAGCAGCTCGTCCCGATCTTCGACAAGCCCATGATCTACTACCCGCTGTCGACGCTGATGATGGCCGGGATCCGCGAGGTGCTCGTGATCACGACGCCCGAGCACCACGAGCAGTTCGAGCGGCTGCTCGGCGACGGCTCGGAGCTCGGCATGCGCATCGAGTACGCGCAGCAGCCGAAGCCCGAGGGCCTCGCGCAGGCCTTCCTCATCGGCGCGGACTTCATCGGCGACGAGCCCGTCGCGCTCGTGCTGGGCGACAACATCTTCCACGGCACGGGACTGGGCTCGAGCCTCCGGCAGCACGACGACGTCGAGGGCGGCCTCATCTTCGCCTACCGCGTGGCGAACCCGCGGGCCTACGGCGTCGTGGAGTTCGACGAGCACGGTGCCGCCGTCTCGATCGAGGAGAAGCCCGAGTCGCCGAAGTCGAGCTACGCGGTGCCGGGCCTCTACTTCTACGACGCGAGCGTCGTCGAGGTCGCGCGCACGATCACGCCGAGCGCCCGCGGCGAGCTCGAGATCACCGCCATCAACGACCACTACCTCCGCGAGGGCCGGCTGCAGGTGCAGGTGCTCGACCGGGGCGTCGCGTGGCTCGACACGGGCACGTTCGAGTCGATGATGGCCGCGAGCGAGTACGTGCGGGTCATCGAGCAGCGGCAGGGCACCAAGATCGGCTGCATCGAGGAGATCGCATGGCGCGCCGGCTGGATCGACGACGAGCGGCTGCGGGCCCTCGCGCAGCCGCTCCTGAAGTCGGGCTACGGCGAGTACCTGGAGCGCCTGCCCGAGCAGCGCTGAGGCTCCCGCCTCACCAGAGGCCGAGCGTGAGCGCGAGGGCGAGCCATCGCCGCTCCGCCGGTTCGCGCCGCAGCTCCCCGGCGAGGCGCCGCAGCGCCATCCGGGACCCGAGGTCGCTGCGCTCGAAGAGCGGCGCCACGCGCGCCAGCCGGGGCTGCAGCGGCGGCTGCGCGAGCGCGAGCGCGAGCCGCGCGATCGCGCGGCACTGCGAGCGGTAGTGGCCGCTCGCCAGGCGGCGCGCTCGCACGAGCGCGGGCCGGATGCCGCGGTTCGCCCCCATGACGTTGGTGCCGTGCTGGCGGTAGTCGAGCGTGGGCTCCGGGTCGATGTGCCAGCGGCGGCCGGTCGCGCGCGCGATCGCGTAGAGCGTCCAGTCGTGCGGCACGGTCGTGTCGACGAGCGGGTGCGTGCGGACGACCTCGCGGATGCCGGTGAACGCGGCGGCGGTGAGCACGAACGTGCAGCCCGGGCCCGCCGACTCGAGCAGGAAGTCCAGGTCGGTCTGCGGCTGCGACTTCTCGACGTACGCGGTGCGCTCCGAGCCGTCCGGGTCCGTCCAGAACGCGGTGACGCTCGAGGAGACCGCATCGACCTCGTGGCGCGCGATGAGCGCGAGCTGGCGCGCGAGCCGGTCGTGGTGCCAGCGGTCGTCCTGGTCGGCGAGGGCGATCGCCGTCGCGCCGGTCACGTCCGCGTCGCGCACGAGCCGGAGGAAGTTCGCGGAGGCCGAGCCGGAGCGCTCGGGCGGGAGCAGGACGATGCGCTCGTCGCCCATCCGCTCGAGGATCGCGAGCGTGTCGTCGCTCGAGCCGTCGTCCGAGACCACGATGCGCACGTCGACGCCCTCCTGGTCGAGGATCGTGCGCAGCTGCTCCTCGATGAAGGCGGCGCCCTCGTAGGTCGCCATGAGCACGGCGACGAGCGGGCGCGCGGCGCGCGCGGCGGGCTCGGTGTCGCTCAGGATTGCCTCCGTGATCCGTCGGAGCGCGGGGGCGCGGTCCGATGAGGAAGCCTACCCGCGGGGGCTGCTGCCGACGCCCTGCATCGACTGTGCGGCGACCATGGGAAGGGCGCCGGATAGCCTGAGCACGATGAGCATCGAGGCAGCCGGCGCACGCATCGCGATCGTCGCCCACCGCGACCCGCGCGGAGAGGTCGGCGAGCGCGTCGACCTGCTCGTCGAGGGGCTGCGACAGATCGTCGACCGCGTCGTGCTCGTCGCCGACGCCCTCATGCCCGCCGGCCGCCAGCGCGCGGAGGCCGTGGCCGACCGCGTCGTCGTCGCGCCGGCGCCGACCGCGATCGCGCTGCTGGCCGCAGGCCTCGCCGCCGTCGACGACGAGGTGCGCGCGGCGTCGTCGGTGCTCGTCACCGACACGGAGCGATACGGGCCGCTGCGCGGGATCGAGCAGCCAGAACCGGAGCGCTGGGTCACGCGCGAAGGCGCCGCTGCGGACGCGTGGCTCCTCGTCCCGACCGCGCCGCGACACGCCCTCGAGCCCTCGCCGTGGCTGTGGTCGGGCACCGTCCATCGCAGCGCGACGTGGCGCGAGTGGTGGCACGGGGCCCGGACCGACACAGGCTCGCTCGGCATGCACGACCTCGTCCTGGCGCTCCGCGAGGCCGGGCTCGACGTCGTGTCGCGGCTCGGGGCGGTGGACCGCGCCGAGCGGGTGACCCTCGAGTCGCCCGGCCACGGCGGCTTCGTCGAGCGGGTGCTGCTGACGGCGGACCCGCTCGTGATCGAGGACCTCGCCCTCGACAGCGGAGCGGCCGCGCGAGTGCTCGGCTGGGACTACTCGGGCCGAGTGCTGGCGCGCGACCTTCAGCACGTCGCACCGCCGCGGCAGGTCCACACCGCGATGCAGGGCCTGCGGATCCTCACGGGCTTCCCGGAGATCGGGGGCGGCATCCCGCCGCGGCTCGGCGTCCTGACGCACATCTACTACCCGGAGGCGCTGCCGACCGTCGGCGTCTCGCTGCAGCACATGCCCGTCGACTGGACGTGGATCGTCACCACCGGCTCCGAGGAGTCGAAGGCGGCGATCGAGCATCGCTTCGAGGTCGAGGTCTCGCGGTGGCTGCAGCGCCTGCAGCGCTTCGAGGTGCGCGTGGTCGAGTCGAACCGGGGACGCGACATCTCGGCGTTCCTCATCGGCTGCGCCGACCTGCTGCGGCCCGGCGCGGACGGCCGCTACGCCTTCGACGTCGTGCTGAAGCTGCACTCGAAGCAGTCGCCGCAGGATCCGCTGCCCCGCGGGACGCGCTTCCAGCGTCATGCGCTCGGGAGCCTCCTCGGGCAGCAGCACCAGCAGAACGCCCTCCTCCAGCTCTTCATCGACGAGCCCGAGCTGGGCATGGCCATGCCGCCGCAGATCCACGTCGGCTACCCGACGCTCGGCCGTGCCTGGTTCGGCAACCGCCCCGCCGCGGAGCGCATGGCGAGCCGCCTCGGCATCGACGTGCCGTTCGACGAGGGCTCGCCGCTCGCGCCCTTCGGCTCGATGTTCGCGGCCCGACCCGAGGCGCTCCGGCCGCTCGTCGACAGCCTCGGCTGGCGCGACTTCCCGGACGAGTCCGGCTACCGGGACGGCGGCACCGCCCACGTCGTGGAGCGGCTCTTCGCCTACGCCGCCATCAGCGAGGGCTATACGGTGCGCACGGTGACGAGCCCCGAGCTCGCCGCCGAGTCGCACCAGCTGCTCGAGTGGAAGCTGCAGGAGATCCTGCGCGACGTGCCCGGCACCGCGCGCCAGCAGGTGCAGCTCGCGCACGCCGCGACGCGGGCCGCCGCGATCCCCGCGGGCGCGGCCGTGCGCGCGGCGCGCGTCGCGGGCCGCGGCGCGGCGGGCCTCGTGCGCGGCGCCCGGGAGGCGATGCGCCGCCTCCGCGAGGACGGCTGATGCGCGTCGTCGTCTTCCCCGCGTACCGCGAGAATCCGTTCCTCGGCCTCCTGCTCTCGGGCGCCGAGCGCGAGGGCGCGACGATCGTCGACGCCCGCACGCTCGACGAGCTCGCGGCGGCGCTCGCGGTCGGACCCGCCGAGACCGTGCTCTCGATCCACTGGACGAACCCCGTCGCGCAGTCGACGCGCAACCCCGCGGTCGCCGTGCGGAACGCGCTCCGCCTGCGCCGACTGCTCCGCGCCGCGAAGGCGCAGGGTGCTCGCGTGGTCTGGACCGTCCACAACGTGCTGCCGCACGGCGCGCGCTTCCCCCGCATCGAGCGCTGGCTGCACCGGATGCTGGCGGCGGAGGCCGACCGCGTCCACGTCATGCACCCCGACACCGCGGCGCTCGCGGCGCCCCGCTACCGCCTCCCGGCCGATCGGGTGCGACACATCGCGCACCCGAGCTACGCGGGCGCCGTCGCGCCGGCCGCCGACCGCGCCGCCGAGCGCGCGCGCCTCGGCATCGGCGAGCGCGAGGCCGCGGTGCTGTTCCTCGGGCAGATGCGCGCCTACAAGGGCGTGCTCGAGCTCGTCGCGGCGGCAGGGGAGGCCCGGCGCGCCGACGGCATCGTGCTGCTGCTCGCAGGCAACGCGACGCCCGAGGAGGCCGCCGCGATCGAGGCGGCGCTCTCGGACCATCCCGGGCTGCGCGCGATCCGCGAGCTGCGCTTCGTCGACGACGCGGCCGTGCCGGGCTGGTTCGCGGCCGCCGACGCGGTCGCGCTGCCGTACCGCCGCATCCTCAACTCGGGCAGCGTGCTGCTGGCGGCCACGTACGGCGCACCGGTGCTGCTGCCCGACGAGCCGCACCTGCGGCGCGAGCTGGGCGACGAGCGCTGGGTGACGCTCTTCGACGGCCCCGAGGGCCTGCGAGCGGCGATCGAGGCGGTGGTCGTCGACGACGCCGAGGCGCGCGCCGCCGCGCTCGCCCACGCGGCCGCGTGGACGGGCGAGCAGGCGGGAGCGGCCTACCTCGCGCTCCTCCACGAGGCGCGCGAGGCCTGAGCCACGGGACGCGTCCGCGTCAGCGGCGGCGCAGGAAGCGCCGACGGCGCGGGCGCGCCGGCTCGGTCGAGCGGCGGGCGGCGGCCACCGCCTCGACCTCGTCGAGCAGCGCCAGGTAGTCCTCGCCCATCGCGTACGGCGAGCGCTCGCGCGCGTAGGCGAGCGCCGACTCCCGCACCGCCGGGTCGCGGTACCAGCCGGAGGCCAGCAGCTCGGCGATCGACGCCGCCGGGTCCTCGGTGTCGAAGAACCGGATCCAGGCCTCGTCGCCGTAGTCGGCGGTGATCGTGTGCTCGTCGGGCAGCATCACCGGCAGGCCGAAGGTGGCCGCGAGGTGCATCGTGCCCGAGTTGAGGATGTTGCGGTACGGCAGCACCGCGACGTCGGCGGCCGAGAACCAGGCGGCGATCTCGTCGTCCTCCATGTAGCGGAGCGCGGCCGTGACGTCGACCTCCGAGTCGACGAAGCGCTGCACCTCGTCGCGGATCTTCGGCGCGGGCTTGCCGGCGAGCAGCACCTCGATCGGCGTCTCGGTGCCGTGCAGCCGGCGCGCGGCCTCGAAGAGGTGCTCGAGGCCCTTGTAGGGGCGGATCTGGCCGAAGAACAGCGCCTGCGTCGTGCCCTGGCCCGCGCCGATCTCCTCGCGCGCCGCCGCCTGCTCGAGCCGTGCGCCGTAGATGCCGGCGTAGCTCGAGTGCGGCAGCACGCGCACCTTCTCGGGCGGCAGCACGTAGAGGTCGCCGATCGCCTCCTGCGTCGTCGTGCCGAGCGTGTGGATGAGATCGGCCCGGTCGGCGATGCCCTGGTGGAGGCGGATCGCGGCGTCGCGGAAGCGCGAGTCGTGGGGGAGCACGTTGTGCACGGTCCAGAGGATCGGGCGGCCGTGCGCGCGCGCGGCGTCGAGGCCCGCGAGCACCCCGTCGACCGTCGCGTCCGCGTCGGCCTGGTCGTGCGCCCGCTCGGTGATGGGGCTCGTCCACTGGATGTGGACGATGCCGTCGGCGCTCGGCTTCTCGAGGTCGCCGATGAGGGCGTCGGGGCGCTCCGAGCCCGGGATGCCGATGCCCGCGCCGCGCGCGGCGAGCTGCAGCATCGCCACGTAGGGGTTCTCGCCCCAGTCGGGGAACGAGTAGACCCTGCGGTGCTCGCGCTCCGGGCGCGGGGCGGCGGTGACCGCCTCGTGCCGGCGCTCGACCGTCCACCGCAGCGGCGCAGGTGCCGCGAACCCCACCTCGACGCGCACGCGGTCGATGGGGTCGTCGATGTCGAGGCGGACGGGCGGCTCCGTGGCCGCGAGGGGCAGCTCGATCGGGCCGCGCTGGCGGCGGTCGCGTCGGAGCCATGCGCGCAGCGCTCGCCCCGCCACGCGAGCGTCGGTCGGCAGCGGGGCGCTGAACGCCGCGAGCGCCGGATCCTCCGCGCTCGGCGTGGCCCAGACCGGCACCTTCCGGCGCACGCTGCCGTCGGCCGAGCGGAGCACGACGCTGAGGCCGTCCGCGCTCGTGAGGGGGGCGCCGAGGTCGACCCGGCCGCGCAGCACGAGCCCGCGGTGCTCCAGGCGGGCCCCGGTCACCGCCGCGGTGCGCAGCGGGAGGCGCTCGAGCAGCGTCCAGGCGAGTGCGGCGACCTCCGTCCCGCGGAGGCGGTCGGGCGCCGCGGGCGACGCGACGTCCGCGAACGCCTCGCGGGGCAGCGCCGCGACGGCCTCCTCCGCCTCGGCGATGAGCGCTCCGGCGTCCTCGACGAGCTCGTGCGCGATCGGCGCGACGACGCGCGAGACGAGGATCTCGGCGGCGAGCCTGGCCTCGATCGGCTCGGAGGCGTCGAGCAGCGCCGCGGCCCGGAGCGCCGCGACCGCGGTCACGGCGGCCGCCTTGGGCGTCGGCGCGGCGAGCGGGCTCGCGACGACGGACTCGACGCCCTCCCAGGCGCGCCGCTCCTCGTCGCCGAGGCCTGCGAGCGCGCGCCCGAGGCCGCTCCACCGGCGCGTGGCGACGCCGCGCGCGAACGCCAGCAGCGCGATCCCCCGCACCGGGTCGAGCAGGTCGACGTCGTCGCCCAGCACCTCGACCATCCGCGCGGCGAGGCGCTCGATGCCCGCGAGGAGCGCAGGGTCGTCGACCAGGTGGACCAGCTCCGCCCGGGTCCACCACTGGCCGAGGGTGTGGCTCCCCACGTAGTGCACGGTCGCGGCGCGGTCGCCGTGCGCCTCGACGGCGTCGATCGTCTCGATCGCCTGGTCCACCCAGTCGCCGAGGGTGGAGGGCCGCAGGTAGTCGGCGCTCACGGTGGCCTCGTGCCTGCGGTGGAGGTAGACCTCGCGCGGCACGACGGCGATCGTCTCGGCCGCGAGCTGCATGCGGAGCATCGGGGCGATGTCCTCGCAGTGGATGCCCTCCGGGAACCGCAGGCCGATGCGGTCGAGCAGGTCGCGGCGGAAGAGCTTCGCCCAGACGACGTGATCCTCGAGCAGCGACGGCATGTCCGCGAGGCGGTAGGAGCCCCAGCCGCGCGAGAACTGCTCGCCCGCCATCGTCCAGTAGCGCACGCGGCGGCCGTTGGGGAAGAAGTCGGTGCCGATGCCGGTCGCGATCTCGGCGCCGGTGCCCTCGAGCGCGGTCACGAGCGACTCGAGCGCATCCGGCGTCAGGACGTCGTCCGAGTCCGAGAAGGCGAGGAGCGAGCCGTTCGCGTGGTCCAGCCCGACGTTGCGGGCACGACCGATGCCGCCATTCTCGGTCGCGATCACCCGGAATCGCGCGTCGCGCCGCTCGTACGAGCGCGCGACGGCCTCGGAGGCGTCGGGCGAGCCGTCGATGACGAGCACGGCCTCCCAGTGGTCCCAGGTCTGCGCGAGCATCGAGTCGAGCAGCTCGGGCAGGACGGCCTCGACGTTGTAGACGGGTACGATGATCGAGATCAGAGGCCGGTCGCTCCGCTCGTGCGTCGAGGCATTCGACAAGGGATGCTCCATCGGTCGGGGGCGGGGTACCGGTCAAGTGTAGGGAGTCCGTTTGAGCCAGAGCACGTTCCCGTCGGTCGTCGACGGCGAGAGCCCGACGCCCGTCGTCTCGGTGATCATCCCCACGAAGAACGTGGGGGAGTGGATCCCGCAGACCGTGGAGTCGCTCAAGGGCCAGGACCTCCAGGACCTCGAGGTGATCGTGGTCGACGACGCCTCGACCGACGACACGGTGGAGCGCTTCGAGGAGGCGGCGGCGGGCGACCCGCGCTTCCGCATCATCGCGAACCCCGGCAGCGGCGGGGCCCAGGCTCGCAACCACGCGATCACCCTCGCGCGGGGCGAGTTCCTCGCCTTCGCGGACGGGGACGACATCGTGCCCTCGGGCGCCTACCGCACCCTGGTCGACCAGGCTCGGGCATCGGGCGCCGAGATGGTGGTCGGGAACCACCTCATCATGGCGCCGCAGCAGATCAGCTCGCGCGACCGCTCGGTGCCGCTCTACCGCGGGGTGCGCACCGGGATCACGCTGCTGGACGAGCCGCGCTTCCTCCGCGATCGCGTCTGCTGGAACCGCATCATCCGTCGTGCCTCGTGGCACTCCGCCGGGCTCGCGTTCGCCGACTCGCGCCGCTCGAACGACATCCAGGCCATGACCCACGCCTACTGCGCGTTCGCGTTCGACGTGGTGCCCGAGCCGGTGTACGCCTACCGGCGACGCATCGGGCGCACGTCGATGACCTCGGCCAAGCACCAGCCCGGCCCGCTGCTCGACCACTTCCGCCAGGAGCTCGCGTGCTTCGAGGCGGTGCGGCGCCTCGGCGACGAGCGCGTGCTGGAGCAGTACTTCGCGGGCATCCTCGAGTTCGACATCTGGGCGCACGGCGTCGTGGCGATCGAGTCGGAGGACGACGAGTTCGAGGAGGTGCGCGACCTGCTCGTCGAGCTCGTCACCGCCGCGCCCCAGCGGGCGCGCGACCGGCTCCCGCTGCGCCCGAGGCTCGCGTACGGCCTCGTCGCGAAGCGCCAGTGGGCCGCGGCCCGCACGATCCTGGGCGAGCCGGGGTCGGCGATGGCGGAGGCGATCGAGCGCAGCGACGTCGAGACCTTCGTGCGCGCGTGCGTGGAGTCGGACCCCGGTGCGCACGAGGCGCTCGCCGATCTCGTGCGCTCCGCATGCCTCGCGCCCATCGCGAGCGGCACTGCGGACGAGGCCCACGTGGCGCGGCTGCACGCCCTCGCGCGGAGGATGCACCGCGCCGGCATCGCCGACCAGGCCTTCACGCGACGCGAGCTCCACCTGCTCGCGATCGAGGGCGAGGTCTCCGCCGACGAGGTGCGCGCGCGGGCCGCGGAGGCGCTGCCGGCGGAGACGCTGCAGGCGACGGCCAACGCCGCCCGGGACGCGCTCGCGCGCATCCGCCGCGGCGGCATCCGGGAGGCGGCTCGCGTCGCGGTGCGCGTCCGGCCCCGCCACCTGCTCGTGCTCGCGCGGGAGACCCGTCCCCGGCACGTCGCGGCGGCGGCCCGGAAGGCGGCGCGCTACGCTCGCCGTCGCCTCGGCCGCTGACGCGCCCCGCTCCGACCACCGAAGACGTGCCATGACCTCCCTCCCCGCTGCCGCGCACCTGCCGAAGGACGATCGGCGCAGCCCCAAGCCGGGTCAGCGCCGCGACATCCAGGGGCTCCGGATGCTCGCTGTGGTGAGCGTGATCGCGAACCACGTGTCCGGCTGGCCGCTCGGCGGCTTCGTCGGCGTCGACGTGTTCTTCGTGATCTCCGGCTTCCTCATCACCGGTCTCCTCCTGCGCGAGCACGAGCGGTCGGGCCGCATCTCCTTCTCGGACTTCTACCGGCGTCGGATCAAGCGGCTCATGCCCGCAGCGCTGACCGTCCTGCTCGTCACGGTCGTGGTCGGGGCCTTCGCGCTGCCCCACACGCGAGCGGTCCAGGCCGCGGTCGACGCCGTCTTCGCCGCGCTCTTCACCGTCAACTGGCGCCTCGCGACCGTGGGCACCGACTACTTCTCGGCCGGGCAGGCGCCCTCCCCGGTGCAGCACTACTGGTCGCTGTCGGTGGAGGAGCAGTTCTACGTCGTGTGGCCGATCGTCATCGTGCTGGTGCTGTGGCTCGCCGGGCGCGCCGCCCTGGGGCGAGCAGGGCGCGGCGGCATCGTGCTCGCGGCCGCCACGGCCCTCACCGTCGCCTCCTTCGCGTGGGCGATGCACGAGACCCGCACCGACGAGGCGTTCGCCTACTTCTCGACGCTCTCCAGGGCGTGGGAGCTCGGCGTCGGCGCCATCGTCGCGATCCTCGCCCAGTACTCGACGCGGCGCGTGCCGCACGCCGTCGCGCCGTGGCTGGGCCTCGCGGGGACCGCGGGCATCCTCGTGTCGTGCTTCGTCATCGCGCCCACGCCCGGGTTCCCGGCGCCGAGCGGGCTGCTGCCGGTGCTCTCGACCGCGCTCGTGCTCGCCGCAGGGCTCTCCGCCGGCCGCCGCTACGACCGCGTGAACCTGCTCCTGACGAACCGCGTCGCGAACTACGTCGGCGACATCTCCTACTCCCTCTACCTCTGGCACTTCCCCGTCATCGTCCTCGGCGCGGCCTTCGTGGCGCAGGAGTCGCGCTGGTTCCTGCTCGGCGCCGTGACGCTGACGGTCGTCCTCGCCTCGCTCAGCTACCGCTTCATCGAGGATCCGGCGCGCCGATCCGCCTGGCTGACGCCCCGCTGGCGGTGGACCCCGCGCCGCACGACGGCGTGGATCGCCGCGGGCGCGATCGTGCTCGTCTCGGGCGCCGTCGCGGGCGCGAGGCTCGCGACCCCTCCCGCCGAGCCCGAGCCGACGGACGTCGCGGTGCAGGGATGCGTGGGGTACGACGCGCTGGCCAACGGCTGCGACCCCGCGACGCTCTCCGGCGAGGTGACCCCCAGCGCAGACCTCCTCGCGGACGACACGGGCGACGCCTACGCCTGCTGGCGCGAGGAGGGCGGCGCGCTGGAGTCCTGCACGCTCGGCAGCGAGGCCGCCGACGCGCGCCGGGTCGCGATCGTCGGCGACAGCCATGCCGCGATGCTCATGCCGGCGATCGAGCCGAGCCTCGACGATCTCGGCTGGAGCCTCGACACCTACATCGGCTACGGCTGCCAGTGGCGCACGCCCGAGCCCTCGAGCGATTGCGCCGAGGTGATCGGGCAGGCCTCCGAGCGCCTCGCATCGGGGGACTACGACCTCATCATCACGACCGCCGCCCGCTGGGCCTCGAGCGACGCCGCCGCCGCCGACGCCTATGCCGAGGCGTGGGGCCGCGCGACGGCGGCGGGCTCCACCGTCGTGGTCGTCGGCGACGCGCCGACGGTGAGCGAGGAGGCGCTGGCGTGCGTCGCCCGCGTGGGCTACGACCCGCGGACGGACGACTGCTCGACGCCCCTCGAGGCCGCGATGAGCCCTGCGGATCCGCTGCTCGCGGCCGCCGAGGCGACCGACGGCGCGGCGATCGTCGACGTGACCGACCTCTACTGCACCGAGGCGTCCTGTCCCGCGTCGATCGGCGGCGTGCTCGTCTACCGCGACGCGGTCGGCCACGTCACCGCAACGTACATGCGCTCGCTCGCCCCGACGCTGCTCGAGCGCATCGTGACGGCGGCGGGCTGACGTGGGGCGCAGGGGCTCCGCAGGTATCATCCAGGGCAGTGCATCGCCCGTCCGGGTGTGCCGGATGGCTGGAGGAGCATGACCGCGGGCGTGGAGCGCGAGCGATCGGGATCGCGCGCGATCACCTTCAACCTCCTCAAGAACCTCACCCTGCGCGAGGTGCGCTCGGAGTACAAGCGCACCGCGCTCGGCAGGCTGTGGTCGTTCATCAACCCGCTCGCGCAGATCGCGATCTACGGCATCGTCTTCGGCGTCATCTTCGGCGCCGAGCCCGAGCCCGGCATCAACTCGGGCATCCACCTCTTCGCGCTGTGGCTCGGCGTCGGCATCGTCACCTGGGGCTTCATCAACGGCGGCATCCGCGAGGCGATGCAGTCGTTCCTCAGCTACCAGGGCCTGCTCAAGAAGGTGTCGCTGCCCCGCTGGACGCTGCCCGCCTCGAAGGTGCTCTCGAAGGGGATCACCTACCTGACGGAGATCGCCGTGGTCGCGGTGATCTGCGGCTTCCTGGGCGGCTGGGAGATCCTCCTCCGCATCTGGATGCTCGTGCCGCTGCTGCTGCTGACCGCCGCGTTCATCTACGGCATCGGGCTCGTGCTCGCGATCGGCATCGTCTACTTCCGCGACATCGAGCACTTCTGGGGGATCCTCACCCAGATCTTCTTCTACGCCTCGGGAATCATGATCCCCCGGACGACCGTCGCGAGCGTCCAGTCGAGCCTCGACGCCGCCGGCCACACCTTCCTGGGGGGTCCGATCCCGCTCCTCGCGCTCTTCGAGGCGAACCCCGTCTACCAGTTCCTCACCGCCTACCGGCGCGTCGTCTACGACTTCGCGTTCCCGGAGTGGCAGATCATGCTGTCGCTGACGCTGTGGTCGCTCGGAGCCGTCGTCGTGGGGCTGTTCGTCTACACGAGGTACCAGGCGAAGATCGTGGAGGAGCTCTAGTGGCGCAGAACGCCGTCGAGGTGCGGAACGTCTCGAAGACCTTCCGCGTCTACCACGACCGCAACCAGTCGATCAAGGCGACGATCCTCAAGGGCGGGCGCGCGAAGTACGAGGACTTCTGGGCGCTGCGCGACGTCTCGCTCGACGTGCCGCAGGGCGGCACGTTCGGCCTGCTGGGGCTCAACGGCTCGGGCAAGTCGACCCTCCTCAAGTGCATCGCGGGCATCCTGCAGCCCAACGACGGCGAGATCACGACGCGCGGCCGCATGGCGGCGATGCTCGAGGTGGGGTCCGGCTTCCACCCCGAGCTCTCCGGGCGCGAGAACGTCTACCTCAACGGCGCGATCCTCGGGATGAGCGACAAGGAGGTCGACCGCAAGCTCGAGTCGATCATCGACTTCGCGGGGGTCGAGCGGTTCATCGACCACCCGGTCAAGAACTACTCGAGCGGCATGTACGTGCGGCTGGGGTTCTCGGTCGCGATCCACACCCAGCCGGAGCTGATGCTCGTCGACGAGGTCCTGGCCGTGGGCGACAAGGACTTCCAGGCGAAGTGCCTCGGGAAGTTCGACGAGCTCAAGTCCGAGGGCAAGACGGTCGTGGTCGTCTCGCACTCGATGGGCACCATGCGCACCTTCTGCGACCGGGCGGCGTGGCTGCAGCACGGCGAGCTCCAGTCGGTGGGCACGGCCGCCGAGGTGGTCGACCAGTACGCGGGCTCCGGCGAGCCCGTCGTCGAGCTGCCGGGCGGCGGCAAGCGGCGCGGCTCGGGGGAGGCGCTCTTCACGCGCATCCAGGTGCTCGGCGCCGACGGGCGCCCCGTCGACGAGGTGTCGCCCGACGAGCCCGTCCGCCTGCGGCTCGACTTCGAGGCGCGGGAGCGGATCGAGCGTCCCGTCTTCTCGGCGTCCGTCGTGAACGCCCAGCAGCTCAACATGTTCCGCATCAACGGCATCGATCGCCAGTGGATCCCGGACGTGCTCGAGCCGGGCCACGGCTCGCTCGAGATCGAGGTCGCCTCGCTGCCGTTCGCATCCGGCGAGTACCACGTGAACGCCGAGCTGCGCGAGCAGGGCAACCCGATCCCCGCGGACGACCTCCGCGAGTCGTGCGCGATCCGGATCCGCCGCGGCGAGCAGTGGACGGCCCGCTCGCTCGTGTACGTGCCCTCGGCCTTCGAGCGGCTCGACGCCGGCCTCTCGGCGCCCCGCGACTGACGCCGAGGGTCGCTGCGGACTGCTGAGCCGTCCTCGGCGACACGCCGATCCGGAATCGACTCCCGGAAACCCTCGAGGGATACTTCAAGGTTCGCTACCCTGTGGAGGTCCCAGCCGTCCGACCATCGGATCCACATGCGCCTCGCCCGAGTCACGCTCGCCCTGCTGCTCGCCGTCGTCACCGTCGCCGCCGGGCTCGTCGTCGCCCCGTCGGCGGAACGCGCAGAGGCCGCCGTCGCGAGCGACTTCGACCCCGGCTACATCATCAGCGACGAGCAGTTCTTCGACGGCCTCGCGATGAGCGGCGTCCAGATCCAGTCGTTCCTCGACAGCCAGGTGCGGACCTGCGCCGCGGGCTACACGTGCCTCAAGGACTACGCGCAGGCCACTCCGGCGATGCCCGCGAGCATCTACTGCGACGCGATGCCGCAGCGGTCGGACCAGTCGGCCGCGGCGATCCTCTACCAGGTCTCGCGCGCCTGCGACATCAGCCCGAAGGTGCTGCTCGTGCTGCTCCAGAAGGAGCAGAGCCTGGTCACGCTCACGGCGCCCTCGGCCACCCGCTACGCGCGCGCCACGGGCTTCGCCTGCCCCGACACCGCGCCCTGCGATGCGAGCTTCGGCGGCTTCTTCTACCAGATCTACTACGCGGCGCGGCAGTTCCAGCGCTACGCGGCGCACCCCACGAACTACCAGCACCGGGCCGGGCAGACGAATCGGGTGCTCTACAACCCGAACGCGGGCTGCGGCTCGAGCCAGGTCTTCATCCGCAACCAGGCCACCGCGGGCCTCTACAACTACACGCCGTACCAGCCCAACGCGGCGGCGCTGCGCAACCTCTACGGCACGGGCGACGGCTGCTCGGCCTACGGCAACCGGAACTTCTGGCGCATGTGGAGCGACTGGTTCGGCTCCCCGACGGGCGTCGGCCCGCTCGTGAAGGTCGAGAGCACCGGGGAGCAGTACCTCATCGACGGCTCGACGCGGTACCGGTTCGAGTCGGCATCGATCGCCTCGGAGTACTCGCGCCTCGGCTCGGTGCAGACCGTCTCGCTCGCCTGGCTCCGCTCGACGACCGACGGCGGCCAGGTCGGCCGCGTCCTGCGATCCGGCGACGGCCGCACCTTCTTCGTCGACGAGGGCAAGCGGTTCCAGTTCGCCTCCTGCGCGCAGATGGCGGCGTGGGGCTACGCGTGCTCGGGCACGACGCTGAGCGCGCGCATCCTCGACGCGCTGCAGGACGGCGGCAGGCTCAACGACGTCGTCGGCTGGGACGGCGCCTGGTGGCGCGTGTCCGGCGGCAGCCGCCAGGAGATCGGCGACACGGGCGTGCTCGGCGCCGCCGGCCTCTCGTACGCGAACTCCTGGCTGTCCCCCGGGGCGATCGACCACCTCCCGATCGCGTCGCCGCTGCTCGCTCCCGGCTGGGGCGTGCGCGACGGCGGCAGGACCGTCGGCCTGATGGGCGGCGGCAACGGCAGCGTGGTCTCCCTCGACCAGGGGCAGGTGCGCCTCAGCGCCTTCTCGAGCTTCGCGGTCGTCTCGAGCGCATCGCTCGCCGCCGGCCGCGCGTCGGCCAGCGCGCTGCCGAACCGCATCGACTACGGCGACTCCGCGTGGATCGTGACGGATCGTGGCCTCCTCGAGGTGTCGAAGGCGCAGTACGGCGGCGACGCGTTCTTCACCGACCTCGCCTACCCGTTCCTCCGTGGGATGCCCCAGGCCGGCAGCACGTCGACGCGCGACCACTTCCAGGCCGAGGTGGGCTCGAGCACGGTGTGGATGATCACCGGCGGCCAGCGCCAGCCCGTCGCTGCCTCGCAGGTCGCGTCCCTCGCATCGCAGCGCGGTCTCTCGCCGACGATCCACCGCGGCGCGGCCGGCTACCTCAACTGGATGCCCGAGCGCTCGAACTTCGCGCCGGGGACGCTCCTCCGGGACGGCATCTCGGGACAACTGCTGCTGACCTCCCGCGATGTCACGATCCGCGTCGACTCGCTCGCCGCGCTCGGGCAGCTCGGCCTGAGCACTGCCCCGCGCACCGTCACGCGCTCGGTGCGGAACGGCCTGCCGCCGATCGGTCCCGCGATCACCGATCCCGGGGTCTGGTGCGGGAGCAGCACCTACCTCGGCAGCGGAGGCCGTGCGATCGGCTTCACGAACCCGGCGTCGCGCGACGCGTGGGGCTTCACCTACGAGGTGCTGCCGGCGGATGTCTGCGCGCTGCTGCGCCCGACCGGAGAGCGGACCGGTCCGATCGTCGCCGCGCCCGACGGCGGGCTCTGGCTCATCGAGGGCGGCGTCCGGCGCCCGATCGACTCGAGCCGCACGGCGGACACGCTCCCCGGCGCGTCGGCGGCCCGAGCCACCGTGAGCGGGACGACGCTCTACCTGCTGCCGCGCGGCACGATGGTCACGCCGTACTGGTACACGGGCACGCACGTGCAGGCGCATGGCGCCTCGACGTCCTACCTGGTGGACCAGGGTCGCCTCATGCAGACGAACTCGACCGTCATGTGGGAGCTCGGGCTCTCGCACCGGCCGACGGCCGTGCCGAACGAGGCGATCCAGGTGTCCAACACGACGGGCTCCCTGCGGACGACGCTCGTCGCCTGCGGCGGCATCTCCTACGCCGCGGTCGACCAGCGACTCGTGCGCTTCCCATGGCGCGTGGCCGCGGAGTTCGGGAACGACCGATTCACCGAGGTCTCTCCGACGCTGTGCGGCAAGGTGCGCGACTCGTCGCAGTGGATGTCGCCGTACATCCGCGACTCGAACGGTCAGGCCTGGCTGGTGGACGGCGGCACGCGCACGCGCGTCTCGTCCGTGCCCTCGGGCAACTACGCCCCGATCGTCGACCAGACGATCCTCAGCGCCATCCCGGCGCGGTAGGCGTCAGGCGCAGGAGGGGCGGGCCCGGAGGGTCCCGCCCCTCCTGCGTGCACGTGGAGCGCGTCGTCCCCGGTGCGCGCTCGACGCCCGCGGCGCCGCGGGACCCGCGCGCGAGCCTGCGCGTCGAGCGGGCTAGGGCGCGGAGACGGTCGGGATCGCCTCGGTCCGCGGAGCCCGGGGCGCGATCTGCCGCCGCAGCGGCCCGATCGCGAAGATCGTCAGCAGGATCATGCCGAACTCGATCCACGGTCGCGACTCCGCGAGGCCCTGCACGAAGAGCGCGACCCAGAGCAGCAGCGGGATGGCGTTCAGGGCTCGCTCGCCGATCGGGGCGCGGTAGAGCGCGCCGAGCGAGTTCGCGACGGCTCGGTACTGGAGGCCGCCCCAGAGCAGCACGCCCACGATGCCCAGCTGCATGAAGACGTCGAGCCAGACGTCGTGCGCCTGGAGGTACACCATGCCGTGGAGCTCGCCCAGGCGGTCGAACGGCGGCACCCACGGCAGCCAGTAGCCGAGGTAGCCGACCCCGACGACGGGGCTCGTGAGCCCGAGGTCGATGACCCGGCCCCAGATGTCGAACCGCCCGGTCATGTCCGCGTCGCGGCCGAGGAAGTCGGTCACGGTCGCCCAGTTGCCCACGATGAGCCCGACGCAGACCAGGCCGATCGCGACGGCGATGCCGAAGATCCGGTAGAACGCGGCGCCTCGCCATCGCACCCACGCGACGACGAGGAAGACCAGCACCGCCACCATGGCGGTGGCGAACAGCACCGTCGCGCTGCGCGTGAGGGCGTGGATGAGGATGGGCAGCGCGACCCATGCCGGCCAGGTGCGGCGGTCGAGGCCCGCAGCGGCGCGGCAGCCGGCGACGACGAGGGCGATGAGCGCGACCATGCCCAGCAGGTTGGCGTTGCCCATGACGCCGGAGATGCGTCCGCCCTCGAACATGACGCCGCTCGACCAGTGCAGCTCGCCGGACACGTCGTCGGGGTAGTCGGCCCAGAGCGGGAAGAGCGGACGCCGCAGCACGAGCGCGACGAACGCCTCGAACAGCAGCGAGGCGATCAGGAGCCCCTGCATCGTCCAGTGCACGATGTCGAGGATGGTGCGGTACGGCAGCGAGGCGACGAGCACCGCCGAGAGGATCGTGCCGATGAGCACGATCGAGCCGACGAGGGACCATCCCGGGGAGATCGCCCAGGCCGCCGAGACGGTCGCCATCGCCGCGAACGCGACGAGGGGGACCGGGAGGCGCCACAGCCGCACCCGGAGCAGCCAGAGCTCGACGCCGACCCAGAGGAAGGTGAGCCCGACGAGCACGCCCCAGGCCGGGTAGCCGATCACGTTCCGGACGGCGTCGCCGCACGCGGCGTTCGCGACGATCCACGTCGCGAGGAGCGTCCTGCGTGTCTGGGCTGGCACGGATCCATCGTCCCACGCCGCGCCTCGGCGCGTGCCCGCCCTCCACGGCTCCGCCTCCCGCGCGTGTGGCAGGATCGGCCCAACTGTCCCGCCGACCTCCGGAGCCGCATGCGCGTCGTCGTCCTCGTGCCCACGTACAACGAGCTCGAGGCGCTGCCCGCGACCATGGACTCTCTGCTCGCGGCGAACCCGGACGTCGAGGTCGTCGTGGTCGATGACGCGAGCCCCGACGGCACCGGGGCGCTCGCCGACCGCATGGCCGCAGCCGATCCCCGGGTGACGGTGCTGCACCGCCCCGCCAAGCAGGGACTGGGCGCCGCCTACATCGACGGCATGCGGCACGCCCTGGACCGCGGCGCCGACGTCGTGGTCGAGTTCGACGCCGACGGCTCCCACCCGGCGACCGCGCTCCCGCGGATGCTGTCCCGGCTGTCGCCGGAGGGCCCCGCCGACCTCGTCATCGGCTCGCGCTGGGTGCGGGGCGGCGGCATCGTCGACTGGCCGAAGCACCGCGAGGCGATCTCGCGCCTCGGCAACGTGTACGCCCGCACCCTGCTCGGCTCGCCCGTGCGCGACATGACCGCCGGGTACCGCGCGTACACGGCCGAGCTGCTGCGCGCGATCCCGCTGGATGCGGTGCGCAGCCAGGGCTACTGCTTCCAGATCGACATGACCAGGCGCGCCCATGAGGCGGGCGCGGTGGTGGAGGAGGTCCCGATCCTCTTCCGGGAGCGGGAGCACGGCGCCTCGAAGATGACCTCCGGCATCGTCCGGGAGGCACTGGTCCACGTCACGGGCTGGGCCGCCGGCCGGCTGCTGCGCGGCGCGCGGGAGGCGCTGGGGATGCGGCGGCTCGAGCGCGTGGGCTGAGCGCGGGCGGGCCGGGGCGGCGGTCCGCCCCGGCCCGGTCGCTCAGGCGAAGGCCGACTGGCCCGTGATCGCCTTGCCGACGATGAGGGCGTTCATCTGCGCGGTGCCCTCGTAGGTGTAGAGCGCCTCCGCGTCGACGAAGAAGCGGGCGACGTCGTAGTCGGTGACGATGCCGTTGCCGCCGCAGACCTCGCGGCACCAGGCGACGACCTCGCGCATCCGCGCGGTCGTGAAGGCCTTCGCGAGCGCCGAGTGGGCGTCCTCCTGCCGGCCCTCGTCGAGCATCCGGGAGACCTGCACGCACAGCGCGATCGAGGCCGTGATGTGGCCGAGCGACTTCGCGAGCAGGTCCTGCACGAGCTGGTGCCCGGCGATCGGCCGACCGAACTGCACGCGCTCGGTCGTGTAGCGGACGGCGGCCTCGTAGGCGCCGACCATGACGCCCACGGCGCTCCACGCGACCTCGGCGCGGGTCAGGCGCAGCACCCGCGCGGTGTCGCGGAAGGAGGCGGCGCCCTGCAGGCGGTGCGACTCGGGCACGCGCACGCCCTCGAGCTCGATGTCGGCGTTCTGCACCATGCGCAGCGCGATCTTGCGCTCGATCTTCGAGGCGCGGAAGCCCGGCGTCGTCGTCGGCACGATGAAGCCCTTCACCTGGCCGTCCTCGACGTCCTTCGCCCAGATGACGACGACGTCGGCGTGCGTGGCGTTGCCGATCCAGCGCTTCGCGCCGTCGAGCACCCACTCGTCGCCCTCGCGACGCGCGGTGGTGCGCAGGCCCTGCGCGGAGTCGGAGCCCGAGAGCGGCTCGGTGAGGCCGAACGCGCCGATCACCGAGCAGTCGGCGAGGCGCGGCAGCCACTCGGCGCGCTGCTCGGGGCTGCCGGCGACGCCGATCGAGCCGGCGACGAGGCCGTTCTGCACGCCCACGAAGGTCGCGACGGAGGCGTCGACGCGGCTCATCTCGAGCGCGACCCAGCCGCGGTAGACGGCGGAGTTCTCGAACCGGGCGGTCTCGGCCCAGCCGGGTCCGACGACGCCGAGCTCGGCGATGCCGGGGATGAGCGACACCGGGAAGGCGTCCGCGTGCCAGTGCTCCTGGATCTCGGGGCGCACCCGCTCCTCCATGAACGCCCGCACCTCGGCGAGCGATGCGCGCTCCGCGTCGGTCAGGTCGGCGGCGAACCCGTAGAAGTCGCTCGTGAGCGGCGTGAACTCCATTGCTCCTCGTCTCCCGGCCTGGCTCGGCCGTCGCCGCAAGGCTAGGGGCGCCGCCCGGGACCGCGCCGCGTCGTTGGTACGCTCGTGCAATCTGCCGGAAGGAGACCGCGGCGTGTTTGTGCCGATCGCCAACGAGCCGAGGGACTACGCCTGGGGCAGCTCGACGCTCATCGCGGAGTACCTCGGCCGTGCCCCGTCCGGGGGCCCGGAGGCCGAGGTGTGGCTCGGCGCGCACCCGGGGAGCCCCGCGCGGGTGACCGGTGGGAGGCACGAGGGGGCCACGCTCGACGCGGCGATCGAGGCCGAGGGGCTGGCGCAGCCGGCCCTGCTCCTGAAGGTGCTCGCCGCGGCTGCGCCGCTGTCGCTGCAGGCGCATCCGGACGACGCGCGCGCCCGGGAGGGGTTCGCGCGCGAGGACGCGGCGGGCATCCCGCGCGACGCCCCGCACCGCTCCTACCGGGACCCGTCCGCCAAGCCCGAGCTCATCGTGGCCGTGACGCCGTTCCAGGCGCTGTGCGGCTTCCGCTCGCGCGAGGAGGCGCTCGTGACGCTCGACGCGCTCGCCGCGCTCGACGCGCGGATCGCCCCGGTCGCCGAGCGCGTGCGCGCGGGCGACGCGCTCGAGTGGCTGCTCTCCGGCGACCCGGAGGTCGCCGAGGCGGTCGCGGCGGCCGCCTCGGCTGCGCCCGCGCTCGCCGCGACGCACCCGCGCGACGCCGACACGATCGCGCGGATCACCGAGACCCACCCCGGCGACCCGGGCCTGCTCGTCGCGCTGCTGCTGCACCGGCTCGAGCTCTCGCCCGGCGAGGCGCTCTTCCTGCCCGCCGGCAACATGCACGCGTACCTCGAGGGCCTCGGCATGGAGCTCATGGGCCCGAGCGACAACGTGCTGCGCGGCGGCCTCACGCCCAAGCACGTGGACGTCGCCGAGCTGCTCGCCGTCGTCGACCGCTCGCCGCTCGCCGATCCCCGCCTCCCCGCGACGCCGCTCGAGGGCGCGATCGCCTATCGGCCCGAGGCGCCGTTCGAGCTGCGTCGCGTCACGGGCGAGCACGCGATCGGTGGAGCGGGGGAGCGGGTGCGCGGCCTCGTGCTCGCGATCGCCGACACGACCGCGGAGGTCGAGGGCGAGGCGCAGTCGATGGCCCCCGCGGCGGCCGCGTGGATCGACGCGCCCGGGCCGGTGCGGATCGCATCGGACGGCGCGTGGGTCGCGCTCGAGCGCGACACGCCCGCGCGACCCGCGGTTCCGCAGGATCCGCCGCGACACTCCTAGGATCATCGACTTGACGCGGAGCGAATGACACCGGTGTAATTGGTCGCAACGCGGACCCGGCCGGGGCTCCGCAGAACCGGGGGATCCATGCGTGAGGGAGTGCAGCGCAGCACGTCGGCCGATGGCCGCGACACCACCAGCCCGCTCCATCGCGGGGTCCCCGGCGACTGGTTCGTCGACCCGGTCATGCTCGGCGTGCCGGGCGTGCGCCCGCAGCACGACGAGCAGCCGCTCGCATGGCAGGCCGACGCGCTCTGCGCGCAGACCGACCCCGAGGCGTTCTTCCCCGAGAAGGGCGGCTCGACGCGCGACGCGAAGCGCATCTGCGACACCTGCGAGGTGCGCCAGCAGTGCCTCGACTACGCGCTCGAGAACGACGAGCGCTTCGGCATCTGGGGCGGCCTCTCCGAGCGCGAGCGCCGCAAGCTGCGCAAGCGCGCCTGACGGGGCGACGCACGGTGCCGTCGCCCGGTCCGGTCGTGCTGACGATGATGGTGCGCGACGAGGCGGACATCATCGCCGCGACCCTCGAGCACCACCTCGCCGAGGGCGTCGACCGCATCCTGGTGACCGACAACGCGTCCGAGGACGGCACGCGCGACATCCTGGCCGACTACGCGCGCGTCGCCCCCGTCACGGTCTTCGACGACCCCGAGCATCGCAAGCAGCAGGCGGAGGTCGTCACGCGCATGGCCCGCCTTGCGGCGACCGAGCACCGGGCCGCCTGGGTGGTGAACGGCGACGCAGACGAGTTCGTGCTCGCGCGAGGCAGGACGCTCGTCGAGGCGCTGTCCGACGCGCCGCGGGGCACCACCGCGTTCCACGCGCCCGTGCGCAACCTCGTCGGGCCCACCGCACGCACGGGCTCGGGCCTGTCGACGAGGATGCACTGGCGCGACGAGCGCTCGCCCGAGCAGCTCGCGGCGGCCGGCGTGCACGCGCACCCGAGCGCCAACGCGATCCACGTCGGTGACGCGCACGTCGAGGTCGCGCAGGGCAACCACCGCGTCTCCACCCCGCCCGGCACGCCCGTCGAGGATGCGCTCGGCATCGAGGTGCTGCACGTGCCGTGGCGCTCCTGGGAGCAGTTCGAGCGGAAGACCGTGAACATGGGTCGCGGCTACGAGGCGGCGCCGCACCTCGACCCGAGCCCCGAGCACCACGGCATGCGCGACTGGCGGCGGTGGAAGGCCGGCATCCTGCTGCCCTTCTACCTGGCCCGGACCCCCGTGCGCGACGAGGCGTTCGGCGCCGGCTTCGTGCGCGACGACCGGCTCGCAGAGCGGCTCTCGGTGCTCGCGCCCGTGCGGCCCGAGCGCCTCGAGGCCGCCATCGACCCCGCCGCGGACGAGCCGTTCGCACCCGAGGAGGTGCTGGCGCTCCTCGAGCGAGAGCGCGAGCTCCACGGGCTCGACGCCGCCTTCCACGCGGAGATCGTCGACGCCGTCCGACGCAGGCAGGAGCTCGAGCGCCGCGCGATCACGCCGGAGCGCCTCGCACGGATCCCCCGTCGCGTGGTCCGCGCGGCCGGGGCCGCCGTGCGGCGCATCCGTCGATAGGTCCCCGGACGACTTGGGCGGCACACCGGCCCGCCGACGATGGGCCCGGGGGGCGCGCACCTAGCCTTGCGAGGTGCTCCCGAGGGTCTTCGCCGTGCTCGCCGTCTGCGACGGCGACGCTGCGCTGCCCGCCACGCTCGCGGCGCTCGAGGCGCAGACGGTCGCTCCCGACCGCCTCCTCGCGGTCGACGGCGGCTCGCGCGACGCCTCGGCGACGCTGCTGGAGTCCTCCGCCGCGAACGGGCTGCTCCGAGCGCCCCGCCTGCCCTACGGCATGCTGATCGCACGGGGCGCGGCGGCGCTGCCGGATGCCGAGGAGGGCGACTGGCTCTGGCTCCTCGCCCATGACGCCGCGCCGCATCCCCGAGCGCTCGAAGCGCTGCTCGCGCACGTCGACGCGCACCCCAGCGTCGCCGTCGTCGGTCCGAAGGTCATGCGAGCCGACGCTCCGGACCGGTTCGCCGAGTTCGGGCAGTCGGTCACCCCCTTCGGCCGGAGCCTCCTGCTCCACGAGGGCGAGCTCGATCAAGGGCAGCACGACGACGACTCGGATCGGCTGGGCGTCGCGGAGACCGGCGTGCTGGTGCGTCGCGACGCCTTCGCGGCGCTCGGGGGCTTCGACCCGGCGCTCCGATCGATCGACGCGGGCCTGGACCTCGGCGTGCGCGCGAGGCTGGCCGGCCACCGCGTCGCGGTCGAGCCGCGCGCCAAGGTGCGCCGCGCTGGCGGTCCCGAGCACTTCCAGGCGCGCTCGGTGAGCGACGCGCAGCGCGTCGCGATCGCGCGCCGAGCGCAGCTGCATCGACGCCTCGCGTACGCCCACCCGCTGCTGCTGGTCGTCCACTGGCTCCTGCTGCTGCCCCTCGCGCTCGCGCGCTCGGCGATGCACCTGCTCGCGAAGCGCCCTGCCGCCGTCCTCGCCGAGTGGCGCGCCGCGCTGGGCGCGCTCGTCGCCGTCGCGCCCGTCCTGCGCGCGCGGCGCCGCATCGCGCGCGCCCGCCGGACGGGATGGGCGGCGCTGCGGCCCCTGCGCACGTCGTGGCGCCAGGTGCGATCCCAGCGCCGCGCGCTCGGCGACCCCGACGAGATGCAGCGCCCGGCCGACGAGCGCGTCGGCTTCGTCGAGGGTGCGGGGCTGTGGGTGACGGCGCTCGCCGTGGTGGTGGGCGTCATCCTCTCGCCGCAGCTCATCGGCGCTGCACGGGCGACCGGAGGCGCGCTGCTGCCGGTCTCCGGTTCCCTCCGTGACCTCTGGTCGAGCACGCTCGCCGGCCCGCGCGATGCCCTCGGTGCCGTGGTCGGCCCGGCGGACCCGTTCACCCTCCTCCTCGCGCTGCTCGGCTCGCTCACGCCCTGGGAGCCGTCGACCGCGGTCGTGCTGCTGCTCTTCCTGGCTCCGGCGCTCGCCTCCATCACCGCCTTCTCCGCCGTGCGCCGCGCGACGGCCTCGCGCTGGGCGCCGGCGGCGGCCGCGGCCGTGTGGGCGCTCGCGCCGACGCTGCTCGTGGCCATCGTCGACGGTCGCCTCGGCCCCGTGCTGGCCCACATCGCACTGCCGCTGGCCGTGACCGGCGTGCTGCGAGCGCACGAGTCGTGGCGGGTCGCGGGCGCTGCGGCGATCCCGCTCGCCGTCGTCGTCGCCGGAGCGCCGATCCTGCTGCCAGCCGCCCTCCTGCTCGTGCTGCTCGGCGCCGCCGTCGGCTGGCGCTCGCCGCTGCGCCCGCTCGCGGCAGCCGTGCCGGCCGCGGTGCTGCTCGGCCCCGTCCTCGTCGACCGCTGGCTCGCGGGCTCCCCCTCGCGGCGCTCGCGGACCCCGGCGTGCCGAAGCCATCGGCAGCGCCGAGCGCGGTCGACTCGGCGCTGCTGGGCCCCGATGCCTCCCTCGCGATGCTCCGCGCGGCCGTCGACGCCGTCGCACCGGGCCTCGACGCCGGCTGGGTGGCGCTCGGGCTGCTCGTGCCGCTGGCGGGCGCGGCGCTCGCGGGCGTCGTCCTGAGGCCCCGCCGCGCGTGGCCCTGGCTGCTGCTGCTGCTCGCAGGCTACGCGAGCGCCATCGCCGCGGCACGCCTCGCCCCCACGACCCTCGACGGCGAGCCGGTGACCGTGTGGGCGGGCTCGGCGGCATCGCTCATGCTCGCCGCGCTGCTCGCGCTCGCGGTCGTCGCCGTCGACGTCGACGACCGCCGAGGCGCGGTGCCCGGCGGCATCGTCGCGCTCGCGGCGGTCGCCGCCGCGGTGCCCGTGATCGCGACCGCGTTCCTCGCTCCCGCGACGGTGATCGCGGCCCCCGAGCGCCGCATGCCCGCCTTCGTCGACGCCGCGGCCCAGGACGAGCCGCAGGTCGGGACGCTCGTCCTCCATCCGCTCGCCGACGGCGTGCTGGGCGTCGACGTCGAGCGCGGACGGGGTGCGGCGCTCGACGGCGTGGCGACTGCCGAGCTCGTCCGCACCGAGCCCGATCCCGCCGAGGCGGCGCTGGCCCAGGCGGCCGTCGACATGGCCACGGGCGGCGACGCGGACGCGTCGGCGCTGCTCGACCGGCACGGGATCCGCTTCGTGCTGCTCGAGCAGGAGCGCGAGGGGGCCGCGGCGGTGCACGATCGCGCCCAGCGCTCGCTCGACGCGCGCGGCGACCTCCAGGCGATCGGGCAGACCGAGGCGGGTCTGCTGTGGGAGCGCGCCGCTGACGGGCCGGACCAGGGCGCGCAGCAGGCGCGATGGGCCGGCTGGCTCCTCGCAGCGCAGCTGGCGGCACTGGCGATGGCGCTCGTCGCCGCGCTGCCGTCGCTGCGACGAGGCGCCCGCGTCCGCACCCGTCGCGGCACGACCGGGCAGGGCTGGCAGTGAAGGAGGACCCCGTGGGCGACCGCCACGACGAGCGCCGCGCGCCTCGCGACATCGACCCGACGAGCCCCGACCCGCTCGAGCTCGACGGTTCGCAGGACTTCGACGACGAGGCGCCGATCGCGGACGACGAGTCGCCCCGCCCCCACGTGCCGACCGCCGAGGAGCGCGCCGTCGAGGCTGCGGCCGCATCGGCGGCCGCGGCCGGCGACATCGCGGTGGACGCGTCCTTGACCGACCGGGAGGCGGCGGCGAACGACGCGGCCGAGGTCGAGCGCCGCATCGAGCGCGGGGACGTGCTGCGGTGGAGCCTCCGAGGCGTGGCGGGCCTCGCGACGGTGGGCGTCTGCATCGCGGCCGTGCTCGGTGCCGGCGCGCTGCCGGACGGGGTGTCCGCTCGGGCGGAGCCGCCGTCGACGCTCGTGCAACCCGCCTCCCCCCTCCAGTCGCGCGTCTGCGCAGGGCCCGCGCTTCGCGTGGGCAGCGCCGACGGCCAGGACGCGCTGGCCCTCGCCGCGGTCGCGGACGGGAGCACCGCCACCGGCAGCCTCGGCGGCGAGATCACCGCTCGGGAGCTCGTCATCCCCGGCTCGGAGGCGCTCGCCGGAGGTGCGGCGATCGAGCAGCGCGGCGAGGCCTCCACGCTCTCGGCGGCCGAGGGCCTCGACGTCGACGTCGACGCCGTCCGCGGGTTCGCGGCGAGCGAGTGCGCCGAGACGAGCCTCGACCAGTGGCTCGTCGGCGGCTCCACGCGCACCGGGCGGCAGAGCGTCCTGACGATCGCGAACGCATCGGAGGTCGGCGCGAGCGTCGACGTCGCCGTCTACGGGCCGGAGGGCCAGGTCGAGACCGTCGGATCCAGCGGCATCGCGGTGGCGCCGGGATCCCAGGAGGTGCTGGACCTCGCCGCGATCGCGCCGGGCGTCGACGGCGTCGTCGTCCACGTCGCCGCCTCGGGGGCGCCCGTCACCGCGCACCTCCAGCAGACGACCACGCGCGGCCTCGAGCGCGGAGGCTTCGACGTGGTCGACCCCGTGCTCGCGCTGCCCGCGGCGACGCTGCCCGGAGTCGGCCTCATCGAGCCGACGGGGATCGAGACGGGGGAGGACTACGACGACACCGTCCCGGTGCTCCGGCTGCTCTCGCCGACGGGGGGCGACGTGCGCGTGCGCATCCTCGGGCCGGACGGCACGACGACCGAGTCGCCCGGCGTCCTCGAGGCGGGCCGCGTCACGGACTTCCCGCTCGAGGAGATCGCGGTGGGGAGCGTGGCCATCCGGGTGGAGGCGGATGCGCCCGTGGTCGCGGGAGCCAGGACCGTCGCGCTCGCGGACGACGGCATCGACTTCGACTGGGTGGCGGGCGGCCAGCCGCGCTCCGGCACCGCTGCCATCGCCGTGCCGGACGGCCCCGGCGCGACGCTGCACGTCGTGAGCGAGGCGGCTGCCGATCAGGAGGTCGTCATCGGCGGCGAGAGGATCTCGCTCCCCGCCGGCGCCATGCTCGAGCGCCGCGTCGGACCCGGCGCCGTGGAGGTCACGGGGGAGTCGATCGTGCTCGCCGTGGCCTATCGCTCGGAGAGCGCGGTGGGCGGGTTCACCGCGAGCCCCCAGGGGCCGACCGCGGCAGGCGTGCTCGTCCTGCACTGATCCTGGGTCGCCCCACGCGAGCGATCCGCTAGTGCTGGCGCCAGCGATCCGGGGCGACCTCCCACGGATCGCGGCCCACGAGCTCCGCGGCCGCCCGGAACACGGCACCCTCGATCGCGATCTGGCGGTGCCACGCGTCCTCCATGTGCACGCGAGGGAGCCGCTGCAGCGGCAGTCGGAAGACCGTGACGGTGCGAGCGTGCGGGTCGACCGACCACTCCGGCACCTCGTCGACGCGATCTGCGAGCGCGGCCGGCGGCATGTCTGCCCACCGGAAGACGACGTCCCCCAGCTCGTCCGGCCAGAGCGCCTGGACGTAGTCGGCCGCGTCGGCGGCGATGTCCTCGAAGCGGGTCTCTCGGGACGACAGGTAGGGGAGGGCAGGGCCGGCCACCGAGGACCGCAACTCGCGCCCGTGGCGCGAGCGGTGCGATCGCGAGCGGCCGGGCATGGGGCAATCCTACGTCCGCTGGGCGAGGACCGACCCGCCACTAGCCTGGAGGGATGGACCGCAGGACCTGCTCCCGACCGGGATGCCGCAACTACGCGGACCGGACGGTGACGGTCGACTACGCGGCGCAGGTGCTCGTGGTGGGTCCGCTGCAGGCGTCCTCCCGCCAGGGGGCGATCGAGGGCTCCTACGACCTGTGCGAGCCGCACGCGGCGCGCGCATCCGGGCCCTCGGGGTGGCAGGTGGTCCGCCACGACCCGGGCCGCGCCGCGCGCTGAGGGCCCGCGCGCGCCGGGTGCCCGCGATGGCAGGATGTCGGCATGACCGACATCGCCACCGCGCTCGACTTCGACGTCCGCGACCTCGGGCTCGCCGAGTCCGGTCGCCACCAGATCCGGCTCGCCGAGCACGAGATGCCCGGCCTCATGGCGCTGCGCGAGCGCTACGCCGCAGCGCAGCCGCTCGCCGGCCAGCGGATCGCCGGCAGCCTGCACATGACCGTGCAGACCGCCGTGCTCATCGAGACGCTCGTGGCGCTCGGCGCCGAGGTGCGCTGGGCGAGCTGCAACATCTTCTCCACGCAGGACGAGGCCGCCGCGGCGGTCGTCGTCGGCGCCGGCACCGCCGAGGCGCCCGCCGGCGTGCCGGTGTTCGCCTGGAAGGGCGAGACGCTCGAGGAGTACTGGCGCTGCACGAACCGCATCTTCGACTTCGCCGAGGGGCCCACGCTCATCCTCGACGACGGCGGCGACGCGACGATGCTCGTGCACCGGGGACGCGATGCCGAGCAGGCGGGCGCCGCGCCCGCGACGCCGGAGGACGCGCCCGAGGAGCTGCGCGTCATCGATGCGCTCATCGCTCGCACGCTCGCCGACGACCCGCAGCGGTGGACCACGATCGCGGCGCAGCTGCGCGGCGTCACCGAGGAGACGACGACGGGCGTCCACCGCCTCGAGCAGCTCTTCGCGCGCGGCGAGCTGCTGTTCCCCGCGATCAACGTCAACGACTCGGTCACGAAGTCGAAGTTCGACAACCGCTACGGCATCCGCCACTCGCTGCCCGACGGCCTCAACCGCGCCACCGACGTGCTCATCGGCGGCAAGACCGCCTTCGTCGTCGGCTACGGCGACGTCGGCAAGGGCGCCGCGGAGGCCCTGCGCGGCCAGGGCGCGCGCGTCATCGTCTCCGAGGTCGACCCGATCTGCGCCCTCCAGGCGGCCATGGACGGGTACCGCGTCGCGCGCGTCGAGGACTGCCTCGACGAGGTCGACATCTGGATCACGACCACCGGCAACGAGCACGTGCTCACGCTCGCGCACCTCGAGGGCATGAAGCACCTCGCGATCGTCGCGAACGTCGGCCACTTCGACAACGAGATCGACATCGCCGCGCTCGAGCGCTCGGGCGCCGAGCGCATCGAGATCAAGCCGCAGGTGCACGAGTGGCGCATGTCCTCGGGCCGCTCGCTGCTCGTGCTCTCGGAGGGCCGCCTCATGAACCTCGGGAACGCCACCGGTCACCCCTCGTTCGTGATGTCGAACTCCTTCTCGAACCAGGTGCTCGCGCAGATCGAGCTCGCGACGAAGGACGTCGAGCTCGGGGTGCACCGGCTCGCGAAGGAGCTCGACGAGGAGGTCGCGCGCCTGCACCTCGACGCGCTCGGGGCTCGCCTGACGACCCTCTCGCAGCGCCAGGCCGACTACATCGGCGTGCCCGTCGAGGGGCCCTTCAAGCCCGAGCACTACCGCTACTGACGTACGGCGTGGAGCGCGAGGCACGGCCGACGCCGCTGCGGCTGCGTGCGAGGCTGCCGCTCGTCTACCCGGTCGTCGGGCTCGCCGCGGCCGCCGCGGGCGCCATCGCGGTCGCGCGCGAGCGAGCAGCGCCGCTCGCGATCGCGCTCGGCGCGGTCGTGCTCGCGGGCGTGCTGCTCGGTGTGCGCGTCGCCACGACCCGCGTGGTCGTGGCGCGCGGCCCCGCGGCCTCGATCGAGGTCGGGAGCGCGTTCGGCCGGCGCCGGGTGCCCGTCGCCGAGGTCGCGGTCGTCCGGCGGCGTCCGCTGCCCGCGCTCGTGCCGCTCCGGATCGCGCGCTGGCAGCTCATCGGGGTCGACGGACGGCGCCTCGGCGGGCTGCTCGACGAGGGGCTCACGGAGCGCGAGGTGCGAGCGCTCGAGGCCGAGCTCGGCGGCCTCCGCATCCCGATCGACCGCGGCTGAGCGCCGCAGCCCGCCGGCTACACGATCGCGTCGGCGAGCACGCGCAGGAGCTCGGCGAGCCGGGCCTGGTCGTCGGCGGGGATCGAGCGCAGCAGGCGGCGCTCGGCCTCGAGCAGCGCGTCCAGCGCCACGTCGACACGGTCGACGCCCTCGTCGGTGAGCTGCACGAGTCGCACGCGGCGGTCGGTCGCGCCCTCGACGCGCTCGACGAGGCCGGATGCGACGAGGTTGTCGATGCGGTTCGTCATCGTGCCGCTCGTCACCATCGTCTGCGCGATGAGGTCCTTGGAGCTCAGCGGCCCGCCCTGGCGGCGGAGCGCCGCGAGCACGTCCCACTCCCAGGGATCGAGGCCCGCCTGCTGGAAGGCCTCGGCGCGCACGCGCCCCAGCTGGCGCGAGATGCGGGTCATGCGGCTCAGCACCGCGAGCGGGGTGACGTCGGCGTCCGGGCGCACGCGCATCCACTGCTCGATGATGCGGTCGACGTCGTCCGACCCTGCGTCGCTCATGCCGTCATCCTGCCAGCAGGGCGACCCAGCTCAGCTCCGCCGTCGTGGCGAGCAGCAGCGCCATGACGGCGAGCGAGACGAGCCCGGCGACCCACACCGCGCGCCCGGGGTGGCGCACGTGCCAGGGCGCGTCGGCCGGGATCGCGCCGATGCGGCGCGCGAGGCCGTAGGGGATGCGCTCGCCCGGCACGAGCGCGCGGGCGCGCTCGACGTCGGCCGGATCGAGGCCCGAGGTCGCGGCGGTGCCGAGCCAGGCGCCGTCGTGCCCGACGAGGTGCCAGAGCTCGCTGTCGCGCGTCACGGGGATGCCCCGGCTCGAGGCGCCGGGCGCGACCTGCTCCACGATGCCCCCGATGTCGGCGAGCGCCGCGGAGCGCGCGGCATCGACGCCCCAGCGGAAGCGCGCGCCGTCGCCCGGCGCGTCGATCTCCCAGCGGGTGCGGCGGAGCCGCGCCGCGGCCACGGGGGCGAGCGCGAGCAGCGCCCCGAAGACGAGCGCCCAGAGCGGCCCGATGAGCAGCATCGCCGCGATGGCGATCCAGCCCAGGCCCACGAGCGGCGGCACCCACCACCCCGCCGAGCGGTGCCGCGCCGCGGCGCGGGCGACGAGGGCGG
This sequence comes from Agrococcus sp. SL85, assembly GCF_026625845.1. Lineage (NCBI taxonomy): Bacteria > Bacillati > Actinomycetota > Actinomycetes > Micrococcales > Microbacteriaceae > Agrococcus > Agrococcus sp. SL85. Next base: position 1,578,061 of record NZ_CP113066.1, read on the forward strand.
GAGGCATGCGACGAGGATGGCACGGGGCGCCGGGGCGCGGGCCGGGGCCGCGCCCCGATCTGCTGGAGCGCGGGCCGATCGCCCGCGCTCGATCGGCCGCAGCGCGGTGCGGGGTGCGATGTGCGCCTCGCGTGCACCTCAGGCCGATCGAGCGCGCGGCTCGCCGCTCGCTCCGCCCTCGCTCGCTGCGCTCGCGACTGGTGACGTCGCGATCGACCCACGGGGTCGTTCGCTCCGCCCTCGCTCGCTGCGCTCGCGACTGGTGGCGGCCATCGAGGTCCGCAGGACCTCGAGCTCCGCCACCAGGATTCGAACCTGGGCCTCACGGCTCCAAAGGCCGTCGTGCTGCCGTTACACCATGGCGGAGGGCACGCCCCAGGCTATCGCCGCACCGCGACGAGCCCGGGCGAGGGGGTTGATATCCACGCTATCGATAGGCACACTATCGATATGCGCATCGCCGAGCTCGCTGCCCGCAGCGGCACCTCCGCCGCCTCGATCAAGCACTACGCGCGCGAGGGCCTGCTCGCGGGCGACCGGGTGGGCTACAACCGCACCGACTACGCCGAGCACCACGTGGCGCGGCTGCGCCTCATCCGCGCGCTGCTGCACCACGGGGGCCTCAGCCTCGCGGGCGTGCAGGACGTGCTGGCCGCGATCGACGACGAGTCCCTGCCCATCGAGGCGACGATGGCCGTCGCGCAGCATGCGCTGCCGCGGCGCGCGAGCGCCCCGACCGAGGCCTCGGTCGCCGCCGTCCGCGCCGCGGTCGACGATCGCGGCTGGTGCGTCGAGGACGACAACCCGGGCATCGCGCTCGCCGCGGCGACGCTCGACCGCTACCGCGAGATCGGGCGCGACGACCTCGCGCGCATCACCGCCGAGCACCTCGACGCGGCCGCCGCGCTCGCCGCCGCCGACCTGCGGCTCGTCGCCGAGTCCGGCTCGCGCGACCGCATGGCCGAGACCGTCGTCGTCGGCACCGTGCTCGGCGACGCGCTGAACGCCGGCCTCCGCCGCATCGCGCAGGAGCACCGCGCCCGCTCGGACGCCGACCAGCGCTGCGCCCGCTCGGACGCCGACCAGCGCTGCGCCCGCTCGGACGCCGACCAGCGCTGCGCCCGCTCGGACGCCCCTGCCGTCCCCGAGCCCGTCGACTGACCCGCACCCGAGGAGGCGCACCATGCAGGCAGCAGGACCCGCCGCGACGCACGCGGCCGACGACCGAGGCGCCGCTCCCGGCGCCCTCGCCCTCCGCCTCCGCGATCCGCACCGCCCGCTGCTCGGCCTCGCCGCGGCGATGGGCGTCCTCGCGCTCGTGGCGGGCGTGCTCACGATCGTCGACCCCCGCGAGATCCTCGGGCAGCCCGCGTGGGCCAAGCCGCTGAAGTTCGCGCTGTCGATCGGCATCTACGCCGTGACCCTCGCCTGGCTGCTCGACCAGCTCCGGCGCTTCCGCCGCACGGGCCGCGCGCTCGGCACGGTCGTCGTCGTCGGGCTCGTGGTCGAGATCGTCATCATCGCGGGCGCGGCGGCGCTCGGCACCACGAGCCACTTCAACGTGTCGACGCCGCTGAGCATCGGGCTCTGGAGCGCGATGGCCGCGGCGATCGCGGTGGTCTGGCTCATCACGCTGCTCGTCGGCGTCGGGCTCTCGCTCGCGCCCGGCGACGATGCGGCGCGCACGATCGCGATCCGCGCGGGCGTCGCGATCGCCGTCGCGGGCATGGCGGTCGCGTTCCTCATGACCTCGCCCACCGAGGCGCAGCTGCGCGACTTCCAGGGCGTCGCGGGCGCGCACGCCGTGGGCGTCGCCGACGGCGGCGCGGGCCTGCCGCTGCTCGGCTGGAGCACCGAGGGCGGCGACCTCCGGGTGCCGCACTTCGCGGGCATGCACGCACTGCAGGCGCTGCCCCTCGCAGCGCTCGCCGTGGAGGCTCGCGGCGCGCCGCATCCCGCTGCTGCGCGACGCGCGCCTGCGGGCGCACCTCGCCGCCGTGCTCGCGGGCGCCGCCGCCGCCGCGCCCGCCGTCCTCACGGCCCAGGCCCTCGCGGGCGAGCCCGTGACGGCGCCGAGCGCGCCCGTGCTCGCGGCGGCGGGCGCGACGGCCGCGGCCGCGGCGACGCTCGTGGCGCTCGCCGTCGCGGCCGCGCGGCGCCGGGCCGCCGCGCGCTGACGGGCGGCGGCCCGGCGGGCGCATGGGAGGATCGGCCCATGCCCTCGAGCCGCTCCGACGTCGTCGCCGTCGCCGTCACGCACCGGCCCGACGAGGCGGCGCTGCCGGAGGTGCTCGCGCGCGCCGCCGGCCAGGTCGGCGGGCTCGTCGTGCTCGACAACGACAGCCCCGCCGTCGACGGCGCCCACTGGAGCGCGCGCATCGCGGTGCCGACGGGCGTCGAGGTCGTGCGCCTCGCAGCGAACGTCGGCCTCGGCGCCGCGTACAACCGGGCCGCGGCGATCGCGCGCGAGCGCGGCGCCCGCTTCGTGCTGCTGCTCGACCAGGACTCCCGGCTCGACGAGGGCTGCGTCGACCTGCTCCTCGCGCACCACGACCGGCGCGCCGCGCGCGGGCCCGTGGGTGCCGTGGGCCCGACCTTCGTCGACGAGCGCTCGGGGGAGCGCGCGCCCTTCGTGCGCTTCGGCTTCCCGCTCAACCGCAAGGTCGACGCGCCCGCGGGCGGCGACGTCGACGCCGACTTCCTCATCTCCTCCGGCTCGCTCATCCCGCTCGCCGCGCTCGAGGCGGCAGGCGCCTTCGACGAGGGCCTGTTCATCGACAGCGTCGACATGGAGTGGTGCTTCCGCGCGAAGGCCGCGGGGCTCCAGCTCGTGGGCGTCGCCGACGCCCGCATGCTCCACGCGATCGGCGACGAGCTCGTGCGCCTGCCCGGCGGTGGCACGATGTTCGTGCACTCGCCGCTGCGGCTCTACATGATGACCCGCAACCGCGTGGCGCTCTGGCGTCGGCCCGGCACCCCGGGCGTGTGGACGGCGCAGGACGTGCCGCGCATGGTGCTCAAGCTCGCGCGCATGACGGCCTTCGCGGCCCCTCGCGGCCGCAACGCCAGGGCGATGCTGCGCGGGGCGCTCGACGGCTGGCGCGGCCGCCAGGGGCCGCCGCCCGCGGCCGCGCGCCGCTAGCCTGGGCGAGCATCCCGTCCTGATCGGAGACCCGCTATGCCCTCGATCGCCGTCATCGTCCTCGCCGCGGGCGCCGGCACGCGCATGAAGAGCCGCACGCCGAAGCCCCTGCACCCGCTGGCCGGCAGGCCGCTCATCGCGCACGTCCTCTCGACGGCGGGCGAGCCTGCACCCGGAGGCCGTCGTGGCCGTCGTGCGGCACGAGCGCGACCGCATGGCCGAGGCCGTGCTCGAGCACGCGCCCCACGTGCGCATCGCCGACCAGGACGAGGTGCCCGGCACCGGCCGCGCCGTCGAGCAGGGGCTCGAGGCGATCCCCGGCTTCGAGGGCCACGTCGTCGTCCTCTCGGGCGACGTGCCGCTCATCGACGCCGCGACGCTGCGCACCCTGCTCGAGCGCCACGAGGCGCAGGGCAACCAGCTCACGCTCCTCTCGGCCCACCTCGGCGACCCCACGGGGCTCGGCCGCATCGTGCGCGACGAGGCGGGCGCCTTCGTGCGCATCGTCGAGCAGAAGGACGCCGACGAGGCCGAGCGCGCGATCGACGAGGTCAACGGCGGCATCTACGTCTTCGACGCCGCGGCGCTGCGCTCGGCGCTCGCGACCATCGGCACCGACAACGCGCAGGGCGAGAAGTACCTCACCGACGCCGCGCTGCGCATCCAGGCCGCGGGCGGCCGCATCGACGCGGTCGCGGCCGCCGACCCGTGGGCGATCCACGGCATCAACGACCGCATCCAGCTCTCGGAGGCGGCGCGCGAGCTCAACGCGCGCATCGTCCGCCGCTGGCAGGCGGCGGGCGTCTCGGTCGTCGACCCGGCGTCGACGTGGATCGACGTCGACGTGACGCTCGCGGAGGACGTGACGCTGCTCCCCGGCACGCAGCTGCGCGGTGCGACGACCGTCGCGACGGGCGCGACCATCGGCCCCGACTCGACGCTCGTCGACACGGAGGTGGGGGAGGACGCGGTCGTCGTCCGCACCGACGCGACGCTCTCGGTCATCGGCGCGGGCGCGACGACGGGCCCCTGGGCGTACCTGCGCCCCAACACCGTCGTCGGCGAGCGCGGCAAGGTCGGCACCTTCGTCGAGACGAAGAACGCCCAGATCGGCGCGGGCAGCAAGGTGCCGCACCTGTCGTACGTGGGCGACGCGACGATCGGCGAGGGCGTCAACGTGGGCGGCGGCGCGATCACCGCGAACTACGACGGCGTGGCGAAGCACCGCACGCAGATCGACGACCACGCCCAGACCGGCGTCCACAACAGCTTCGTCGCCCCCGTTAGGATCGGTGCTGGCGCGAAGACGGGTGCCGGGGCCGTCATCCGCAAGGATGTCGAGCCCGGCGCGCTGGCGATCACCGTCGCCCCGCAGCGCAACCGGGCCGGATGGACCGAGGCCAACCGCCCCGGTTCGAAGGCCGCAGAGGCGGCAGCCGCCGCCGAGGAGCAGGGCCGGCAGGCCTGAGGAGGACCCGCGTGGGATCGATCGTCGCGAAGAACCGCAAGCACCTGGTCCTGGCGACCGGCCGATCGCACCCGGAGCTCGCGCAGTCCGTCGCGGTCGAGATGGGCGCCGACCTCATGGAGGTCGACTCCCGCACCTTCGCCAACGGCGAGATCTATGCCCGCTTCCGCGGCTCGGTGCGCGGCTCCGACGCCTTCATCATGCAGTCGTACGCGCGGCCCGTGAACGAGTGGCTCATGGAGCAGCTCATCATGGTCGACGCGCTGAAGCGCGCCTCGGCGAAGCGCATCACCGTGGTGATGCCGTACTACCCGTACTCGCGCCAGGACAAGAAGGGCGCGGGCCGCGAGCCGATCTCCGCCCGCCTCGTCGCCGACCTCTTCAAGACCGCGGGCGCCGACCGCATCATGTCGATCGACATCCACGCCTCGCAGATCCAGGGCTTCTTCGACGGCCCCTTCGACCACCTCTTCGCGATGCCGGTGCTCCTCGAGCACTTCCGCGACACCCTCGACCCCGACTCGCTCACGGTCGTCTCGCCCGACATGGGTCGCGTCCGCGTCGCCGACGTGTGGTCCGACAAGCTGGGCGCGCCGCTCGCGATCATCCACAAGCGCCGCGACCCGCTCGTGCCCAACCAGGTCTCGGTGCACGAGATCGTCGGCGAGGTGGCGGGCCGCACGTGCCTGCTCGTCGACGACATGATCGACACGGGCCGCACGATCGTGAAGGCCGCGGAGGCGCTGAAGGCCAACGGGGCCACGAACGTCGTCGTCGCGGCGACGCACGCGATCTTCTCGGATCCCGCGCCCGCGATCCTGAACTCCGAGCACATCGACAAGGTCGTCGTCACCGACACCCTGCCGCTGCGCGACGACCAGCGCTTCGAGAAGCTCCACGTGCTCTCGATCGCCCCGCTGCTGGCGCGCGCGATCACCGAGGTCTTCGAGGACGGCTCGGTGACGAGCCTCTTCGACGGCGCCGCCTGAGCGGTCCCCGCGCGTGACCTGGCACCGCGATCAGGTGCCCGGTCCCGGCCGCGGCACGGGCCGCTCGCGGCCGGTGCGGCGCGGCCCCGCGCTCCACGCGCTGGGCGCGCTCGCCGCGCCGGTGCGCGGCGCGGGCGCCGCCTCCGCGGGGCTGCTCGCGGGCGCGTGCGTGCTGGGCCTCGTGAACGAGGAGGTCATCGGCCTCGCCGCGGCCGATCTCGTGCTGCGCGGCGTGCTCGCCTCGGTGCTGCTGCTCGCGGCCGGGTGCGCGGTCGTCGAGCCGTGCAGGGTCGGGCTCGAGCGCGCGCTGCTGCTCCGCGCCGCGGAGCGGGCGGAGGACGACGCGCCGCCGACGCTGCAGGAGCGCGTGCTGCTCGTCCGTGGCCCGCTGCCGCCGCTGCAGGCGCTCGGCGTCGGCGCGTCGATCGCCCTCGGGCTCGTGGCGCTCGTCGTCGTCGCCGTCGCGCTCGAGGACGACGACCCGGTCTGGGCGCTGGGCATGCCCGCCGCAGCGATCGGCCTCCTCGCGATCGCCGTCTCGCTCGCCGTCGTCGCGCGCGGGCGCGGGCCGCTCGCCATGCGCCGGGCCGAGCGCCTCGCGACGCTCGCCGCGCGCTGGGGCCGCGGCGCGCATCCCCGGCCGCGCGAGCTGCGGGCCCGCGCCGGGCGCGGGCTCGGCGCGCTCGGCACCGCCGCCGGGCTCGGCGCCGGCACCTTCTGCACCGGGGTCGTGCTGCGCCAGCCCGGACGGGGCGCCGACCCGATCCGCTGGGACGAGGGCGGCGAGCTCGCGATCGACGGCCTCGTGCTGCTCGGCGGCGCGGCGCTCGTCGCGGTCTCGCTCGTGCTGCTCGCCATCGCGGCCGCGCGGCTCGTGCGTGCCGCGCTCGCCGCTCGGCGGGTCGCCGCCTCGCTCGCCGGGGCGGCGGAGCCGCTGCCGCCCTCGCCGGCGCTCGACGCCCTCCTGCTCGACCGGACCGCGCTCGAGCGCGTCGCGGCCTCGCTCGCCGTGCTCGGCTGGGGCGCGCTCGCGCTCGGCCTCGCGCCGGGCTGGATGGCGGTCATCGACGGCCCGGCCGTCGCTGCGGGCATCGCGCGGCTCGAGGCGCTCCTCACCCCCGCCGCAGCGCTGCTCGCGGGCTCGCTGCTGCTCGCGCTCGTCGGCTCGGTGCGCGGTCAGCGGCTGCGTGAGCGGGCGCGCGCGCTCGTCGCCCACGACCCCTTCGAGGGCGTGGCGGCGCGGCGCGGCGAGGCGCAGCGCGCGGCGGAGGAGCGCGCGGGACTCGGCACCGCGCTCGCGCAGGGGGAGGGCCGATGAGCGCCGCGTCGTCGACAGCCGGGGCGCCGTCCGGCGGGGCGCGCGACCTGGACTGCGCGTACTTCGACGCATGGCGCTGCCGCTCCTGCACGCTGCTCGAGACGCCGTACGCACGCCAGCTCGCCGAGCAGCAGGCGTCGGTCGAGCGGATGCTGTCGGCGCTCGCGTGGGAGCCGCCGTTCGCGAGCGCCGTCGCGGGCTTCCGCAACAAGGCGAAGATGGCGGTGGCCGGCACGGTCGACGCCCCCACCCTCGGGATCCTCGCGGCCGACGGCTCCGGCATCGACCTGCAGGCATGCCCGCTCCACGAGCGACCGATCCAGGACGCGATGCCGGTGCTCGAGGCGCTCGTGCGGGAGGCGCGCCTGACGCCCTACGACGTGCCGAGCCGCCGCGGCGAGCTCAAGCACCTGCTGCTCACCGCCTCGCCCGACGGCGAGCTGGCGCTGCGCCTCGTGCTGCGCTCGAGCGAGGCGATCGCGCGCATCCGCAAGCGCCTCGCCGCGCTGCTCGGGGCGCTGCCGCTCGCCTCCGTCTCGGTGAACCTGCAGCCGGCGCACAAGGCGGTGCTCGAGGGCGACGAGGAGCTCGTGCTGCACGGCGGCACGCTCCGGATGCGCGTGAACGACGTGCCGCTGCGGCTGAAGCCGCGCAGCTTCTTCCAGACGAACACCGCGGTCGCCGCGGGCCTCTACCGGCAGGCGACCGCGTGGATCGACGAGGTCGATCCCGCGAGCGCGCTCGACCTCTACTGCGGCGTCGGCGGCTTCGCGCTGCACGCGGCGCGGCCCGGCCGGCGCATGGCGGGGGTGGAGGTCGCGGCGGAGGCGATCGACGCGGCCCACGAGAGCGCCGCGGAGCTGGGGCTCGACGTCGCGTTCTCGGTGGGCGATGCGACGGCGGTCGACCTCGAGACGGGCGCCGCGCCGGAGCTCGTCGTCGTGAACCCGCCGCGCCGGGGCATCGGCCCGCTCGCGGCGCGGCTCGAGGCCTCCGCCGCCCGGCACGTCGTCTACTCCTCGTGCAACCCCGTGACGCTCGCGCGCGACCTGCAGGCGATGCCGAGCCTCGTGCCGGTGCGCGGCCGCGTCTTCGACATGTTCCCGCACACCGGCCACGCCGAGGTGCTCGTGCACCTCGAGCGGCGCTGAGCACGGTGCGCCCGCCGTTCACCCGTCGCCGCTAGCGTCGGCCGCGTGACGACCCTCCAGCGCCGCATCGGCGTGCCCGGCGCGATCGCCATCGGCCTCGGCGCGATGATCGGCGCGGGGCTGTTCTCGGTGTGGGGCCCGGCCGCCGGGATCGCGGGGCCGTGGCTGCCGCTCGCGCTCGTGCTCGCCGGCGCCATCGCGACCATGAACGCCCTCTCCACCGCGCAGCTCGCCATGGAGCACCCGGTCGCGGGCGGCGCCTACGCGTACGGCCGGGCGGAGGCGGGGGAGCGCGTCGGCTTCGCCGCGGGGTGGATGTTCCTCACGGGCAAGACGGCCTCGGCGGCCGCGATCGCCGTGGTCGCAGGCCGGCACCTGTGGCCCGAGCACGCGGTGCCCGTCGCGATCGCGGCGGTCCTCGTGCTCGCCGCGATCAACATGGCGGGCGTGCGCGTGACCGCATGGACCTCGGCGGCGCTCGTCGCGGTCGTGCTCGCGGTCGTCGTCGGGGCGCTCGTGTGGTGGGCGTCCGGGGGAGCACCGCACGGCGCCGTGACCGCAGCGCTCGCAGCGGGCGACGTCGGGGTGCTGCCGGCGGCGCCCGCGCCGCTCGTCGGCGCCGCGGCCGGCGGCCCGCTCGCCGTGCTGCAGGCCGCGGGCATCCTCTTCTTCGCGTTCGCCGGCTACGCGCGCATGGCGACGCTCGGCGAGGAGGCCCGCGACCCGCGCCGCACGCTCCCCGTCGCGATCGTCGTGGGCCTCGCCGTGGTGCTCGTGCTCTACGCCCTCGTGGCCTGGGCCGTCTCCGACGCGCTCGGCCCGCAGCTGGCGCTGTCGGCGACGCCGGTGGCCGACCTCGTGGCCGACCCGACCCTCCACCGGGCGGTGCTCCTGGCCGGCGCGCTCGCGTGCCTCGGCTCGCTGCTCGGCATCCTCGCCGGCCTCAGCCGCACGAGCCTCGCGATGGCGCGCGAGCGCGACCTGCCCAGGCCGCTCTCGCGCGTCGCCGCCCGCACCGGCACGCCCGTCGTCGCGGAGGCCGCGGTCGCCGCGCTCGCGATCGTGGGCGTCCTCGTGCTGCCCGCCGGCGGCCTCGTGGCGCTCTCGTCCACCTGCGTGCTCGCCTACTACGGCATCGCGCACCTCGCGGCGATCCGGATGCGTCGCCGCGGCATCCGGATGTGGCTGCCGGCCTGGCTCCCGTGGCTGGGCGCGGCCGCGTGCGCCCTCGTCGTCGCGACGCTGCCCTGGCCCGGCGTCGTCGGCGCGGCGCTCTGGCTGGCGCTCGGGCTCGGCGCGCGGGCCTTGCTGCGCCGCTGAGCCGCCGCCGCTGCCGCGGAGCCGCCGCCGCTGCCGCGGAGCCGTCGCCGCTGCCGCGGAGCCGCCGCTGGGGCCGGACGCGCCGACGGCCCGCGCCCCGAGTGGGACGCGGGCCGTCGGCAGCGGACCGGCGGATCCGGTCAGCGCCGCTCGGTCGCCTCGAACTCGTGCGCGCCGCCCGTCGCGACCTCGCCGGTCGCGGGGGCCGCGCCGTGGTCGTCGGCGAGCATCGTGCGCTCGTCGAAGGGGCGCTCGCCCGCGAGGACGCCGCGCACCTGCACCATGTCGATCTGCTTCGTCCAGGTGCCGATGAGGAGCGTGGCCACGGCGTTGCCGGTGAAGTTCGTGAGCGCGCGCGCCTCCGACATGAAGCGGTCGATGCCCACGATGACGCCCACGCCGTCGACGAGGTCGGGGCGGTAGGTCTGCAGGCCGCCCGCGAGGGTCGCGAGGCCGGCGCCCGTGACGCCCGCGGCGCCCTTCGAGGCGATGATCATGAAGACCAGCAGGCCGATCTGCTCCGGGATCGACATCGGCATGCCCATGGCGGTCGAGATGAACAGCGACGCCATCGTCAGGTAGATGGCCGTGCCGTCGAGGTTGAACGAGTAGCCCGTGGGCACCGTGATGCCGACGACCGGCTTCGAGACGCCCGCGTGCTCCATCTTGGCGATGAGGCGGGGGAGGGCCGACTCGGAGGAGGAGGTGCCGACGATGAGCAGGTACTCGCGGCCGAGGTACTTCATGAGCGAGAAGATGTTCACGCCCGTGACGAGCTTCAGCAGCGTGCCGAGCACGACCACGATGAAGACGATGCAGGTGAGGTAGAAGCCGAGCATCAGGGTGGCGAGCGCGACGACCGCGCCCCAGCCGGTCGAGCCGACGACGCCGGCGATCGCGCCGAAGGCGCCGATGGGGGCGACCCACAGGATCATCGTCAGCACGCGGAAGACGAGCGCCTGCAGGTGCTTGACGACGTTCAGGATCGGCGTGCCGCGCTCGCCCATCGCCTGCACGGCGAAGCCGACGAGCAGGGCGACGAAGAGCGTCTGCAGCACCGACTCGCCCGTGAGCGGCGAGAAGAGCGTCGTGGGGATGATGCCGAGCAGGAAGTCGGTCGTGGTCGAGGCCTCGCCCGTCGCCTCGTAGGTGGCGTCGGCGATGTTGAGCCCCTCGCCCGGGTGGACGAAGTTGCCGACGACGAGGCCGATCGCGAGCGCGAAGGTCGACATCGCGAGGAAGTAGATCAGCGCGAGGCCGCCGACCTTGCCGACCGTCGCGGCCTTGGCGATCGAGCCGATGCCGACGACGATCGTGCAGAAGATCACGGGCGCGATCATCATCTTGATGAGGGCGACGAAGCCCTTGCCGACGGGGGCGAGCGACTCGCCGACCTCAGGAGCGGCGAGGCCCACGGCGATGCCGAGGACGACCGCGACGATCACCGCGATGTAGAGCCAGTGCGTCTTGTCGATGCGACGGAGGCGGCCGAGCCGCGATCCGTCGGTGCTGGGCGTCGTTGCCATGCTGTTCGCTCCTTCATGGGCGCAGCCCCTGCGCGGCGCCCTCGGGGAGCCAGCATGGGCGCCCCGCGTCGGGCGCGCCCGCTTTCGTGCATAGTGTTCATGGTCCGGTCGGGGAGGTGGTGGCGGATGCTCCGGTGGTGGCGCGACGCGAGCATCGCCACGCGCGTGTTCGCGCAGACCGCGACGATGCTGCTGCTCGCAGGGCTGGGCGCCTTCGCGCTCCTGGCCGCCGACGCCCAGCAGGTGCTCGACCGGGAGGCTGCCTCGACGAGCTCCGAGCTCGCGCAGGCGATCGCCGCGACGCCCACGGTGCGCGAGGCGGCCGCGGCGGCCTTCGAGGCCTACCCGCGCGACCGCGACGGGGCGGTCCGGGCGGCCTCGGAGGCGATGCAGGACTACGTGCAGGGCGTGACCGAGGCGACGCGGCTCGACTTCATCACCGTCATGCACCCCGATGGCACGCGCTACACGCATCCCGATCCCGACCGCATCGGCGGCGCCTTCCTCGGCTCGCGCGGTCCCGCGCTCGAGGGGCGCACCTTCACGGAGGTCTACGAGGGCACGCTCGGGCCCTCGGTGCGGGCGGTCACGCCGATCGAGGTCGACGGCGAGGTGGTGGGGCTCGTCGCCGCGGGCGTCACGGTCGAGCGGGTCGGCACGCTGGTCGTGCAGCGGCTGCTCGTCGTGGGCGCGCTGCTCGTCGCGGCGCTCGTGCTCGCCGCGCTCGGCGCGTGGGTGCTCGCGCGGCGGCTCGACCGCGCGACCGGCGGGCGGCGGCCCGAGGACCTCGCGCGGCTGTTCGACGCGCACGAGGCCGTGCTGCACTCGGTCGACGACGGCCTCGTGCTCGTCGAGCAGGGCAGCGTCGTGCTCGCGAACGATCGCGCGCGCTCGCTGCTCGCGCTCGGCGACCTGCCGCTGCCCATCGTGCCGGAGGCCTCGCTGCCGCCCGGCGTGCGGCGCGTGCTCGAGGGCGAGGGACAGGTGCGCGTGCGCGGCCGCTGGCTCGTGGTCGAGCGCCACGAGGCGGGCTCGGGGCGCACGACCCTGACGATCCGCGACCGCACCGAGCTGCAGCGGATGACGGGCGAGCTCGACGCCGTGCGCCAGCTCGCGTCGGCGCTGCGCGCGCAGACGCACGAGTTCGGCAACCGCATGCACACGGTCGCGACGCTCATCGAGCTGGGCGAGAGCGCGAGGGCGGTCGAGGTCGCCACGGCCGGGCGGGCGCTCGGCCAGCGCCTCGCCGACCGCGTCGTGGGCGACGACGAGGAGCCGGTGATCGCGGCGCTGCTGCTGGGCAAGGCGGCCGAGGCGCACGAGCGCGGCGTCGAGATGCACGTCGAGACGCACCTGGAGCCCGGCACGCACGGCATCGACCCGGTCGACTTCGTCTCGATGCTCGGCAACCTCGTCGACAACGCGATCGACGCGGCCGCCGACCGCGCGGGCGCCGCGATCGGCTCGGGCACCGAGGCCTCGGCGTGGGTCGAGGTGTACCTCGACGAGGACGAGGAGGGCCAGATCGTGCTCCAGGTCACCGACAGCGGCGCCGGGCTCCCCGAGGCGCAGCGCGACGCGGCCTTCGGCGCCGGCTGGTCGACGAAGCCGCCCGGGCCCCACGGCCGCGGCTTCGGCCTCAGCATCGTGCGCGAGACGGTGGAGCGGCTGGGCGGCACGGTCGAGCTCGGCGCCGCCGAGCACGGCGGCGCGGTCGCGACCGTCGTGGTGCCGCGGCCGGGGGTCGCCGCGTGATCCGGGTGCTCATCGTCGAGGACGAGCGCGGCACGGCAGCCGCGCACGTCGCCTACGTGCAGCGCTGCGAGGGCTTCGAGGTGGCGGCGGTCGCGCACTCGGCCGCCGCGGCGCTGCTGGCGATGCGCGAGGCGGCCGCGAAGGGCGCGCCGCTGCAGCTCGTGCTGCTCGACATGCAGCTGCCCGACGGCCACGGGCTCGACGTCTGCCGGCGCCTGCGCGCCGAGGGGCACCTCGTCGACGTCATCGCCGTCACGGCCGAGCGCGGGCTCGAGACGGTGCGCGACGCCATCGCCGTCGGCGTCGTGCAGTACCTCATCAAGCCCTTCGCGTTCTCGGCGCTCGCGGAGCGCCTGCAGCGCTACCGCGACTACCGCGACCGCGTCGACGGCGAAGGCCGGCTCACGCAGCAGGAGGTCGACCAGGCGATCGCGGCGCTGCGCACCACGAACGCGCCGGGGCTCGCGAAGGGGCTCTCGGCCGACACGCTCGAGGCCGTCGCCGCGCTGCTCGCCGACGGCACGGCGAGATCGGCGGCGGAGGTCGCTGCCGAGGTCGGGCTCTCGCGCGTCACGGCGCGGCGCTACCTCGAGCACCTGGCCGCCACGGGCGACGTGGAGCGGAGCCCCCGCTACGGCGCGCGCGGGCGGCCGGAGCTCGAGTACTCGCGCGGCTGAGGCCGCGTCGACCGGCGCCGCCGCGCATCCGATGCCGTGCTGTCAGACATCGTCGTGCGGTAGCGTGGCCGGCTCCCGAGCGAGAGGAGCCCCATGCCCCTGATCGACGTCCTCGCCCTCGTGGGCCTGTCCGTCGGCATCGCCGCGGTCGTCGCGGTCGTCGCGAGCGCCATGCTCGTCGCCGGCGCCGCCGCCGCGACCCGATCCCGATCCCGCGCCCGCATCGCGGCGGTGCGCCGGCCGCTGCGCTGGCCCGTCGCGGCGCTGGCCTTCGTCATCGGGCTCTCGGTCGCCGCGGGCGCGACCGGCCTCCAGGGAGCGCTCGGCGACGAGGGCGGGCGCGTGCTGGGCCAGGTGCTCGTGATCGCGGGCATCGCCGCGGGGGCGTGGCTGCTCGTGCGGCTCGTCGGCGTGGCGAGCGCCGCGGTGCTCGCGCGCTTCGCGGCCGCCGACGCGGGCCGCCGCGCGCGCAAGGTGCACACGCAGGTCGAGATCATGCGGCGCGTCCTCACGGTCGTCGTGGTCGTCGTCGCCTTCGGCGCGGCGCTGTTCACCTTCGAGGCCGCGCGCGTCGCGGGCACGAGCCTCCTGGCCTCCGCGGGCCTCGCCTCGCTCGTCGCGGGCCTCGCGGCGCAGTCGCTGCTCGGCAACGTCTTCGCAGGCATCCAGCTCGTGGTCTCCGACGCCATCCGGGTCGACGACGTCGTCGTGGTCGAGGGGGAGTGGGGGCACATCGAGGAGATCACCCTCACCTACGTCGTCGTGCGCATCTGGGACGACCGCCGGCTCGTGCTGCCCTCCACCTACTTCACGACGACGCCGTTCGAGAGCTGGACGCGCACGACGACGCAGCTCATGGGCGCCGTCGAGCTCGACGTCGACTGGAGCGTGCCGATGGACGCCATGCGCGAGGAGCTCGACCGCATCCTGGCGGACGAGCCCGCGTGGGACGGCCGCGAGCGGCTGCTGCAGGTGACGGGCGCGGTGGGCGGCGCCGTGCGCGTGCGCGTGCTGCTCACGACCGCCGACGGCGCCGACATGGCGGGGCTGCAGCACGCGGTGCGGGAGCGGCTCGTCGACTGGCTGCGGCAGCGGCACCCGGATGCGCTGCCGCGCCAGCGCTTCGAGCCGTTCGCGGCGAGCGAGGGCGAGGGCGAGGGCGCGTCGGCCGGTCGGCAGGCGGCCTAGGCGAAGGAGGCCGTCGAGACGTTCCGGCGGTACTCGAAGACGATGCTCGTGCGCGTCGAGGCGACGGTCGCGTCGGCCGAGAGGTGGTCGACGACGAAGCGGCGCAGGCCCGTGGAGTCGGGCACGGCGACGTGCACGATAAAGTCGTCGACGCCGCCGAGGAAGAAGAGCTGGCTCACCTCCGGCAGCGCCCGCACCTTCTCGGCGAAGTCGGGGATCGTGGCGCGCGCGCCCGCGCGGAGCGTCACGTGCACGAGCGCCTGGAGGCCGCGGCCGAGCCGCGCCTGCCGCACGACGGCCTCGTAGCCGGCGATGACGCCGCGCTCCTCGAGCCGGCGCACGCGCGCGTGCGCGGTCGACTCGGCGATGCCGACCGCGCGCGCGAGCTCCCGGTTCGTCGTGCGCGCGTCGTCGCGCAGGATGCCGAGGAGCGCGTGGTCGACCTGGTCGAGGGAGTCGTCGGGCTGCGGCGGCTTCGGGTCGGAGGGGCTCGAGGGGCTCATGCATGCATCTTTCCATCGAAAGTCGCTGATCGACGTCGAATGCTTCGGCGCTTCTCGCGATCCGCCGGATCGTCTCCCATGATCGATGCAACCTGACGAGAGGCCTCCCATGCGCATCGCCATCCCCACCGAGATCAAGCCCCAGGAGTCGCGCGTCGCGATCACGCCCGCGGGCGTCGACGCGCTCGTGCACCGCGGCCACGAGGTCTGGGTGCAGGCGGGCGCGGGCCTCGGGTCCCGCATCTCCGACGACGACTACCTCGCCGCCGGCGCGCGCATCGCCGCCGACGCCGACGAGGCCTGGGCGAAGGGCGACCTGCTGCTCAAGGTCAAGGAGCCCATCGCCGCCGAGTTCCCCCGCATGCGCGACGGGCAGACGATCTTCACCTACCTGCACCTCGCCGCCGCGCAGGACACCGCCCGCGCGCTCCTCGACTCCGGCGCGACGGGCATCGCCTACGAGACCGTGCAGCTCGCCGACCGCTCGCTGCCCCTGCTCGCCCCCATGAGCGAGGTCGCCGGCCGCCTCTCGATCGCGATGGGCGCCTACCACCTCCTCGCGCCCGCGGGCGGCCGCGGCACCCTGCTCGGCGGCGTGCCCGGCACGCGCCGCGCGAAGGTCGTCGTGCTCGGCGGCGGCGTCGCGGGCGAGCACGCGGCGCGGAACGCGGTGGGCCTCGGCGCCGACGTCACGGTGGTCGACCTCTCGATCCCGCGCCTGCGCCAGCTCGAGGCCTCCTTCGGCACCGCCATCCAGACCCGCCACTCCTCGCGGCTCGAGATCGCCGAGCAGCTCGCCGACGCCGATCTCGTGATCGGCTCGGTGCTCATCCCGGGCGCGGCGGCCCCGAAGCTCGTCACCGACGAGATGGTGGCGGCGATGCGACCGGGCGCCGTGCTCGTCGACATCGCGATCGACCAGGGCGGCTGCTTCGAGGGCTCGCGCCCGACGACGCACGACGCCCCCACCTTCCGCGTGCACGACGCGCTGTACTACTGCGTCGCGAACATGCCCGGCGCCGTCCCCGAGACCTCGACGCGCGCGCTCACGAACGCGACGATGCCCTACGTGCTGCGCCTCGCCGACCTCGGCGTCGACGCGGCGGTCGCGGCAGACCCGGCGCTCGCGAAGGGCGTCAACGTGCGAGCGGGCCGCGTCACGAACGCGGGCGTCGCCGAGGCGATGGGCCTGGAGCTCGCCGCCGTCTGAGCTGCAGCCGAACCATCGCCGGAGGAATCGGCGCTGAGCGGCTGCATGGCTGCGATATGTGGCCATGTGCCCGCTGACACCCGATTCCTCCGGAGGATCCGGCCCCAGCGCGCCGCCAGCCGGATCATCCACTCGGCCCGCCGCTGCTGGCCGTGGCGGCTGGGCGAGCGTCCTGGTGCTCCAGGACGTCTCGCTCCTGGACGCCCGCTCGATCGACGCGTTCGCGATCCTCGCCTTCGGGCTGGCGGTGCTCGCGCTGCTGGGCGGCATCGCGGTCGTGACGGGCCTCCGCTGCAGGGCGCTGGTCTCCGAGACCGACGCGATCGTCGTCGGGCGCTTCGGCGAGCTCGTGCTGGACCGACGCTCGGTGGTGCGCTTCGAGAACGGCGGCACGCCGGACATCGGATCGATGCTCGTGCGCCTCGTGGAGCGGCGTCCACCAACCTTGCACTCCCTCGAGGTGACGCTCAGCGACGGCCGCAGGATCCAGTTCGTCGGGTTGAGCGGCACCCACGTCGACGTGCGCGACCTGGCGCGCCGCATGGAGCGCTGGCGCGCCCACGGCGTCGCGGCCGCGCTCGCGCCGCTGCCGAGAGGCGGCCGCTACGCCCGCTGATGCCGCGAGGGCCGCTCCCCGGCTGGGGGAGCGGCCCTCGCGGCGTCGGCGCGCCAGCGCCGCCGATGGTTCAGTGCGTGTCGACGGCCGGGGCCTCGGTGCGGTCGCCCGACCACTGCGTGTGGAAGGTGCCCTCCTTGTCGACGCGGCGGTACGTGTGCGCGCCGAAGAAGTCGCGCTGGCCCTGCACGAGCGCGGCAGGCAGGCGCTCGGCGCGGAGGCCGTCGTAGTACGACAGGCTCGACGAGAACGCGGGGGCGGGGATGCCCGCCTGGGCGGCGGCGACGACGACGCGGCGCCACGCCTCCTGCGTCTGGCCGAGCGCATCGCGGAAGTACGGCGCGAGCAGCAGCGCGGGCAGCTCCGGGTCCTCGGCGTAGGCGCTCGTGATGTCGTTGAGGAAGCGGGCGCGGATGATGCAGCCGGCGCGCCAGATGCGGGCGACCTCGCCCTTCTGGATCTCCCAGCCGTGCTCCTCGGCGGCGGCGACGATCTCGTCGAAGCCCTGCGAGTAGGCGACGATCTTCGAGGCGAAGAGGGCCTTGCGGACGTCCTCGACGAACGCCTCCGGGTCCTCGACCGTCCACGTCTCCGAGGGGCCGGGGAGGTCGGAGGCGGCGGCGCGCTGCGCCAGCTTCGACGAGAGCGAGCGGGCGAAGACGGCCTCGGCGATGCCCGAGACGGGGACGCCGAGGTCGAGCGCGGTCTGCACCGTCCAGGCGCCCGTGCCCTTCGCGCCCGCGGCGTCGAGGATGACGTCGACGAGGGGCTTCCCGGTCTCGGCGTCGACCTGGCGCAGCACCTCGGCGGTGATCTCGATGAGGTACGACTCGAGCTCGCCCGTGTTCCACTGCTCGAAGACGTCGGCGATCTCGGCCGGCGACTTGCCCGTGCCGCGGCGGATGAGGTCGTAGGCCTCGGCGATGAGCTGCATGTCGGCGTACTCGATGCCGTTGTGCACCATCTTCACGAAGTGGCCGGCGCCGTCGGTGCCGACGTGCGTCACGCAGGGCTCGCCCTCGGCGACCGCGGCGATGCGCTCGAGGATCGGGCCGAGCGTCTCGTACGACTCGGCCGTGCCGCCGGGCATGAGCGAGGGGCCGTTGAGCGCCCCCTCCTCGCCGCCGGAGATGCCGCAGCCCACGAAGTGGATGCCGGTCTCGCGCACCTTCGCCTCGCGGCGGATGGTGTCGGTGAAGAGCGCGTTGCCACCGTCGACGATGATGTCGCCGGGCTCGAAGACCGAGACGAGCTCGTCGATGACGGCGTCGGTGGGGCGGCCGGCCTTCACCATGATGATCGCGGTGCGCGGCTGCTGGAGGCTGTCGGCGAGCTCCTGCATCGTCGCCGCCTTCACGAACCCCGCCTCGGGGTGGGCGGCGATGAGGTCGTCGGTCTTCTGCGTCGTGCGGTTGTAGACCGCGACGGTGTTGCCCTCGCGGGAGGCGAGGTTGCGGGCGAGGTTCGAGCCCATGACGGCGAGGCCGACGACGGCGATGTTGGCGGTAGGCATGCGGGGAGTCCTCCTGGGTGTGAGCACCTCCAGGCTATGCCGTCGCGCATGCGGGCCGCCCGGCCCAGGCGCCGGGCGGACGGGGATGGTTCGATCGGGGCATGGCTGCCGATCGCGTCCTCGACCCGCACGGGCTGCTCGCCCCCGACGCCCGCCTCGAGCGCATGGCCACGGGCGCGGGGTGGAGCGAGGGGCCGCTCTGGATGCCCGAGGCGCGGGAGCTGCGCTGGAGCGACATCCACGGCGACCGCATCCTCGCGGTCGACGAGCGCGGCAGCATGCGCGTGCACCGGGAGCGCGTGGAGTTCACGAACGGCCGCGCGCACGGCCTCGGCGGCGTCGTGCAGTGCTCGCACGGGCGTCGGGCGGTCGAGCTCGAGCGCGACGGCGAGGTCGTGGTGCTCGTCGACCGCTTCGGCGAGCACCGGCTGAACTCGCCGAACGACGTCGCCGTGCACCCCGACGGCTCGGTGTGGTTCACCGATCCTCCCTACGGCATCGAGAAGCCGGAGGAGGGGCACCCGGGCGAGGAGGAGTACGGCGGCCGCTTCGTCTTCCGCTGGAGCGAGGCCGACGGCATCCGCGCCGTCGTCACCGACATGGCGCGGCCCAACGGCATCGCCTTCAGCCCCGACCTCGGCACCCTGTACGTGACCGAGTCGGCGGGGGAGGACGAGACGCCCGCGCCCAACAGCCTCCGCGCCTACCGGATCGAGGGCGAGGGCGCGGACGCCCGCGGGCTCGAGGGCCGCCTGCTGTTCGCGATGGACGCGGGCACGCCCGACGGCATCGCGGTCGACGAGGAGGGGCGCATCTGGTGCTCGAGCGCCGACGGCGTGCACGTCATCGCGCCCGACGGGGAGCGCATCGCGCACGTGCCGGTGCCCGAGACGGTCGCGAACCTGTGCTTCGGCGACGACGGCTGGCTGTGGATCGCCGCGACGACGAGCGTGTACCGCATCCGCACGCGTACCGCGCCCTGCTGAGCGCACCCCTCGGGCGTCCCCCATCCGGCGTCCAGTCCCGGGTCGTAGCGTCGCCGCCATGCAGATCGGATACAAGCTCTTCGCCGAGGACACCGCACCGAAGGAGCTGATCCGCCGCGCCGTCGAGGCCGAGCGGGCGGGCTTCGACTTCGTCGAGATCAGCGACCACTTCCACCCCTGGCTGCCCGAGCACTCGCACTCCGGCTTCGCCTGGGCGATCCTCGCGGCGATCGCGGCGAAGACCGAGACGCTGCGCATCGCCACGGGCGTCACGTGCCCCTCGGTGCGCTACCACCCGGCGATCATCGCCCAGGCGGCCGCGACGCTGCAGATCATCTCCGACGGCCGCTTCACGCTCGGCGTGGGCTCGGGCGAGCGGCTCAGCGAGCGCATCGTGGGGCAGGGGTGGCCCGAGATCGGCGACCGCCACCGCCGCTTCCGGGAGGCGCTCGAGATCATCCGCCTCCTGTGGTCCGGGGGCACGCACTCCTACCGCGGCGAGTTCCTGCAGCTCTCGGACGCGCGGGTCTACGACCTGCCGGAGGTGCTGCCCGAGATCGTGGTGGCCGCGGGCGGCCCGCAGGCCGCGACGCTGGCCGCGGAGCTCGGCGACGGCATCTTCTCGACGGATCCGGACGCCTCGCTCGTCGAGGCGTGGACTGCGGCGGGCGGCAGCGGCCCCCGCTGGTGCGAGGTGCCCACCGCCTTCGCGCCCGACGCGCAGGCCGGCGCGGCGTCGGCCCACGGGCTCTTCCGCTTCGGCACGCTCGGCTGGAAGGTCAACGCCGAGCTGCCGGATCCGGCCGCCTTCGAGCAGGCGACCGCATCGGTGACGGTCGAGCAGATGGCGGACGCCTTCGCCTGCGGGCCTGACGTCGAGCGGCACCTGGAGGTCTTCGGGCAGTTCCGCGACGCGGGCTTCGACCACCTCGCGCTCATCGACGCGGGGCCCGACGCCGACGCGTCGATGGCCTTCTTCCGCGACGAGCTGCTGCCGAGGCTGCGCGCCGCCTGAGGCGCCGAGGCGCGCCGCGCCCGCCGACCCGAGCGGCGCGGCGCGTCGCCCAGCGGGCACGCGACCGCGGCTAGCCTGGTATCTGACAAGGGAGTGCACCCATGCCAGAGAGCCTGCAGGTCGCCGTCGCCGTGAGCATCGACGACGCGTCCGCCGACCGCATCCGCGAGCTGGAGCCCCGCGTCGAGCTGCTGCGCGATCCCGCGCTCACCGCGCCGTGGCGGTGGGACGGCGACTGGGAGGGCGATCCCGGCTTCCGCAGGAGCCCCGCGCAGCAGGATGCCTTCGACGCGATGCTCGCCCGGGCCGACGCGATCTTCGGGATCCCTGACGTCAGCCCCGCCGCGCTCGCCCGCGCCGTGCGCGGCAGCGAGCGCCTCCGCTGGGTGCACACGACCGCGGCGGGCGGCGGCGGCCAGGTGAAGCAGGCCGAGCTCGCCCAGGCCGAGCTCGAGCGCGTCGTCGTCACGACGAGCGCGGGCATGCACGCCTCCACCCTCGCCGAGTGGGCGCTCCTCGGGGTGCTCGCGGGAGCGAAGGGCCTCCGGGAGCTCGAGGCCGACCAGGCCGCGCGACGATGGGGCGACGGCCGCCGCATCATGCGCCACGTGAGCGAGATGACCGTGCTCGTCGTCGGCCTCGGCGGCATCGGGAAGGTCGTCGCCGAGCGCCTCGACGCCCTCGGCGCCACGGTGTGGGGCACGACGCGCAGCGGCGAGCCTGTCGACCACGTGCACCGGCTCGTGCCGATCGGCGAGCTCGCGGCCGCCGCCGCGCAGGTCGACGCGATCGTCGTCACGCTCCCCGGCACCGCGCGCACCGAGGGCCTCGTGGGCGCCGAGGTGCTCGGCGCCGTGCAGCAGGGCACGATCCTCGTGAACGTGGGCCGCGGCACCGTCGTCGACGAGGACGCCCTGCTCGAGGCGCTCGACGCCGGCCGCGTCGGCTTCGCGGCGCTCGACGTCACCGCCGTCGAGCCGCTGCCCCAGGCGTCGCGCCTGTGGGAGCACCCGAGCGTCCTCATCAGCCCGCACACCGCGGCGCTCTCGCGCCAGGAGCCGCGCCGCATCGCCGAGCTGTTCGCCGCGAACGCGACGCGCCTGCTCGACGGCGAGCCGCTCGAGAACGTCATGTCGACGAAGGAGTTCTACTGATGGGCGCGGGCTCCGCCCTCTTCGACCTCGCAGGCCGCGTCGCGCTCGTCACGGGCTCGAGCCAGGGCATCGGCCGCGCGCTCGCGCAGGGCCTCGCCGAGGCCGGCGCGACCGTCGTCGTGCACGGCCGCGACGCCGCGAAGGCGCAGCGCGCCGCCGACGGGATCAGCGCGTCGACCGGCGTCCAGGCGCACGCCATCACGTTCGACGTGACGGACGCCGCGGCGGTCGACGCCGGGATCGCCGAGCTCGAGGGGCGGCTGGGAACCCCTGACGTCCTCGTGAACAACGCCGGCATCCAGCGCCGCGCGCCCATCGCGGAGTTCGCCGACGACGACTGGCACGACCTCGTCGCCACGAACCTCACGAGCGCCTTCCTGCTCTCGCGCCGCGTCGCGCGCGGCATGATCGCGCGCGGCACGGGCCGGATCGTCTCGATCGGCTCGGTGCAGTCGCAGCTCGCGCGTCCCTCCATCGCCCCCTACTCGGCGACGAAGGGGGCGATCGTCATGCTCACCAAGGGCCTCTGCGCCGACCTGGCGCCGCACGGCATCACGGCCAACGCGATCGCGCCGGGATACTTCGCCACCGAGCTCACGGCGCCGCTCGTCGCCGACGAGCAGTTCTCGGCGTGGGTCCGCGGACGCACGCCCGCGGGCCGCTGGGGCGACGTGCGCGACCTCGTCGGCGCGCTCGTCTTCCTCTCGTCGGACGCGTCGGCGTTCGTCAACGGCCAGACCCTCTACGTCGACGGCGGCATGACCGCGGTCGTCTGACCCCGCCGCGCGCCCACCCGGGCGCATAGGCTCGAGCAGGGCGCCGCGGACGGCGCGCCCACGGAAGGACGAGGCATGACCGCCGCGCAGCTGCCCAACCTCGGGATCGTCGCGCACGCGAAGGACGACGTGCGCGTCGAGGTCCTGCCCGAGCCCGCGCCGGCGCGCGACGAGGCGGTCGTCGCGATCCGCTACGGCGGCGTCTGCGGCTCCGACCTCCACTACTGGCGCCACGGCGCGGCGGGGGAGTCGATCCTGCGCGAGCCGATGGTGCTCGGCCACGAGGTGGTCGGCACGGTGCTGCGCGCCGCCGCCGACGGCTCCGGCCCCGCCGAGGGCACCGCGGTCGCCGTGCACCCGGCGACGCCGATCGACGACGGCTCCGCCCCGTTCCCCGCGGACCGCCCGAACCTCAGCCCCGCGGGCACCTACCTGGGCTCCGCCGCGCGCGTGCCGCACACCGCGGGTGCCTTCGCTCGCCGCGTCGCGCTGCCGAGCCGCATGCTGCGCGCGCTGCCGCAGGGCCTGGGCCTCCGCACGGCCGCCCTCGTCGAGCCCGCCGCCGTCGCCTGGCACGGCATGGGCCGCGCGGGCGACGTCGCAGGCAGACGGGTGCTCGTCATCGGCTCGGGGCCCATCGGCGCGCTCGCGGTCGCCGTCGCCGTGCACCACGGCGCCGCAGAGGTCATCGCGACCGACCTCCACGACCTGCCCCGCGAGATCGCGGCGAGGGTGGGCGCGTCCCGCACGATCGACGCGCGCGACGAGGAGGCCATCGCGGCCGTGCACGCCGACGTCGTCATCGAGTCGTCCGGCACGGTCCTGGGCCTCGCGAGCGCCATCCGCGGCGCCGTCCGCGGCGGCACGGTGGTGATGCTCGGCCTGCAGCGCTCGGGCGAGGTGCCCGTGCTCGCCTCGCTCGCGATCACCCGCGAGCTCACGCTCGTCGGCTCGTTCCGCTTCCACGACGAGATCGACGACGTCATCGCCGCCCTCGCAGACGGCTCCCTCGCCGCCGACCCCGTCATCACCCATGTCGCACCCGTCGACGACGCGCTCGAGGCCTTCGCCACCGCCGGCGACGCGAGCGCCTCGTCGAAGGTGCTCATCGACCTCCAGGAGGCATCATGACCGAGCTGCGCTACCCGCCGATGATCATCATGGGCGTGCAGGGCTCCGGCAAGTCGACGATCGGCGCGGCCCTCGCCGAGCGGCTGAACATCGACTTCATCGACGGCGACGACCTGCATCCGAAGGCCAACAAGGACAAGATGGCCGCCGGCCACCCGCTCACCGACGAGGACCGCGTGCCGTGGCTCAAGGTGATCGGCGAGACGATCGCCGAGGGCCGCCGCGAGGGCCGCATCACGATCGTCGCGTGCTCGGCGCTGAAGCGCTGGTACCGCGAGCTGCTGCGGTCGAGCGACGCCGACCTCGTCTTCGTGCACCTCTCGGGCGAGCAGGCGCTGCTGGCCGACCGGCTCGCGCACCGCGACCACGAGTTCATGCCGACGACGCTGCTCGACAGCCAGATCGAGACGCTCGAGCCGCTCGCCGAGCACGAGCGCGGCATCGTCATCGCGATCGAGCAGAGCCCCGCGGCGATCGTCGACGAGGTCACGCGCATCCTCATGGCGCGCGCCGCCGGGCGTGCGGTCGAGCCCGCCGCGGGCGCGACGCTCACCGGCGCGATCGACCTGCCCCGCGAGCCCCGCGGGGACTGACCCGACCATCCCCCGGGCGTCGGCGCCGCGCGCCGCCGCTCACCCATCCCTGCACACGCACAGACACAGGAGTCACGACCATGGATGACCTCGTCCTCACCTGGGACCTCGGCACCGGAGGGCTGCTGCTGCTCGCGGCGGGCGCGATCGCGCTCCTCCTCGTGCTCATCATGGCCTTCCGGATCCACGCGTTCGTCGCGCTGATGATCACGAGCCTGCTCACCGCCATCGCGGCGGGCATCCCGTTCGACCGCCTGCTCGAGGCGATCGCGTTCGGCTTCAACCCCACCCTCGGCAACGTCATGCTGCTCGTCGCGCTCGGCGCGATGCTCGGCCGCATGATCGAGGTCTCCGGCGGCGCGCGGGTGCTCACCGACAAGCTCATCGAGCGCTTCGGCGAGCAGCGGGCGGCGATGGCCGTCGGCGTCGCGAGCCTCCTCATGGGCTTCCCGATCTTCTTCGACGCGGGCCTCGTCGTGATGATGCCGATCATCTACGCCGTCGCGCGTCGCCTCGGCGGCTCGCTCCTCACCGTGGCCTTCCCGGCTGCGCTCGCCTTCTCGTCGATGCACATCTTCGTGCCGCCGCACCCCGGGCCCGTCTCGGCCTCGGCGATCCTCGGCGCGGACGTGGGCCTCGTGCTCCTCCTCGGCCTCGTCGTCGCGATCCCCGTCTGGTACCTCGTGGGCGTGCTCTTCGGTGGCTGGGTCGGCCGCCGCTACGACATCCGCGTGCCCGACCTGCTCTCCGGCTCGAAGGACGAGTACGAGGAGATGGAGTCGAACCCCTCGTTCGGCCGCATCCTCTTCCTCCTGCTGCTGCCGCTGTTCCTCATCCTGCTGAACACGGGCCTCAACATGTACGCGTCGACGACCGAGGACGCGGACGCGTTCAAGGCCGAGCCCGTGGTGGCGGCGCTGCGCCTCCTCGGCGAGACGCCCGTCGCGCTCCTCATCACCGTCGTCATCTCGTTCTGGCTGCTCGGCTGGGGCATGGGCAAGCGCGGCTCCCTCGTCGACAAGGTCGCCGACAGCGCCCTCGGGCCCATCGCCTCCGTCGTGCTCGTCACGGGCGCCGGCGGCATGTTCGGCGGCGTGCTGCGCGTCACGGGCATCGGCACCGCGATCGCCGACTCGCTGAACGCGATCGGCATGCCGGTGATCCTCGCGGCCTTCCTCATCTCGCAGATCGTCCGCATCGCGCAGGGCTCGGCCACGGTCGCGCTCACGACGGCCGCCTCGCTCATGGCGGGCGTCGTCGCGCAGGGCGACTTCAACCCGGTGCAGATCGCGGCGATCGTGCTCGCGACGGCGGCCGGATCGGTGGGCTTCAGCCACGTCAACGACTCCGGCTTCTGGCTCGTGAGCCGCTTCTTCGGCCTCGACGTCGCGACGACGCTGAAGACGTGGACGGTGGCGCAGGGCCTCATGGCGATCGTCGGCTTCGCGATCTCGGTCGCGATCTACCTCGTGGGCGGCCTCCTGGGCTAGCGCCGGCCGTCGGTCGAGGCGCGCGCGGCGCAGTCGCTCGCGCCACGAGGTCCGCTCCGGCGACGGGGCCTCGTGGCGGCTGATCCCTGCGGGATCGGCCTCCTCGACCGGCGGTTCGCCTGCTAGCATCGGAGGCTGAACTTCGGCGAGGGATGCACCGCATCCGTGATCGACGCAGTGGCAGCACGGGGCCCGTCCTCACGCGTCAGCGTTCGAGTCGACATCATCAACAGGCCGGCTGGCCGCAGGAGAAGCACCATGAGCACCGACGACAACAAGCTCCAGACCGAGATCCGCGAGAGCTTCGGCAAGGGCGCCGCCCGCAAGCTGCGCGCCGTGGGCAAGGTCCCCGCCGTCCTCTACGGCCACGGGTCGGAGCCCCAGCACCTCACCGTGAACGCGCACGACGTGTTCATGCTCGTCCGCAAGGCGAACGCGATCATCGACCTCCAGATCGAGGGCAAGAGCCAGCTCGCGCTCGTCAAGGACGTGCAGCGCAACCCGGTCATGATGGGCGTCACCGCCATCGAGCACCTCGACCTCGTCATCGTCCGCCGCGGCGAGAAGGTCACGGTCGACGTGCCCGTGCACGTCGAGGGCGAGCCCGTCTCGGGCTTCATCGCCATCCAGGACGCCACGACGGTCTCGGTCGAGGTCGAGGCGCTCCACATCCCCGAGTCCTTCACGGTCTCGGTCGAGGGCCTCGAGGACGGCGCGCGCATCCTCGCCTCGGAGATCGAGCTGCCCAAGGGCGCCGAGCTCCTCACCGACGGCGAGACGCTCGTCGTCTCGGTCCAGGAGCCCCAGCTGGCCGAGGAGGACGAGGAGGCCGAGGAGGCCGAGGGCGAGGAGTCCGAGGAGGGCGCCGAGGGCGACGAGGCCACCGAGGGCGACTCGGCCGAGTAGTCCCCAGGACCTTCCGCGGTGGCGGACACGTGGCTCGTGGTCGGGCTCGGGAATCCCGGGCCCGACTACGAGCGCACGCGCCACAACATCGGCCGCATGGTGCTCGTCGAGCTCGAGCGCCGCGCCGGCGCGAGCCCCAAGCGGCACGGCCGCGCCGAGGCGCTCGTCGCCGAGTCGCGCATCGTCGGCGGCCCGAAGGTCGTGACGGCCTTCCCCACGACCTACATGAACCGCTCGGGCGGCCCGACCGCGAAGCTCATGGACTGGTACGGCGTCGAGCCCGACCACGTGATCGTGCTGCACGACGAGCTCGACCTGCCGCTGGGCGAGATCCGGCTGAAGCAGGGCGGCGGGCACGGCGGCCACAACGGCATGCGCGACATCATCGCCGCGCGCGGGCCCGAGGTGCTGCGGGTGCGGCTCGGCATCGGCAGGCCCCCGGGCCGCCAGGACGCCGCCGACTTCGTGCTGAAGCCCTTCGCCAAGGCCGAGCAGGGCGAGGTCGACCTGATGGTCCAGCTCGGCGCCGACGCCGTCGAGCGGATCATCGCCGAGGGCTTCCTCGCCGCGCAGCAGCGCATCCACGCCCCCTCCTGAGGGGCGCAGCGCGGGACGGCCACGGGGTCGCCGCCGCTAGCATGGAAAGCCGAGACGGAGGAGGGCGCCGTGCGCCGAACGACCACGCGGATCGCCGCGGTCATCGCTGCGAGCCTGCTGCTCGCCGGTTGCGCGTCGACCGAGCCGGAGCCCACGCAGCCCGCAGGGCCCAACGGCTACGCGCTGGCGGCGGGCTTCCCCGACGGCCACAACCTCTGGTATGACGTCGGCGACGAGACGGGGCTCACCGACCTGATCCTCGAGGACTCCGCCGGACGCGCGATCACCTCGTGCCTCGGCAACGGGCCGCTGCTGTGCGTCGCCGGTCCCGACGATGCGTACGGCGTGCTCGTGATCGCCCCTGAGGGTGCGGAGCGCGCGGTCATGACGTGGTTCGGCCAGGAGGTGGAGCTCACGCGCGGCGAGGGGCCCGCCGAGGGGCAGCCCCCGGTCTTCGGCGGCGTCATGCCGCCGTTCTCGAACTCCGACGGCTACAGCCTCGAGGTCTTCGACGGCGCCGGCGCCGTCGTCATGACCTCGTGAGCCTGACGCCCCTGCTCGACGCGCTCGAGCGCGGCGCGCTCGCCCCGGTCGTCGAGGAGGGCCGCGGCGGCGAGCTGCACGGGATCGAGCCGCTGCGAGCCCCGGTCGTGGCCGCCCTCGCGCGCGGACACGATGCGCCCCTGCTCGTGATCACCGCGACGCGGCGCGAGGCCGAGGCGGTGCGCGACGACCTCGCGGCGTGGCTGCCCGCCGCCGAGGTGCTCGACCTGCCCGCGTGGGAGACCCTGCCCCACGAGCGCCTGAGCCCCTCGCCCGAGACCGTCGGCCGTCGCGGCGCGACGCTGCGCGCCGTGGCCGAGCGCGACGGGTCGCGGCCGACGATCGTCGTGGCGTCGGTGCGTGCCGCGCTCCAGCCCCTCGCGGGCAACCTGCTCTCGGTCGAGCCCGTCGACCTCGTCGCGGGCGGCCGCGGCGTCGACCTGGCCGAGCTCTCGCGGCGCCTCGTCGACCTCGCCTACGCGCGCGTCGACATGGTCACGCGCCGCGGCGAGTTCGCGGTGCGCGGCGGGATCGTGGACGTCTTCCCTCCCGC
Source organism: Agrococcus sp. SL85 (assembly GCF_026625845.1). Lineage (NCBI taxonomy): Bacteria > Bacillati > Actinomycetota > Actinomycetes > Micrococcales > Microbacteriaceae > Agrococcus > Agrococcus sp. SL85. Next base: position 1,606,181 of record NZ_CP113066.1, read on the forward strand.
CGAGGACCACCCGGTGCGCATCGAGCTCTTCGGCGACGAGGTCGAGCAGATGCGGTGGTTCCACGTCGCCGACCAGCGCTCGGCGCCCGAGCCGGTGGAGCGCGTGGTCCTGCCGCCGAGCCGCGAGCTGCTGCTCACGCAGGACGTGCGCGACCGCGCGCGCCGGCTCGCGCCCGAGCTCCCCGGCATCGCGCAGATGCTCGAGAAGCTCGCGGAGGGCATCGCGGTCGAGGGCATGGAGTCGCTCGCGCCCGCGCTGCTGCCCGGCCTCGTGCCGATCACGCACTACCTGCCCGGCGCCGGCGTCGTCGTGCTCGGCCCCGAGCGCATCCGCGACCGCGTGCGCAGCCTCAACGAGACGAACCACGAGTTCCTCGAGGCGGCCTGGAGCGCCGCGACCGCCGGCGGCGCCCCGCCCGTCGACCTCGAGGGCGGCTTCCTCGAGCTCGACGCGCTGCGCGACGCGGCCGAGGGGCCGTGGTGGACGATGTCGGCGCTGCAGCGCGACGAGGACGTCGCCGCGCTCGCCGCCGAGGCCGTGCCGAGCTTCGCGGGGCGCGCCGAGGGCGCCGTCGACCACCTGCGCGAGCGGCTCCGGGACGGCTGGCGCGCCGTCGTCACCGCGGGCGGCCACGGCCTCGTCGAGCGTGCCGCGGCGGTGCTCGCCGAGCGCGAGGTCGCCGCGCGCGAGGAGGCCGAGCTGGGCGCCGAGGTCGAGCCCGGCGTCGTGCACGTCGTGCAGGCCGCGATCGAGCACGGCTTCGAGCTGCCGGCGGAGCGCATCCTGCTGATGAGCGAGGCCGAGTTCTTCGGCCGCGCCGTCGGCGTCGACGCGCGGGCCCCGCGGCGCATGGCCGCGCGCCGCGGCACGGTCGTCGACCCGCTGCAGCTCAAGGCCGGCGACTTCGTCGTGCACGAGACGCACGGCGTCGGCCGCTTCCTCGAGCTCACGCAGCGCACGGTGTCCTCCGGCGGCCGCAACCCCGTCAAGACCACGCGCGAGTACCTCGTCATCGAGTACGCGTCGTCGAAGCGCGGCCAGCCGGGCGACCGCCTCTCGGTGCCCACCGACCAGCTCGACCAGCTCTCGCGCTACGTGGGCGGGGAGAGCCCGGCGCTCTCGAAGATGGGCGGCTCCGACTGGCAGCAGTCGAAGGCGAAGGCGCGCAAGGCCGTGCGCGAGATCGCGGTCGAGCTCGTGCAGCTCTACTCCGCGCGCATGGCGTCGAAGGGCCACGCCTTCGGCCCGGACACCCCCTGGCAGCGCGAGCTCGAGGACGCCTTCCCGTACGCCGAGACCCCCGACCAGCTCACGACCATCGACGACATCAAGCGCGACATGGAGCGCGAGGTGCCGATGGACCGGCTGCTCTCGGGCGACGTCGGCTACGGCAAGACCGAGGTCGCGGTGCGCGCGGCGTTCAAGGCTGTGCAGGACGGCAAGCAGGTGGCGGTGCTCGTGCCCACGACGCTGCTCGTGCGCCAGCACCACGAGACCTTCGCCTCGCGCTTCGCGGGCTTCCCCGTGCAGGTGCGCGCGCTCAGCCGCTTCCAGACCGACAAGGAGGTCCGCGAGACCGTCGCGGGCCTCGCCGACGGCACCGTCGACGTCGTCATCGGCACGCACCGCATCCTCGCCGACCAGATCGCGTTCCACGACCTCGGCCTCGTCGTCATCGACGAGGAGCAGCGCTTCGGCGTCGAGCACAAGGACGCGCTGAAGGCCCTGAAGACGAACGTCGACGTGCTCGCGATGTCGGCCACGCCCATCCCGCGCACGCTCGAGATGGCGGTCACCGGCATCCGCGAGATGTCGACGCTCGCGACGCCGCCCGAGGCACGGCATCCCGTGCTCACGTTCGTCGGCCCCTACAACGAGCAGCAGGTCGCCGCCGCGATCCGGCGCGAGCTGCTGCGCGAGGGCCAGATCTTCTTCGTGCACAACCGCGTCTCGACGATCAACAAGGTCGCGGCGCAGCTCGCGGAGCTCGTGCCGGAGGCCCGCATCGGCGTGGCCCACGGCAAGATGGCCGAGTCGCAGCTCGAGCGGGTCATCGTCGACTTCTGGGAGAAGCAGTACGACGTGCTCGTCTCGACGACGATCGTCGAGACGGGCCTCGACATCCCGAACGCCAACACGCTCATCGTCGACCGCGCCGAGCGCTTCGGCCTCAGCCAGCTGCACCAGCTGCGCGGCCGCGTGGGCCGCGGCCGCGAGCGCGCCTACGCCTACTTCCTCTACGACGGCGAGACGCCGCTGTCGGAGACCGCCCACGACCGGCTCGAGACGATCGCGGTGCACAACGAGCTGGGCGCCGGCATGCAGGTGGCGCTCAAGGACCTCGAGATCCGCGGCGCGGGCAACATGCTGGGCGGCGAGCAGTCGGGCCACATCGCGGGCGTCGGCTTCGACCTCTACCTGCGCATGGTGGGGGAGGCCGTGGCCGTCTTCCGCGGCGAGGAGGCCGACGCGCCGCGCGAGCTGCGCCTCGAGCTGCCGGTCGACGCCGTCATCCCCGAGCACTACGTCGAGGCCGAGCGGCTGCGCCTCGAGGCCTATCAGAAGCTCTCGGCTGCCGCCTCGGGCCGCGACGAGGGCGCGATCGACCGCGTCGTCGAGGAGCTCCGCGACCGCTACGGCGAGCCGCCCGCGCAGGTCGCGGCGCTCGTGGCGATGGCGCGCCTGCGGCGGCGGGCCCAGCGCGCGCAGCTGTCGGAGGTCATCGCCGTGGGCCCGAACCTGCGGGTGGGCCCGGCCGAGCTCCCCGACTCGGTGCAGCTGCGCCTGCGCCGCATGTATCCGGAGGCCAAGCTCAACGCGGCCGCGCGCACGCTCGTCGTGCCGATCCCGACCGTCGGCGGCGGCCGCCTCGCGGGCACCCAGGCGCAGCCGCTGCCGGACCCCGAGCTCATCGCCTGGGTCGACGCGCTGCTGACCGCGGTCTTCCCCGCGTCCGTCGCGCCGAGCCAGGAGGATGCCGCGGCGGGGGCGGCGCCGTGAGCGCGCTCGACGAGCTCGTCGAGACGATGGCGCGCCTGCGCGCGCCGGGCGGCTGCCCGTGGGACGCCCAGCAGACGCACGCCTCGCTCGTCACCTACCTCATCGAGGAGTCGCACGAGCTCGCCGAGGCGATCGAGACGGGCGCGGACGACGCGCACCTCGTCGAGGAGCTGGGCGACGTGCTGCTGCAGGTGGCCTTCCACGCCGAGATCGCGCGCGCCGAGGGCCGCTTCGACCTCGAGGAGGTCGCGGCGCGGCTCGTCGAGAAGCTGCGCAGCCGGCATCCGCACGTGTTCGGCGACGTCGCGGTCTCCGGCGCCGACGAGGTGGTGGCGAACTGGGACGCGCTGAAGCGCGCCGAGAAGCCGGAGCGCGAGAGCGCGCTCGACGGCATCCCGGCGGGGCTGCCGGCCCTCGCGCTCGCCGCGAAGACCATGGGCCGCGCGCGCCGCGCCGGCCTCGCGCTGCCGGCCGCGCCGGAGGCTGGGCCCGCCGACGAGGCGGCGCTCGGCGAGGCGCTCCTCGCGCTCGTGCGCGCGGCCGACGTGCAGGGCCTCGACGCCGAGCGGGCGCTCCGTGCCGCGACCCGCGGCATGGCCGAGGGCCTCCGCGCCCAGGAGCGCGCCGCGGGCTGACCGGGGCGACCCCGGGGCGCCGAGCCCCGGGGCCGCAGCCTCAGAGCGTCGCGCGGAAGGGGTCGAAGCCCTCGGGAAGCAGCGGCACGGGCGCGAGGCTGCTCGCGACCGCCTCGGTCCGGCCGGTCTCGGCCGAGCGCGCGGCCGAGAGCATCGTGTCGAGCACGTGCAGCCCGAGCTCGCCCGAGGCCACGTGCGGACGGCCCTCGGCGATGGCGCGCACCATGTCGAGCGCGCCGATGCCGCGGCCGACCTCCAGCTCGGGGTGCGGGATCTCCTCCCACACCTGCTCGTGCGACAGCCCGTCGACGAGCATGCCGAGCGGCCGCACCGCGGCGATGCGCCCCGCGAAGCGGTTGGGGTCGGGCAGCACGATCGAGCCCTCGGTGCCGTGGATCTCGACGACGCCGTGCCGCTCGAGCGGGGAGTCGAAGCTCAGCAGGCTCTGCGACTGCGCGCCCGACTCGAACGCGGCGACGAGCTGGATCGTCGAGGGCACCTCGACGGGGAAGCGGGTGCCCGCGAGCGGCCCGGTGCGGATCTCGCGCTCCTCCTGCGCCTTCGTGCCGACCGCGGCGACCGTCGCGACGGGACCGAGGATGCTCACGAGCGCCGAGAGGTAGTACGGCCCCATGTCCATGAGCGGTCCGGCGCCCTGGGCGAAGAGGAAGCCGGGGTTCGGGTGCCACAGGTCGGGCCCCTGCGTCTGGAACGCGGTCTGCGCGAAGAGCGGGCGACCGATGCGCCCGGCCTCGATCGCGCGCCGCGCGGCCTGGAAGCCGGGGCCGAGCAGGGTGTCGGGCGCGCAGCCGACGCGGAGGCCCGCGGCGTCCGCCTCGCGCAGCAGCTGGGCCGCGCCGTCGAGGTCGAGGCCGAGGGGCTTCTCGGTCCACACGTGCTTGCCCGCGGCGATCGCCGCGCGCGAGACGTCGAGGTGCGCCGCCGGGATCGTGAGGTTGATGACGAGCTCGACCTCCGGGTGGGCGAGCACGTCGCCGGCGGTGCCGTGGGCGGGCACGCCGTGCGCCTGCGCCTGCGCCGCCGCGCGGTCGACGTGGAGGTCGCCGACGATCCGCACCTCGGTGTCGCCGAAGGCCTGCAGGTGCTCGAGGTAGGTGTCGCTGATGACGCCCGCCCCGATGATGCCGATGCCGACGGCGCTCATCGGGCGAGCCCGCCGTCGCGGAGGAACGCGAGGCTCGCCGCGATGTCGGCGAAGACGTCGCCGGGCGGGTTGTCGTACTCGATCACGGCGTACTGCACGGCGCTCGCGGCGCGCAGCGCCTCGGCGAGCGCGACCTCGCCCTCGCCGGGCCTGCGCTGGTCGAGCGCGTCCGAGCCGAAGCGCTCGGCGCCGGGGCGGAAGGGGTTCTCGGCGGGCGCGATGCCGTCCTTGACGTGCACGGCGAGGAGGCGGTCGCCGAGCGATGCGGCGAGCGCCACGGGGTCCTGGCCGCCCACGACGGCCCAGTAGAGGTCGAGCTCGAGCTGCACCCTGGGGTCGGTGCGCGCGACGAAGCGCTCGTAGGCGGTCTGGCCGTCGAAGGAGGCCACGAACTCCTGCGCGTGGTTGTGGTAGCCGACCTGGAGGTCGAAGGCCGCGGCGCGCTCGACGAGGGTGTTGAGCCGCTCGCTGATGTCGTCGACGCCCTCGGCGGTCGCCCAGCGCTCGGGGGCGACGAAGGGGTCGATGACGGTGCGGGCGCCGAGCGTCGCGGCGGCCTCGAGCACGACCTCCGGGGCGGGGGTGGGGATGGCGCCGTCGGGCGTCCACAGCTCGTCCGAGAGCAGCGGCGCGTGGGCGGTGGGGGAGACGAGGCCCGCGGCGTCGAGGGCGGCGCGCAGCTCCTGGGGCCTGCGCACGAAGTCGAAGGCCTCGACGGTGCGGAGGCCCATCGCGGCGAGCCGCTCGAGCGATCCGGCGGGATCGGCGGAGAGCTCGTCGGCCAGGGTGTAGAGCTGCACGGATGCCAGGGGCAGGGTCACGTCGTCGTTCCTTCCTCGTGCGGGCCGCGTCGGTCGGGCGCGCGCAGAACCTCCATGTGGAGGTTCCTGGCGATGACGGTACACGGCGCGCGCGCGGCTGTCACGCGCGCGTCGGCTCGGCGTCGGCTCTGCGCCCGCCCGGCGTGGGCCCGGCGCCGGGACCGGGCCTCGGCGCGCCGTCGTCAGCGGTCGGGGCGGAGCAGGTGCTCGAGCAGGGCCAGCGAGCCGTCGAGCGCCACCTCGCCGTCGAGCAGCCACTGCGTCTGGAGGCCGTCGGAGGCCGCGATCACGAGGGCGGCGACGTGCTCGGGGTCGACGTCGTCGCGCACGAGGCCGGCGCGCTGGTTCTCGCGCACCTGCTCGGCCATGCCCGCGCGGAGGCGCTCGAAGCGATCGGCGACGAAGGCCGTCGCCGCGGGGCGGTCGGCCTCGAGGGCCGCGGCGACGAGGCTCGTGTACAGCTGCACGAGCCCGGGCACCGCGCGGTTCTGCTGCGCCGAGACGCGCATCGCCTCGACGGGCGTCGCGGCGTGCGCCGCAGGCCCCGCCTCGTCGAGCCGCCGCTCCGACTCCCGGTAGACCGCCACGAGCAGCTCCTCGAGCGAGGCGAAGTAGTGGGTGAGCGCCGCGTGGGTCACGCCCACCTCGCGCGCGATCGCGCGGAGGCTCGTGCGCTCCGAGCCGCGTCGTGCGAACACCTCGAGGGCGCGGTCGAGGATCTCCTGCCGGCGCGCGATGCCCTTCGCCGAGGCGCGGCGGGCCGGGGGCGGTGCATCGCTCGGGGTGGGCATGCGCGCAGTCTAGGGCGCGGCCTCCGGCGCGTCCGCGAGCCCGATGCGAGCGGGATCGGCGCGGACAGGGCAGGATGGAGGCATGACGGGGGAGCAGCGGATGCAGCGGCGACGCCGCGCGGTCGCCGCTGCCGTCGCGGTCGCCGCCCTCACGACCGTCGTCACGGGCTGCGCGCACTCGCTCGCTGGCGGCGCCGCGCCCGACGCGCTGCTGCTGGGCGCCGCGCTCGTGGCGACCCTGGCGATCCTCGCGCCGATGCTCGGGCCACGCCCCGGCCTCGTGCGCCAGTCGCTCGCCGTGGCGCTCGCGCAGGTCGTGCAGCACGCCCTCTACGCGCTGCCGCACGGCTCCGGCGGCGCCGCGCACGCGCACGGCGCTGCCGCGGGCGACGCCCTCGCCGCCGCCTCGCTCGACCACGGCGGCGCCGCGATGCCGCTCGCGCACGTCGCCGCGGGCCTGCTCACCCTCCTCGTGCTCCGCGCCGCGCCGCGCGCGCTCGCCGCCGCCGTCGCGGCCGTCTCGCTGCGCGCCGTCGCGCTCGTGCTCGCCTGGGTCGCGCCGCTCGGCGCGCCGCGCCGCCCCGCGCTCGCCGCGGAGCGCCCCGTGGTCCTACCGACCCTCCCCGTGCTCGCCCGCGCCTCCGCGCGACGCGGGCCGCCGCTCCTGCTCGTCTGAGCCGGCTCGCCTCGCGAGCCCTCCGTCGGCGTCCCACGAGGGCGTGCCGACGGCCCTCCGGCGTCGCACCTCGGGTGCCGCGCCCCACCAGACGAACGCGCCCCACGGCGCCCCCAGCACAGGAGTGCTCCCATGTCCCGTACCTCCACCTCCCGCACCTCCACCTCCCGCACGCGCCTCGCCCGCGCCGCGTCGCGCACCGCGCGCCTCGCCGTCGTCGGCGCCGCGGGCCTCGGCCTCGCGCTGCTCGCGCCCGCCGCCGCGAGCGCCCACGTGCACGTCTCGCCCGGCGCCGCCGACGCGGGCGAGACCGTCGAGCTCGGCTTCGCGGTCGGCCACGGCTGCGACGGCTCGCCCACGACCGGGCTGCGCATCGCCGTGCCGGAGGAGGTCTCGGCCCTCACGCCCATCGCCAACGCCGGCTGGACCGTCGAGGCATTCGCCGAGGGCGCGGAGCGGGGCGTCGCCCTCACCGCGCTGACGCCGCTGCCGGACGGCGTGCGCGACACCATCGCGCTCGAGGTCACGATCGGCGAGGACGTCGCCGACGGCACCGTGCTCGCCTTCCCCGTCGAGCAGACCTGCGCCTCCGGTGCGAGCTACGACTGGGCCGGTCCCGCCGACGGCGAGGAGCCCGCGCCGGAGCTCGTCGTCGGCGGCGACCCCGCCGCCGGGCACGGCGACCACGCCGAGCACGGCGGCACGACGGGCGACGACGCGTCGACGGACGATGCCGCCGCGGCCGCCGCGGCCGCCGCTCCCGCCGCGACGCCGGCCTCGGTCGACCCGATCTCGATCGCCGCGCTCGTCGTCGGCGTCATCGCCGCGGCGCTCGCGGCCATCGCCATCCGCCGCCAGGCGGCCTCGCGGGCCGGCCGGTGACCGCGGTCCTCGAGGGCGGCGCCGCCGCCCCGACCGCCGGCGACCCCTCGCCGCCCGAGCCGCGTCGCAGGCCGTGGCTCGTGCCGCTGCTGCGGCGCCTCCACTGGATGGCGGGCGTGCTCGTCGGCCCCTTCATCCTCGTCGCCGCGCTCTCCGGCGCCGCCTACGCGCTCACGCCGGCGCTCGAGCAGCAGGTCTACCGCGAGGCGCTCACGGCGCCCGCGACGGGCGAGCCGCTGCCGCTCGCCGAGCAGGTGCGCATCGCGCAGGACGTCGTGGGCGGCGCCGCGCCGCTCTCGGCGGTGCGGCCCGCGCCCGAGGCGGGCGCGACCTCGCGCATCCTCTTCGCTGCCGAGGGCCTGCAGGAGTCGGAGTCGCGGGCGATCTTCGTCGACCCCGTCAGCGGCGAGGTGCGCGGCGACCTCACCGTCTACGGCACGAGCGGCGCGCTGCCGCTGCGGACCGCGATCGACCACTTCCACCGGGGCCTCGGCCTCGGCGACGTCGGCAGGCTCTACTCGGAGCTCGCGGCGAGCTGGCTGGGCGTCGTGGTGCTCGCGGGCGTCGCGCTGTGGATCGTCCAGTGGCGCTCCCGGCGCGCAGGGCGCAGGGCCGAGCTCGTGCGGCCCGCGCGCGGCGCGACGGGGGTGCGACGGCTGCTGTCGTGGCACGCCTCGCTCGGCATCTGGCTCGCGCTCGGCGCGCTCTTCCTCTCGGCGACGGGCATCACGTGGTCGCAGCTCGCGGGCGCCAACGTCTCCGACCTCCGCTCCGCCCTCGGCTGGACGACGCCCTCGGTGTCGACGGCGCTCGAGGGCGAGGCCGACGGCGGCGGGGCGCACGCGGGGCACGGCGCCCCCGCCGCGGCCGAGGTCGCGGATCCCGCGCTCTTCGACGAGGTCGTCGCGGTCGCCCGCACGCGCTCGGTGGACGTGGGCGCGATCGAGGTGCGGCCCCCGGCCGACGCCTCGAGCGCCTGGGTGGTGCAGGAGATCCAGCGCTGGTACCCCACGCAGGTCGACGCCGTGGCCGTCGACGGCGCGACGCTCGCCGTCGTCGACGAGGTGCGCTTCGAGGACTACGGCCTCGTCGCGAAGCTCGCCCGCTGGGGCATCGACCTGCACATGGGCTCGATGTTCGGCCTGGCCAACCAGCTCGTCATGGCGGCGATCGCGCTCGGCATCGCCGCGCTCGTCGTGCTCGGCATGCGCATGTGGTGGCGGCGCGGCCCGTATCGCGACCGGCCGGGAGCGGCACCGGAGGCGGGCGCGCTCGCCCGGGCGCCCTGGTGGGGGATGGCCGCCGTGGCCGTCGTCGGCGCGGCGGTGGGCCTCCTGCTGCCGCTCGTCGGCTGGACGCTCGTCGCCTTCGTGCTCCTCGACGGCCTCCTCGTCGCGGTGCGCTCGCGCCGCGACCGCGCGGACGCCCCGGCGGCGCCGCGGGCCTGACGTGCTCGGGCCCGATGGACGCGGGCCCGAGCGCCGCCGCCCTGAGTCGCTCGGGCCTGCCGCACGCAGTCCCGAGCGCCGCCCTGATCCGCTCGGGCCTGCCGCACGCAGTCCCGAGCGCCGCCCTGATCCGCTCGGGCCTGCCGCACGCAGTCCCGAGCCCTGAGCCCCGGGCGGCCGCTCCGTGCACCGAGCGGCCGCCCGGCCCCTCGGCGGGTGCCCGGCTCCGGCCGGGCACCCGCCCCCTCAGGCGCCCGGCAGCACCACGACGCTGCCGACCTTGTGGCCGGAGTCGACGATCGCGTGGGCGCGTGCGACCTCCGCGAGCGGCAGGGCATCCTGCAGCACCGGGTCGAGCTCGCCGCGCTCGAGCAGCGCGAGCAGGCGCTCGACGTCCTCGCGCCGCGCGACCGCGGTGCCGGCCCGCACCTGGCCGCGGGCAGCGACCAGCTGCCCGAGCGAGCCCGCGACGAGCAGCAGCAGGCCGCCCGGCGCCAGCAGCCGCCGCCCCTGCGCGGTGCGCAGCGCCCCCACCGCGTCGAGCACCACGTCGAAGCGGTCCTCGAGCGCGTCGTAGTCGACGCCCGCCCGGTCGAGCACGGCCTCCGCCCCCAGCCGTCGCACGAGCTCGGCGTTCCGCGCGCTCGCGACGCCCGTGACGCGCGCGCCCGCGATCCGGGCGAGCCTGCACGGCGCTCGTGCCGACGGCGCCCGCCGCGCCGATGACGAGCACGCGCTGGCCCGGGCGCACGGCCGCGATGCGCTCGAGGAAGTGGAGCGCGGTGTGGCCCCCGAACAGCACGGCCGCGGCGTGCTCGTGGGGCACGCCGGCGGGCTTCGGCACGAGCCGTCGCTCGGGCAGCGCCACGAGCTCGGCGTGCGCGCCCGTGCCGCCCGTGGTGCCCGCGACCTCGTCGCCCACCGCGAACGCCGTCACGCCCTCCCCGACCGCCTCGACCGTGCCCGAGAGCGCGAAGCCGAGCACCCGCCGCCGCGGTCCGCGGAGACCGATCGCGAGGCGCGCCGGGATCGCGAAGCCGGGCGGGAAGCTGCCCGAGCGCATCCGCGCGTCACCGGAGCTGACGGGCGCCGCGACGACGCGCACGAGCACCTCCCCGCGGCCGGGGACGGGGTCGGGCAGCTCGACGACGCGAGCGACCTCGGGGGGACCGTAGCGGTCGACGACGACTGCGCGCACTGCTGCTCCTTACGCCTGTAAGCCTCGGATGCGGCCATCGTAGCCTTACAGTCGTAAGCAGACAAGGGGAGGGCGAGATGGCCGACCGCGAGCCGCTGAGCGAGGCGCGCATCGTCGCCGCGGCGTCCGCCGTCGCCGACCGCGCGGGCCTCGCGGGCCTCAGCATGCGCACCGTCGGGCGCGAGCTCGGCGTCGAGGCCATGTCGCTGTACCACCACGTGGCGGGCAAGGAGGCGCTGCTCGACGCGCTCGTCGACCGCCTGGTCTCCGGCATCCGCCACCCCGACCCGGCGCTGCCGTGGCGGGAGGCGCTCGCCGAGCGCTGCCGCTCGATGCGCGCGGTGCTCGGCGCCCACCCCTGGGGCCTCGGCCTCATCGAGTCGCGGCGCACCCCCGGCCCCGCGCTGCTGCTCCATCACGAGACCGTCATCGCGTGCCTGCGCGGCGCGGGCTTCCCCGTGCGGCTCGCGGCGCACGCGTTCTCGGTGCTCGACGCCTACGTCTTCGGCTTCGTGACGACCGAGCAGCACCTGCCGTTCGAGCCGGGGGAGTCGGCGGAGGCCGTGGTCGCCGAGATGGCCGTGCCGCGCGACCGCTTCCCGCACCTCGCCGAGATGGCCGAGGTGCTCGTGGCCGGCCGCGACTACGCCTACGGCGAGGAGTTCGAGTGGGGGCTGGCGCTCATCCTCGACGGGCTCGAGCGTCGGCTCGAGGCGGCGTGATCGCCCTGCCGTGATCGCCCTGCCCCGAGCGCGCCGGCAGGACCGGGCCGAGCACCCTGTGCCGCAGCGCGCCGACGGCCGCGACGAGCGCGATGCCCACGAGGAACGCGAGCAGCACCTGGCCCACCGGTCCCACGAGCCCGGCCCAGCCGCCGTGCGCGCCCGGGTCGAGGAAGGGGTAGGGGAACCAGCCGTCGACGAGCCCGCCGCGCAGCCACGCGCCCGCGAGGTAGGCGACCGGGTACGCCATCCACCACAGCGAGCGCACCAGCCGGAACCGACCGGGGCCGCGCACGAGGATCCAGTCGATCGCCATGAGCCAGGGGATGAGCCGGTGCTGGGAGGCGTTCGTGTAGTCGATGGTCCACGAGAGCACCTGGCCCGGCTCGGCGAGCAGCATCGCCCAGACGAGGCCCGCGAGCACGACGTAGGCGGTCGCGGCGCCGCGCACCTGCTCGCTCCACGCGGGTCGGCGGTGCGCGGGCACGAGCAGGAGCCAGGCGACGACGACGAGCACGAGCAGGTTCGACTGCACCGTGAAGTACGCGAAGTGCTCGCTCCACCGCTCGCCGCTGCGCGCGACGTCGACGACGTTCCAGGCCTCGGCGAGGACGCCGAGGAGGAGGATCGCGACCCGGAGGGCCACGACCGGCGGGGTCTCGTCATCGAACTGCCAGCGGCGCATCAGGCCATCCTGCACCCGGGGCGCGTCGGATCCGCCGCACGCCATGCGGGAGGATGGGGGCATGGCAACCCAGGTGCACCCGCCGCGCGGCATGCGCGACTTCCTGCCCGTCGACAAGCGCCGCCGCGAGCGCGTGCTGCGCGTGATCCGGGAGGCCTACGAGCACCACGGCTTCGAGGAGATCGAGACGCCCGTGGTCGAGGACGCCGCGCGGCTCCACGCGGGCCTCGGCGGCGACAACGAGAAGCTCGCCTTCGCGATCATGCGCCGCGGCCTCACGGGCGACGACCTGCAGGCCGCGCGGAGCCCGCTCGAGCTCGCCGACCTCGGCCTCCGCTTCGACCTCACGGTGCCGCTCGCGCGCTTCCTGTCGACGCACCGCTCCAGCCTGCCGCCCGTCTTCCGCGCCATCCAGATCGCGCCGGTCTGGCGCGCCGAGCGGCCGCAGCGCGGCCGCTTCCGCCAGTTCGTGCAGTGCGACATCGACATCGCGGGGGAGCCCGGCATCGCGGCCGAGCTCGAGCTGCTCGCGGCCACGGGCGACGCGCTCGAGCGGCTGGGGCTGACGGGCACCCACATCCGCATCAACGACCGCCGGGTGCTCCTGGCCGCGCTCGAGCACGCGGGCGTGCCCGACGCGCAGCGCGAGGGCGCGCTCATCACGGTCGACAAGCTCGACAAGGTCGGCCGCGAGGGCGTCGTCGCCGAGCTCGCCGAGCGCGGCGTCGACGGCGCGGCGCTCCTCGCCACGCTCGACGCGATCGGCGCGGGGGAGGCGCCCGAGGGCTTCGACGCCGCGACGCTCGAGCCGCTGCGCGAGCTCATGGCCGCGCACGTCGGCGTGCCGCTCGTGCTCGACCCGACGCTCGTGCGCGGCATGGGCTACTACACGGGCGCGATCTTCGAGGTCGCGCACCCCGACCTCCCCTTCTCGATCGGCGGCGGCGGCCGCTACGACGGCATGGTCGGCCGCTTCCTCGGCCAGGAGGTGCCGGCCGTCGGCATCTCGCTCGGCTTCGAGCGCCTCGTCGACCTCGTCGAGCTGCCCGAGGAGGACGGCCGGGAGGTCGTGGCGCTGCTCGTCGACAAGCAGGTGCCGCCCGTCGAGGCGCTCGCGATCAAGCGCGCGCTCATCGCGCAGGGCCGCACCGTGCGCATGCAGCGCCGTCCCAAGAACCCGCAGGGCCTGCTCGACCAGCTCGTGGCGGCGGGTGCGACCCACGTGGCCTTCGTGCGCCCGGGCGACTCGGCCGAGGACCTCGAGCCGAAGCCGATCTCCTAGGCGCGCCGCCCACCGCCCTCGGGGTCCCGCATCGCCCGACCGCCGCGGCATGCCCGGTGGCTAGGCTGGTCGGCGGGCGCGGCGCAGCCGCACACTCACCCAGGAAGCCCACCCCACTCCCTTTCGAGAGGAACCCCCCGTGGCACTCATCGACACCCTGCAGGCCCGCGAGATCCTCGACTCGCGCGGCAACCCGACCGTCGAGGTCGAGGTCCTGCTCTCCGACGGCACCGTCGGCCGCGCCGCCGTGCCCTCCGGTGCGAGCACCGGCGCCTTCGAGGCCTACGAGCTCCGCGACGGCGACGCCGACCGCTACGCCGGCAAGGGCGTCCTCAAGGCCGTCGAGGCCGTGAACGAGGACATCGCCGACGCCCTGGAGGGCATCGCCGCCGACGACCAGCGCATCGTCGACGCGACGCTGCTCGAGCTCGACGCCTCCGACAACAAGAAGAACCTCGGCGCCAACGCGATCCTCGGCGTCTCGCTCGCGGTCGCGAAGGCCGCTGCCGAGTCGTCCGGCCTGCCGCTGTTCCGCTACCTCGGCGGCCCGAACGCCTTCCTGCTGCCGGTGCCGATGATGAACGTCATCAACGGCGGCGCGCACGCCGACACGGGCGTCGACATCCAGGAGTTCATGATCCTGCCGATCGGCGCCGAGTCGTTCCGCGAGGGCCTGCGCTGGGGCACGGAGACGTACCACGTGCTGAAGTCGATCCTCAAGGAGCAGGGCCTCTCGACCGGCCTCGGCGACGAGGGCGGCTTCGCGCCCGACCTCGCGAGCAACCGCACGGCGCTCGACCTGCTCGTGCAGGCGATCGAGAAGGCCGGCTTCCGCCCGGGCGAGGACATCGCGCTCGGCCTCGACGTCGCGGCCTCCGAGTTCCACGAGGGCGGCGTCTACCGCTTCGAGGGCCAGGACCGCACGAGCGCCGAGATGGCCGACTACTACGCCGACCTGGTCTCGAGCTTCCCGCTCGTCACGATCGAGGACCCGCTCGACGAGGACGACTGGGAGGGCTGGACGGCCCTCACCGAGCGCCTCGACGACCAGGTGCAGCTCGTGGGCGACGACCTCTTCGTCACGAACCCCGAGCGCCTCGCCGACGGCATCGAGCGCGGCGCCGCGAACGCGCTGCTCGTGAAGGTCAACCAGATCGGCACGCTGTCGGAGACCTTCGACGCCATCCGGATCGCGACGCAGGCCGGCTACGCCTCGGTGCTCTCGCACCGCTCGGGCGAGACCGAGGACACGACGATCGCCGACATCGCGGTCGCCGTGAACGCCGGCCAGATCAAGACGGGCGCGCCCGCCCGCTCGGAGCGCGTGGCGAAGTACAACCAGCTGCTGCGCATCGAGGAGGACCTCGGCGACGCGGCCCGCTACGCCGGCGCCGCGGCCTACCCGCGCTTCGGGGCGTAGTCCCGCGCATCTCGCGTCGACGGGCGGTCCTGCCGCCCGAGGAGGGCGCTCGCCGGTATCCTCGGCGGGTGCCCTCCTCCCGTCCTGACCCCGTCGGCCAGCTGCGCGTGTCGTGGCTGCTGCTCGTCGTCGTCGGGCTCGTGGTCGCGGGCGTCGTCGTCCTGGCCCCCACGGTCGGGCTCCTGCTCGAGCAGCGGCGCGACATCGCGGCCGCCGAGGCGCAGGTCGTCGAGCAGCAGGAGAACGTCGAGGCGCTGCAGGACGAGGTCGCGCGCTGGGACGACCCCGCCTACATCGAGGCGCAGGCGCGCGACCGCCTCTTCTACGTCTACCCCGGCGAGACCAGCTTCGTGCTGCTCGACGACCGCTCCGCGCTCGAGTCCGCCTCGGCGCCCGTGCCCTCGGCGACGCTCGAGCAGCCGACGCGGGACTGGGCCTCGGCCGCCGCGTCGTCGTTCCTCGTCGCGGGGCTCACGAGCGCCGGGCCGACCTCGTTCGGCGAGCCCGCCGAGACCGACACCCCGGAATGACGGCAGGCGCCGCACGGCGCCCGCCCCGACCGCTCCGCCGCGAGGCGAGGGAGGACCACCCGTGATCGAGCCCGCCTCCGCGCGCGACCTGGAGATCATGGCCGCGCAGCTCGGCCGCGAGATGCGCGGCGTGCTCGGCGTCGGCGCCCGCTGCGCGTGCGGCGCACCCACGGTCGTGGTGACGAGCCCGCGGCTGCCCGACGGCACGCCCTTCCCCACGTTCTACTACCTCACGCACCCCGCGGCCGCGGTCGCGGCCTCCCGCCTCGAGGCCGACGGCACGATGGCCGCGCTCCAGGAGCGCCTCGCCGAGCCCGAGATCGCGGCCGCCTACGCCGCCGCGCACGAGGCCTACCTCGCCGACCGCGCCGCGCACGGCGAGGTCGAGGAGATCGCGGGCGTGAGCGCGGGCGGCATGCCGACGCGCGTGAAGTGCCTGCACGCGGTGCTCGCCCACGCGCTCGCCGCGGGGGCCGGCACCAACCCCATGGGCGACGCCGTGCTCGAGCTCGGCGGCTGGAGCCCCGCGACCTGCGCCTGCGAGCCGGGCGCGCGCGGCGGGCATCCCGCGCAGGCGTAGACTGGCCGCGCACCTATCAGAGAACGGGAAGAAGTCGCTGTGACCAAGATCCTGATCGTCGGCGGCGGCTACGCCGGCCTGTACACGGCCCGTGGCCTCGAGCGCCAGCTCGGCGCGGCCGAGGCCGAGATCACCATCGTCGACCCGCTGCCGTACATGACGTACCTGCCGTTCCTCCCCGAGGTCGCGGCCGGCTCGATCGAGCCCCGCCACGCAGTCGTCTCGCTGCGCCGCCACCTCGCGCGCACCCGCGTCGTCGAGGCGAAGGTCACCTTCGTCGACCACGCCGCGAAGCGCGCCACCATCCAGCCCGAGATCGGCGAGGCCTGGACCGAGGACTACGACGTCGTCGTCATGACGGCGGGCTCGGTCTCGCGCACCTTCCCCATCGGCGGCGTCGCCGACGAGGCGATCGGCATGAAGACGATCGAGGAGGCCGTCGCCGTCCGCGACCGCCTGCTCGGCAACTTCGCCAAGGCCGCCACGCTGCCCGCGGGCCCCGAGCGCGACCGCCTCCTGACGGTCGTGGTCGTCGGCGGCGGCTTCGCCGGCATCGAGACGATCGCCGAGCTCCGCGACCTCGCCACGCACCTGCTCTCGCGCTTCCGCGAGATCGCGTTCGAGGACGTGCGCTTCCACCTCGTCGAGGCGATGCCGCGCATCATGCCCGAGGTCAGCGCCAAGACGGCGGAGTGGGTCGTCGAGGACCTGCGCGGCCGCGGGGTCGACGTGCACCTCGAGACGCAGCTGCAGAGCGCCGTCGACGGCGTGTGCGAGCTCTCCACGGGCGATCGCTTCGCCTCCGACCTCATTATCTGGACGGCGGGCGTCATGGCGAACCCGGTCGTGCGCCAGACCGACCTGCCGCTCGACGAGCGCGGCCGCATCACGGCGCTCGCGACCCTCCAGGTCGCCCGCGACGGCGAGGTCGTCCCCGACGCCTGGACGGCCGGCGACGTCTCGGCCGTGCCCGACAAGTCGAAGACCCCGGGCCCCGGCGGCTTCTGCGTGCCGAACGCGCAGCACGCCGTGCGCCAGGCCAAGCTGCTCTCGAAGAACATCGTCGCGAGCCTCCGCGGCGAGGCGCCGCGCGAGTACGTGCACGACAACCTCGGCGCGGTCGCGGGCCTCGGCATCGGCAACGGCGTCTTCCAGAGCGGGAAGATCGCCATCAAGGGCCCGCTCGCGTGGCTCGCGCACCGCGGCTACCACGGCCTCGCGATGCCGATGTGGGAGCGCAAGCTCCGCGTCTTCGGCGGCTGGTGGAACAACTTCTGGCTCGGCCGCGACATCGTCGAGCTCTCGGAGCGCGAGGTGCCGCGCCGCGCCTTCGAGACCTTCGCCTCGCGTCCCAAGGTGGACGCCTGACGGCAGGCCCTCCGGGCCACCACGCGGTCGGCGCCCCGGCGCCGACCGAGCGGGCGAGCCGGCCGTCGCGAGCCGACGGCCGGCCGGCCCGCATGCAGCGACGGCGCGAGCCGTCCGGAGCTCCGATGGCGGAGCACGAAGGGGCGCCATGCCGAGGAAGCCTGCCGCGGAGCGGCGCGTCGAGATCGTCGAGGCCGCCCTCCGCGTGATCGCGCGCGACGGCATCCACAACGCGACCGTCCGGGCGATCGCGGCCGAGGCGGACATGCCGCTCGCGACCTTCCACTACGTCTTCGACTCGCGCGACGAGATGATCGGCGAGGCCTACGGCCACATCGTGCGCTTCATCGACCCCGCGCCGCTCGAGGCGCTGCCCGCCGGCGCGACGCTCGACCAGGCGGTGCGCGCGCTGCTCGACGCGTGGTTCGCGAACCTGCTCGAGCATCCGGAGTGGGTGCTCGCCTCGGTCGAGACGATGGCCTACTGCTGCCGCACGCCGGCGCTCGCGCACGTGCACCAGGAGGTGCAGGCGCGCCTGCTCGGCGCTGCCGCGGCGCTCATCGAGGCGCTCGCCGAGCGCATGGGCATCGCGCCCGCGACGCCCGCGCGCGAGGTCGCGACGCTCGCCGTGCACCTCGCGGACGGCATCGGCTACTCGTGGCTGCGCACGCGGGATGCCGAGGCGTCCCGCCGCATGCTCGACGTCGCGGTCCCGGTGCTCGTGGGCGCGATCGGCGGACCGGGCGCCGCGGCGGCGGCGGGACCGGCGGGCGCTGATCGAGGCCTCGGACGACCCTGACCGCGCCCTGCGCCGCGGGCGCGCTCGCCCTGCGCGCGTCCCGGTACGGTCGCACGTGCTCCCGCGATCTGGTGGGGGCGGCTGGGCGCCGCGAGGCGCAGGAGGAGGGTCCATGGCGCGCAAGGCGGCGACGGAGCGACGGGCCGACATCGTCGAGGCGGGCCTGCGCGTCATCGCGCGCGAGGGCATGCACGGCGCGACCGTCCGGGCCATCGTCGCCGAGGCCGAGGTGCCGCTCGCGACCTTCCACTACGTCTTCGACTCCCGCGACCAGATGATCGGCGAGGCCTACGCCTTCGTCGGCTCGTTCATCACCGACGAGCCCTTCGCGGCGCTCCCGCAGGACGCCTCGGTCGAGGACGCTGCGGCCGGGCTCATGCGCGCCTGGTTCGGTCGCTTCCTCGAGCACCCCGAGTACGAGCTCGCCGCGATGGAGATCATGGCCTACTGCCGGCGCACGTCCTCGCTCGCGCACGTGCACGCCGAGGTGCAGGAGCGCTGCCTGCAGGCGCTCGTCGACCTGCTCGAGGCGCTCGAGCAGCACCTCGGGGTGGTGTCGGCGACGCCCGCGCGCGAGCTCGCCACCCTCACGATCCAGTTCGCCGACGGCATCCAGTACTCCTGGCTGCGCACGGGCGACACCGAGGCAGCGCTGCGGATGATCGAGCGCGTCGCCGTCCCCACCATCGTCGCGGGGATCGAGCGTAGGCTCTGAGCGTGCACCTCGCGTCGGCCCAGCCCTGGTCGCGCGAGGGGCACTGGCGTCGCCTCGACGGCGCGGTCGCCGGGCTCGACGGCCCGCTCGCGGCGCTCTCGCTCGACGCGCTCGCGCACAACGCCCGGACGATGGTCGCGCTCGCGGCCGGCCTGCCGCTGCGGCTCGCGACGAAGTCGATCCGCTCGCGCGACGTCGTCCACGCGGTCCTCGCGAGCGAGGGCTGGCGGGGTGTGCTCGCCGCGACGCTGCCGGAGGCGCTGTGGCTCGCCGAGACGGTCGACGACGTGCTCCTCGGCTATCCCACCGCCGACCGCGCGGCGCTCGCGGCGCTCGCCGCTGACGAGCGGGGCCGCGCGCGCATCACGCTCATGGTCGACGACGTCGCGCAGCTCGACCTCATCGACGCCGCGGCGCCCGCGCACCCGGAGCTGCGGGTCGCGATCGAGCTCGACCTCGCGCTCGTGCGCGGCCCCATCCGCTACGGCGTGCGCCGCTCGCCCGTGCGCGAGCCGGAGCAGGCGGTGGCGCTCGGGCGGGCGATCGCGCAGCGCCCGGGCTTCCGCCTCGTCGGCCTCATGGGCTACGAGTCGCAGGTCGCCGGCGTCCAGGACGCCCGCTGGCGCGGCTCCGCGCCGCCCGCGGCCGTCCGCACGATGCAGCGCCTGTCGATGCGCGACGCGATCGAGCGCCGCGGCGCCGTCGTGGCGGCGCTCGCGGAGGTCGCCGAGCTCGAGCTCGTGAACGGCGGCGGCACCGGCTCGATCGGGCGCACGGCCCGCGACCCCTCGGTCACCGAGGTCGCGGCGGGCTCGGGGCTCTACGGGCCGCACCTCTTCGACGGCTACCGCGGCATCACCCCTGCGCCGGCGCTCGGCTTCGCCCTCCCCGTCGTGCGCAGGCCCGGTCCCGGCTGCGTGACGCTCCTCGGCGGCGGCTGGGCCGCCTCGGGGCCCGCGGGCGACGACCGCTCGCCGATCGTCGCCTGGCCGACGGGCCTGCGGCTCGACGAGGAGGAGGGCGCGGGCGAGGTGCAGACGCCCGTGCGCGGCGAGGCCGCGGACGACCTCGCGCTCGGCGACCGCGTGTGGCTGCGCCACGCGAAGGCGGGCGAGCTGTGCGAGCGGGTCGACGTGCTGCACGTCGTGTCGGGCACGGAGGTGATCGGCACAGCCGCCACCTACCGCGGAGCGGGCAGGATGCTCCTGTGACGTGGCGCAACTGGAGCAGATCGCAGCGGGCCGAGCCGAGCGCGCTGCACGCACCGGTGACGGCGGCCGACGTGCAGGCCGTCGTGCGCGAGGTGCGCGGCCGCGGCGGCTCCCTGCGCGCCGTCGGCGCCGGGCACTCCTTCTCGGCCGCCGCGCGCCCCGACGACGCGCAGATGACGCTCGACGGCCTCGCGGGCCTCCTGGGCGTCGACGGCGCGACGGGCGAGGCGACGCTGCTCGCGGGCACCCGCCTGCGCGAGGTGCCCGCCCTGCTGGCGCCCAGCGGCCTCGCGATGGAGGTGCTCGGCGACATCGACGCGCAGACGATCGCGGGCGCGATCTCGACCGGCACGCACGGCACGGGCCTCGCCTTCGGCTCGATCGGCTCGACCGTGACCGCCGCGACCCTCGTGACGGGGGAGGGCGAGCTGCTGCGCGTCGACGCCGGCTCCCGGCCCGAGCTGCTGCCCGCCGTGCGCCTGGGCCTCGGCGCCCTCGGCATCCTCGTCGACGTCACCGTGCGCTGCGTGCCGGCCTTCGGGCTCGACGCGGTCGAGGCGGTCGTCGACCTCGATCCGGTGCTCGACGACTGGCGGGGCCTCGCCGAGCGCACCGACCACTTCGAGCTCTACTGGTTCCCGACGACGCGCGTCGCCGTGACGAAGTCGAACGCGCGCGTGCCGCTCGACGACCCGTCGCGGCCGCTGCGGCCGCGCTCGGCGGTCGGGCGCTTCGTCGACGAGCGCATCCTCACCGACCTCGGGCACCGCGCGCTGCTCGCGCTCGGCGCGCTCGCGCCCGCGACGCGGCCGGGCATCAACGCGCTCTCCGCGCAGCTCATGCCCCGCGGCCGCTTCTCGGAGCCCAGCCACGAGGTCTTCAGCGCTCCGCGGACGGTGCGGTTCCGCGAGATGGAGTACGGCCTGCCGCTCGACGCGGTGCCGGCGGCGATGCGCGAGATCGACCGCGCGCTGCGTCGCGCCGACCTCGCCGTCACCTTCCCGATCGAGGTGCGCGCGACGGCCGCCGACGACGCGCACCTCTCGACCGCGCACGGCAGGCAGAGCGGCTACGTCGCCGTGCACCGGTGGTGGCGCGAGGACCCGCGGCCGCTCTTCGACCTCGTCGAGCCCATCCTGCTCGCGCACGACGGCAGGCCGCACTGGGGCAAGCTGCACTCGCTGCGCGCGCCGGAGCTCGCGACGCGCTTCCCCGGCTTCGAGGCCTTCCTCGCGGCGCGCGACGAGCTCGACCCGCGCCGCACCTTCGGCTCGGCCTGGACGCGCCGCGTGCTCGGCGACTAGCGGGCGCTCGCCTCGCGCTCCGCGCGGAGCTCGGCGGAGCGGGCCGCCAGGCGCCCCGTGACGTCGGCGCACGCCTCGCACACCGACGCGGGGATGATGCCGGCACGCATGAGCCGGCCGAAGATCCAGCAGCCGAGGCAGAAGCCGATGAACGCCTCGAGCGAGGCGGCGACGACGAGCACCGCGAGGATCGCCCACGCGGCGACGGGCGCGCCGAGCGTCCACGAGAGCGCCGCGGCGAGGCTGACGACGAGGCCGATCGCCTGCGCGAAGCGCTTCGGCGGGCCCGGCACGAGCCGCGCGGGACCGAGCCTGGGAGCGATGACGCGCGTCGCGAGCAGGCCGAAGGGCGAGAAGCGCGGGCCCCAGGCGACGCGCAGGGCGAAGCCGGCCGCGAGCAGCCACGCGGCCCAGCCCGCGCCGGTCACGAGGATGGCGACCGCGGAGGCGACGACGAGGCCGGCGACCGAGCGCGCCGCGAGCTCGTTGACGGGGTTGGGGAACGAGAACGCCATGCGACCACGGTGCCAGCCCTGCGGCCGACGCGCGAATCGCGGCGTCACACGGCGTCGCACGGCGACCCGGCACGCGCGCGGCGCTCGCCCGGGACGGACGCCTAGTCTGGACGCATGGACCCGCTGCTGATCGTCTGGACCGTCGCCGGCGCCCTCGTGGTGGTGGCGCTCATCGGCGCCGTGTGGACCGGCGCGGCGCTCGCGACGATGCGACGCCTCGGCGCCACGGTCGACGAGCGGTGGCGTGCGCTCTCGACGACGCTCGAGCAGCGCCGGGCAGCGGCCGAGCCGCTGCTGGCGACCGCGACGGAGCCGCAGCGGGCGCGCGCCGAGGCGGCCTTCGCGGCGCTCGAGCAGGCCGTCTTCCCGAGCGGCAAGGCCGAGGCGGAGGCCGAGGTGCAGCAGGCGCTGCGGCCGATCGCAGCCGCGGCCGCGGCGCAGGCCTCCGGCTCCGAGGCGTTCCGGGCGCGCGCGGCCCTCGCCGCCCTCGAGGACGAGGCCCAGCAGCGCCGCCGCGACTACAACACGGGCGCGCGCGAGCTGAACGCGCGGCTGCGACGCTTCCCGACCTCGCTGTGGGCCTCGGCGGCGGGCGGCCGCCGCGACTTCTTCGAGGTCGATCAGTCAGGGGCGGTCGCCGAGCCGCCGCGCATCCAGTTCTGACGCCGAGGTCGGCCGCGGCTCAGCCGACTGGCACGACCTCGGCGATCGGCAGCCCCGGGGCGACGGCCGGCAGCGGCACCCCGAGCACGCCCGCGGGCACGCTCGTCGCCGCCGCGACGGCGTCGTCGAGCGCGACGCCCGCGCCGACCACGACCTCGATCGCGCGATCGAGGGTGAGGGTGGAGCCCGCGAGCGTCGTGGTGCCGGCCACGAGCGGCACGCCGCCCCGCACCTCCACGTCGAGCGCGCCGAGGCGGTGCGCGCCGTCGCCGAGGCCCGTCGCGGCCATCGCGTCGCTCACGAGCGCCACCCGGCCCGGCGCCGCCGCGAACAGCGTGCGCAGCACGACCGGATGCACGTGCACGCCGTCGGCGATCGCCTCGAGCACCACGTGCTCGCGTGCGATCGCGGCGCCGACGGGACCGGGCTCGCGGTGGCCGAGGCCCGGCATCGCGTTGCACGCGTGGGTGAGCACGCTCGCGCCGCGGTCGAACGCGTCGGCGGCGGCGGCCAGGTCGGCCTCGGTGTGGCCGACGGCCACCACGACCCCCGCGGCGACGAGCCGGTCGACCGCGTCGAGCGCGCCCGGCAGCTCGGGCGCGAGCGTCACCATGCGCAGGACGCCCTCGCCCGCCTCCAGCAGCGCCTCGATCGCGGCGGGGGAGGGGTGCGCGAGCGCGCCGGGGTCGTGCGCGCCTCGCCGGGCGGGGGCGAGGAAGGGCCCCTCCAGGTGCACGCCGAGCACCCCGGGCCGCTCCGCGACCAGCGGCCGCAGGGACCGCAGGCGCTCGGCGAGCCTGCGGCACGGGCGCGCTCACGAGGCTGAGGAAGCCGCGCGTCGTGCCGTGCGCGCGGTGCTCGGCGAGCGCGGCGTCGATGCCCTCGGCATCGGCCGCGTCGTAGCCGTGGCCGGCCGCGCCGTGCTGGTGCAGGTCGAGCAGGCCCGTCGTCCACCGCGGCGCCGGCGCGCGGTCGTCGCGCGGCTCGAGCGCGGCGATCGCGCCCTCGCGCACGAGCGCCCATCGCGGCTCGCGGCCGACCACGACGGGGAGGCGGCGGTCGTCGGCGTGCGCTGCGGGCTCGGTCATGGCGGCAGTCTGCCAGGCCGCGGCGCGCCCTCCTCGCCTCAGGCGGCGCGGAGCGCCGCCGCGAGGTCGACGGCCCAGGTGCCCGCGCCCGCGACCACGACCTCGTCGAGGCCCTGCCACGCCGCGGCCTCGCGCAGCGCGGGCGCGAGGCGCTCGGCGAGGCTCGGCGGCGCGGTCGGCGCGCTGCGGCTCGATCGTCGCCACCTGCACCCGCAGCACGCCCGCCCTCCGATCGCTCTTGAGGTCGACGCGCCCGACGAGCGCGTCGTCGACGAGCACGGGCAGCACGTAGTAGCCGTGCACGCGCTCGGCCGCCGGCGTGTAGATGCCGATGCGGTAGGCGAAGCCGAACAGGCGCTCGGCGCGCGGCCGGTGCCACACGAGCGGATCGAAGGGCGAGAGCAGCGCGGTGGCGCGGACCCGCCGCGGCATGCGCGCGCCCGCGGCGAGCCAGGCGGGCCGCGTCCAGCCCTCGACGGCGACGGGCTCGAGCTCGCCCGCGTCGACGAGCCTCGTCCACGGCCGCCCTCGTCTCGGCGACCGCGAGCCGATGGTGGTCGGCGAGGTCGTCCAGCGTGGCGACGCCGTGCGCGCGCGCCGCCCGCAGCACGAGCTCGCGATGCGCCTCGTCGCGCGGCACCGCGGCGCGGGCGGCCTCCGGCAGCACCGCGTCGGCCACCGCGTAGGTGCGCTCGAAGCGGGTGCGCCCCGTGGTGACGAGCTCGCCGCGGCGGAAGAGGATCGTCGTCGCCCAGTAGGCGTCCGACTTGTTCCACCAGCCGCCCGGCAGCCGCTCGTGCGCCTCGTGCTCGAGCGCGCTCGGCCGCAGCGGCCCGCGCTCGGCGAACTCGGCGAGCACCTCCTCGACGAGCGTCGCGTGCTCGGTCGCCCACGCCTCGGTGCGCGGCCGCATCGGCGCCGAGCGCTTCCAGTGCCACAGCGGCCAGTCGCCCACGGCGATCGCGGCCGCCTCGTGCGCCACGTACTCGGTGTACCTGCCGAGCCCCCGCCCTCGGTCGTGGTGCAGCAGCCGATCGAGGGCGCCGCGGTCGTAGGGGCCCAGGCGCGCGAGCAGCGGCAGGTAGTGGCTGCGCTCGAAGACGTTGACCGAGTCGAGCTGCAGGAGCCCCAGGCGCCCGATCGTGCGCGCCAGCGTGCCGGTGCCCGTGCGGCCGCGCTCGCCGGGCACGGCGCCGTCGAGCCCTCCCGCCGCGATCGCCGTGCGCCGCGCCTGCGCGGCCGTGACCCTCCGAGGTGCCTGCACCCTCGGGAGCCTAGTGAGCGCCTCCGACGCATGCGGCCGGAGTCCCGAGGCGCCCCCGTAGGATCGTGCAATGCTGTTCGGTCTCGGCAGGTCGCCCCAGCCGCATCCGTCCGCCGGGCCCGAGGGCCCCGGCGACGTCGCGGTGCCCCGCGGCATGCGCATCGCGGGCGCCTGGTCGTGGCGGGTGCTCGTCATCGCAGGCGCGGCGGCCGTGGTGATCTGGCTCGTGATGCAGTTCTCGCTCATCGTGATCCCGCTGCTCGTCGCCGCGCTGCTCACGGCCCTCCTCCTGCCGCTCGTCGACTGGCTCGTGCGGCGCCGCTGGCCGCGCGGGCTCGCCGTCGCGCTCGCGATCGTCGGCCTGCTCGTGCTCGTCTCGGGCCTGGGCTGGCTCGTGGTCTCGCAGATGCGCGCCGAGTACCCCGCCCTGCAGGAGCGCGCCGTGCGCTTCTGGGAGGACGCGCAGTCGTGGATCCTCTCGCTCCCGTTCGGCATCTCCGAGCAGGACGTCAGCGACTTCGGCACGAACATCCTCGGCACGATCCGCGACGACATCTCGTCGATCCTCTCGAGCGCGCTCACCGTCGGCGCCTCCGTCGGCCACTTCCTCGCGGGGATGCTGCTGACGATCTTCGCGCTCATCTTCACGCTCGGCGACGGCCGCAACATCTGGCGCTGGCTCCTCGGCGTGCTGCCGAAGGGCGCGCGTCCCGCGACCGACGGCGCCGCGAGGGCCGGCTGGGTGACGCTCGGCAACTTCGTGCGCGTGCAGGTGCTCGTCGCGGGCATCGACGCCGTCGGCATCGGCCTCGGCGCGTTCATCCTCGGCCTCTTCTACGGCGGCATGCCGCTCGTCCTGCCGATCGCGATCCTCGTCTTCCTCGGATCCTTCATCCCGATCATCGGTGCCGTCACCACGGGCGCGGTCGCCGTGCTCGTCGCGCTCATCGCGCTCGGCCCGATCCCCGCGGTGATCATGCTCGGCATCGTGCTGCTCGTGCAGCAGGTCGAGGGCCACATCCTGCAGCCGCTCGTCATGGGCACCGCCGTCAAGGTGCACCCGCTCGCGGTGGTCGTCGCGGTCGCCGCGGGATCCACGATCGCCGGCATCGCGGGCGCGCTGTTCGCCGTGCCCGTCGTGGCGTTCGTCAACGTGTTCGTGAAGACCGTCGCCTCCGGCTCGTGGCGCGCGAACCCCAACCCGTCGATCGAGGACGTCGTCCGATGAGCATGCCCGACCTGGCCGGCATCGAGGCCGCGCGAGAGCGCCTGCGCGGCATCGCGCAGGAGACCCCGATGGAGCGCTCGCGCTACCTGAGCGGGATGCTCGGCGCCGAGGTGTTCCTGAAGTGCGAGAACCTGCAGCGCACCGGCGCCTACAAGATCCGCGGCGCCTACAACATGCTCGCGAAGCTGCGCCCCGAGGAGGCCGCCCGCGGCGTCGTCGCGGCCTCGGCCGGCAACCACGCCCAGGGCGTCGCGTTCGCCGCGACCGAGCTCGGGATGCGCGCCACGATCTTCATGCCGCTCGGCGTCGCCCTGCCGAAGCTGCAGGCGACGCGCGACTACGGCGCGGAGGTCGAGCTGCGCGGGCAGGACTTCCAGACGGCCCTCGCGGCGGCCGTCGAGCACGTGGAGCGCACGGGCGCGACGTTCGTGCCCCCCTACGACCACCCCGACATCGTCGAGGGGCAGGGCACGCTCGGCCTCGAGATCCTGGAGCAGGTGCCGGAGGTCGCGACGATCGTCGTGCCCATCGGCGGCGGCGGGCTCGCGGCCGGTGTCGCGGCGGCCGTGCGGCAGCGGGCCGCCGAGCTGGGCCGCACGGTGCGCATCGTGGGCGTGCAGGCCGAGCGCGCGGCCTCCTACCCGCCGTCGATCGGCGCGGGGGAGCCCACGACGATCCGCACGCAGCCGACGATCGCCGACGGGATCGCGGTGGCGCGGCCCGGCGCCCTGCCGTTCGAGATCATCCGCGACGCGGTCGACGAGATCGTCACGGTCTCCGACGACGACATCGCGCGCGCTCTCATCGTGCTGCTCGAGCGCGCGAAGCTCGTGGTGGAGCCGGCCGGCGCGGTGACGACCGCGGCGATCATGCGCGGGCTCGTGCCCGCCGACGGGCCCACGGTGGCCGTGGTCTCCGGCGGCAACATCGACCCGCTCTTCATGGAGCGG
Source organism: Agrococcus sp. SL85 (assembly GCF_026625845.1). Lineage (NCBI taxonomy): Bacteria > Bacillati > Actinomycetota > Actinomycetes > Micrococcales > Microbacteriaceae > Agrococcus > Agrococcus sp. SL85. The sequence goes on from NZ_CP113066.1 coordinate 1,633,122, forward strand.
GTCATCGGCCGCGGCCTCGCGGCCTCGCAGCGCTACCTCAAGGTGCGCCTCGCGCTGCCCGACCGCCCGGGCCAGCTCGCGATCATCTCGCAGATCGTCTCCGACGAGCAGGCGAACGTCGTCGAGGTGCTGCACACGCAGCACGACGCGTGGACGTCGATCACCGACGTCTCGCTCGACATCTCGGTCACCACTCGCGGGCCGGAGCACGCGGAGCGCGTCCTCGAGGCGCTGCGGCGCGCCGGCTACGAGCCCGTCGTCCTCTGACGGGGCCCCGCTCCGCCCTCGCTCGGCTCCGCCGTCGCCGTGGCTCCGCCCCTGCGCCCTGCCCCGCGACCCCTGCCCCTGAGCGGCGACTCCCGACGCTGAGTGGCGACTCCTGCCTCTGAGTGGCGACTCTTGGCGCTGAGTGGCGACTCTTGGCGCTGAGTGGCGACTCCTGACGCTGAGTGGCGACGAATGGCTGGATTTCGACGCCAGTGTCGACCGATCGGCGCCACTCGATGGCGAACGACGCCACTCGATGTCGGAGGTGGCCCCAGGGCCGGGCAGCGAGGCCGAGAAAGCGAGGGGCGAGGGGCGAGGCGGCTAGGGGCGCGCCGGCGAGGAGCTAGAGGGGGAGCGGCGAGGGGCCAGGCGGCGAGGGTCGGGGTGCGCGAGCCGCGGGAGGCGCCGGCCGGACACCGCAGAGGGCCCCGCGCACGTGCGCGGGGCCCTCTGCGGTGTCCGGCGCGCTGCGCCGAGAGGCCTACGGGCGGTAGGTCTGCACGTCGAGGATCTCGACCTCGATCGTCGCGCCCGAGGGGGCCTCGTAGGAGGTCTTCGCGCCGATCTTCAGGCCCATGATCGCGCTGCCCAGCGGGCTCGCCTCGCTGTAGACGTCGAGGTCGCCCGTCTCCTGGATCTCGCGGTTGCCCACGAGGAACGTGGTGGGGTCGCCGGCGATCGTCGCCTTCACGACGGTGCCGGGCTCGACGACGCCCGAGGCCTGCGGCGCCTCGCCGACCTTGGCGGTGCGCAGCAGCTGCGTGATCTGGGCGATGCGCGCCTCGATCTGCGCCTGGTCGTCCTTGGCGGCGTGGTAGCCGCCGTTCTCCTTGAGGTCGCCCTCGTCGCGGGCCTCCTCGATGCGCTTCGCGATCTCCGCGCGCACGGGCCCCTGCAGGTGCTCCAGCTCGCCCTGCAGGCGGTCGTGCGCCTCCTGGGTGAGCCAGGTCTCCGTGGTGCCGTTCATGTCGTCTCCCGGTATGCACAGAACCGGCCCCGAGTGGGCCGGTCCGGCCACGATCCTACGGGATCCAACACTGGGAGACGGCTCCACTCGCGGCGGGAGCCGCGGTCCGGAGCGTCACGGCATGCCCCGTGGTGCGCCGGTCGGAGGCCTCGAGCACCACCTCACGCCAACCGACGATGCCGAAGGAGAGGTCGAGGGCCTCGACGGCGCACACGACCTCGGTGCCGGGCTCCGCGGTCACCTCGAAGCGCACCTCGACGGTGCTCGCGTCGACGACGGTGTGGCCGGTGTCCTGGGCCTGCACCTGCGGGCTCGCGGGGTCTGCGCCGATCCACCAGAGCGCCGCGACGACGAGCGTCAGCGCGACGATCCCGGCGATCCACCAGCGGCGCAGGCGGCGCGGCGACGCGGCGCGCGCTCGTCCGTAGCGGGCGTCGAGGTCGGTCATCTGCGGCTCTCGTGCGGGGTGGCTCGTGGGAGGATGGGGTGCCTCCAGCCTAGTCGCCGCACCGCCCGGCGCGGCCCGCCGGGGGCGGGAGGAGCCCAGGTGCGACGTCTGCTCGCGGTCCACGCCCACCCCGACGACGAGTCGAGCAAGGGAGCGGGCACCCTCGCGCGCTACGCCGCGGAGGGCGCGCAGGTGACGGTCGTCTCGTGCACGGGCGGCGAGAGCGGCGACGTCCTCACGCAGGGCTTCGCGCTGCGGCACCGCGCGTCGCGCGACATGGCGGGGCTCCGCCGCGTCGAGATGGCGGCCGCGCAGGCCGCGCTCGGCATCGACCACGTCTGGCTGGGCTACGTCGACTCCGGGCTGCCGGACCCCGGCGACCCCCTGCGGCCGCTCTCGTTCGCGACGATACCCGTCGAGGTGTCGGGGCGCGCGCTCGTGCGCCTCATCCGTCGGCTGCGCCCGCAGGTCGTGACCACCTACGACGAGACGGGCGGCTACCCGCACCCCGACCACATCCGCTGCCACGAGGTCACGATGTGGGCCGTCGAGCACGCAGCCTCCGGGCTGCCGGAGCTCGGCGAGCCGTGGCGGGTCGAGAAGGTCTACGTCGACCGCTCCATGAGCGGCCAGCGCCTCCGCGCCCTCATCGCCGCCCTCGAGGCGAGCGATCCGGACGACGCGCGCCTGCCCGACATGCGCGGCTGGTCCGAGCGGATCGGCGACCGCGGCGCGACCATCACGGCGCGCGTCGACATCGCGGCGCACCTCGAGGCGCGCGACGCGGCCCTCCGCGCGCACGCGAGCCAGGTCGAGCCCGACTCGCCCTTCTTCTTCTGGCCGCACGAGCTGCTGCGCGGCGCCTGGCCGACCGACGACTACGAGCTCGTCCGCGGCGCGGGCCAGGGCGGCGGCACGGAGGACGACCTGTTCGAAGGCGTCGAGGAGGCCTGATGCTCGGCTCCGCGCAGCTCGCCGGCAGCAGCCCGCTGCCCTTCGACCCCGACATGGTGACGCCCGGCGTCATCGGCTTCCTCGCGACCGTCGCCGTCGCGGTCGTCGTGATGCTCCTCATGTGGGACTTCAACCGGCGCGTGCGCCGCATCAACGACCGCGCGGAGATCAAGGAGCGCATCGCGCTCGAAGTCGCCGAGCGCGAGGCGGCCGAGCGCGCCGCCGCGGCAGGGCAGCCCGAGGCGGTCGCAGGTGAGCTCGCGGCCTCCGAGCCGACCGCGGTGCCCGACGCGACGGACGAGGGCTCCCGGCCCGGGGGCCCGGAGCAGGAGCGCCGCGCCGACGCCTGAGGTCGCGCGGCGGCGCGCTCCGCGGGCCTCGAGCGGGGCCGCGGAGCGTCAGAGCACGCCCACGGAGGTCGCGCGCCAGCGCCCGTCGAGGCCCTCGAGGCGGATCGCGACGGCGCGGGTCCGGCCCGCCGAGCGGACGACGACCGCGCCCTCGACGACGCCGTCGGCGCAGTGGCAGGCGCGCACGCGGCTGATCGCGAAGCCCGGCACCTCGCGGCTCGCGCGACGGGCCCGTGCCTGCCTCGCCGCGAGCGCGCGGCGCACGAGGCAGTCGTAGGTGGGCTCGGTGACCCAGCGGGCGATCTGCTGCACGTCGCGGACGCCGAGCAGGATCTCGACGACGCTCGTCGCGAGGTTCTCGAGCAGCGGCGCGGGATCGGGGAGGCCCGCCGACGAGCAGGGCTGGAAGTCGAAGTACTCCTCGGCGTCCGCCGCGGTCATCCGCCGTCGCATCGTGCGCATCGTGTCCCCCTCGAGCCTCGCCCCGGCCGTTCCCGGTCGGCCGGCCCGTTGTGGCGCCGTTGCGCGAAAACATAGCCAACCCTGAGGGATCGGGGCATGGGCAGAACTCCCCATCTGTGGAGAGCGCGGACGGGTGCGCCCCGGCGCGCCGTTAGATTCGCCCGCGTGCGCTTCGACGACCTGTTCGACGACCTCGAGAGCCAGCTCGAGGCGGAGCAGGGCGCCGAGCGCCGCGACCTGGAGGCCGAGGAGGAGCGGTTCCGGGTCGGCAGGCTCGAGCTCCGCGACCGCATCGCCGCGGCGCCGCGCGCGCTCGACCTCGCGCTGCGAGCAGGGGGCAGGCTGCGCCTGCGCCGCATGGCGCTCGGCCGCGACTGGTTGAACGGTGAGGTGCTCGAGGGCGCTCCCGCGGGCACGGGGGCGATCGTGCCGCTGCACGCGATCGCGGGGATCGAGCTCGACGGCGACGCGATCCGCGGCTCGGTGCGCCCGCAGCCCCCACGGGCAGACCTCGCGCAGCGGCTCTCCTTCGCGTTCGCGCTGCGCGACCTCGCGCGGCGCCGCGCGCCGGTCATCCTCGAGGGCGGCCACCCGCTCTCGGGCACGATCGACCGCGTCGGCCGCGACCACCTCGACCTCGCGCTGCACGAGCCGGGCTCGAGCCCGCGCCACGGCACGGTGCGCTCGTGGCGCGTGGTGCCCTTCGCGGCCTTCGACTGGGTCCGCCTCCCGTAGCGCACCCCGCCGCCGGCGCGCAGCGCTCTTGTCGGAGGCGCGGTCCAGCGGCTCGGGGAGGCGCGGTCAGCGGTCGCCGAAGAGGTCGGCGATGCTCGCCGTCTGCGCCTGCCGCCACAGCGCCCGGCGGCGCTCGACCTCGAGCTCGCGATCGATCCACGCCTGCAGCTCGTCGGCGTCGACGCGCCAGGCGCCGGCGACGCGCACCCCGCGGAGCTCCCCGTCGTCCAGGAGCGCCCGGACGGCGGCGGGCGTCGAGCCGAGGGCCTCGGCGACGTCTGCCACGGCCAGGAAGCGGCGGGGCTCGAGGGGCATGCGAACCATTGTGGGCCGCGCGGCAGATCGGGGCGCCGGCCTGTGGAGAGCCGACGGGCCCGGGACCGGCGCTGTGGAGAACTTCCGCCCGTGCCGGGCGCGCTCGGGCACGGTGGTGCCGATCCGGAGCCGCCGCGGCGCCGCTCCGGGCCCGCCGAGACGAGGAGGAGCGATGGCGACCCGACGCACCTGGATGGACCCGAGGCTCGTCATCGGCGTCGTGCTCGTGCTCGCCTCCCTCGGGGGCGTGTGGCTCGTCGTCGACCAGTCCGCGCGATCCGAGCAGGCCTGGTCCGCGACGCGCACGCTGCTGCCCGGCGACACGATCGCGGCGGGCGACGTCGCCCCGGTCGACGTGCGGCTCCCGCAGTCGTCCTCGCTCTACCTGCCCGCGGGCACCGACCCCGTCGGCATGGTCGTGGCCTCGACCGTGGGGGAGGGGGAGGTCCTCCCGACGCGAGCGGTGGGCGAGTCGTCGGCCGCCGAGCGCGCCGCCGTGGTCATCGACGTGGGCGAGGGCCTGCCGACGGCGGTGCGGGCAGGCGCGCACGTCGACGTCTGGACCGCGGCGCCCACCGCCGAGGGCTTCGCGGCGCCGGCGGTGCTCGTCGACGACGCGATCGTCGTGGGCGTCGTCGAGGACGAGGGGATCATCGCCGCGGCCGGCGTGCGGCTCGAGCTGCTCGTCCCCCGCGACGCGACGGGCGCGCTGCTCGAGGCGCTCTCGAACGAGCACGCGGTGAGCGTCGTGCCGCTCGCGCAGCCGGTGGCGTCGCCGTGATCGGGCTCGCCGTCTCCGCCCCGCTCGAGCGGGAGGACGCCGTGGTGCGCGAGGCCGCGCGGCACGGCCACCGGGTCGCGATCCGCGCCGCGACCGCCGCCGACCTCGTCGAGCGCCTCGCCGCGCGCCCCGCGGACGCCGAGCCCGCGATCGACCTCGTGCTCGTCGTCGCCGACGAGCCCCACGCGAGCCGCGCGCTCGTCGAGGCGTGCGACGCGCGAGGGCTGCGGCTGCTCGCGCTCGCCGACGATGCGGGGGAGCGCTCCCGCGCCCAGGCCCTCGGGATCGACGCGGTGGCGTGGGCCGACGGCTTCGCGGCGGTCGAGGCGGCGGTCGCGCCCGAGCGCCGCGCCGATCGGGCGCCCGCGCCCCGCGGCCGCGTCGTCGCCGTGTGGGGGCCGCACGGCGCCCCGGGGCGCACGACCGCGGCCATCGCGCTCTCGGCGGAGCCTCGCGCTCCTGGGCAGCCGGGTCGCGCTCGTCGACGCCGACACCACGAGCGCGGCGATCGCGCCGGCGCTCGGCCTGCTCGACGAGGCGCCCGGCTTCGCCGCGGCGGCCCGCCTGGCGCGGGCGGGCAGCCTCACGGTCGACGAGCTCGACCGAATCGCGCAGGCGGTCCCGACCCTCGGCGGCGCCATCCGCGTGCTCACGGGCATCGGGCGTGCGAGCCGCTGGCCGGAGCTCGGCGCCGAGCGCGTCTCGGAGGTGCTCGAGCGGTGCCGCGACTGGGCGGACGTGACGATCGTCGACGTCGCCGCGAGCCTCGAGCGCGACGAGGAGATCTCCAGCGACCTCTTCGCCCCGCGCCGCCACGCCGCGACCATCGCGGCGCTCGAGGCGGCGGACGAGGTGGTCGTCGTCGCGGGCGGCGACGCCGTGGGGATCGCGCGGCTCGTGCGGGCGCTCCCGGAGCCTGCGAGCGCTCGTGCCCCACGCGCGACCGCGCGTCGTGGTGAACAAGGTGCGCGCCGCGGCGATCGGGGTCGCGCCGGAGCGGGCGGTGCAGGAGACGCTGCGGCGGCTCGCCCAGGTCACGCCCGAGGCGTGCTGGCCCTTCGACGCGCGCGCCGCCGACGCCGCGCTGCTCGAGGGACGCCCGCTCGTCGACGTCGCCGGCCGGTCGCGGCTGCGCCGACGGGTGCAGGAGGCTCGCGCTCGCGCTCGTGCCGCAGGACGCGGCCCCCACGCGGGCCTCCCTGCGCGCCGCCGAGCGGCCCAGGAGGCGACTGCTCGCCGCGCTACGCTGAAGCGGTGACGAGCCTGAGTGCCATCGCCGAGCGCTACGGCCGGCTCTCCCCGCAGGACGTGCAGTGGCTCCACCGGCTCACCGCCGACTTCCAGGTGCTCGCCGACCTCGCGATCGGCGACATCGTGCTGTGGGTGCCGACAGGCGACGACGACCAGTTCATCGCGGTGCACCACGCACGCCCCGCGGGCGCCGCGACCCTCTTCTACCGCGACATCGTCGGCCACGCCGTGCGGAACGCGTGGCGCGACCAGATCGGCCGCGCGCTCGAGGAGGGCGTCCTCCTCGACGCCGCGAGCCCCGCGTGGGGCGTCGACGCCGACGCGCAGGTGCGTGCGATCCCCGTCCGCAGGCGCGAGGCGGAGCCCTCGACGCAGGTCGTCGAGCGCCCGATCGCCGTCATCACGCGCCACGCGAACCACGCCGACGTGCGCAGCGCCGGCCGCCAGGAGCGCACGTTCAAGGAGTGCGCCGACGAGCTCTTCCGCATGATCGCCGACGGCGACTTCCCCGACCAGTCGGCGCCCACGGGGCCGCGCCGCGGCGCGCCGCGCGTCTCGGACGGCCTCATCCGGCTCGACCAGGCCGGCACCGCCACGTTCGCGAGCCCGAACGCGCTCTCCGCCTTCACCCGGCTCGGCTTCCGCGACGAGCTCGAGGGCCGGTCGCTCGCGGAGATCACGACCGAGCTCATCGACGACTCGCACGAGGTCGACGAGACGCTGCCGCTCGTCGTGACGGGGCGCGCGCCGTGGCGCACCGACATCGAGACGCGCACCGTGACGCTCTCGCTCCGCGCGATCCCGCTGCGGCGCGGACCGGAGCGGCTCGGCGCGATCGTGCTCGTGCGCGACGTCACCGATCAGCGCCTCCAGGAGCAGACGCTCATCACCAAGGACGCCACGATCCGCGAGATCCACCACCGGGTCAAGAACAACCTCCAGACGGTGGCCGCGCTCCTGCGCATCCAGTCGCGCCGCACGCGCAGCGAGGAGGCGCGCACCGCGCTGCAGAACGCCGAGCGCCGCGTCTCGTCGATCGCGGTCGTGCACGACACGCTCTCGGAGGGGCTCAGCCAGTCGGTCGACTTCGACGAGGTCTTCGACCGCGCCATGAAGCTCACGAGCGAGCTCGCCTCGATCCACGGGGCGAGGGTGCGCACCGAGCGGCGCGGCAGCTTCGGGGTGCTGCCCTCGGGCTACGCGACGCCGCTCGCCCTCGCGCTCACCGAGCTCGTGACGAACGCGGTCGAGCACGGCCTCGTCGGCCGCGAGGACGGCCTCGTGCGGATCACCGCGACCCGCGACGACGGCTGGCTCACGGTGCAGGTGTGCGACAACGGCTCGGGGCTGCCGCCGGGCCGCGTGGGCTCGGGCCTCGGCACGCAGATCGTGAAGACGCTCGTGACGGGTGAGCTCTCGGGCACGATCGACTGGGGCTCGCGCCCGGTCGAGGGCACCGAGGTGACGGTGCGGGTGCCGATCTCCTACATCCAGGACGAGGCGCGGCGCTGAGGACGCCGGCGCATCGCCCGCGGACATGACGAGAGCGGGGCCCCGAGGGGCCCCGCTCTCGTCATGGGTGGTGCTGGTCTCAGCCGGCTCGGCGGGCGCGCGCGGCGCGGCGCTTGAGCGCGCGGCGCTCGTCCTCCGAGAGGCCGCCCCACACGCCGGAGTCCTGGCTCGTCTCGAGCGCGTACTGCAGGCACTGCTCGGTCACCGTGCAGGTCGCGCACACGGCCTTCGCCTTCTCGATCTGCTCCAGGGCCGGGCCGGTGTTCCCGACGGGGAAGAACAGCTCGGGGTCCACGGTGAGGCAGGCTGCGCCGTCACGCCAATCCATACATTGTCTCCTTGTTACATTGGAGGGGAGGTGCGCCACGGGGAGCCGCAGCGCGGGAAGTCTGATGGGCTCGGCCACGCTGCCGCCCGACTTTCCATGGTTCCACAGCGCCCCCAGAGAGGCAAGGGTCGATTCCGTGAGCGAGGCCGCACAGGCACGTCCGAGGGCCGCATCCGCGGCCGCAGCGCTGCTGCTCGTCGAGGCGCTGGGCATGGTCGGGGTGGCCGTCTACCTCGCGATCGCGTCGTTCGGCGACCCGATCGAGCACCTCGGGGGCGGGCTCTTCCTCGCCGTGATCGCGGCCGGTGCCGGCCTGTTCCTCGCGCAGGCCGGTCGGGCGATGCTGAACGGCCGCGCGTGGTCGCGGAGCGCGGCCGTCGTGTGGCAGGTGCTGCAGTTCGGCGTCGCGCTCGGCACCTTCGACGGCGCCGAGGGCCCGGTGCCGCTCGCGCTGCTGCTCGCGGGGCTCGCGATCGCCGTGATGGTGCTCGTGCTGCGCAGGAGCGTCACCGGCTGGCTGCGCCGCGAGGACTGACCGGTCGGCGCCGGCCCGAGCCGCTCAGGCGGCGCTGAAGCCCAGGCGCTTGTCGAGCATCTCGAGGTGCCCCTTGGCCTTCGTGTTGTAGAACGCGTGCGTGATGACGCCCTCCGCGTCCAGCACGAAGGTCGAGCGCCGCACGCCCATGACCATGCGGCCGTAGCTGTTCTTCTCGCCGTAGGTGCCCCACGCCTCGTGGACGGCGAGGTCGGCGTCGCTCAGCAGCGGGAAGCCGATGCCGTCGGCGTCGCGCGCGCGGCCGAGCTTCTCGACCGGATCCTTCGAGATGCCGACGACCGCGTAGCCGTGCTGCGCGAGGTCGGGCAGGCGGTCGGTGAAGTCGCACGCCTGCTGGCGGCACGCGCTCGTCATCGCCTCCGGGTAGAAGTAGACGATCGCGGGGCGCCCGCGGAGGTCCGCGAGGCGCACGGTGCGACCGTCCTGGTCGGGGAGGGCGAAGTCGGGGGCGTGCATGCCGGGCTCGAGGTGCGTCATCCCTGCCATCCAAGCAGTGCGCGAGCACCCCGTGGGGCGTGCTAGACTCGTTCCTCGGCGATGCAGCCATGCACCTCTAGCTCAATTGGCAGAGCAGTTGACTCTTAATCAATTGGTTCCGGGTTCGAGTCCCGGGGGGTGTACGAGCGAGGCCCGGTCAGACGAACGTCTGACCGGGCCTCCGTCATGTGCTGGGGGATGCGGGTCCGAGGCGTGGCCGCGCGGCTAGGAGAGCGGCACGGTGTCGTCGAGCGCTGCCGGGACGACCGGCTCGACGGGGACCACGGCGGCGCGGGCTCGCCGGGCGAGGGCGAGGCGCAGGAGCTGCACGGCGATCACCACGGCGACGGCGAAGCCGGCGAGCACGCCGATGAGGGGGAGGAACGACCAGGGGTCGACGGGGAGGGCCACGGAACGGGCCTTTCTGAGGTGCCAGACAGCGAGGGCGCTACGAGCGCTGCGAGGAGTCGGAACGTACTCGTCGAGACGTGCGCTGGCTGCCACCGGAGCAGTGGCCGTCGGGACAACCGTACCCCAGCTGTACCCCGACGCGCCACGCGCAGGGTGCCCGTCCTGGCGACGAAGCGGACGGGATGTCCGCTCTTCGCGCCGATCTGTGGCATCATCCCCAGATGTGACGATCACTCACGGAAGCGCCCGATGATGGGCATGGCGATCGCCGAGGAGCTCTGGCCGCCGATCGCGGCCTCGACCCTCACGGCGGTCCTGGTCGGCCTCCGCATCGCCGTGGAGGTGCGTCGCGCCCGCGAGCGCGCGGGCGTCGCGCCCCCCGATCAGGAGCCGGAGCTCCCGCTGTAGGCCTACTGGCGGTAGGACGCCAGGAAGTTGCCGATGCGCTCGACCGCGTCGACGAGGTCCCGCTTCCACGGCAGCGTCACGATGCGGAAGTGGTCGGGCGTCGGCCAGTTGAAGCCCGAGCCGTGCGTGACGAGGATCTTCTGCTGGCGCAGCAGGTCGAGCGCGAAGCGCGCGTCGTCGTGGATCTCGTGCACCTCCGGGTCGAGGCGCGGGAACGCGTAGAGCGCGCCCTTGGGCTCCACGACCGAGACGCCAGGGATCGACCGCAGGCCCTGCACCGCGGCGTCGCGCTGCTCGAGCAGGCGCCCCCCGGGCAGGATGAGGTCCTCGATCGACTGGTGCCCGCCGAGCGCCACCTGGATGCCGTACTGCGCGGGCACGTTGGGGCACAGGCGCGTGGAGGCGAGCAGGGTCAGGCCCTCGAGGAAGCCCTGCGCGTGCGACTTGGGGCCCGTGATCGCGAGCCACGCGGCGCGGAAGCCGGCCGCGCGGTACGTCTTGGACAGGCCGTTGTAGGTGAGGCAGAGCAGGTCGGGCGCGAGCGAGGCGATCGACGTGTGCTCGGCGCCGTCGTAGAGGATCCGGTCGTAGATCTCGTCGGCGAGGATGAGCAGCGAGTGCCGGCGCGCGAGGTCGACGATGCCCCGCAGCACCTCGGGCGAGTAGACGGCGCCCGTGGGGTTGTTGGGGTTGATGACGACGATCGCCTTGGTGCGATCCGTGATCTTCGCCTCGATGTCGGCGAGGTCGGGCGCCCACTCCGCCTGCTCGTCGCAGAGGTAGTGGATGGGCGTGCCGCCGCCGAGCGAGGTCATCGCCGTCCAGAGCGGGTAGTCGGGGGCGGGGATGAGCACCTCGTCGCCCGTGTCGAGCAGCGCCTGCATCGTCATCGTGATGAGCTCGGAGACGCCGTTGCCGAGGTAGACGTCGTCGACGGTGAGGGGCGGGAACCCGTCCACGTCCTCGTAGCGGGTGACGACCGCGCGGCGGGCCGAGAGGACGCCCTTCGAGTCGGAGTAGCCCTCGGCGAGCGGCAGGTTGGCGATCATGTCCTGCACGATCGTCGACGGCGTCTCGAAGCCGAACGGCGCCGGGTTGCCGATGTTGAGCTTCAGGATGCGGTGCCCCTCGGCCTCGAGCCGGGCCGCCTCTGCGGCCACCGGGCCGCGGATCTCGTAGAGGACGTGCTGCAGCTTCGAGGACTGGTCGAGGGACTTGAGCGCCATTGCACCATGCTAGGCGGGCGCTCCGCCTGCCACTCGGCGCGCAGTGGCTGCCGGCTGGGCGCCGCGCGCCCCTCAGGGCAGCTGCAGGAGGCCGCCCGGGGCCCGGGTGGTCGCGGCGGCGACCGCCATGGCGCGCTCGAGCGAGGCCCCCCAGCCCGCTTCGTGCCGCCCTGCGACGACCGCGGCGGCGAGGGTCGCGAGCACGCTGTCGCCCGCGCCGATCGTGTCGACGAGCGGAGCGTCGAGCGCGGGCACGGGAGCCGCGACCACCGCATCCGCCGTGACGACCTCGGCGCCGTCGGGGCCCCGCGTGATGCACACCGCGCCGGCGCCCGCGCCGAGCAGGCGTCGCGCGACGGCGTCGACGGGCTCGCCGTAGACGAGCTCGACGTCCTCGTCGCTGAGCTTCACGAGCAGCGCGCGGGCCGCGAGGCGATCGAGGCCCGCGGCGAAGCGCGCGACGGCTCCCGGCGCCTCGAGGTAGGCGGGGCGCGCGTTGGGGTCGATCATGAGCGGCGACCCGAGCTCCAGCAGCGGCGCGAGCTGCGCCTCGTGCTCGAGCGCGAGGCACGAGACCACGACGAGCGGTGCGGCGGCGAGCCGATCGGCGACGGGCGCGAGGTCGACGAAGCGCTCGAGGCCGGCGCGGTTGAAGGCGTAGCGCATCGTGCCGCCGACGCGCTCCGCGGTCGCCACGGCCGTGCCGAGCGGCGCGGGCGTCGCGACGAGCCTCCACGTCGTGCGCCGCGCAGTGGGCGCGCACGGCATCGCCCGGGGCGTCGTCGCCCACCATCGCCACGAGCGCGGCGGGTGCGCCGAGCCGGGAGAGCCCGACCGCGACGTTGAGCGCCGCGCCGCCGACGATCGAGGCGCCGTCGACCTCGTCGACGAGGGCGTCCCCGACGACGAGGACGCGCCCGCTCATGCGCGCCGGCGCGAGCGCCTGCCCTTGGCGGTGCGCTCGAGCTCGCGCTCGAGCTCCTCCTGCCGGATCGCCTCCTCGCGCTGCTTCACGGCGCCGAGCGCCAGCAGCACGCCGATGCCCCAGCTCGCCCAGAGGAGGCCCAGCCGCCAGTCCTTCGGGCCCTCCTTCGTGGCCTTCCGGACGGTCAGGACGCTCATCAGGGCACTGATCACGCCCGCGTTGAACAGGTACTTGCGCATGTCGTCTCCTCCTGGGCGACCAGCCAACCACGTCAGGCTGGGTGCGAGGAGGCGGGGCGGGGCCGCGGCCGCCGGAGAGCGCGTCCGCGGACGTGGACCGGACCGCCTCGCCGCCGCCTCGCAGGCGCGGTGTCGCGCCCGCGCCTCGCAGCCTGCGCGGGCTACAGTCGCGCTCATGCCCCGCACCTCCGCCATCGCCGCCGTGGGCGTGCACCTCCCGGAGCGCGTGCGCACCACCGACGAGACGGAGGCGCGCCTCCGGCGCGAGAACCCGCGCGCGGGGCTCCCCGTGGGCCTCATCCGCCGCATGACGGGCGTCGAGCGCGTGCACGAGCGCGAGCCCGGCGAGCAGGCCTCCGACCTCGCGGCGCACGCGGCGCGGCGCGCGCTCGCGGCGTCGCCGGAGCCCGTCGACCTGCTCGTCTTCGCGAGCGCGAGCCAGGACCTCATCGAGCCCGCCACCTCGCACATCGTCGCCGACAGCCTCGGCCTCGACGTGCCGGTCTTCGACGTGAAGAACGCGTGCAACTCGGTGCTCAACGCCGTGCAGGTGGCGCACGGGCTCATCGCGAGCGGGCAGGCGCGGCGCGTGCTCGTCGCGAGCGGCGAGACCCCCACGAGCGCCGTGCGCTGGCAGGTGGCCGACCGGCACCAGTTCGTGCGCTCCTTCCCCGGCTACACGATGAGCGACGCGGGCGCGGCGCTCGTGCTGGAGGCGACGGAGGACGACGGACGCGGCGTGGTCGACCTCGCGTTCTCGGCGGCGTCGCACCACTGGCGCATCGGCACGCTGCCCACGGGCGGCTCGATGCGGCCGCGCGACCTCGACGCCACCTACTTCGACATCGACGGCCGCGCGCTGCAGCGGGCGTTCCTCGCCCTCGGCCCCGACCTCGTGACGGGCCTCCTGGACCGCGCGGGCCTCACGATGGAGGACCTCGACCTCGTGCTCATGCACCAGGTGGCGCAGCCGCACCTCGCGCCGATCGCCGAGCGCCTCGGCGTCGCCGAGGGGCGCATCCACGAGACGGTCGTGCGGCACGGCAACCTCGCCTCCGCCACCCTGCCCGTGCAGCTGCACCAGGCGCAGGAGGCGGGGCTCGTGGGGCCCGGCAGCACCGTGCTGCTCGTGGGGCTCGCGGGCGGCATCTCGCTCGGCGCCGCGGTGGTGGTGCTGTGAGCCGCCTCGCGGTCGTCGTGCCCGTCTACCAGGAGGCCGCGGGCATCCGGCCGACGCTCGAGCACCTCGCGGCGCAGCACGACGACGACGTCGACGTCTGGTTCGTCGACAACGGCTCGACCGACGGCTCGCACGCCATCGTCGAGTCCTTCGCCGCCGCGCGCGGGCTCGCCCGCTGGCGCGTGGTCCACGAGGCGCAGAAGGGCACGGGCGCCGCGGCGGACACCGGGATGCGCGCGGCCATCGCCGCGGGCGCGACGATGCTCGCTCGCACCGACGCCGACTGCCTCCCGCGCCGGGACTGGACCGCGCGGCTGCGGCACGCGATGACCCCGCGCGAGGCCGGCGGCCTCGGCATCGACCTCGTGGCGGGCCTGCTCGTGCCGCGCCACGACGAGGGGCTCGGGCCCGTCCGCCGCGCCGCGCTCACCGCTGCCGTGCGGGTCGCCGACGGCTTCGGGGTCGTCCGTCCCGCCAACTACGGCGACGGCATGCACGGCCTGTACGTCATGGCGGCGGGCTGCAACGTGGGGATCACGGCCGCGATGTACGAGCGCGCCGGCGGCTTCCCGCGCACCGCGATCGAGGACCTCCACGAGGACCGCGCACTCGTGAACGCCGTGCGCCGGATCCCGGGGAGCCGCTGCGTGCGCCGCGACGACGTCGTCGTGCGCGGCTCCTCGCGGCGCGTGCGGGCGTGGGGGCTCAAGAACACGCTGCTCTGGTACAAGGACCACGCCTACCGGCCCGAGCACGTGGACATCCGGTGACGGCGAGCGCGACGGCCGACGACCGCCGTCGTCGGCTCGCGCGCGCGATGCGTCGCGACGAGCGGCTGATGCATGCCGCCCACCCCGTGGCATACCCGCTGCTGCAGGCGATCCCCGGCCCCGTGCGCCGCGTGCCGGGGCTCGGGGTCGTCGTGAAGGACGCCGCGCTCGCCCGCGCGCTGCTGCTCGACGGCGAGGGCTTCTCGAAGACCGGCCCCGGCGCCTCGAGCGACCTGTGGACCCCGGTGCTGGGCCCCAGCGTGCTCGTCAACATGCACGGCGAGGACCACCGCGCGCTGCGGCGCCGGCTCGCCCCGATCTTCGCGCCCGGCTTCGTCGACCCGCTCGTGGCGCGCACGCTCGGCGAGGGCGCGCGCGCCCTCGAGGCGCGGCTGCTCGCCGGGGAGCGCGTCGACCTCGCGGCGCACGTGCGCCGCGCGGCGAGCGCCGCGATCGCGCTGCTCGTGGGGCTCGACGAGGGCGCCGTCGACGAGCGGCTCTTCCGCCGCGTGACGGCGATCACCGGGATGGTGCGGCTCGCCCGCCCGCGCTTCACCCCGGGGCAGGTGCGCCGGGCCCGCGCGGTGCTCGACGAGCTCGCGGTGCACGCCGCGGCCGCGCACCGCGGCGACGAGTCGACGGTGCCGGGGCGGATGCGGGCGCTCGGCCTCGACGAGCGGGAGTCGCTCGGCGCGGTCGGCGCCTTCGTGCTCACGGGCACCGAGACGATCGTCGCGGCGCTGCCGCGCATCGCGGCGCTGCTCATCGACAGCGGCACGCTCGCCGAGGCGCTCGACGAGGAGGGCGCGGAGCGCGCGATCGCGGAGGGCATGCGCTGGACGACGCCGACGCCCGTGATGCTGCGCTCGGTCGTGGCGCCGCGCTCGATCGGCGACGTCGCGGTCGCTCCGGGCGATCGCGTCGTCGTCGCGACCTACGCCGCCGATCGTGCGACGGGCGGCTTCGACCCGGCCGAGCGCCGTGCGGCGGGCCTCAAGCAGCTGTGGTTCGGGGCGGGCGAGCACTTCTGCATCGGCGCGCCGCTCGCGATGGCGCAGCTGCGCCTCGGGCTCGGCGCGCTGCGCGGCGTCGAGCGCGCGGGCGCGCGCGTGCGCATCGTGCAGCGGCGCCCCGCGCGCGGCCGCCTGCTGCCCGCCTGGGGCTCGCTCGTGCTGGAGGCCCGATGACCCACATGCTCGCGGCCGTGCTCGCCGCCGCCCGCGCGCACGGCGACGCACCGGCGCTCACCGCGGGCCGCGCGACGCTCTCGTACGCCCAGCCTGCTCGATCGCGTCGAGCGCACCGCCGCGGGCCTCGCCGCCGCGGGGCTGCGGCCCGGCGACCGCGTCGCGTTCTCGGTGCGCCCCGGTGCCGACGCCGTCGTGCTGGCGCTCGCGACCTGCAGGGCCGGCGGCCAGATCGCCTTCGTCGACCTGGGTGCAGGCCCCGAGCTGCTCGCCTCGCGCCTCGCGCTCGCGGCACCCGCCTGGACCGCGGCCGAGGCCGTGCTGCACCTCGTCTCCTCGCCCGGGCTGCGTCCGCTCGCGCGCCGCCGCGGCATCGACCTGCCCGCCTACCGCGAGCCTGCTGCCGGGGGCGCGGCACCTCGTCGCCGGCCCGCGCCTGCCCGGCGCGCCCCGCGGGGCGCTGCGGCTCGGCCGGCTCGCGCGCACGCCGCTGCCCGCGTCGCCGCTGCCGATGCCCGACCCGCGCGCCGACGCCCTGCTCATCTTCACCTCCGGCACCACGGGCACCCCGAAGGCCGTCGTCCACACGCTCGCCTCCCTCGGCGCGGGCCTCGCCGACATCCGCGCGGGGCTCGGCCTCGAGCCCGGGATGCGCGTGCTCACCGACCAGCTGATGATCGGCATCCCCGCGCTCATCGCGGGCGCGCACTGGACGCTGCCGCCCATGGGCGCCGACCCGCTCGCGGCGCCCGAGCGGTTCCTGCCGCTGCTGGAGGGCGCCGACGCCGCCTTCTTCGCGCCCGCCGCGCTCGACGGCATCCTGCGCCTGCTCGACGAGCGCGGGGCCGGCCCCGGCGCGCTCCGCCTCATCGCGATGGGCGGCGCGCCCGTGCTGCCGCCGCTCATCGAGCGCGCGCTCGCGCGCTTCCCCCGGGCCCGCATCCGCTGCGTCTACGGCATGAGCGAGATCCTGCCCGTCGCGATCGCCGACGGCGCCGAGAAGCTGACGACGACGGGGGAGGGCGACGTCGTGGGCCGCATCGCCTCGAGCGTCGACGCCCGCATCGACGAGGGCGAGCTCGTGCTCGCGGGCCCCGGGCTCGCGCGCGCCTACCTGCACGAGCTGCCGGCGGAGCTCGCCGAGGTGCGCACGGGCGACCTGGCGCGCATCGACGGCGACCGGCTGACGCTCCTCGGCCGCAAGAAGGACATGCTGCTGCGCGGCACGCAGAACGTCTACGTGGGCCTCTATGAACCCGTCATCGCCTCGCTCGCCGGCGTCGAGGACGCCCTCATGGTGGGGGTGCCCGACGCGATCGGCGACGACCGGATCGTCGTGGCCGTCGTGCCGGCGGGCGCCGCCGCGAGCGGCGCGCCCGCGACGCCGGATCCGACCCATCCGCTCGCGCGGCGCGTCGCGGCGGCGCTCCCGGGACTCATCGACCACGGCGCCCTGCCGGACCTCGTGGTGGCGGTCGACGCGCTGCCGCGCCGAGGGCGGCTGCGGAAGCCGGATCGCGCCGCGCTCGTCGCGCTCGTCGCGCCGCTGCTCGACGCCGGCGCTCCGACGCCCGGCGGCCGGGCGTCGGGCGTCGCCGACGCGGGGCCGGCCGGCTGATGCGGGTGCTCGTCACGGGCGCGAGCGGCTTCGTCGGCGGCGCGGTCGCGACGGCGCTCGCGGCGCGCGGCGACGACGTCGTCGGGCTCGGCAGGCGCGCGGGCGGCTGGGCGCACGAGGGCGGCCGCTACGAGCGCCGCGACCTCGCCGCGCCGCTCGACGACCTGGGCGCCTTCGACGCGGTCGTGCACGCCGCGGCGCTCGCGGACGACTGGGCGCCGCTCGCCGAGGCGATGCGCGTCAATCGCGACGGCGCAGCCGCCGTCGCCCGCGCGCTCCCCGCCGCCCGCTTCGTGCACGTCTCGACCGCGAGCGTCTACGACGCCTCGGTGCCGACGGTCGCGGGGCGCGAGGACGCGCCGCCGCCCACCCGATTCCTCAGCGCCTACAGCGCCTCGAAGGCGGCCGCCGAGCGCGCGCTCTCGGGCCGGGCGCACGCGATCCTCCGGCCGCACGCCGTCTACGGGCCCGGCGACACGACGCTCCTGCCGCGCGTGCTCGACGCGCGTCGCGGCCCCCTGCTGCCGCTCCCGGGCGGCGGCAGGGCGCTCCACACGCTCACGCACGTGCGCACGCTCGTCGCCGCGTGCCTCGCTGCCGCCGACGCGTCGGAGCCGCTGGGGATCGTGAACGTCGGCGACGCCCCCGCGGTGCCGCTCGCGGCGGTCATCGAGGGCGTCCTCGCGGCGCGCGGCGAGCGCGCCCGCATCGTCCCAGTCCCGGTGGATGCGGCGATGGCGCTCGCCGCCGCCGCCGAGCGCCGGGCTCGACGCATCGGCGGCCGGCCGCGCCTCACCCGCTACGCCGTGAGCCAGGTGGGCATGGAGCGCACCCTCGACCTCACCCGCATGCGCGAGCGCCTGGGCCTCGTCCCGCGCCCCGTCGACCTCGCGGGCGCCCGAGGCTGGTGATCGGGACCCCTCCGCGCATCCGCGATCCCCGCGGGCGGGTCCCGGATGCACGTGGGGTCCCGGATCGACCGAGGGAACCGCAGCGGGCCTCCGCCGCGGACGCTCCGCGGCGCTCAGGGCGCCTTCCGCACCACGAGCGAGGCGTAGGCCGGGATGAGCACGCGCCTGCCGGGCACGCGTCGCACGACCTCGATGGGCCGGCCGTCGCCGAGCAGCACGTCGAGCATCGCCCCGAGCTCCGCGCGGGCGAGGGGCGCACCGAGGCACAGGTGGCGGCCCGCGCCGAACCACAGCTGGCGGTGGTGGGGAGAGTAGGGACGGTCGACGCGGAAGGGCCCCGCGGCGTTGTTGGCGGTCCAGGTGAGCACGAGCACGCGCTCGCCGGCCCGCAGCGTGCGGCCGTCGAGCTCGAGGTCGGCGGAGATCGCGCGGCCGATGAGCGGCGCGGGGGAGGCCACGCGCAGGGTCTCGCGCACGGCGCCCTCGCGCAGGCCCGGCTCGGCGAGCAGCCGGTGCTGCTCTCCGGTGTCGATGAGCAGCGCGGCCATCCGCCCCATGGCGGAGGCGGCCGTCTCGGTGCCGGCGACCATGAGGAGCGTCGCGAGGCCGCGCGTCTGCTGCAGGCTGAGCCCCATCTCGCGGCAGCGGCCCAGCACCGTGTCGGCGGGCGCCGAGCGGTACCCCTCGGGCACGCCCGCGGTGAGGCGCTCGACGATCTCGCGCGCCCGCGCGATCGCCGCGGGCGAGAGGTGGGTGTCGGCGGTGGAGCCGAGCGCCGTGGCCGCGAGCTCCTCGCCCACGTGGAAGACCTGGCGGCAGCCCTCGTCGTCGGTCTCCGGCATGCCGAGCAGCTCGACGACCATGCGGCCGACGAGGGTGCGGGCCAGCTCGGCGACGTCGAGCTCCTCGCCCGCCTCGAGCCGCTCGCGGGCGCGGTCGAGCAGTCCGCCCCAGGCCTCGGCGACGAGCCGCTCGCTCGAGGCGTCGGTGAAGAGCCCCTTCGACCGCGTGCGCAGGTCGAGGTGACCGGGCCCGTCGAAGAGCTCGAGCACCCAGTCGCCGAGCACCTGCGCCCACAGGTGGCCGACGCCGCCCTCCTCGAGCAGCGTCGTGCGACCGGCGTCCTGCAGGATGCGGCGGGCCGCGACGGGGTCGGCGGTGATCCAGCCGAGCCCCGGCACCTTGAGGAGCGGCCGCGCGCGCTGGCCCAACCACAGCAGCACCGGCAGCGCAGGGCGGGCGGCGGCGAGCAGCCGGCGCTCGTGCGCCTCGGCGCTCGATCCCAGCGCGTCGCCGAGGAGCCGGATGCGACGCTCCCGCGGCGCGGGTCGGCGCTCGGCGGCGACGGGCATGGCGGCTAGGCCTGCGGCTCGGGCGTCGAGCCGACCGCCTCAGGGGCCTCGTCGTCGTGCAGCTGCCCCAGGTGCTCCCGCGCGAAGTGCAGCGCCTCCCGCAGCAGCCGCAGCCGGTCGCGCTCGGAGCGCGCCTGCCGCGTCTTGATCTCGGCGACGACCTGGCCGTCCCAGCCCTTCGCCGCGAGCATCTGCAGCACCTCGGCGACGGGCTCGTTGCCGTGCCCCGGCAGCAGGTGCTCGTCGAAGACCTTGCCCTCCTCCGCGGCGACGCCGTCGGTGAGGTGCAGGTGCCGGAGGCGGTCGCCGAGGTCGAGCGCGAGCTCCATCGAGTCGCGCTTCGCGAGCGCGCAGTGCGAGAAGTCGAGCGTCGCGTGCGGCACGTCCATCTCGCTCGGGTCGATGCCCGGCAGGTAGGCCTGGCGGTCGACGCCGCCGGCCGACCACGGGAACATGTTCTCGACCGCCACCTCGACGCCGTGCTTCGCCTCGGTCTCGCGCACCGCGCGCTCGAAGGTGCGGGCGTAGCGGCCCTGCCAGCGGAACGGCGGGTGCACCACCACGGTGGGCGCGCCGACCGCGACGGCGAGCTCGGCCGAGCGGTCGAGCTTCACGAAGGGATCGCGGCCCCACACGAAGGTCGTCAGCAGCACGACGGGGGCGTGGATCGCCATGATCGGCTGCTCGTAGCGCGCCGAGAGCTCGAGCAGGCGCTCGGGGCTGCGCGTGCGCGCGTCGGTCGTCACCATCACCTCGACGCCGTCGTAGCCGGCCTCGTGCGACAGGCGGAAGCCGTCCTCCACGCTCTTGGGGAAGACGGAGATCGTGCTCAGCCCGACCTGGATCATGCCCTCGACCGTAGCCCCTCCCGGTGGACGCGAGGTGGCCGCGGGGCGGCATCCATGCGAATCGCACGGGCGGGGCACAGCCCGCCGCGCCCGGCGGCCGCCCCGATCAGACATGCGCCGTCGGCGTAGGATCGCCGCATGCCTGAGATCGACATCAAGCCGCGCTCGCGCGCCGTCACGGACGGCGTCGAGGCCACCACGAGCCGAGGCATGCTCCGCGCCGTCGGGATGGGCGACGGCGACTGGGAGAAGCCGCAGATCGGCATCGCCTCCTCGTGGAACGAGATCACGCCCTGCAACCTCTCGCTCGACCGCCTCGCGCGCGCCTCGAAGGAGGGCGTCCACTCGGGCGGCGGCTACCCGCTGCAGTTCGGCACGGTCTCGGTCTCCGACGGCATCTCGATGGGCCACGAGGGCATGCACTTCTCGCTCGTGAGCCGCGAGGTCATCGCCGACTCCGTCGAGGTCGTCGTGAGCGCCGAGCGCCTCGACGGCACCGTGCTGCTCGCGGGCTGCGACAAGTCGCTGCCGGGCATGCTCATGGCCGCGGCCCGCCTCGACCTCGCGAGCGTGTTCGTCTACGCCGGCTCGATCGCCCCCGGCTTCGCGAAGCTCACCGACGGCACGATCCCGCAGTCGATGACGATCATCGACTCCTTCGAGGCCGTCGGCGCCTACAAGGCGGGCAAGATCTCGGCCGAGGACCTCCACCGCATCGAGTGCGGCTTCGCCCCGGGCGAGGGCGCGTGCGGCGGCATGTACACCGCGAACACCATGGCGTGCGTCGCTGAGGCGCTCGGCATGAGCCTGCCCGGCTCCTCCACGCCGCTCTCGGCCGACCGCCGCCGCGACCACTACGCGCGGAGGTCCGGCGAGGCGGTCGTCGAGCTGCTGCGCAAGGGCATCACCGCGCGCGACATCCTCACGAAGGAGGCGTTCGAGAACGCCATCACGGTCGCGATGGTGCTCGGCGGCTCGACGAACGCCGTGCTGCACCTGCTCGCGATCGCGCACGAGGCCGAGGTCGACCTCACGCTCGACGACTTCCGCCGCGTGGGGGAGCGCTCGCCGCACCTGGCCGACGTCAAGCCCTTCGGCGCCTACGTCGCGCAGGACTTCGACCGCGTCGGCGGCATGCCCGTCGTCATGCAGGCCCTCCTCGACGCCGGCCTCCTGCACGGCGACGTGCTGACGGTCACGGGACGCACGCTGCGCGAGAACCTCGAGGCCATCCGCCCCGAGCCGATCGACGGCACCGTCGTGCGCGAGCTCTCGAACCCCATCCACGCCACCGGCGGCCTGACGATCCTCTCCGGCTCGCTCGCGCCCGAGGGCGCGGTCGTGAAGACGGCTGGCTTCGACGCCGAGGTCTTCGAGGGGCCCGCCCGGGTCTTCGACCGCGAGCGCGCCGCGATGGACGCCCTCACGAACGGCGAGATCAGCGCGGGCGACGTCGTGGTCATCCGCTACGAGGGCCCGAAGGGCGGTCCCGGGATGCGCGAGATGCTCGCGATCACCGCCGCCATCAAGGGCGCTGGCCTCGGCAAGGATGTACTACTCTTGACCGACGGACGATTCTCGGGCGGCACAACCGGCCTGTGCATCGGCCACATCGCCCCTGAGGCGGTCGACTCCGGTCCGATCGCCTTCGTGCGCGACGGAGACCGCATCAAGGTCGACATCGCCGCTCGCTCGCTTGACCTGATCGTCGACGAGGCAGAGCTCGCCTCCCGGCGTGAGGGCTGGGAGCCGCTGCCGCCGCGCTACACGCGCGGAGTCCTCGCCAAGTACGCGCGCCTCGTGCGCTCGGCCGCCCACGGGGCGGTCACGGGCTGACGCCCGCGCGTCGACGCTCAGGAGAGCCATGACCATCACACCCAGGCCTGCCCCGCCCCGCAGCGCCGAGCCGCCCGTGCTCACGGGCTCCGGCGCGGTCCTGAAGTCGCTCGAGCTCCTCGGCGTCGAGGACGTCTTCGGCCTCCCCGGCGGCGCGATCATCCCCTTCTACGACGAGCTCATGCAGCAGTCGGCGATCCGGCACATCCTCGTGCGCCACGAGCAGGGCGCCGGCCACGCGGCCGAGGGCTACGCGGCGGCCACGGGCCGCGTCGGCGTCTGCATCGCCACCTCCGGCCCCGGCGCGACGAACCTCGTCACCGCGATCGCCGACGCCTACATGGACTCCGTGCCGCTCGTGGCGATCACCGGCCAGGTCTTCAGCCACCTCATGGGCACCGACGCGTTCCAGGAGGCCGACATCACGGGCATCACGATGCCCATCACGAAGCACTCCTTCCAGGTCACGCGCGCCGCCGACGTGCCCGCTGCGCTGCAGGCCGCCTTCCACGTCGCCTCGAGCGGCCGGCCCGGCCCCGTGCTCGTCGACATCACGAAGGACGCGCAGCAGCAGTCGGCGCCCTTCGTGTGGCCCGACCGCATCGACCTGCCCGGCTACCGCCCCGTCACGAAGGCGCACGGCAAGCAGATCACCGCGGCCGCGCAGCTGCTCGCGGCCTCGCGGCGCCCGCTCCTCTACGTGGGCGGCGGCGTGATCCGCGCGAAGGCCTCGGCGGAGCTCCGCGAGTTCGCGGAGGCCACGGGGGCGCCCGTCGTCACGACGCTCATGGCGCGCGGCGCCTTCCCCGACTCGCACGCCCAGCACCTCGGCATGCCCGGCATGCACGGCTCGGTGCCCGCGGTGCTCGCCTTCCAGGAGTGCGACCTCATCATCGCCCTCGGCTCCCGCTTCGACGACCGCGTCACCGGCAAGGTCGCGGAGTTCGCGCCCGGCGCGAAGGTCGTGCACGTCGACATCGACCCGGCCGAGATCTCGAAGATCCGCACGGCCGACGTGCCCATCGTGGGCGACGTGCGCGACGTGCTCGCCGACCTCTCGATCGCGTTCCAGGAGCTCGCCGCGAGCGAGCGCCCCGACCTCACCGACTGGTGGGAGCGCCTGCACGGCCTGCAGGAGCGGTTCCCGCTCGGCTACTCGGAGCCCTCCGACGGCAAGCTCGCGCCGCAGCACGTGATCTCGCGCATCGGCGCGCTCACGGGCCCCGAGGGCGTCTACGCCGCGGGCGTCGGCCAGCACCAGATGTGGGCGGCGCAGTTCATCCAGTACGAGCGCCCGAACGCCTGGCTCAACTCCGGCGGCGCCGGCACGATGGGCTATGCCGTGCCCGCCGCGATGGGCGCCAAGGTCGCCGAGCCCGAGCGCCACGTGTGGGCGATCGACGGCGACGGCTGCTTCCAGATGACGAACCAGGAGCTCGCCACGTGCGCGCTCAACGACATCCCGATCAAGGTCGCGGTCATCAACAACTCGTCGCTCGGCATGGTGCGGCAGTGGCAGAGCCTCTTCTACGAGGGCCGGCACTCGTTCACCGACCTCGAGACCGGCGACGACGCGCGCATGATCCCCGACTTCGTGAAGCTGGGCGAGGCCTACGGCTGCCTCGCGATCCGCGTGACGAAGCCCGAGGAGATCGACCCCGCGATCGAGCTCGCGCTGCGCACGAACGACCGACCCGTCGTCATCGACTTCATCGTGTCGAAGGACGCGATGGTCTGGCCGATGGTGCCGCAGGGCGTCTCGAACTCCTTCGTGCAGTACGCGAAGGATCACAGCCCGGTGTGGGAGGAGGAGTGATGAGCACGCACGTCCTGTCGCTCCTCGTCGAGGACAAGCCGGGTCTGCTGACCCGCGTCGCCGGCCTCTTCGCCCGCCGCGGCTTCAACATCGAGTCGCTCGCCGTGGGCAAGACGGAGGTGCCGGGCCTGTCGCGCATCACCGTCGTCGTCGACGTCGAGGACCTGCCGCTCGAGCAGGTCACGAAGCAGCTGAACAAGCTCGTCAACGTCGTGAAGATCGTCGAGCTCGAGCCCGCCGCCTCGGTGCAGCGCGAGCACATGCTCATCAAGGTGAAGGTCGACAACGCGACCCGCTCGCAGATCCTCGAGGCGGCGACGCTCTTCCGCGCCCGCGTCGTCGACGTCACGACCGACGCGCTCGTCGTCGAGGTGACGGGCGACTCCGCCAAGTGCCAGGCGCTGCTGAAGCTGCTCGAGCCCTACGGCATCAAGGAGATCGCGCAGTCGGGCCTGCTGGCCATCGGACGCGGCGGCAAGTCCATCAGCGAGCGCGTGCTCAAGGCATAGCGCCGCACCACAGACCACCACGGAGGGAACCGCAATGACTGAGGTCATCTACGACGACGGTGCCGACCTCGGCATCGTCCAGGGCAAGAAGGTCGCCATCATCGGCTACGGCTCGCAGGGCCACGCGCACGCGCTCAACCTGCGCGACTCGGGCGTCGAGGTGCGCGTCGGCCTCCAGCCGGCGTCGAAGTCGCGCGCGAAGGCGACGGAGGCCGGCTTCGAGGTGGGCACGCCCGCCGAGGTCTCGGCCTGGGCCGACGTCATCGTCATCCTCGCGCCCGACCAGCACCAGCGCCACATCTACAAGGACGAGGTCGCGCCGGCGCTCGCCGAGGGCAAGACGCTGCTCTTCAGCCACGGCTTCAACATCCGCTTCGGCTACATCGAGGCGCCCGAGGGCGTCGACGTCGTGCTCGTCGCGCCGAAGGGCCCGGGCCACACCGTGCGCCGCGAGTTCGAGGCCGGTCGCGGCGTGCCCGTGATCGTCGCGGTCGAGAAGGACGCCACCGGCAAGGCCTGGGACACCGCCTGGTCGTACGCGAAGGCGATCGGCGGCCTCCGTGCCGGCGGCATCACCACGACCTTCACCGAGGAGACCGAGACGGACCTCTTCGGCGAGCAGGCCGTGCTCTGCGGCGGCACCTCGCAGCTCGTGCAGTACGGCTTCGAGACGCTCATCGAGGCCGGCTACCAGCCCGAGATCGCCTACTTCGAGGTGCTCCACGAGCTGAAGCTCATCGTCGACCTCATGTGGGAGGGCGGCATCGCCAAGCAGCGCTGGTCGATCTCCGACACGGCCGAGTACGGCGACTACGTCTCGGGCCCCCGCGTCATCAGCCCCGACGTCAAGACGAACATGCAGGCCGTGCTCGCCGACATCCAGTCGGGCGCGTTCGCGAAGCGCTTCATCGAGGACCAGGACGCCGGCGCGCCCGAGTTCCAGGAGCTCCGCGCGAAGCAGGCCGGGCACCCGATCGAGGCGACGGGCAAGCAGCTGCGGTCGCTGTTCGCCTGGGAGCAGCCGGACGCCGACTACACGGACGGCTCGGCCGCCCGCTGACCGTCGTCCGGGACGGACGACGGCGCTGGCGTCGCGAGGGGGCCCGAAAGGGCCCCTCCTCCATCTCCAGCGCGCCTGGGAGCAGCCGGACGCCGACTCCACGGACGGCCCGGCCGCCCGCTGACCGTCGCATCGAGGAGGGGACCCCCGACGGGGTCCCCTCCTTCGTCGTGCGGGCCTCGTGACGCGAGCGGCTGCGCCGCGCGCTCCTCGACCGGCGGAGGCGCCGTCACGCGACCCGTCCCGCGCCCGCCCGTGCCAGGGTGGATCGCATGGAGAGCGTCACCGAGGACCGCCGCGTCGCCGAGGCCTACCGCCGCTGGGCGGCGGACGAGGCGGGCGAGCGATCGCCCCGCTACGCCGACTGGGCGCTCGGCGTCGCCGACGACCCCGCCCTCCCGAGCCTCCTGGCCGAGCTCGAGCCGATCAAGCGCCAGCCCAACCTGCTCTTCGCCGCCGCCCGCTTCGAGGGCGTGCCCGTGGCGCCGTGGGTCGAGGTGCGCGACATGCTCGTGGGCGCCTGGCCCGCGATCCGCTCCTGCATGCTCGCCCGCATGACGCAGACGAACGAGGCGCGGCGCATGGCCACGCTGCTGCCCGCGATCGCCCACCTGGAGGGCCCGATCGCCCTCGTCGAGGTCGGCGCGGCCGCGGGGCTGTGCCTCTACCCCGACCGCTGGCGCTTCCGCTTCGGGCCGGGCCGCACCCTGGGCGACGCGTCGCTGCCGCTGCTCGAGACCGAGGCCTCGCCATCGACGCCGATCCCGCGGGCGGCGCCGCAGGTGGCGTGGCGCGGCGGCATCGACCTGCAGCCGCTCGATCCCGCCGAGCCGGACACCAAGGCGTGGCTCGAGGCCCTCGTCTGGCCGGATGCGACGGGCGCCGTCGACGGCGCGCGCGTCGACCGGGTGCGCACGGGCATCGCGATCGCCCGGCGCGAGCCCGCCGACATCCGGCGCGGCGACCTCACGACCGACGCGCGCGCCCTCGTCGAGCGCGCCGCCGCGCACGCCCCGAACGTCGTCGTGTGGCACTCGGCCGTGCTCGCCTACGTGCCCGCCTTCGAGCGCGCCGCGTTCGCCGACCTCATGGGCGAGCTCGACGTCACCTGGGTGGCGAACGAGGGCGCGGCCCTCGAGATCGGCCCGCCCGCGCCCTGGGCGGAGCCCGGGATGTTCGTGCTGCGGCGCGGCGCGGAGCCGATCGCCGTCACCGATCCGCACGGCGCCTCGATCGCCTGGCTCGACGACATCGCGCTCTGAGCGTCGCCCCGGTCAGGCCGGGACCGCGTGGGGCGTGCCGTGCACGCGGATCGGGATGCGAGCGCCGCGCTCGATGCCGACGGCCGAGGGCATGCGGACCAGCACGTCGCCGACGATGCCATGGGCCTCCGCCAGCAGCAGTCGGTCGTGCCCCGAGTACTCCAGGTCGCGCACCCGCAGCGGGACACCCGCCGCGTAGGGCTTCAGCTGCTCGGGCCGGACCACGAGCAGCGCTCGCGCATCCGGGATCGCGCCCTCGGCGATCGGCACGCGCCCGAGCGGCGTGGCCCAGGCGTCGCCGTCGCGCACCGCGGGCACGAGCGTCGACTCGCCGAGGAAGCGCGCGAGCCACGCCGAGCGCGGTCGGGCGAAGAGCGCCTCCGCCGATCCGGTCTGCTCGACCGCGCCGTCGCGGAGGACCGTCACGCGGTCGGCGAGCGCGAACGCCTCCTCCTGGTCGTGCGTGACGAGGAGCGCGGTCGCATCCGCGTCGCGCAGGATCCGCCCGACCTCGCGCCGGAGCGCGACGCGCAGCCCCGCGTCGAGCGCCGAGAACGGCTCGTCGAGCAGCACGATCCGCGGCGACGGCGCGAGCGCGCGAGCCAGGGCGACGCGCTGCGCCTGCCCGCCCGAGAGCTCGGCGACCGAGCGGTCGCCGTAGCCCTCGAGCTCGACGAGCTCGAGCAGCTCGTCGACGCGTCGGCCGCGGGCCTCCCCGTGGCGCCGGGGGAGCCCGAAGGCGATGTTCTGCGCGACGCTGAGGTGCGGGAAGAGCGAGGCGTCCTGCGGCACCCAGCCGACGCCCCGACGCTCGGGCGGCACCGTGCGGCCGGCGGTCGAGACCGGCTCGCCGTCGACCTCGATCGTCCCGGCGCGCAGGGGCAGGATGCCGGCGATGGCGAGGAGCAGCGTCGACTTGCCGGACCCCGAGACGCCGAGCACGGCGTCCACGCCTCCGGCGGGCACCTCGAGGTCGACCGAGTGCACGACCGGGTCGCTGCCCGGGTGCGCGACCGTCGCGCCGCTGATCCGCAGCTCGCTCATGCTCCGCTCCGCTCCGCCTCGTGCTCGACGCGGTCCCGAGCGCCGGAGACCGCGAGCACCAGCATCGCAGGCACCGCCGCGCACGCGACGAGCACGAGCGCGAACGGCGCCGCCGCCGCGTACTCCGAGACGTCGGTGCGCGCCCACAGCGACGTCGCGAGGGTGTCGACGCCCGTCGGCCGCAGCAGCAGCGTCGCCGGCAGCTCCTTGAGCGCAGCGACGGCCGCGAGCAGCGCCGCGACCGAGACGCCCGGCAGGGCGAGGCGCCAGGTCGTCGCGAGCGCCGCTGCGCCGGGGCCGCGGCCGAGCGTGCGGGCCAGGTGCTCGAAGCGCTCGGGCACGCGCGCGATCGACGCGCGCACGGCGCCGACGGCGCGCGGTGCGCCGAGCACCGCGTAGGCCGCGATCAGCGCGAAGGCGCTCTGGTAGGCCCACGGGACGAGCGCGAGCGTGAGGAAGACGAACGAGAGCCCGACGACGATGCCGGGCATGCCGTGCGCGAGCGTCGCGGCGGCTTCGAGCCCGCGCGCGAGGCGCGTGGGCCGGCGGGCCGCGCCGACCGCGATCGGGGCGGCGAGGAGCAGCGCGAGCACGGCCGCCGCCGCCGCGAGCGCGAGCGAGGTCCCGGTTGCCTCGAGCAGCCTCGACGCGTCGAGCGCGCGCACCGATGCCGCGTCCGCGGCCCGCGCCAGCAGCACGGCGACGGGCACCAGGATCGCGCCGATCGGCGTGACGAGCACCAGGAGGAGCGCGGGTGCGGTCCACGCGCCCGCCGCGACGCGCACGGCCCGCGCCCCGCGCGAGCGGAGCGGCGGCGCCGCGCGTCGCACGGCCTGCTCGAGCGCGAGCAGGGCGGCTGCGGCGCCGACGAGCACGAGGCCGAGCAGCGCGGCGTACGAGCGGTCGAAGCCCGCGCCCATCGCGCGCGCGATGCCCGTGGACAGGGTCTCGACCCGCATGAGCGAGACGACGCCGAAGTCGCCGAGGGCGTAGAGGCCGCAGAGCAGGGCGCCCGCGGTCGCCGCGGGCCGGACGAGGGGCCACGTGGTCTGCAGGAAGGCGCTCGCCGGACCGCGCCCCAGCGAGCGCGCCGCGATCTCGAGCCCCGGCGGCGCCGATCGGAGGGCCGCGTGCACGGGGAGGGTGACGTAGGGGGCGCACACGAGCGTCAGCTGCAGCCACGCGGCCCAGAAGCCGTGCATCGACGGGACGGCGCCCAGCCAGCCGAACGCGGCGATGTAGGACGGCATCGCGAGCGGCAGGGCGGCCGCCACGAGCAGCGCGCGCCCGGCCGGCAGCCGCAGCCGGGCGAGCGCCACCGCCTGGCCCACCCCGAGCGCCCCCGCGGCGAGCGCGACGGCGAGCGCGAGCGCGAGGCTCGTGCCGAGCAGCTCAGCGGTGCGGGGCCGGAGCACGAGCGCGAGCGAGGCCGACGGATCCGACTGCGAGGCGCGCACGACGAGGTAGAGCACGGGGGCGGCGAGCACGGCGACCGCCGCCGCGCTCGCCGCGGTGCGGCCGATCCCCGCGGGGGTCGGCCGCACCGCGGCGCGCGTGCGGAGCACCTAGAGGAGGCCGTGCTCGGCGAGCATCGCCTGGGTCTCGGCCAGCGACGAGAGGTCCGCGAGGTCGAAGCCCTCGATCGCGAGGTCGTCGATGGCGGGCAGGCCCTCCGGAGCCTCCGCGTCGCCCGCGAGGGGGTACTCGAAGGTCTCGGTCACGAAGTACTCCTGCGCCTCGTCCGAGAGGAGGAAGCGCACGAAGGCGAGCGCGTCCTCGTCGCCCTCGGCGCCCGCCAGCAGGCCGGCGCCGGTGACGTTGACGATGCCGCCCGGGTCGCCCGGCAGGTACTGCAGCTGGGCGCGCATCGCGTCCGCGCCGACCTCGTTGGCGTCCTCGAACCAGTAGTAGTGGTTGATGAGGCCGAAGTCCGCCTCGCCCGAGGAGACGAGGTCGAGCGTCGCGCCGTTGCTCTCGGTGAGGATCGGGTCGTTGGCCGCGATGGCCGCGACCCACGCGTCGGCCGCCTCCTCGCCCTCGAGCACGCGCATCGCGGTGACGAAGGACTGGAAGGAGGCGTTGCCCGGGGCGAACGCGACCCGGCCGCGGTAGGCCTCGTCGGTGAGCGCGGCGACCTCGGTGGGCACGGCGTCGGCGGCGACGTCCTCGCTGTCGTAGGCGATGACGCGCGCGCGGCCGGTGACGCCCACCCAGCTGCCGTCGGTGGAGGTGAGGTCGGAGGGCACCGAGCTCGTCACGTCCTCCGGCAGCGTCGCGAGCATCCCGGCCTCGGCGACGGCGCCGAGCGAGCCGGCGTCCTGCGACCAGAAGACGTCGGCGGGGGAGCGCTCGCCCTCCTCGAGCAGCAGCGCCTCGAGCTCGGTCGAGGAGGCGTAGCGGACCTCGACGTCGATGCCGGACTCCTCCTCGAATCGCTCGACGAGCGGGCCGACGAGGTCCTCGCTCCGGCCGGCGTAGAGCGTGAAGGCGCCGTCGGAGCCTGCCTCGGATGCGGCCGGCTCGCCGGACGGCGCGGCGGTGCAGCCTGCGGCGGCGAGGGCGGTGAGGGCGAGCAGGGCGGCTGCTGCGGGGGTGCGCATGGGTCTCCTGAGGGTCGTGCGGGCGCTCCGGGACGTCGGAGCCGTAGGTAAGGCTAGCCTAACCTGAACGTGATGCGACGCCGCGTCGACGGGTAGGCTCGATCGGGTGAGCCGCGACGACGACGCCCTCCGCTGGGAGGGGGACGACGACCTCGATCGCGCGTCCCCGGAGGATGCGCCCGAGGTCGCTCCCGCCGCGGTCGTCGCGCCCGTGACGCCGCGCGAGCGGGGCTCGCAGCCGCTTCGCTGGCTCGTGCTCGCGCTCGCCGTCGCCGCGACCGCGGGCTGGATCGTCATCGTCGTGGCCAACCCGGTGCAGCAGCCGAGCCTCATCGGCCTCGCGATGTACCAGCTCGGCGAGCTGCTGGCCGCCATCGGGCCCGTGCTGTGGTGGCTCGTGGTCGACCGCCTCGTCGCCGCACGTCGTCGCGCGCCCTGGTGGCTCGCCGGCATCGTCGTCACGGCCCCCTGGCCGCTCGTCGCGGGGATGCTCGCATGAGCGCCGAGGAGCGGGAGGAGCCCGCCGTGGAGCGCGACGGGACCGAGCCGCAGCCGGGCGCCGAGCCGGACGCGGCCGCCACGACCGACGCGGCGGCCGAGGGTCGGGCCGAGCGCCCCGGCGACGCCTGGATCGTCGGGTTCCTCTTCGCGCTCGCGTTCGTCTACGACACCGTCGAGGCCGTCACGAACCTGCAGCAGCTGCCGCTGCTCTACATCGGCGCCGACATCGGGGCCGCGATCCCGTGGTGGCTGCTGGTCGCCGGCGTCGCGCTGCCGGGGCTGCTGCTGGGGACGGCCCTCGTGCTCGGCCGCGGCCGCCGCATCGTCGCGAAGGCCGGCATCCTGCTGCTCGCGCTCGCGGTGAGCGCGCAGACGAGCCTGCTGGCCGAGCAGGCTCGCGCGCCAGATCGCCGTCGCCGCGCTCGGCGGCTGAGCGGCGCCGTCCGCGCGTCCCCGAGCGGTCGCTGCCGCCGCCCGCGCGCACCGAGCGGCCGCTGCCGCCGCCTGCGTGCACCGAGCGGTCGCTGCCGCCGCTCGCGCGCACCGAGCGGTCACGGATGGTCCTCCCGCGGCGGTTCGAGCGGCCGCGCGCGACCGCTCGGCGCCGGGCAGGGCAGGCCGGGTCAGAGCGGGGCGGGGCTCAGATCACCGAGACGAGCACGAGCGCGCCGAGCACCACCTGGCCGATGGCGCGCGGCACGATCGGCACGGCGGCGGCGCCGAAGCGCCGCGGGTCGCGCGCGGCCTCGGCGTTCGCGGGGAAGACCGCGACGAGCAGCGCGATGATGCCGATCGCGGCGGCGAAGCGCACCTCCCACCAGGGCGCGAGCAGCCCGAGGCCGCCGAGGATCTCGGCGACGCCGGAGATCGTCACGAGCGGCAGCGCTCGCCGGCGCTCGGGGCCGGCGATGCCGGCGGGGATCATCGCGGCCATCGTGCGCCGCACGCGGGGCACGAAGTGGGAGGCGCCCATCGCGACGAAGGCGACGGCGAGGAGGATGCGCAGCACGAGCTGCGCGATCGAGAAGGCGTCCATCGCCTCCATCCTCCCACCCGCCGCGGCGGGTGCGGCATCGGCCCGATCAGCGCGGCGGCATGCCGAACGGATCGGGGGCGCCGCCCTCGACCGGCGGCACGCCCGCGGGCGGTGCGAAGCCGCCCGCGGGCGGACGCTGCTGCCGCGCGAGGTCCGCCGACTGGGGCGTCGCGCCCGGCTCGCCCGCGGGGATCGCCTCGACGACCACGGCGGTGCCGTAGGCGCAGATCTCGGTCCACTGCGTGGCGATCTCGCTCGCGTCGAAGCGCATCGCGAGGATCGCGTTCGCGCCGCGCCGCTGCGCCTCGTCGACCATCCGGCCCATCACCTGCATGCGGGCCTCGTAGAGCATCTGCGTGAACTCGGGGATCTCGCCGCCGCCGATCGCGCGCCAGCCCGCCACCCAGTTCGTCGCCGCGTCGCGGCTGCGCACCGTGAGCCCCATCACCTCGCCCTGGACGGCGAGGACGCGGAAGCCGGGGATCTCGTTGGAGGTGACGATCAGCACGGGTGCATCCTCGCCGCGCCCGCCGCGCGCCGGCTGGGAGCGTCGCCGCGCCCGCCGCGCGCGCATGACGCCGCGCGTCTCCCGCCGCGTCACGGCACGCCCGGCTCGCTAGGCTGGACGACGGCACGACGACGTGCTGCGCCCGCATCCGCCGCCCCACGCGAGGAGTCCTGCATGTCCAAGCCCGTCGTCCTGATCGCCGAGGAGCTCTCGGCCGCCACCGTCGACGCCCTCGGCCCCGACTTCGAGGTCCGGCACGTCGACGGCACCGACCGCCCGGCGCTCTTCGCGGCGCTCGCCGATGCGAACGCCATCCTCGTGCGCAGCGCCACGAAGGTCGACGCGGAGGCCCTCGGCCACGCCCCGAAGCTGCAGGTCATCGCTCGCGCGGGCGTCGGGCTCGACAACGTCGAGATCCCCGCCGCGACGGCCGCGGGCGTCATGGTCGTGAACGCGCCCACCTCGAACATCGTCTCGGCCGCCGAGCTCGCGATCGCGCACCTCCTGGGCCTCGCCCGCCACATCCCGGCCGCCGACGCCTCGCTGAAGCGCGGCGAGTGGAAGCGCTCCGCGTACACGGGCGTCGAGCTGTACGAGAAGACCGTCGGTATCGTCGGCCTCGGCCGCATCGGCGTGCTCGTCGCCGAGCGCCTCGCGGCGTTCGGCACGAGGCTCATCGCCTTCGACCCCTTCGTGAGCCCCGCGCGCGCCGCCCAGCTGGGCGTCGAGCTGCGCAGCCTCGACGAGCTCATGGCCGAGGCCGACTTCATCACGATCCACATCCCGCGCACGCCCGAGACGGTCGGTCTCATCGGCGAGGCGCAGTTCGCGCTCGCGAAGCCGTCGCTGCGCATCGTCAACGCCTCGCGCGGCGGCATCATCGACGAGGCCGCGCTCGCGACGGCGCTGCGTGAGGGGCGGATTGCGGGCGCCGGCATCGACGTCTTCGTCTCGGAGCCGCCGAAGGACGACGCGCTCACCTCGGCCCCGAACATCCAGGTCACGCCGCACCTCGGCGCCTCGACCGACGAGGCGCAGGAGAAGGCGGGCATCGCCGTCGCGCGCTCGGTGCGACTGGCGCTCTCGGGCGACCTCGTGCCGGATGCGGTGAACGTCGCGGGCGGCGTCATCGACGAGTACGTGCGCCCCGGCATCCCGCTCGCCGAGAAGCTCGGGCAGTTCCTCGCC
This sequence comes from Agrococcus sp. SL85, assembly GCF_026625845.1. Taxonomy (NCBI): domain Bacteria; kingdom Bacillati; phylum Actinomycetota; class Actinomycetes; order Micrococcales; family Microbacteriaceae; genus Agrococcus; species Agrococcus sp. SL85. The sequence continues at coordinate 1,666,960 of NZ_CP113066.1, forward strand.
GGCCTCGCCGCGGGACCGGTGGAGTCCGTCGACGTGCACGTGCACGGCGAGCTCGCGGGCTACGACGTGAAGGTGCTGCGCCTCGCGGCGCTCAAGGGCTTCTTCTCGACGATCGTCTCCGAGCAGGTCACGTTCGTGAACGCGCCCGTCATCGCGGAGTCGCGCGGCGTCTCGTCCGCGCTCTCGGCCGACGAGCGCTCCGACGAGTACCGCAACGTCGTCGAGGTCGTCGCGGCGACGAGCGACGGCCGCCGAGTGTCGGTCGCGGGCACGCTCACGGGCCCGAAGCAGGTCGAGAAGATCGTCGCGGTCAACGGGCAGTCGGTCGAGGTGCCGATGGCCGAGCACTTCGTCGTCATGGAGTACGAGGACCGGCCCGGCATCGTCGCGCTGTACGGCGGCGCGTTCGGCGAGGCCTCCATCAACATCGCGGGTATGCAGATCGCGCGCACCGAGGCCGGCGGCACGGCGCTCTCGATCATCACGATCGACCAGGCGGCGCCCGAGGCGCTCGTCGAGCAGCTCGGCGCCTCGATCGCCGCGACGGCCATCCGGCAGATCGAGATCCGCCCGCTCTGACGTCAGCGCGCTCGCGACGGCGCCGCCCCTCCGGGGGTCGGCGCCGTCGGCGTCTGCGCGCTCCGGGAGCGGTCCTCGGCGCCGTCGGCGCTGCGCCGCTGCGCCTGCTGCCCCGTGCCGCCGCGTCGGCCTGCCCATGCCGCCGCGCGTTGCGGCTCGTGCCGCGGTGCCCGCCTGCTGGTGCCGCGGTGCCCGCCTGCTGGTGCCGCGGTGCCCGCCTGCCCCATGCCGCAGCGTTCCCGTGCTCCTGCGTCCCGCGTCCCGAGCACCCGTCGTGAGTGGCGGCTTCTGGCGATGAGTGGCGTCGAACGGTCGACTCTGGCGCTGAAATTCAGCCGTTCGCCGCCACTCGGGGCCGAACGCCGCCACTCGGGGCCGTTCGCCGCCACGCACGAGCGGTCGGGGCAGGTCAGGGACGGCGCCGGGTCCTGGGGCGGCGGATCCCGAAGCGCAGGGCGGAGGCGGCGGCGGAGCGGAAGCAGTCCTGGGAGCGAGTGGGCGGGCAGGGCTAGCGTCGGGGCATGGACGCAGCATCGCCGCAGGACGCCGCATCGCCGCAGGGCGCAGCTTCGCCGCAGGGCACCGCACCGCCGACCGGATCGGCGCCGCAGGGGGCGGAGCGGACGCAGCCCGACCGCGCGGAGGGCGCCGGCACCGGGCGCATCGTGCTCGTGCCCGGCTTCTGGCTGGGCGCCTGGGCCTGGGACGAGGTCGCCGGCATCCTGCGCGAGCAGGGCCGCGAGGTCGTCGCACTCACCCTCCCGGGCCTCGAGCCCGACCATCCGGCCCGCGGCGAGGTGACGCTCGAGGACCACGCGGCCGCGATCCTCGATGCGATGGGCGACGGCCCGGCCGTGCTCGTCGCGCACTCGGGCGCCGCCGCGCCCGCGACGATCGCGCTCGATCGCCGGCCGGAGGCCGTGCGCCACGCGGTGTGGGTCGACACCTGCCCGGTCGTCGACGGCCACGCGATGGATCCCGGCCTCGAGGGCGACGGCCTCCCGCTCGAGGCCGCGTGGGAGGAGGAGCTCGAGGGCGGCTCGATGCGCGACCTCACCGACGAGCAGCTGGCCGAGTTCCGCGAGCGCGCCGTCACGGAGCCAGCGGGCGCGGTGCGCGACCCCGCCGCGCTGCGCGACGAGCGCCGCCTCGACGTGCCGCAGACCCTCGTCGCCACCGCGTTCTCGGGCGAGGAGTACCGCGCCTACGCCGAGCAGGGCGCCGGCTTCCTGCGCGGCCTCGACGAGCAGCGGGCGCTCGCGGTCGTCGACCTGCCCACGGGCCACTGGCCGATGTGGTCGAAGCCCGCCGAGCTCGCCGCCATCATCGCGGCGCGCTAGCCCGGAGCAGCGCCGACCGGGCTGCACCCCGGCCGGACGGCCGGCCTCACTCCGGCAGCAGGAACCAGACGCTCGCCCCGCCGAGCGGGGACTCGTCGATGCCGATGCGCCCGCCGAGCGCGTCGACGATCCGCCGGCAGGTCGAGAGTCCGATGCCGAGCCCGTCCTCGTCGCGGCCGTCGCCGCGCGCGAGCAGGCCGAAGACGCGTTCGCGCTCGGCCTCCGGCACGCCCGGGCCGTCGTCGTCGACGCGCACGCGCCAGCCGCCCTCGAGCTCGTCGCAGCGCACGGCGACGCGCGGCGCGCGGCCCCCGGCCGACGAGAACTTCACGGCGTTCGCGAGCAGGTTCTGGAGCAGCGCCCGCAGCAGCGTCTCGTCGCCGAGCACCACGGGCAGCGGATCGACCTCCAGCGTCGCGCGAGAGGCCGTCAGCGGCGCCGAGAGATCGTCGACGACCGCCGCGGCGACCTCCGCCAGGTCGACGGGCCGGCGGGCGTGCCCGCCGCCGATCCGCGCGTAGTCGAGGAGGTCCTCCACGAGCGCCGACATCCGCGCCGTCGCTGCCTCGGCGCGCGCGAGCGCCCGCGCGGCGTTCGGGGCGTCGACGAGCTCGGGGGAGTCCGCCGCCAGCTCGAGGAAGCCTGCGAGCGCCGTCAGCGGGTTGCGGAGGTCGTGGCTCACCTGCCCGGCGAACTGCGAGAGCGACTCGTTCGAGCGGCCCAGCTCGCGCGTCATGCGACGCAGCTCAAGCACGTCGACGGCCTGGTGGGCCAGGAGCGCCAGCCCGCGGCTGTCGGCGTCGCTGAGCTCGCCGACCTCCTCGTCGAAGACGCAGAGGGTGCCGATGGGGATGCCGTCGGGCGTCACGAGCGGGCTCGAGGCGTAGAAGCGCACGCTCGCGATCTCGCCCGTGACGAAGGGGTTGTGGCGGAAGCGGTCGTCGTCGCGGGCGTCGCTGACGACCGTGTGGCCGTGCTCCCGGAAGACCTTCGCGCACATCGAGTCCTCGCGCGAGCAGATGTCGGGCGCGAAGCCGAAGGCGGCGATCTGGTGCTGGGCGCGGTCGTCGATGATGTTGATCACGGCGCGGGGCACCTGGCAGAGCGTGGCGGCGAGCTGCACGAGGCCCTCGAGGTCTGGCTCCGGCGCCCGGCCGACGACCTCGTACTCGGCGATCGCCTCGCGGCGGGTGATGTCCTCGATCGACACGGCAGGCCCCTCCGCGCGGCGCTCGGACCCGCCGCGCCGATCCAGCCTAACGACGCGCCGCGCGCGGCCCGCGCGGCGCCCGGCGCGTCACGCGCCGAGGCGCCGCGCGACGGCGATGAGGCGCTCGACCTCGGCCTCGGCGCGACCCGGCTCGAGCGCGCCGAGGGCCGAGCGCAGATAGACGCCGTCGGACATCAGCACGATCGCGTGGGCGATCTCCTCGTCGCCGAGCGCGGCGGAGAGCGCGGCGGCGTAGGCGTCGTCGACGGCCTGCATCGCGGCGCGGGCGGCCCCGCCGGAGGGCAGCTGCGCGAGGCGCACGATCGCGACGGTCGCGCGGTCGAAGCCGGATCCCTCCGCGACGGAAGTGCGCAGGAAGGTGCCGACGATGTCGTCGGCGCCGCGCAGCGCCTCGACGTCCTGCTCGGCGAGCACGCGGAAGCGCTCGATGAGGCCGGTCTCGAGCTCGGCCTTCGAGCCGAAGTGGTACAGCAGCCCGCCCTTGGAGACCCCGGCGCGCGCGGCGACCGCCTGCACGGTGGCGGCGCGCTCGCCCTCCTCGATGAGCAGCGCCTCGTAGGCGTCGAGCAGCTGCTCGCGGGCGTTGCCCGATCCGACCCTGGCCATGCGGCGAGCATAGCGTTGCCAGAAAACCGTCCAGACGGTACAGTTGGCGGGTCGGTGCGCCCCCTCGCACCGACGAGCACGAGGAGGAACCATGCAGACCGGCCAGCTGCCCCGCACCGACGAGTCGACCGCGCCCCGCGCAGGCGCGCGGGAGTGGGTCGCGCTCGCCGTGCTCATGCTTCCGGTGCTGCTCGTGTCGATCGACAACACCGTGCTCGCCTTCGCGCTGCCGCAGATCGCGCTCGCGCTCGAGCCCGACGCCGCGCAGCAGCTCTGGCTCGTCGACGCCTACGCGCTCGTGCTCGCGGGCCTCCTCGTCGCCATGGGCAGCATGGGCGACCGCTTCGGGCGGCGCCGGATGCTGCTCATCGGCGCCACGGGCTTCGCCCTCGTCTCGGCGCTCGCGGCCTTCGCGCCGACCGCGGAGGCGCTCATCGCCGCCCGCGCCGCGCTCGGCTTCTTCGGCGCGATGCTCATGCCCTCGACGCTCTCGCTCCTGCGCTCCACGTTCCAGCACCGCGACCAGCGGCGGCTCGCGATCGCCGTCTGGGCGACGGCCTTCTCGGTCGGCAGCGCCATCGGCCCGACCGTCGGCGGCGTCCTGCTGCAGCACTTCGCGTGGGGCTCGGTCTTCCTCATGGCCGTCCCCGTGCTGCTGCCGCTGCTCGTGCTCGCGCCGCTGCTCGTGCGCGAGAGCCGCGACCCGAACCCTGGCCGCATCGACCTCGTGGGCATCGCGCTCTCGATCGTCGCGCTCGGCGCCCTCGCCGCGGCCATCAAGCACGTCGCCGTCGACGGCCCCGACCTCGTCGCGCTCGCCCTCGTGGTCGCGTCGGTCGTCGCGGGCATCGCCTTCGTGCGCCGCATGCAGCGCTCCGCGACGCCGATGCTCGACATCGACCTGCTCCGCATCCCCGCGTTCTCGGGCGCGATCGCCATCAACCTGCTGAGCGTCGTCGCGCTCGTGGGCGCCCTCTTCTTCCTCACGCAGCACCTGCAGCTCGTCGAGGGGATGTCGACGCTCGACGCGGCGCTGCTGCTCGTGCCCGGCACGATCGCGATGGTCGCGACCGGCCTCGGCGTCGTGCGGATCGTGCGGCACCTGCCCGCGCGCGTCGTCATCGCGATCGGCCTCTCGAGCTCGGTCGCCGGCTACCTGCTCGTCGCCATCTCGGGCGAGCACCTGACGCCGCTCCTCGTGGCGGTCGCCTACCTGCTGCTCGGCGCAGGCATCGGCGCGGCCGAGACGCTCTCGAACGAGATCGTCGTCTCGACCGCCCCGCCCGCGAAGGCGGGCGCCGCGAGCGCGGTCTCCGAGACGGCCTACGAGCTCGGCGCCGTGCTCGGCACGGCGGTGCTCGGCGGCATCGTCAGCGCGGTCTACCGCTCGACGATCGAGCTGCCCGAAGGGCTCGCGGCCGCCGACGCCTCCGCGGCGCGGGAGACCCTCGCGGGCGCGCTCGACGTGGCCGACCGTGTGCAGGGCGAGCTCGGCGCCGCTGTCGCCGAGGCCGCGCGCACGGCCTTCGACCACGGCGCGCTCTGGACCTCGCTCGCGGGTGCCGCGCTCGTGCTCGCCGCGATCGTCGTCGCGCTGCGGGCGCTGCGGCGGGCGTAGCCCCGCAGACGGCGGACGGCGCCGCCCCGTCAGGGTGCGGCGCCGTCCGTCGTCAGGGTCAGAGCACGTCGTCGCGGCGCTCGGTGCGCTCGACGCGCGTGCCGGTCTCCGGGTCGATCGCGGAGCGCGTGACCTGCGAGGTGCGGCCGGAGCGCGCGGCCATGATGATGCCGATGAGCGTGACGAGCGCGCCGGCGGCGAGCAGGATGTAGCCGATCAGCGTCCAGTTGGCGCCCTCGACCTCCCAGATGCCGGGGAGCGCCCAGGCGACGATCGCGCCGACGGCCATGAGGAAGATGCCGAAGCCGATGCTCATGCGTCTCTCCGTTCGGTAGTGGGGCCGCCCGGGCTCGGGCGACCGCTCGCGCGACCGTACCCCGGGTCGCTGAGCGTCGGTCGGGAGCGCCCGCGTGGCTAGGCTGGGGAGCCACGGCCCGCGCGGGTGCGGCGCCCGGAGGTTTCGACGCGCACGCGGTGCGCCCGAGGGAGGAAGCGTGGAGCAGCTGCGGCTCGCGGTCATCGCAGGCGACGGGATCGGACCGGAGGTGACGGCCGAGGCCCGGAAGGCGATCCGCGCCGCCGTCGACGGCGTCGAGGTGGTCGAGACCGAGTACGCGCTCGGCGCGGGCCACTACCTCGAGACCGGCGAGGTGCTCGAGCCCACGACGCTCGAGGCGCTCCGGGGGCACGACGCCATCCTGCTCGGCGCCGTCGGCGGCGACCCGAGCGACCCGAGGCTCGCGGGCGGCATCATCGAGCGCGGCCTGCTGCTGGGCCTCCGCTTCGCCTTCGACCACCACGTCAACCTGCGGCCCACGAAGCTGCACCCCAAGGTGCAGAGCCCCCTGCGGGCGCCGGGCGAGATCGACTTCGTCGTCGTGCGCGAGGGCACCGAGGGCCCGTACGTGGGCAACGGCGGCGCCATCCGGGCGGGGACGCCGCAGGAGGTCGCCAACGAGACGAGCGTCAACACGGCATTCGGCGTCGAGCGCGTGGTGCGCTTCGCGTTCGAGCTCGCCGAGCGGCGCTCGAAGCGGCTGACGCTCGTGCACAAGACGAACGTGCTCGTGCACGCGGGCGGCCTGTGGCGGCGGATCGTCGATGCGGTCGCCACCGAGCACCCCGGGGTCTCGGTCGACTACCTCCACGTCGACGCCGCGACGATCTTCCTCGTCGACCGGCCGAGCCGGTTCGACGTGATCGTGACCGACAACCTCTTCGGCGACATCCTCACCGACCTCGCGGGCGCCGTCGGCGGCGGCATCGGCATGGCTGCCTCCGGCAACCTCGACCCCTCGGGCACGTTCCCGAGCATGTTCGAGCCGGTGCACGGCTCCGCGCCCGACATCGCGGGCACCGGCGTCGCCGACCCGACCGCGGCGATCCTCTCGGCGGCGCTGCTGCTCGAGCACACCGGCCACCCCGAGGCGGCCGCCCGCATCCGCGACGCCGTCGACGCCGACGTCGACGCGCGCGGCGAGGGGCGCCGCACCACCACCGAGGTCGGCGACGCGATCGTCGACCGCATCCGAGCATCCAAGGAGCAGGCATGACCCTCGAGTTCGCGCTCACCCGTTCCGAGCGCCCCGCGAGCGACGAGGCCCGCGCGGCCGTGCTCGCGGCGCCCGGCTTCGGCAAGCACTTCACCGATCACATGGTCTCGATCGACTGGACCGTCGACGGCGGCTGGCACGACGCGCGCGTCGAGCCGTACGGGCCCCTCGCGATCGACCCCGCCTCCGCCGTGCTGCACTACGGCCAGGAGATCTTCGAGGGCATGAAGGCCTACCGCCGCGCCGACGGCTCCGTCTGGACCTTCCGCCCCGACCAGAACGCCAAGCGGATGCAGCGCTCGGCCGCGCGCCTCGCGCTGCCGCAGATCCCCGAGGAGCTCTTCCTCGAGGCCGTGCGGCGGCTCGTCGAGGTCGACGAGGCCTGGGTGCCCGAGGGCGGCGAGGACTCGCTGTACCTGCGGCCCTTCATGATCGCGAACGAGGTCTTCCTCGGCGTGCGCGCCGCGCAGACGGTGCGCTTCATGGTGATCGCGAGCCCCGCGGGCCCCTACTTCACGGGCGGCGTGCAGCCTGTCTCGATCTGGCTCTCGCGCGAGTACAACCGCGCCGGCCGCGGCGGCACGGGCGCCGCGAAGTGCGGCGGCAACTACGCCGCGAGCCTCCTGCCGACGCAGATCGCGGTCGCGAACGGCTGCGCGCAGGTGCTCTTCCTGAACGAGGGCGGCACCGACCTCGAGGAGCTCGGCGGCATGAACGTCGTGCTCGTCAAGGCCGACGGCACGCTCGTCACCCCCGACTCCGAGTCGATCCTCGACGGCGTCACCCGCAACTCGCTGCTGCAGCTCGCGGAGGACGACGGCCACCGTGTCGAGCGCCGCCCGGTGACGCTCGCCGAGTGGCGCGAGGGCGTCGCCGACGGATCGATCACCGAGGCCTTCGCGTGCGGCACCGCCGCGGTGCTCACGCCCATCGCGGCGCTCAAGAGCACCGAGGAGACCATCGGCGACCCGGATGCGCCCGCCGGCCCGGTCGCGCTCGCGCTGCGCAAGCGCCTCACCGACCTGCAGTACGGCCGCGCCGAGGACCCGCACGGCTGGATGGTCCAGCTGACGGGCGCCCGCTGATGCGGGTCGCGCGCTTCGCGCACCAGGACCGCATCGGCTTCGGCGTCGTCGACGAGGACGCCCTCGTCGAGCTGACCGGCGACCCGATCCTCGGCTCGTGGGACACCACGGGCCAGCGCATCCCGCTCGCCGAGGCTCGCCTGCTCGCGCCCGTGATCCCGCGCTCGAAGGTCGTCGCCGTCGGGCGCAACTACGCGAAGCACGCCGCCGAGCTCGGCAACGACGTGCCCACGCAGCCGCTCGTGTTCTTCAAGCCCAACACCTCGGTGGTCGGCCCCGGCGACGCGATCGTGCTGCCGCCGGAGTCGGAGAGCATCCACTTCGAGGGCGAGGTGGCGCTCGTCATCGGCCGCGTCGCGCGTCGGCTGACGCCCGAGGATGCGCTCGACGCGGTCTTCGGCGTGACGGTCGCGAACGACGTCACCGCCCGCGACCTCCAGCAGCGCGAGGGGCAGTGGGCGCGCGCGAAGGGCTTCGACACGTTCTGCCCGCTCGGCCCCGCGATCGAGACGGAGCCCGACTGGTCGTCGCTGCGCGTCATCACGCGCGTCGACGGCGAGGTGCGGCAGGACGGCGTCTCGAGCGACTGGATCTTCGACGTGCCCGCGGTGCTCACGTGGATCACGGCGGCGATGACGCTGCTGCCCGGCGACGTCGTGCTCATGGGGACGCCCGAGGGCGTCGGTCCGCTCGCCGCGGGCCAGACGGTGGAGGTCGAGGTGCCGGGCGTCGGCACCCTGCGCAACCCCGTCGTCGCGCACGCCTGAGCCGCAGCGCGCGATCGATCCGGCGCCCGGGGCGCGACGCTCCGCGTCGCTCGCCCCGGGCGCCGGATCGCGCCGCTTGTGGAGTCTGTCTGCATATGGAGCCTGTCGACCGGTAGAGTGCCCCCATGGCTTCCCCCGATGCGCTCCGCGGCCACGTCGACGCGATGCTGCTCTCGGTCCTCGCCGAGGGCCCCGTGCACGGCTACGGCGCGATCGAGCGCATCCGCGAGCGCTCCGGCGGCGAGCTCGACTTCCCGAGCGGCACGGTCTACCCGGCGCTGAAGCGCCTCGAGCGCCGCGGCCACATCGAGGGGGAGTGGGCCGCCGAGGGGCGGCAGAAGCGCGTCTACCGCCTCACGCCCTCCGGCGAGCGCGCGCTCGCGAGCGAGCGCGACGAGTGGACGGCGACGGCGTCGATCATCACGCGCGTGCTCGGCGCGGCGCGAGCCTGAGCCGCACGCCCGCGAACCGCGCGAGCAGCGCCGCGGCCCCCGCGGCGATCCCCGAGCCCACGAGGACCGTGAGCAGCACGAGGGCCGCGAGCACGGCCTGCCCGCCGGCGGGCACCGGCAGCGCCACGGCCATCGCGACGGCTCCGGCGACGAGCACGGCCGCGAGGGCGAGCCTGCAGCGCCGCGACCGCGACGAGCGCGGCGATCGAGCCCGCGCGGCGGATCGCGAGCCAGCCCACGGCGGCCGCCACGACCACGACGGGGGCGAGCACGTCGAGCGCGCGCGAGAGCGGCAGCATCCAGGCCACGTCGGTCGGCACGCGGAAGCCGGGCATGCCCGCGAGCGTCGTCATGCCCGCGATCCACGCGACCACGAGCAGGCCCGCTCCGGCCGCCGAGGCGGGGGAGTAGCGGCGCCCGAGGTCGGCGAGCAGCTCGCGCGAGAGCTCCGCGGCGATCGCGGCCGGATCGCCGAACTCGGCGACGACCGCACGCGCGGCCTCCGGGCCGGCCTGGCCCCGTGCGACGCGCGCCGCCACGGCCTCGCGGAGGTCGCCCTCCACCTCGGCGATCGCATCGCGCCGACGGCGCCGCGACGCCACGACGCCGCGCTCGAGGCGGGCGACGAGGTCGGTCACGGGATCGGCGGCGGGCATCGGATCCATCGTCCCACGCCTAGGATGGAGCCATCATGAGCGTCCCCTTCTCGACGGCGACCGGCAGCGACGTCGTCGTCCGCTTCTGCCCCTCGCCGACCGGCACCCCGCACGTCGGCCTCATCCGCACGGCCCTGTTCAACTGGGCCTACGCGCGCCACCACGGCGGGAAGCTCGTCTTCCGCATCGAGGACACCGACGCCGCGCGCGACAGCCAGGAGTCCTACGAGCAGCTGCTCGAGGCGATGCGCTGGCTCGGCATCGACTGGGACGAGGGCGTCGAGACCGGCGGCCCGCACGCGCCCTACCGCCAGTCGCAGCGCGGCGAGATCTACGCGGGCATCATCGAGCGGCTCACGGCCGCCGGGCACCTCTACGAGTCGTTCGCGACGCCGGAGGAGATGGAGCAGCGCAACCGCGACGCGGGCCGCGACCCGCGCCAGGGCTACGACAACTTCGAGCGCGACCTCACCGACGAGCAGCGCGAGGCGCTCCGCGCCGAGGGCCGCCGGCCCAGCCTGCGCCTCCGCGTGCCCGACGAGGACCTCTCGTTCGACGACCTCGTGCGCGGCGAGATCACGTTCCCCGCCGGCTCCTTCACCGACTTCGTCGTCGTGCGGCCGAACGGCGCCCCGCTCTACACGTTCGTGAACCCCGTCGACGACGCGCTCATGGGCGTGACCCACGTGCTGCGCGGCGAGGACCTGCTCTCGTCGACCCCGCGCCAGATCGCGCTCTACCGCGCGCTCGCCGACATCGGCGTCGTCGCCGCGATCCCGCGCTTCGGCCACCTGCCCTACGTCATGGGCGAGGGCAACCGCAAGCTCTCGAAGCGCGACCCGCAGTCGAACCTCTTCCTGCTGCGCGAGGCCGGCTTCATCCCCGAGGGCCTCCTCAACTACCTCTCGCTGCTCGGCTGGTCGATCTCGCACGACCGCGACGTCTTCACCCGCGACGAGCTCATCGCGGCCTTCGACGTCGAGGACGTCAACCCGAACCCCTCGCGCTTCGACGCCAAGAAGGCGGAGTCGATCAACGGCGACCACGTGCGCCTCCTCGCCCCCGAGGACTTCGCCGCGCGCCTGGAGCCCTACCTCGGGCAGGTCTTCGACGGCCCGCCCACCGACAAGCAGCGGGCGCTGCTCGCGCAGGCGGCGCCGCTCGTGCAGGAGCGCATGCAGCTCATCGGCCAGGCCGAGGACATGCTGGGCTTCCTCTTCCTCGACGACGAGGACATCCGCCACGACGCCGACGCGGTGGCGGGCCTCGGCGACGACGCCCACGCGGTGCTCGAGGCATCGCGCCGCGCCCTCGCGGAGCTCGAGGCGTTCGACGCGGCCTCGATCGAGGCGGCGCTGCGCGAGGTGCTCGTCGAGGGGCTCGGCATCAAGCCGCGCTTCGCCTTCACGCCGCTGCGCGTCGCCGTCACCGGCCGTCGCGTCTCGCCGCCGCTGTTCGAGTCGATCGAGCTGCTCGGCCGCGCCTCCACCCTCGCCCGCATCGACCGGCTCGCCGCCGTCGCCTGAGGGATGGGGGCGGAGGTGGACGTCGACGTCGTCGTCATCGGCGCCGGGCCCGCGGGCCTCGCCGCATCGCTGAACCTCGCGCGCGCGCAGCGCACCGTGGCGCTCCTCGACTCCAACCGCCCGCGCCACGCGGCGACGCTGCAGTCGCACGGCTTCATCACGCGCGACGGCTCCTCGCCGCTCGAGCTGCGCAAGCTCGGCCGCGAGGAGGTGCTGCGCTACCCGACCGTGCAGCACGACCGCACGCTCGTGCGCCAGGTCGCGCACGTCGACGGCGGATTCCTCGTGCAGACCGAGCAGCCAGGCTCGCGGGCCGAGGGCGAGCTGCGCGCCGCCGCGGTGCTCATCGCCACGGGCCTCAGCGAGACGCTGCCGGCCTCGCAGCACGTGCGCCCCTGGTACGGCACCTCGCTGCACTCGTGCATGGACTGCGACGGCTACGACAAGCGCGGCCAGGCGCTCGCGCTCATCGGCGAGACGCTCGACCTCGTCGACCGCGCGATGGTCATCCGCCGCCACACCGACGACCTGGCCGTCTTCACGAACGGCGCCGAGGTGATCGACGAGGCGGGCGAGGCGCGGCTCGCGGAGCACGGCGTCGCGCTCGTGCGCAGCCCGATCGCCGCGATCGAGGGCGACCGCGAGGGGATGCGCGCTATCGTGCTCGAGGACGGGCGGCGCAGCGAGCGCACCGGTGGCTTCGTGCGTCCGTGGTGGCACCCGCAGCTCGGCTTCGTCGAGGGCCTCGGCGTCGACACCGACGAGGACGGCCTCGTCGTGGTCGACCGCGCGCAGCGCAGCTCGGTCGAGGGCGTCTACGCCGCGGGCGACATCACGCCGGGCTTCCGCCAGCTCGCGGTCGCCGCGGGCGAGGGCACCGTGGCCGCCTCGGTCATCAACCGCGACCTCATCGCGCGCGGCCGCTGACCCTCCGCTCGTCTGCAGCCCCGCCTCCGGGGCCGGGGCGCAGGAGATCGGCAGGTCGCGCGTCGGCGGGGCGGGGTAGCCTGGGGCGACCGAGGGAGGCCGCCATGTCGATCGTCGAGGACCGAGAGGCCGCGCCGCGCGAGCTCACCGCGCCCGAGCGGAAGGCACGCCGCAGGCGCGTGCTGCAGTGGGTGCTGCCCGTCGCGGGCGTCGCGCTCATCGCCGGCACGTTCGTCGTGACGCAGGTGCTGCTCGCGGGCGGCCTCGGCACGCCGCGGCCCGCCGACCCCGACGAGGTCTCGGCCACGAACACGACGCAGTTCGGCGAGGCCGGCACGGCCTACGCCGTGCAGTACCAGGTGGTGACGCTCAACCTCTCCGAGCTGCCGCTCACGGCCGATGCGCTCGGCATGCCGGCCAACGCCGAGGCCGTCATCGCCCCGGGCTACGGCTTCCTCGACACCACCGCCTTCCGCGGGCAGGGCGGCGGCCTCGACGGCCAGGGCTACTTCCGCGAGATGATGTCGTCGGTCACCGCCACGACGAGCGGCGGCGTCGTGCAGCGGATCGACGCCGAGCGCTCCCCGGTGGGCTGGGCGGAGTTCCCCTCGGCCATGCGCGCGGTCGAGACGGGCGTCGAGGCCTTCGGCTGGCAGATCGACGACGCCGACCTCGAGGCGTTCACGGATCGCGCGGCCGAGGCCGTGCGCCAGGGGCAGCCCGCCTCCCTCGAGATCCCCGCGGGGGATGCGATGGCCATGCCCGTGAGCGGCCGCGTCGACTGCACGGGCGACGGCCTCTGCGTCGTCAGCTACTCCTTCGAGACGCGCTGACGGCTCTGCGGGCGAGACCCGCCGGGCGGCGGCTCGATTCGCGCGAGCGCCGTGCGTCGGCTATGCTCGACTCTTGGTTCGCCCGCCTCGGCGAGTGACCATTGGGGTATGGTGTAATTGGCAACACGGAGGTTTCTGGTACCTTTGTTCTTGGTTCGAGTCCAGGTACCCCAGCTCTGCAGCCCCCGCGATCGCGGGGGCTCTTCGCTTCTCCGGGCGCGTGTGCACGGCATCCAGTGCTCCGTTTGGCCATAGTCTCGAGGGTCTCGCCCCAGAGTCAGGCGCGTGGGCCGGCGGCTCCCGGGTTGGAGCGCCCGGCGCGGAGGCCCACGTCCAACGGCGATCGCCCATGGGAGTCGCGCGGGCGCGACGATTCCGACGACGACTTGGAGGTTGCCGCCGCTGAAGCTACGGATGCCCGGGCCTCGAACGGCGATGTGCGTCGGGGCCATCGTGGCACTGGTGCCGATCGGCGTCGCCCCGGTGTAAGGGTTACATGGAGGGCTCGCGATCCTCGCCGTCCCCATTGCGCGTTTGATCGCCACCTTGCTGCGCGCCGATCGCACCTCGCAAGTCGCGCGCGGGCTCGGCGTCCAGCGGCTGCGTGTGGTGCACTCTGCCGCGATCTGGTCGACGGTCGAGCGCTCGTGAGGAAGAGAATCGCCGGGTGAGCGGAGCTGGTTGGTTCGCGCGCCGCTCGCAGGTTCGCGTGTTGCAAGTAGCTCGTCGGCTGTTGCCGTGCGGACGGTCGTTGTCTGTTGAACGTGTCGCGCAGGGCCCGTCGGCCGCGCATGTCGCGGCCGAGCTGAGAGACTCGCGGCAGAGCGCGCAGCGTTGGGTTCGGCGGTCCCGTGCACGCAGCGTCGACGGCCGATCGACCGCTCGAGGTGGTAGGCGAGCTGAACGAGCTCGGAGCGGGAGGTCGCAGTGCTGGAAGCCCGCTCCCTGCCACCGAAGAATCGACCGGGCTCTCGACAGCCACTCGCGTCCCTGCCTGCGAATCTTTGCCCGCCACAAGACGTCAGCGCTGGCGTCCTGCGGTCCGTCACAGGCGCAGCGTCCCCGCGGTCTGCGCCAGCGCGCACAGCTACGAGCGCGATCGTCCGGGGTTCGCGCACGTCGACGTGACGGAGCTCGGCTGGGGCGCGGGCCCCGACGGCTGGTGCGCCGATAGCGGTTCAGAACAGGCCCGTGGGCGCGAGATCGGCCGCGACTCCGTCCATGCTTCGGCGGACGCCCACCCTCGCCTCGCCTGCACCGAGGCTCTGCCTGATCGGGACGGCGCGACCGCCGTTGCTTCCCTGTCCCGCGCCGCCGAGGACTTGCCCCGCAGGGCATCGACTGCGTCGAGGCCGTGATCACCGATCACGCCTTCGTGTAGTGGTGCTACCTGAGAGTGCATCGAGGCCGTCGTTGCGATCGGCGCGAGGAACTGCTCATCGGCTCTCTCTGCCCCTCGCCGAACGGCAACGTCGAGCGCTGCGGCGGCTCTTCCGCCATCGAACGTGCTTCGCGGCAGCCGTGCTTCAGCGCTCAGGAAGGCTCGGCGCCCGTTCCGTCTGACTGGACCAACTGCAAGCTCTCACACCAGCCGAGGCGCAGGCTCGCAGCGCCACTGTCACCAAGGTGGCGGCCCAGTGCACGCAGGGGCCGGTCAGCGGGATGCGCGCTGATCGACGGCTTCGCGCGTCTTGCGCAGCGCCGCGACGGAGTCGTCGTAGCGCGCTTGCGCGACACCTGTGAAGAGACAGTCGACCACCATGAGCTGTGCGATGCGGCTGCCGAGCGCGCCGGATCGGAACGGCGTCTCGCGCGCGGCGGTGCGCAGCACGACGTCAGCGGCGCTTGCGAGCGGCGAGTGCTCGTGGTTGGTGATCGCGATCGTCACGGCGCCCGACGCGCGAGCGATGCGGAGGAACTCGACCGTGTCGGTCGTCGCGCCCGAGTGCGAGATCGCGATCGCGACCGCGCTCCGGCCGAGCACGGCCGCGGCCGTCCACGCGGCGTGCGATTCAGGCCACTCGAGCGCGACGCGGCCGATGCGCGCGAGCTTGCGTTGGAGGTCCACGGCGACGATCGCGCTCGCGCCCACGCCGTAGAGGTCGACGCGGGCGGCGCCGTCGATCGCCGCGACGGCGCGCTCCAGCGCGCCGACGTCGACGACGTGCGCGGTGTCGGCGATCGACAGCGACTCGTTTCGGGCGATCTTCGCGACGATCTCCTCCATCCCGTCGTCGGGGGAGATGTCGGTCGGGAGGGCGCCGCCGTCGTCGGCGGCGAGTCGCTCGCGAAGGTTCTGCTCGGTGAGGTCGTGCCGCAGGTCCTTGAAGCGCTCGTAGCCGAGCCCGCGCGTGAAGCGCACGACCGTCGTCGTCGAGGTCGACGCAAGCTCGGCGATCTCGGCGATCGAGCGGGTCGCGAAGCCCTCGGGGTCGTGCAGGAGTGCCTCGCCGATGCGCCGCTCCGCGGGTCGCAGGGTGGGCAGGATGCCGCGCACCTCGACGAGCAGCGTGCCCGGCTGCGGGCGGGTGGGTGCGACGCGCATCGCGCTCCTCTCGACGTGGTCACTGTAGCCGGAAGCAAGTTTCCGCAGGCATGTTGCGGAATGAAGTTACATACGCGCAACACTTCGTGTACTTTCTATCCGTAGGCTCATCCGCAACGTCGCGGCACCTCGGTGCCCCGGCTCGGAACCCACCACGACCCGGAGGCATCCATGACCACCATCCCGCGATCCCGGCGCCTGGTCGCCGGATCCCTCGGGCTCGCGACGACGACCGCGCTCGTCCTCGCCGGCTGCTCGACGAGCGCGCAATCGCCTTCGACGAGCGGCGACGACGCCGCATCGACGGCGCCGCTCGTCGTCGGCGTCACGACCGACGTCGATACGCTGCTGCCCTGGACCGCGACGCAGTTCCAGGCCATCAACGTGCTCCAGAACGTCTACGGCACCCTCACCGAGCTCGACGCCGAGCTCAACGTCGTGCCGGGCCTCGCCGAATCGTGGGAGGTCTCGGAGGATGGGCTCTCGGTCGTCTTCGCGCTGCGCGACGGCGTCGTGTTCTCGGATGGCTCGACGCTCGACGCCGAGGACGTCGTCGCCTCCTACGAGGCGATCCAGGACCCGGAGACCGCGGCCGTCTCCGCGACGAACCTCGCGTCGGTCACGGCGATCGAGGCGACCGACGAGCGCACCGTCACGATGACGCTCTCGACGCCGGACGCGGCGCTGCCGTCGAAGCTCGCGCCCGTGACGACCGCGATCCTGCCCTCCGACGCCGACCTCGCCGCGCTCGAGGCCGCCCCGGTCGGCACCGGCGCCTTCGTCTTCGACGAGCGCCGCGCGAACGAGGCCGTGCTGCTGACCGCGAACGAGGACTACTGGGGCGGTGCGCCTGCAATCGGCGGCGTCGAGTTCCGCGTCATCCCGGACCAGGCCGCGATCGTCTCGGCGCTCCAGTCGGGCAACGTGCAGATGGCCGTCTTCGACGACGCGCTCGTCGCCGACACGATCGGCGGCACCGTCGAGATCGCCGAGACGCCGCAGCTGAGCTACCACGCGCTGCAGCTCAACGCGCGCGACGAGGCGCTCGCCGACGTCAACGTGCGCCTCGCGATCGCGTGCGCGATCGACCGCCAGGAGGTGCTCGACACCGCCGCGCTCGGGGAGGGCGAGGTGACGGGCCCGATCACGTCGCCCGCCTTCCGCTCCGACCCCGATGCGCGCCCGTGCCCGCAGGCCGACCCCGAGGCCGCGGCAGGCTACCTCGAGGCCGCCGGCGTCGGCGAGGGGCTGACGCTCCGCGCCATCGTCATGCAGGGTGGGTACTCGACCGCCGTCGCCGAGGCCGAGAACATCCAGGCGCAGCTCGCCGAGGTCGGCATCACGCTCGAGCTCGACGTGCTCGAGTCGGGTGCGTACGTCGACCGCTGGGTCGCGGGCGACTTCCAGCTCGCGGTCGCGCTCAACGGCGGGCAGCCCGACCCCGACGCCGCGTACGGCCGCTACTTCACGAGCACGGGCAACCTCAACGCCGTCGCGGGCTACAGCTCCGACACGCTCGACGCGCTCTTCGAGCAGGGTCGCGCGTCGAGCGACCAGGCCGAGCGCGAGGCGATCTACGCCGACGTGTCGGCCGAGCTCGAGGAGCAGGCGGTGTGGGTGTGGCTCTTCACGAGCTTCAACTACACCGCGACCGCCGAGGGCGTGTCGGGCTTCGTGCCGATGCCCAACGGCTCGCTGCAGCACCTGCGCGACGTCACCATCGATTGACCGACTCCGGCCGGGGCGCGAGCCCCGGCCGGACCGACGGAGCACCATGATCCAACGCATCCGCACGTCCCCGGGCCTGCGCCGGCTCGGCAGCGCCGTGCTCACCCTGCTCGGCGTCGCCATCGCCGTCTTCTGCATGCTGCGCGCGCTGCCCGGCGACCAGATCACCGCGGCCTTCGGCACCGAGGCCGCGGCGCTCAGCCCCGAGCAGCGCGAGGCGCTCGAGGCGTACTACGGCCTCGATCAGCCGCTCATCCTGCAGTTCTTCACCTGGATCGGCGCCGTCCTCACGGGCAACCTCGGCTACTCCGCGCGCTCGCAGCAGAGCGTGCTCGAGATGACCGCCGCCGCGCTGCCCGTCACGATCGAGCTCGCGCTGCTCGCGATCGTCGTCGCGCTCCTCATCGGCGTGCCCGTCGGCATGCTCGCCGCCTCGAAGCCCAACGCACTGCGCGACTGGTTCGGCCAGGGCCTCGGGCTCGCGGGCCTCGGCGTGCCCGCCTTCCTGCTCGCGACGACGCTCCTCGCCGTCGCCGCCTCCGGCTTCGGGTTCAACCCCAACGGCCGCGGCTTCGCGAGCCTCGTCGACGACCCGCTGCTCAACCTCCAGCAGATGGCGATGCCGGCGCTCGTGCTCGGCTTCGGCATCGCCGCGCCCATCATGCGCACGACCCGCACCGCCGTGCTCGAGGTGCGCGGCCTCGACTTCATCCGCACCGCGCGCGCCAAGGGCGTGCCGCCCCGCCGCCTGCAGTGGCGGCACGTGCTGCGCAACGCGCTCGTGCCGATCGTCACGATGACGGGCATGCAGTTCGGCTACCTCCTCGGCGGCGCCGTCGTCGTCGAGCAGATCTTCTCGCTGCCCGGCGTCGGCCGGCAGGTGCTGCTCGGCATCAACCAGTACGAGTACGCGGTCGTGCAGAGCACCGTGCTCGTCATCGCGGCGATGTTCGTCATCGTCAACCTGCTGACGGACCTGCTCTACCGTCGCATCGACCCGAGGGTGCGTGCCGCATGACCGCAGAGACCATCACCGCGGCGCCGAGGCCGCGCCGCGTCGCGAGCGGCACCGCCGGCCGGCTGCTGCGCAGCCCGAGCGGCGCCGTCGGCGGCGCGCTCGTGCTCGCCCTCGCCGTGCTGAGCGTGCTCTCGGCGACCGGCGCGCTGCCGTTCGACCCCGCGGCGCAGGACACCGCCGCCCGGCTGCAGGCGCCGAGCGCCGCGCACTGGCTCGGCACCGACCAGTTCGGCCGCGACATCCTCTCCCGCGTCGCCTCCGGCGTCGCCAACTCGTCGCTCGTCGCGCTCGTCGCGGTCGCGGTCGCGACGGTCGTCGGCACGCTCGCGGGCGTCGTCGCGGGCTTCTTGCGCGGCACGACCGACCTCGCGATCGGCGGCGTCACGAACGTCCTCTTCGCGTTCCCGCCGCTGCTCCTCGCGCTCACGCTCGCCTCGGTGCTCGAGCGCACGTGGTTCACCGTCGCGATCGCGATCGCGGTCGTCTACACGCCCATCTTCGTGCGCGTGACGCGCGGCCCCGTGCTCACCCTGCGCGAGGTCGACTACGTCGCGGCAGCGCGTGCCACCGGGATGCACGCCGCGAGCATCATGCTGCGGCACGTGCTGCCCAACATCACCGGCATCCTCATCGTGCAGATCACGCTGTCGCTCTCGTGGGCGGTGCTCACCGAGGCCTCGCTCAGCTTCCTCGGCCTCGGCACGCCGCCGCCCGCCGCGTCGCTCGGCTCGATGATCTTCGACGCGCGCACGCTCGTCACCGTCGCGCCGTGGACCCTGCTCGCGCCCGGCGCCGTGCTCATCATGCTCGTCGTCGGCCTCAACCTCCTCGGCGACGGTCTCCGCGACGCTCTCGACCCGACCGGAAGGCGCTCGCGATGAACGCTCGGCCCACCCTCGAACTCGACTCGCTCACGACCGAGGCGATGGATCCGCGCTTCGCCGACCTCGACACGCTCGAGATCGGCGAGCTCGCCGCCCTCATGAACGAGGCCGACGCCGAGGTCCCCCGCGCGGTCCGCGCGGCGCTCCCGCAGATCGTGCCCGCGCTCGAGGCCGCGAGCGAGCGGATGCTCGCGGGCGGCCGGCTCGTCTACGTCGGCGCAGGCACGCCCGGGCGCATCGGCGTGCTCGACGCCTCCGAGTGCCCGCCGACGTTCTCGTCGCCGCCCGAGCAGGTCTTCGCGATCATCGCCGGCGGCCCCGCCGCGATCGTCGACGCCGTCGAGGGTGCCGAGGACGACGCGTCGGCGGGCGCCGCGGCGATGGACGCCGCGACGATCGGCCCGCTCGACACGGTCGTCGGCATCGCCTCGAGCGGCCGCACGCCGTTCGTCGTCGGCGCGGTCCGCCGCGCGGGCGAGCTCGGCGCGCTCGCGGTCGGCCTCTCGTGCAACGCGGGCACCGAGCTCAGCGGCGTCGCGGCGCACGGCATCGAGGTCGTCGTCGGCCCCGAGGTCATCACGGGGTCCACCCGGCTCAAGGCCGGCACGGCGCAGAAGCTCGTGCTCAACATGTTCAGCACCATCGTCATGGTGCGGCTCGGGAAGACCTACGGGAGCCTCATGGTCGACGTGCACGCCTCGAACGACAAGCTGCGCGAGCGGGCCGTGCGCATCGTGCGCGCGATCGCGCACGTCGACCGGGCCGCGGCCGTCGACGCGCTGCAGGCGGCCGGGCAGAGCGTCAAGGTCGCCGTCGTGATGCTTGCGCGGGGCCTCGGCGCCGACGACGCGCGCGCGGTGCTCGCCGCTGCAGGCGGCCGCTTGCGCGCCGTGCTCGAGGCGGGCAGCTGATGCGCATCCTCGGCCTCATCTCCGGCACGTCGCACGACGGCATCGACGCGGCCGTCGTCGACCTCGACGCCGACGGCGACGTGCTCGAGGCGCGCGTCGTGCACGCCGACTCGACCCCCTACGACCCGGCCCTGCGCACGCGGCTGCTCGACGCGCTGCCGCCGCAGCCGTGCGACCTCGCCGAGGTCGCGCGCCTCGACACCCTCATCGGACAGGCCTTCGCCGAGGCCGCGGCCGCCGCGATCGCCGCGGCGGGCCCCATCGACCTCGTCGTCTCGCACGGGCAGACCGTCTTCCACTGGGCGGAGGGGCCGACGGTGCTCGGCACCCTGCAGATCGGTCAGCCCGCGTGGATCGCGGAGCGCACGGGCGCGCCCGTGCTCGCCGACATCCGCGTGCGCGACGTCGCCGCGGGCGGGCAGGGCGCCCCGCTCGCCTCGACGCTCGACGCGCTGCTGCTCGCGGGCAGGCCGGGCCGCGCCGCAGCGCTCAACCTCGGCGGCATCGCGAACGCGACCCTCGTCGGCGGCACGCAGCCCGTGCTCGCATGGGACATCGGCCCGGCGAACGCGCTCATGGACGCGGTCGTCGTCGCGCAGCGCGCGGACCCGCGCGGCTTCGACGCCGACGGCAGGCTCGCGGCCGCGGGCACCGTCGACGAGCGGCTGCTCGCACTGCTGCTCGCCGACCCCTACTACGCGCTGCCTGCGCCGAAGAGCACGGGCAAGGAGCTGTTCCACCTCGACTACCTCGACCGCACGATCGCGGCGAGCGGCAGCGCGCCGTCGACGGAGGACCTGCTCGCGACGCTCGCTGCCCTCACCGTGCGCACGGTCGCCGACGCGCTCGACGCGGCGGGCGCCGACGAGGTCTTCGTCTCGGGCGGCGGCGCGCGCAACCCCGTGCTCATGCACGGGCTCGCCGACGCGCTGCCCGGAGTCCCCGTCCACACGACGGCCGTGCTCGGCATCGGCGCCGACGAGAAGGAAGCCGTGCTCATGGCGCTCCTCGGCTGGCTCGCGTGGCACGGGGTGCCCGCGAGCGTGCCGAGCGCGACGGGGGCGAGCGGCGCGCGCGTGCTCGGCGCGATCACGCCCGGCGCCGAGCCGCTGCGCCTGCCCGAGCCGCGCCGTGCGCCCGCGTCGCTGCGCATGACCGGGAGGCCGTGACCGTGAGCCGCGTCGTCGAGCTGCGCACCCAGCGCGCGAGCGTGCCGCTCACGCGCGCGTTCGCGACGGCGCAGCGCTCGACCGACCGGCTCGACGCGCTGCTCGTGCGCGCGCTCGACAGCGACGGTCGCGCCGGCTGGGGCGAGGTCGCGACGAGCTGGCGCGTCACGGGCGAGGGAGCCGCGGGCGCGACCGCGGTCGTCGAGGGTCCGCTGCGCGACGCCGTCGTCGGCATGCCGCTCGACGAGCCGGGCGCGTGGGGGAGCGCGATCGCGCGCGCGGTCGCACGCAACCCCGCGGCCCGCGCCGCGGTCGACGCCGCGCTGTGGGACCTGCACGCGCAGCAGCGGGGCGTCCCGCTCCACCGCGCGCTCGCGACCGGCTCCGCCGACCGAGTGCGCACCGACATGACGCTCGCCGTCGACGACGCCGCGCGCGTCGTCGAGACCGCGCGCATCCACGTCGATGCCGGCTTCCGCACCCTCAAGGTCAAGCTCGGCACCGACCCCGAGCACGACGACCGCGTCGTGCGGGCGCTGCGTCGCGGCCCTGCGGCCGACGTCGCCCTGCGCGTCGACGCGAACCAGGGCTGGGACGCGGATGCCGCCATCCGGCTCGTGCGCGGCTGGGAGGACGACGGGCTCGGCATCGAGCTCGTCGAGCAGCCGACGCCCGCCGCCGACCTCGAGGCGCTCGCGCGCGTGCGAGCTGCGGTCGCGACGCCGATCCTCGCCGACGAGTCGGTGTGGGACGCGCGCGAGCTGCGCGAGCTCGTGCGCATGGGCGCGGCCGACCTCGTCAACGTCAAGCTCGCGAAGGCCGGCGGCGTCACCGCGGCGCTCGAGCTGCTCGAGCTCGCGGCCACGAGCGGCGTCGGGGTGCTGCTCGGCTGCATGCTCGAGTCGACCGTCGGCGTGACCGCCGCGGCGCACGTCGCCGCGGGGCTCCCCGGGCTCGTGCACGACCTCGACGCCGCTCACTGGCTGCGCGACTCCCCGGTGCGCGGCGGCGCGCTCGCGCGGGCCGACGAGCTCGAGCTCGCGGCCGCGCCGGGCCTCGGCATCGACGGATGGGCGGCGTGATGGCCGCCGGAACGGGCCTGGGCTCGGCCGCCGCGGCGGGCGTCGCGACCGTCGTCGCGCCGCAGCCCCGCCACGCCCCGCCGGGCGCGGTGCTCTCGATCGCGATCGACGGCGACGCGCGCGCCGCGGCCGCCGGCACCGCGGATCTCGCGACCGGCGAACCCGCGACCGTCGCGCACGCGCAGGACCTCGCCTCGATCGGCAAGGTGCTCACGACCCTCGCGGTGCACGTGCTCGCGAGCCGCGGCGCGCTCGCGCTCACCGATCCGCTCTCGCGCTTCCTCGGTGAGCGCGCGGGCGCGCACGCCGACGCGACGGTCGACGAGCTCCTCCGCCACCGCGCGGGCGTGCGCGAGTGGTGGCCGCTCTACCTCGACCCCGCCGCTCGCGCCGACCCGCTCGCGGCCGCCTTGCGCATGGCGCCGCGCGGCGCCGCGGGCGTGCGCCGCTACTCCGACCTCGGGATGATGGCGGTGGGCGAGGCCGTGGCGCGCGTGGCGGGCATGCCCTTCGCCGACGCGGTGCGGCGGCTCGTGCTCGAGCCGCTCGACGCCCGCACGATCTCGCCGAGCGCTCCCGTCGCGGACGCACCGGCGCTGACCGGGCCCGACGGCGACGCGATCGAGCGCGAGATGGTGCGCTCGGGCGACCCCTATCCCGTCGAGCTCGACGACCGGGGCTTCGCGTGGCGGACCGGGCCCGTGCGCGCGAGCATCGCCGACGGCAACGCCCACCACGCGTTCGGCGCGCCTGCCGGCCACGCGGGCTGGTTCGGCGACGCGCGCGGCCTCGACCGCGTCGCCGCCGCGATCGCGCGGCCCGAGCTTCTCGGCATCGCGCCCGCGATCGCCGCGGGGCTGCGCGAGGCGCGCGATCCCGAGCAGGGCCAGGGCGTGCGCCACTACCGCGTGCGCTGGCGCGGCGCCGAGCGCCTGCTGCTCGGCCATCCCGGCTTCACCGGCGCGTTCGTCGGGGCGGCAGCCGCGACGCGCACCGAGCCCGAGCTGCGCGTCGCGCTGCTCGCCAACCGGCTCCACGGCGACCCCGCGCCGTCGCGGACGGCGCTCGCCGACGTCGAGACCCTGTGGCGCGGCGCGCTCGCCGAGGCCGACCGCATCCTGCACCCCACCCCTGGAGGACGACCGTGACGACCCCATTGCTCTCGGTGGACGACCTGCGGGTCGAGTTCCGCACCCCGCACGGACCGTTCGACGCCGTGCGCGGCGTGAGCTTCCACATCCACCCGGGCGAGACCGTCGCGGTCGTCGGCGAATCGGGCTCCGGCAAGTCGACCGTCGCGTCGTCGATCAACCGGCTGCTCGCCGAGAACGGCCGCATCGCGAGCGGCAGCGTGCGCTTCGAGGGCGCCGAGCTCTCGACCGCGTCGGAGCGGACGATGCGCGGACTGCGCGGCGCCGGCATCGGCCTCGTGCCGCAGGACCCGATGTCGAACCTCGACCCCGTGCACACGATCGGCGCGCAGATCGCCGAGGCGCTGCAGGTGCACGGCCGAGCGGGCGCCGACCGCGGGCGGGCGCGCACGCTCGAGCTGCTCGAGATGGTGGGCATCCCCGATCCCGAGCAGCGGTTCGACCAGTTCCCGCACGAGTTCTCGGGCGGCATGCGCCAGCGCGCGCTCATCGCGATGGGGCTCGCGTGCGAGCCGCGGCTGCTCATCGCCGACGAGCCGACGAGCGCGCTCGACGTCACGGTGCAGCGCCGCGTGCTCGACACGCTCGCCGCGCTCACCGCGCGCTCCGGCACGGCCGTGCTCCTCATCACCCACGACCTCGCGCTCGCCGCCGAGCGCGCCGACCGCGTGCTCGTGATGCTGCGCGGCGAGCTCGTCGAGGAGGGGCCGGCGAAGGAGATCCTCGAGCGGCCGCAGCACGAGTACACGCGCAGGCTCGTCGCCGCGGCGCCGAGCCTCGCGACCACGACCCTCGTCGCCGCACCCGCTGCGGACGAGCCGCGTCCCGAGCCGATCGCGGTGCTCGAGGGCGTCGGGCGCCGCTACCGACTGCGGGGCGCAGCGCGCGGTGCGGAGCTCTGGGCGGCGCGCGACGTGTCGTTCAGCATCCCGCGCGGCCGCACGGTCGCGGTCGTCGGCGAATCGGGGTCGGGCAAGTCGACGACCGCCAAGATGCTGCTCGGGCTCGACGACCCCACCGAGGGCTCGATCGCGATCGACGGCCACGACCTCGCCGGCCTGTCGCGACGCGAGCTGCTCGCGATGCGCCGACGCGTGCAGCCGGTGTTCCAGAACCCGTTCGCCTCGCTCGACCCGCGCTACACCGTCGCGCAGTCGATCGCGGAGCCGCTGCGCGTGCACGGCGTGGGCGACCGGCGCACGCGCCGCGCGCGCGTCGAGGAGCTGCTCGAGCAGGTCGCCCTGCCCGGCGAGGCTCGCCGACCGCTTGCCGCACGAGGCTCTCGGGCGGGCAGCGCCAGCGCGTCGCGATCGCCCGCGCGCTCGCGCTCGAGCCCGAGCTCGTCGTGCTCGACGAGGCCGTCTCGGCCCTCGACGTGCTCGTGCAGGCGCAGATCCTCGAGCTGCTCGTCGGGCTGCAGCGCGACCTCGCCCTCAGCTACCTCTTCATCAGCCACGACCTCGCGGTCGTCAACATGATCGCGCACGAGGTGCACGTCATGCGGCGTGGCCGCGTCGTCGAGTCGGGTACGCCGCAGCAGCTCTTCACGGCACCGGCCGAGGACTACACGCGCGATCTCATCGCCGCGATCCCCGGCGCATCCCTCGTGGCGGGCTGACCCATGAGCGCTCGCGAGGAGACCGTGCACGCGCTCGAGGACCGCGATGCGACGCCGTCGCGCGCCGAGGGGATGGTCGTGCGCATCGTCGACGACGCCGCGGCCGCGGGGGAGGCCGCCGCGGATCGCATCGCCGCGTCGGGCGCGGGTCGCCCGGGGTTCGTGCTCGGCGTCGCGACCGGGTCGACGCCCGGGCCGGTGTGGGCGGCGCTCGCGGCACGAGGCATCGACCTCGCCTCGGCGCGCGCGTTCGCGCTCGACGAGTACCGCGGGCTCCCCGTCGGCCACGCGCAGTCGTACCGCGCGGTCGTCGAGCGCGAGGTCGTCGCGACGCTCCGGCTCGACCCCGCGCGCGTACGGGTGCCGGGCGACGACGGCGACGACGACGGCGCGCCCGAGCGCTTCGAGCACGACCTCGCGCGGGTCGGCGGCGTCGACGTGCAGGTGCTCGGCATCGGCACCAACGGCCACATCGCGTTCAACGAGCCGGGCTCGCCGCTCGACTCCCGCACGCGCATCGCGCCGCTCGCGGCGTCGACCCGGCAGGCCAACGCACGCTTCTTCGCATCGCTCGACGAGGTGCCGACGCACTGCATCACGCAGGGCATCGGCACGATCCTCGAGGCCCGCCGCCTCGTGCTGCTCGCGTTCGGCGAGGCGAAGGCGGACGCGGTCGCGGCGGCGCTCGAGGGACCCGTGACGCCCGACGTGCCGGCATCCGCGCTGCAGCTGCACGGCGACGTCCTCGTGCTGCTCGACCGGGCCGCGGCATCCGCGCTCACGGGCGGCGCGGCGGGCGCGGCACCGCGGGAGGAGCGGTGAGCCGTGAGCCTGCGGGCCGTCGTCGACGGCGCGCCCGCGATCCTGCGCATCGGCGCCGACGCGCGGGTCCAGGGCGTCGAGGCCGCGCCGGCGCTCGGGCTCGACCGCGCGCCGCGCGTGGCGCGCGGCTTCGTCGACCTGCACGCGCACGGCGCCGCGGGCCACAGCCTACGACGACGCCGAGCCCGCGGGCATCGCTGCCGCGCTCGCGCTGCACCGCGCGCACGGCACGACCGGCGCGATGCTGAGCCTCGTGAGCGCGCCCGTCCCCGCGCTCGCTCGCCGCCTCGCGCAGCCTGCGCAGCGAGCCTCCCCACCCACCCGGGCGCGCTCGGCGTGCACCTCGAGGGCCCGTTCCTCGCGCCCGGCCGCCGCGGCGCGCACGACCCCCACGCCCTCACGGCGCCGACGCCCGCGGCCGTCGACGCGCTGCTCGAGGCCGGCGAGGGGGCGCTGCGCATCGTCACGATCGCGCCCGAGCCGCCGGGCGCGCTCGCCGCGATCGACCGCTTCGTCGCCGCGGGCGTCGTCGTCGCCGTCGGCCACACCGAGGCGGACGCCGCGGGTGCCGCCGCGGCGTTCGACCGCGGCGCGAGCCTCCTCACGCACGCCTTCAACGCGATGCCCGGGCTCGGGCACCGCGACCCCGGCCCCATCGGCGCGGCGCTCGAGCGCGATCACGTCGTGCTCGAGCTCATCGCCGACGGCATCCACGTCGCGCCGGTCGTGCTCGCGGCGCTCGTCTCGGCCGCCCCCGGCCGCGTCGCCCTCGTGACCGACGCGATGGCGGCGACCGGCCTCGGCGACGGGCGGCACCGGCTCGGCGCGCTCGACGTCGACGTCGTCGACGGGCGGCCGACGCTCGCGGGGTCGACGACCCTCGCGGGCTCCACGCTCACGCTCGACCGCGCGATCGCGGTCGCCGTCGGCGCGGGCGTCGACATCGACGCGGCGATCGCCGCCGCGACGGCGGTGCCCGCGGCGGTGCTCGGGCACGGCAGGCCCCCGATCGCAGCCGGCGCGGCCCTCGCCGACCTCGTGGCGATCAGCCCCGACGGCCGCCGTCTCGACCTGCGCACCTGATCCGCGCGCGCCGCCCGATCGCACCGCCAGTTCGCCAGACCCG
This sequence comes from Agrococcus sp. SL85, assembly GCF_026625845.1. Lineage (NCBI taxonomy): Bacteria > Bacillati > Actinomycetota > Actinomycetes > Micrococcales > Microbacteriaceae > Agrococcus > Agrococcus sp. SL85. Next base: position 1,694,187 of record NZ_CP113066.1, read on the forward strand.
ACGGAGGAACCATGCCCGCATCGCTCGACACCGCCGTGCCCCAGCTCGTGCGCGAAGCGATCGGCGACGCGGCACGCATCCGCACGCGCCCGATCGACGTTGCGGCCTACGCCGCCGACGCGTCGCACTACCTCCTCACCCCGAGCGCGGTCGTCGTCGCGGAGTCGGCCGGCGAGGTCGCGCGCATCCTCGCCGGGGCATCGAGCTCGCGCCAGGCGGTGACGCTGCGCTCGGGCGGCACGAGCCTGTCGGGGCAGGCGTCGGGGGAGGGCATCCTCGTCGACGTGCGCCAGCGCTTCCGCGCGATCGAGGTGCTCGACGACGGCGCCCGAGTGCGCGTGCAGCCGGGCGCGACCGTCGCCCAGGTCAACGCGCGCCTCGCGCGGCACGGGCGCCGGCTCGGGCCGGACCCGGCGAGCGAGACGGCGTGCACGATCGGCGGCGTCATCGCGAACAACTCGAGCGGCATGGCCTGCGGCATCGAGGAGAACACCTACCGCACGCTCGAGTCGATGGTCATCGTGCTGCCCTCGGGCACCGTCGTCGACACCGCGGATGCGCGCGCGAGCGACGAGCTCGCGCGGGCCGAGCCCGCGCTCGTCGAGGGGCTCGAGCGGCTGCGCCGTCGCGTGCTCGCCGACCCGGCGTCGGTCGCGACCATCCGCCGGCAGTTCGCGCTCAAGAACACGATGGGCTACGGCATCAACGCGTTCCTCGACGCCGAGTCGCCCGCCGACCTACTGCAGCGGCTCGTGATCGGCTCGGAGGGGACGCTCGCGTTCGTCGCGGAGGCGACCTTCCGCACCGTGCGCGCGCTGCCGCTCGCGAGCACCGCGCTCGCCGTCTTCCCCTCGCTCGACGCGGCGACGCGCGCGCTGCCCGCGCTCGTCGACTCCGGCGCGGCGACGCTCGAGCTCATGGACGCGACGTCACTCGCCGTCGGCCAGCGGCTGCCGGGGGCGCCGGGCGCGATCCTCGGCTTCGCCCCGGGGGAGCACGCGGCACTTCTCGTCGAGTACCGCGCCGAGCACGCCGAGGCGCTCGACGCTGCGAGCGCCGGCGGCGCGGCCGTGCTCGCGGCGTCGCCGCTGCAGGCGCCCGCGGGCTTCGACACCGACGCCGCGACGCGAGCGAGCGCGTGGGCGCTGCGCAAGGGCCTCTACGCCTCGGTCGCGGGCGCCCGCCCTCGCGGCACGACGGCGCTGCTCGAGGACATCGTCGTGCCGACCGCTGCGCTCGCCGACGCGTGCGCCGGCCTGCAGGAGCTCTTCGAGCGCTTCGCGTACCGCGACTCCGTCATCTTCGGCCATGCGAAGGACGGCAACATCCACTTCATGCTCACCGACCGCTTCGAGGGCGACGCCGCGCTCGCGCGGTACGTCGACTTCACCGATGCGATGGTCGACCTCGTGCTCGACGCGGGCGGCAACCTCAAGGCCGAGCATGGCACGGGCCGGGCCATGGCCCCGTACGTGCGCCGCCAGTACGGCGACGAGCTCACCGACGTCATGGTCGCGCTCAAGCGCTTGTGCGATCCCGCGGGCATCATGAACCCGGGCGTGCTCATCGACGACGACCCCGACGCGCACCTCCGCGGCATCAAGCTGCCGCCGCCCGTCGAGGAGGAGGTCGACCGCTGCGTCGAGTGCGGCTACTGCGAGCCGGTGTGCCCGAGCCGCGACCTCACGCTCACGCCGCGGCAGCGCATCGTCGTGCGGCGCGCGGCGGCCACCGCCCGCTCGCGCGGCGACGATGCGCTCGCCGCGTCGCTCGACGACGACTACGAGTACGCGGGCGTGCAGACGTGCGCGGTCGACGGGATGTGCGCGACCGCGTGCCCCGTGCAGATCGACACGGGCAGCCTCACGAAGCGCTTGCGCCGCGAATCGCCCTCGCCGCTCGCAGCCGCCGGCTGGCACGCCGCCGCGCGCGCGTGGGGACCGGTGACCCGCACGGGCGCCGCTGCGCTCTCGGTCGCCGCGCACGTGCCCGCGCCGCTCGTGCGCACGGCGACGGACGCGGCGCGCGCGGTGCTCGGCCACGAGACCGTGCCGCGCTACTCGGCGGACCTCCCCGCGGGCGGCGCCTCGCGGCGCGCGCTCGGCAGGCGCGTCGGCGCCGCAGACGGCCCCGTGGTCGGCGTGTACGTGCCGGCGTGCGTGTCGAGCATGTTCGGTGCGGAGGGCGGGGGCGACGGTGCGACGCGTGCGCTCGTGCGGCTCCTCGAGCGCGCGGGCGTGGCGATGCTCGTCCCGGATGGCGTCGAGTCGACGTGCTGCGGCACGCCGTGGTCGTCGAAGGGCTTCACGGCCGGCGCCGACCTCAACCGCGAGCGCACCGTCGATCGCATCGTCGCCGAGGTCGGCGCCTCGGGGCTCGCGGTCGTGAGCGACGCGAGCAGCTGCTCGGAGGGGTTCGCGGGGATGCTCGCCGCCCACGGCGTCGCCGTGGAGGACGCCGTCCCGTTCGCAGCGCGCGAGCTGCTGCCGCGCCTGCGCCTCGCGCGCACGATCGGCACGCTCGTGCTGCATCCCACGTGCTCGTCGAAGCAGCTCGGCATCGACGACGACCTGCGCGCGCTCGCGGCGGCGGTCGCCGCCGACGTGCGGGTGCCCGACGCGTGGGGCTGCTGCGCGTTCGCCGGGGATCGCGGCATGCTGCACCCGGAGCTCACGGCATCGGCGACCGCCGCGGAGGCCGCCGAGGTGCGCGGGATCGGGGCCGACGCGCACGCATCGTGCAACCGTACGTGCGAGCTCGGCATGACGCGCGCGACCGGGCGGCCCTACCGCCACGTGCTCGAGCTGCTCGCCGAGGCACCGGACGCCGACGCGCCCGACGCCGCGGCCGCGCACGTCGAGGCGCGGGATGCCGAGGCCTGATCGCGGGTCGCCGCTCGCCGCGCTCGCGCTGCTCTTCGCCACGCTCGGCGCGTCGGCCTCCGCGGTCCCGGCGACCCTGCCCGCGCGACTCGCGGCCGCCCCGCAGCTCGACCTCGCCGCGGCCGTACCCGCGCTCTTCACCGGTGTCCTCGCGGGCGTGCTCCTCAGCATGGCGCTCGCGCGCGTGCGCGCGGCGCGCCTCGCGGCCGCGGGCGCCGTGCTGCAGGCGCTCGCGGGCTGCGGCCTCGCGCTCGCCGTGGAGCCCGTCGCGGTCGTGCTGCTCGCGGCCGTGCTCGGCGCGGGGTTCGGGCTCGTCGAGGCCGCCGCGACCGCGCTCGTGCGCGGCCTCGGCGCCGCGGGGACGCCGCGGCGACTCGTCGCGCTCACGGGCACGGTGGCGATCGTCGCGGCCGCCCTGCCGCTGCTGCTCGCCGCGCTCCCGGTCGAGGCGGCGGTGCCCGTCGCGAGCGCGGCCGTCGTGCTGCTCGCCGTCCCCGCGGCGATCGCCGCGTCGCGCGTGCGCACGGCGACGCCGGTCGCCGCCACGGGCGGCGCGGCCGCGCCTCGCGCGCTGCTCGCGGGCGGCGCGCTCCTCGCGATCGCGGCGCTCGCGCTCGCGCTCGCGGTCGGTGCGGAGTCGCTGCTCGCCGGGCACTCGGCGATCGTGCCCTTCGCGCTGCTCGAGGCACCGCCTGCCGCCGCCGCGCTCGGCACGTCGGTCTTCTGGGTGCTGCTCGCGACGGGGCGGTTCACGATGGCCGCGGCGCTGCGGCGCGGCGCGAGCCCGCGCGCCGGCCTCGTCGTCGCGACGCTGCTCGCCTCTACCGGCTTCGCGGCCGCGGCGAGCGCGCTCGAGGCGGTGCCCGTCGTCGCGGCGACGGCGCTCGCGGTCGCCGCGATCGGCCTCGGCCCGATCTACTCGCTCGTGCTCGGCATCACGCTCGCCGCGGTGCCCGACGGCCGCGCCGCCCGCGCGACCGCGGCGCTGATCGCGGCGGGTGCGCTCGGCGGCTCCGCGCTGCCGAGCGCGCTACTGCTCGCCGGGCTCGGCGTCGGCGCACCGCTCACGTACGCGGTCGTCGCCGCGACAACGCTCGGCAGCGTGCTCGCGGCGCTCGTCGGCCGCGGCGCCGGGACGCAACCGGGGCGCGATCCGGCCGAGCGCAGCCGTCATCACTGAGCCGCGCGTAGGGTGCGGGCATGGACATCGCCGTCATCGCAGGCGTCGCCGCGCTCCTCGCGGCAGCCGTGCACGCGTACATCTTCGTGCTCGAGACGCTCCGCTGGGAGGCGCCGGGCACGCGCCGCGTCTTCGGCACGAGCGCCGAGCAGGCGGCCCAGACGAAGCAGCTCGCCGCCAACCAGGGCGTCTACAACCTGCTGCTGGGCCTCGCCGCGCTCGCGGGCGTGATCGTGGCCGTCGCCGGTGCCCGCGAGGCAGGCCTCGCCGTGGAGCTCGCGGCGACCGGCATCATGCTGGGCGCCGCGCTCTACCTCGTGGGCACCGACCGCTCGAAGGCCCGCGCCGCCGTCGTGCAGGGACTGTTCCCGCTCGTCGCCGTGGTCACGGGACTCGTCGCGCTGGGGCAGGCGGCGTGAGCGCCGCGCGCAGCCTGGCCCGCGTCGCGCTCGGCGGTGCGCTCGTGCTCGCCGGCGTCGCGCACCTGACGTTCGCGCGGCGCGAGTTCCGCGCGCAGGTGCCCGACGAGGCGATCGAGTGGACGCCGCTCACCGAGGACCAGGTGGTCGTCGGCTCCGGCGTCGTCGAGGTGGCGCTGGGCTCGGCGCTGCTGCTCGCCCCGCGACCGTGGCGGCGGCACGTGGGGAGCGTCGCCGCCGCGTTCTTCGTCGCCGTCCTCCCCGGCAACGTCTCGCAGTGGATCCGCCGCCGCGACGCCTTCGGCCTCGACACCGACGGGCGGCGCTTCGGCAGGCTCTTCTTCCAGCCGGTGCTCGTCGCGGCGGCGCTCTGGTCGACCCGCCGCTGACGCCCCGCGCGGCTCAGGCCTCGGCGCTCACCTTCCCGCGCTCGCGCAGCAGCTCGCCCACCTGCGGCTCGATCGCCACGGCGGGGTCGTGCCGGTGCTCGGCCGGCAGCAGCAGGCCGTCGAAGAACGCCGCCAGGCCCGCGGTGTCGGTCAGCGGCAAGATGGTCGCCACGAACATGTCGGGCCGCACGACCACGACCGCGCCCTCGCGCGAGACGCCCCGGCGCTCGAAGATGTCGTCGGCCGGGTCGGCCGCGTGGACGAGCTCCTCGTCGATCACCTGGAACGGCCCGAAGCGCGGCCGGAAGACCGCGGGCACGTCGCCCGGCTCCACGAGGTCGTGGTCCTGCTGCCAGATCACCTTGACGTCGAAGACGGCGCCCGCGTCCTCGCCCTCGCGCCGCGTCGTCACGTAGGGCGACGTCGGATCGGTGCGGAGCCACTCCGCCCACGCCTCGATCGCGCCGCCCTCGCGCGGGGCCTCGGGCCCCGCGAAGGCGTAGAGGCGCCAGCGGCCGTCGGCGCGCATGTGGTGGCCGAGCTCCATCGGCACGGCGTCGCAGACGCGCACCACGGGCGCCGACCAGAACCGCCTCCCGATGGGGAAGCCCGTGGCGAGCGCCTGGTGCGCGGCGTCGGCGGTCGTGAGCGAGGGGTGGTACGTGGTGCCGAAGCCGGAGGCCTGCACCTCGCTCTTGAGGTAGTGCGCGGTGACCTCCGCGGGATCGACGCCGCCGAGCTCCGGGTGCTCGGGGTCGAGCACGCGCGCGCCCATGAGCGTCGACCACTCGCGGTCGAAGTCGATGAGCCTGCTGCGCGACCTCCTGGCGCTCGGTCGAGTACGTGTCGAGGAGCGCCGCGGGGCTGCGGCCCGTGAGCACCGAGCCGAGCTTCCAGCCCAGGTTGAAGGTGTCCTGCATCGACACGTTCATGCCCTGCCCGGCCTTCGCGGAGTGCGTGTGGCACGCGTCGCCCGCGATGAAGACGCGCGGCTCGACGGTGCCGCGCTCCTCGGGCCGCACGTCGTCGAAGGTGTCGGTGAGGCGCTGGCCCACCTCGTAGACGCTCCACCAGGCGACGTCGCGCACCTCGAGCCGGTAGGGCGCGACGATGGCCTGCGCGATGCCGATGATGCGCGACAGGGGCGTCTCGCGCACCGTCGCGCTCTGCTCGGGGGCGATGTCGCCGAGGTCGACGTAGATGCGGCAGAGCGCGTTGCCCTCGCGGGGGATGAGCAGGATGCTGCCGGCCTCCGACTGGATCGCGCACTTCGTGCGGATGTCGGGGAAGTCGGTGTCGACGAGCACGTCCATGACGCCCCACGCGTGGTTGCGGGAGTCGCCGCGCAGCTGCCCGCCGATCGCGCGGCGCACGTTCGAGCGTGCGCCGTCGCAGCCGACGGCGTAGCGGGCGCGCACGACGCGCTCGGCGCCCGCGTCGGGGCCGGCGGTGCGGCGCAGCGTCGCGCGCACGGGGTGGCTCGCGCCGTCCTCGACCTCGAGGTCGACGAGCTCCCAGCCGTGGTCGGGGCGCATGCGGCTCGGCGAGCGCTCCATGAACTCCGTGAAGTAGTCCTGCACGCGCGCCTGGTTGCAGATGACGTGCGGGAACTCGCTCAGCTGCGAGCCCGGGACGCCCGCGGAGTCGAGCGTGCGGTCGGCGCGGCGGATGCGGCTGCGATCCGCCGGGTCCGGGCGCCAGAACTGCATCTCGGTGATGCGGTACGCCTCGGCGAGCAGCCGCTCGGCGAAGCCGAAGGCCTGGAAGGTCTCGATCGAGCGGGCCTGCAGGCCGTCGGCCTGGCCGCGCTCGAGGCGCCCCTCGCGGCGCTCGATGATGCGCGTGTGGACCTCCGGGTACATCGACAGCTGCGCACCGAGCAGCGCGCCGGCGGGGCCCGTGCCCACGATGAGCACGTCCATCTCGTCCGGCAGCTCCGCCGGGCGGTCGAGGCCGATGCCCGCCGCGGGCAGGACGCGCGGGTCGGTGGTGACGTAGCCGTGGTGGTGGAACTGCATGGCCTCTCCTTCGAGGTCGCGCGCCGCTGCTCGCGGCGCCGCGGGTCAGTAGCTGTCGGTGGGGCCCTGCTGGGGCCGCAGGCGCGCGACGGCGGCCTCGGCGCCGCGGGCGAGGATCGTGACGTCGGCGCCGACGACGACGAAGGCCGCGCCGCGCGCGATGACGCGGTCGGCGTCGGCGGGCGCGAAGGCGTTGACGCCCACGGGCACGCCTGCGCCGCGCACGGCGTCGATCGTCGCGTCGACGGCGGCGACGACGTCGGGGTGGCCCGGGTCGCCCGGATGCCCGAGCGAGCCCGCGAGGTCGGCGGGGCCGACGAAGACGGCGTCGACGCCGTCGACGGCGGCGATGGCGGCTGCGTTCGCGACGCCCTCCGCGGTCTCGATCTGCACGACGACCGAGACGTGCGCGTCCGCCTCGCCCACGTAGCCGGCGATGCGGCCCCAGCGGGAGGAGCGGGCGAGCGCGGAGCCGATGCCGCGGCCGCCCTCCCGCTCGCCGGCCGCGCCGGGGTAGCGCGCGGCGCGCACGGCGGCCTCCGCCTCCGCGGGGCTCGACACCATCGGCACGATGAGGCTGCGCGCGCCGAGGTCGAGCACCTGCTTGATGACGACGGGATCGTTCCACGGCACGCGCACGAGGCTCGTGATCGGGTACGCCTCCGCGGCCTGCAGCACGGCGAGGATCTCGCGCAGGCCCAGCGGCCCGTGCTCGCCGTCGACGAGCAGCAGGTCGGCGCCGGAGCCGGCGAGGATCTCGGCGGTGATCGGGTCGCCCGTCGCGTTCCAGAGGCCGACGAGCGGACGGTCGGCGCCGGCGAGGGCGTCGCGCGCGGTGCCGCCCCGGTGGTCCATGGCTGCGCCGCTCATCGGAACGACGCCTCCACGACGCCCAGGTCCTGGAACTCCACCCGCACGCGGTCGCCCGGGTGCACCCACACGGGCCGGGTGAACGAGCCGGCGAGCACGAGGTCGCCCGCCTCGAGTCGATCGCCGTGCTGCGCGAGCTTGCCCGCGAGCCAGGCGACCCCGTGCGCGGGGTGGCCGAGCACGCCGCCCGAGACGCCCGTCTCGATGACCTCGTCGTTCACCACGCACAGCGCGCCGATCCACGAGAGGTCGCGGTCGCGCGGGCCGATCTCGGCGTCGCCCACGACGACGGCGCCGAGGGCCGCGTTGTCGCTGATGGTGTCGACGATCGTGCGGCCGGCGAGCTCGATGTGGGAGTCGAGGATCTCGATGGCGGGCACGACGGCCTCGGTGGCCTCGAGCACGTCGTCGACCGTGAGCGCCGGCGCACCGGGCTGCGGGCCCTCGAGCGGCGCGCGCAGCACGAACGCCAGCTCGACCTCCACACGCACGTTCGACCAGCGGCCGTGCTCGAGCACCTCGCCCGAGCGGAGCACCTGGTCGTCGAGGATCACGCCGTAGTCGGGCTCGGTGATGCCCGTCGCCTCCTGCATCGCCCGCGAGGTGAGCCCGATCTTCCGGCCCACGACGCGGCGGCCGTCGGCGAGGCGGTGCTCGCGCCAGATCCGCTGGATCGCGTAGGAGTCCTCGATCGTCGCGTCCGGGTAGCGGGTCGAGATGCGCTCGATCGTCGTACGGGCGCGGGTCGCCTCGGCGAGCTCCGCGGCGATCGCGCCCACCGCCTCGTCCGAGAGCCCGCGGCCGGGCCGCAGATGGCGCGGCGCCTCGGTCACAGCTGGTTCCCGAGCTTGAAGCCCTTCGCGGCCTCGCCGCGGTAGGTGCCGTCCTCGTCGCCGGCGCGCGTGTACGAGAAGCCGTCGGCGCCGATCGTCACCGCCATCTCGGAGGAATCGGTGCGGGCCACGGTCTCGACGACGTTCCCGTCGAGGTCGAGCACGGGGGAGGCCTCCGTGTACCAGGAGGGCACGACGGGGTTGCCCCACCAGTCGCGGCGCTGGTTGTCGTGCACGTCCCACGTGATGACGGGGTTGTCGGGATCGCCCGTCCAGTAGTCCTGCGTGTAGATCTCGACGCGGTGGCCGTCCGGGTCGGTGATGTAGAGGTAGAAGGCGTTCGAGACGCCGTGGCGCCCCGGCCCGCGCTCGATGTGGTCGCTCATGCGGAGCGCCCCGAGCTTGTCGCAGATCTGGATGATGTTGTGCTTCTCGTGCGTCGAGAACGCCACGTGGTGCATCCGCGGCCCGTCGCCGCCGGTGAGCGCCGTGTCGTGCACGGTGCCCTTGCGGTGCATCCAGGCGGCGTAGGTGACGCCCTGGTCGTCCTTGATGTCCTCCGTCACCCGGAAGCCGAGGCTCTCGAGGTAGGCGCGGCCGCGCGGCACGTCGGGCGTGACCTGGTTGAAGTGGTCGAGGCGCACGAGCTCGCCCGCCGAGTACAGGTCGTAGCGCATGTGGAGGCGCTCGACGTGCTCCACCTCGTGGAAGAACTCGTAGGGGAAGCCCAGCGGATCCTCCACGCGCACGCTGTCGCCGAGGCCCCTGACGAAGCCGTCCCGGCGGCGCTCGGTGCGGCAGCCGAGCTCCTGGAACCACGCCTCGGCGCGGTCGACGTCCTCCGGGGTGCGCACGCGGTACGAGAAGGCTGCGACCGCGGCGACCGGGCCCTTGCGCAGGATCAGGTTGTGGTGGATGAACTCCTCGAACGAGCGCAGGTAGATGACCTCGTCGTCCTCCTCGGTGACGTGGAGGCCCAGCACGTCGACGTAGAACGCGCGGCTGGCCGCGAGGTCGGTGACGACGAGCTCCATCGAGGCGCAGCGAACGATGTCGGGCGCGGGGAGCGTCGGGGTGGGGATCGGGTTCGTGTTGGCCGGGTCGGGCGTGGTGGTCATGTCGCGGCTCCTCATCGAGTGCGTGCGGGGTCGAGTGCGTGCGGGGTCGAGCGCGTGCGGTCGGGTGGGGCGGCGTCAGCGCGCGCCGAAGCGGGCGGTGTGGACGTCGCCGAGGGTGATGTGCACGGCCTGCTGGTCGCTGTAGAAGTCGAGCGAGCGGTAGCCGCCCTCGTGGCCGAGGCCCGAGGCCTTCACGCCGCCGAAGGGGCTGCGGAGGTCGCGCACGTTGTGGCTGTTGAGCCACACCATGCCCGCCTCGACGGCCTGCGCGAAGGTGTGGGCGCGCACGAGGTCCGTGGTCCAGAGGTAGGCGGCGAGGCCGTACCTGACGCCGTTCGCGAGCTCGAGCGCCTCCTCGTCGGAGTCGAAGGGCGTGATCGCGACGACGGGGCCGAAGATCTCCTCCTGGAAGATCCGCGCGTCCGGGGCGACGTCGGCGAAGACCGTGGGCGCGACGAAGTTGCCCTCGGGGAAGCCCTCCGGGCGGCCGCCGCCAGCGAGCAGTCGGCCCTCCGACTTGCCGATCTCGACGTACGCCATGACCTTCTCGAAGTGCTCGGGGTGCACGAGCGCGCCGACCTCGGTCGCGGGGTCGGCCGGGTCGCCGACGACGATGCGCCGCGCCCGCGCCGCGTAGCGCTCGAGGAACTCCTCGTAGATCGGGCGCTCCACGAGGATGCGGCTGCCCGCGGTGCAGCGCTCGCCGTTCAGCGAGAAGACGCCGAAGAGGGTGGAGTCGATGGCCGCGTCGAGGTCGGCGTCGGCGAAGACGACGGCGGGGCTCTTGCCGCCGAGCTCCATCGACATCGCCTTGAGGTGCGGGGCGCAGTTGGCGAAGATCAGCTGGCCCGTGCGGCTCTCGCCCGTGAACGAGATGAGGGGCACGCCCGGGTGCTTGACGAGCGCGTCGCCGGCCTCCTCGCCGATGCCGTTGACGAGGTTGAAGACGCCCTGCGGCAGCTCGGCCTCCTCGAAGATGCCGGCCCAGAGCGACGCCGAGAGCGGCGTGAACTCGGCGGGCTTCAGCACGACGGTGCAGCCGGAGGCGAGCGCGGGCGCCAGCTTCCACGACTCGAGCATGAAGGGGGTGTTCCAGGGCGTGATGAGGCCCGCGACGCCCTTGGGCTTGCGGTTCACGTAGTTCATCTGGCTGCCCGGCACCTTGTAGGTGTCGTCGCGCTGGGCGACGATCAGGTCGGCGAAGAAGCGGAAGTTCTCGGCCGCGCGCTGCGCCTGGCCCTTCGCCTGCGTGATCGGGAGCCCCGAGTCGAACGACTCGAAGGCGGCGAGCTCGGCGTCGCGCGACTCGACGATGTCGGCGATGCGGTGCAGGATGCGTGCGCGCTGGCGCGGCTTCATGCTGGGCCACGGGCCGTCCTGGAAGGCGCGGGTGGCGGCGGCGACGGCCGCGTCGACGTCGGCGGCCTTGCCGCGCGCCGCGGTCGTGTAGACCTCGTTGCCCACGGGCTCGAGCACGTCGAAGCGATCGCCGTCGATCGAGTCGACGAAGCGGCCGTCGATGTAGTGCTGGATGTGGTCGGGCAGGCCTGCGGGACGGGTCGTCATCGGGTCTCCTGTCGGGGTGCGGCGGCATCGTGGGGCGCGCGGCGGAGGTAGGCGTTGGGGGTCGCGAGGCGGTGGGCGCGCACGGCGAGCTCGATCTCGAGCGGCGCGGCGCCGGCCTCGACGAGGTCGAGGATGCGGTCGTGCTCGTCGACCGACTCCGCGGCGCGGGCGGGCACGAACGAGAAGGTCGAGGCGCGCAGGCGCGAGAGCCTGCGCCAGCCGCGGTCGACGAGGTCGCGCAGGTGCGCGTTGGGGCACGGGTCGGTGAGCGTGCGGTGCAGCAGCTCGTTCGTGCGCGTGAACGCGACGGGGTCGAGGTCGTCGAGCATGCCGCGCAGCTGCGCGTTGAGCTCGCGGGCGCGGGCGACGGCGGCGGCCGTCACGAAGGGCACGGCGACGTGGGCGGCGGCGCCCTCCACGTACGAGAGCGTCTCCATCGTGTCCCAGTACTCGTGCTCGTCGATCTCGGCGACGCGGGCGCCGACGTTGCGCTCGAAGGTGACGAGGCCCTCCGCCTCGAGCCGGCGGATCGCCTCGCGCACGGGCACGACGCTCATGCCGAGCTCGCTGCCGATCGCGTCGAGCACGAGGCGCTGGCCGGGCGGGTAGGTGCCGTCGACGATGCGGTCGTGCACGACGCGGAAGGCGAGCTGCGACTTGCTCAGCTGCGTCGCCTCGGCGGTCATGCGCCGGCCTCGGAGGCGGCCTCGGCCTCGAAGCGCGCCCGCCACGCGGCGTCCATCGGGAACAGCCCGTCGACGGGGTGGCCCTCCTCGACCATGCGCGCGATGAAGGACTCCTCGGCCTCCTGCCGCTCGGCCTCGTCGGCGAGCTCCTGGGCGATGCCGGGCGGGATGACGAGCAGGCCGTCGCCGTCGCCGACCACGATGTCGCCCGGCTGCACCGTGGTGCCGCCGCACGCGACGGTCTCGTCGACGCTCCACGGCACGTGGAGGCGGCCGAGCACCGCGGGGTGGCCGCCGGCGTGCCACGTGGGGATGCCGATCTCGGTCACGACGTCGAGGTCGCGCACGCCGCCGTCGGTGATGAGGCCCGCGGCGCCGAGGTGGCGGGCGCGGAGCGCGAGGATGTCGCCGAGCGTGCCCGAGCGCGTCTCGCCGCGCGCCTCGATGACGACGACGTCGCCCTCGCGCAGCGAGTCGAAGAGGCGCTTCTGCGCGTTGTAGCCGCCGCCGTGGCTGCGGAAGAGGTCCTCGCGGTTCGGCACGTAGCGCAGGGTGCGGGCCGTGCCGACGAGGCGCGCGCCGGGCCGCGTGGGGCGGAGGCCGTCGATCGAGACGTTGTCCATCCCGCGCTTGCGCAGCAGCGACGACAGGGTCGCGAGCGCGACGGTCGAGAGCTGCTCGCGCAGCCGCGGCGTGAGCACGGGCTCGGCGGCGGGCTGGAACTCGGCGATCGGGCGCCCGGAGGCGTCTGCCCACTGCTCGGGGGTCGCCTTCGGCTGGGCGCTGCGCGGCGGCAGCACGTGCTCGCCGACGCGCACGGTCGTGGCGAGGCGGCCGGTGCTGACGCGCTCGCCGTCGAGCGTCGTGGCCGCGACCTCGACCTCGACCGTCTGGCCGGGCAGGAACGTGGAGGCGCCCGCGGGCGTGCCGGTGAGGATGACGTCGCCGGGGGAGAGGGTGAGGGTCTGCGAGAGGTCGGCGACGATCTCGGCCAGCGAGAACAGCAGGGTGCCGGTCTCGTCGGCCTGCACGAGCTCGCCGTCGAGCCACGTGCGCAGCTCGATCGCGGCGGGGTCGAGGCGTGCGGCGTCGAGGAGCGTCGGCCCGATCGGCGTGGCGCCGTCGCCGCCCTTCGAGCGCACGTTGGCGCCCTTGTCGGCCCAGCGGAGGTCGAAGACGCCGAGGTCGTTCGCGGCGGTCACGGCGGCGACGTGCGACCAGGCCTCGGCGGGGGAGACGCGGTGCGCCTCGCGGCCGATGACGAGCGCGAGCTCGCCCTCGAAGCCGAAGATCTGCGTGCCCGCGGGGACGACCCAGTCGCCGCCCGTCGAGAGGGAGGAGGCGGGCTTCAGGAAGTAGCCGGGGGCCTCGGGGGTGCGGCCCTTCTGGGCGGCGCGGGCGGCGTAGGAGATGTGCATCGCGGCCACGGTGCCGGGCTTCGCGCCCAGCAGCTGCCAGGCGGCGCGGGCGGCGGCGGGGCCGCCGTCGGGGAAGGCGGCGCCGGTGGCGTCCCGGTGCGTCGATGCATCCATGCGGGCATCGTATACGATCTGTCGACCAGCCTGTCAAGCGGCGGTCGCGGCCTCGGGCCGGACGAGCCGGGCGCATCCGCCGGGTTGACGGCGCTCGCAAGGATCGTATACGTTCCAGCACATCCGGTCCCGAGCCGGACCCCCAGCATCTGACGAAGGAGTCAGCGTGTCCGCAACGACGCATCCGCACAGCAGCCCCCACTCCACGCCGGCCGAGCGACGGAAGGTCGTGGCCGCCACGATCATCGGCACCACCATCGAGTGGTACGACTTCTTCATCTACGCGCTCGCGGCGTCGACGGTCTTCCAGATCCTCTTCTTCGCCCCCGCGGGCGACGTCAGCCTGCTGCTCTCGCTGCTGACGATCGGCCTGTCGTTCCTCTTCCGCCCGCTCGGCGCCTTCCTCGCCGGCCACTTCGGCGACAAGATCGGCCGCCGCCCGATGCTCGTCATCACGCTGCTCGGCATGGGCCTCGCCACGACCCTCATCGGTCTCCTGCCCACCTACGAGAACGCCGGCTGGTTCGCCGTCGTCGCGCTCGTGACGCTCCGCATCGTGCAGGGCCTCTCGGCCGGCGGCGAGTGGGGCGGCGCAGCGCTCATGGCCGTCGAGCACGCGCCCGCCGCGCGCCGCGGCCTCTTCGGCTCGGCCCCGCAGGCCTGGGCGTGCCGCTCGGCCTCATCCTCGCCTCGGCGATGCTCGCGCTCATGCGCGCCGTCGCCCCCGGCGACGCCTTCCTCGAGTGGGGCTGGCGCATCCCCTTCCTCGTCTCGGTCGTGCTCATCGTCGTCGGCTTCGTCGTGCGCCGCACCGTGCAGGAGTCGCCGGTCTTCGAGGAGATCGCGGAGGCCAAGGCCGAGCAGACCGCCCCGGTCAAGAACGTCTTCAAGGTCTACGGCGGCCTCGTCGTGCTCGCCGCCCTCACCTTCGCCGCGAACAACGGCATCGGCTACATGACGACGGGCGGCTTCATCCAGGGCATGGCCTCGCGCCCCACCGACCAGGGCGGGCTCGGCTACGACCCCGTGCAGGTGCAGCTCGCGGTGCTCGGCGCCTCGGTCGTGTGGTTCGCGTCGACGCTGTTCGCGGGCTGGCTGAGCGACCGCATCGGCCGCAAGCGCACCTTCCTCATCTCGTGGGTGATCCTCGGCATCTCGGTCTTCCCGCTGTTCCCGCTCGTGCAGTCGGGCGTCGGCGGCGTGTTCCTCGGCTGCGCCCTGCTCGCGCTCGGCCTCGGCTTCTCCTACGGCCCGCAGTCGGCCTGGTACGCCGAGACCTTCCCGGCCTCGGTGCGGTTCTCGGGCGTCTCGATCGCCTACGCGATCGGCGCCATCGTGGGCGGCGCGTTCGCCCCGACGATCGCGCAGGCGCTGCTGCAGTCCTTCGGCACGACCTGGGCCGTCGTCGCCTACCTCTTCGGCCTCGTGCTCATCTCGCTCGTCGCGACGCTGCTGCTGCGCGAGCGCAAGGAGATCCCGCTCGACATCGAGTTCGAGCGCTCCGGCAAGTGGGCCGACTACGTGCCCGGACGCACCGAGGAGCCCGTCGGCACCCGCTGACCTCGCTCCACGACGAGGGGCCCGGTGCGCTGCGCCGGGCCCCTCGTCGTGCGCGCGTCGGCAAGCGGCGTGCGCCCCTCGCGTGGCCCGGCCGCCGCCGTCGGCGGAGGATGAGCGCGTCCCCCTTCGATGGAGAGCGAGGAACCCATGGAGACCTACGAGTCCCTGCTCGGCGCGGTCGGCGCCGACGACGGCATCCCGGTGATCGATCCGGCGACGGGCGAGGTCTTCGCCCACGCGCCCGCCTCGACCCCGGAGGACCTGGAGCGCGCGATCGCCGCGGCCCGCGGCGCGCAGCCCGCATGGGCGGCGCTGTCCGACGGCGAGCGCCGCGCCGCGCTCACGGCTGCGGCGGACGAGGTGGAGGCCAGCGCCGAGGCGCTCGCGCAGGCTCATCGCGCGCGAGCAGGGCAAGCCGCTCAGCGGCCCCGGCGCCCGCTTCGAGGCAGGCGCGGTCGTCGCCTGGCTGCGCGCCACGATCGCCACGGAGCTCGCGCCGGAGGTCGTCGTCGACGACGGCCAGGCGAAGGCCACCGTCTACTACCGGCCCATCGGCCTCGTCGGCGCCATCGGCCCCTGGAACTGGCCCGCGATGATCGCCACCTGGCAGTTCGCGCCGGCCCTCCGCATGGGCAACGCCGTGGTCATGAAGCCCAGCGAGCACACGCCGCTCAGCGTGCTCGCCACGGCGCTGCTCGTGAACCGCCACCTGCCCGAGGGGCTCCTCACGGTGCTCGCGGGCGATCGCGACCTCGGCTCGGCGCTCACCGCGCACCCCGCCTTCGGCAAGATCATGTTCACCGGCTCCGCCCGCACCGGCCAGGCGATCATGCGCGCCTCCGCCGACAACCTCACGCGCCTCACGCTCGAGCTCGGCGGCAACGACCCCGGCATCGTGCTGCCCGACGTCGACGCGAAGGCGATCGCCGAGGGCCTCTTCTGGGGCGCCTTCATCAACACGGGCCAGACCTGCGCGGCGCTGAAGCGCCTCTACGTGCACGAGGACGTCTACGACGACGTCGTGCGCGAGCTCGTCGCCGTCGCGGGAGCGATGCCGATGGGCTCCGGCACCGACGAGGCCAACGTGCTCGGTCCGCTCACGACCGAGCAGCAGTTCGGCATCGTCGACCGCCTCGTCGAGGAGGCCAGGGCCGCGGGCGGGCGCGTGCTGCTCGGCGGCGACCCCGACCGCGACGCGAAGGGCTGGTTCTACCCGGCGACGCTCGTGGACGGGCTCGCGGACGACGCGGGCCTCGTGGCCGAGGAGCAGTTCGGGCCGGCGCTGCCGATCCTGCGCTTCTCCGACGTCGACGACGCGATCGAGCGGGCCAACCGCGGCGACGCAGGGCTCGGCGCGAGCGTGTGGTCGTCGGATCCGGCCAGGGCCCGCGAGGTCGCCGCGCGCATCCAGGCGGGGTCCGTGTGGATCAACTCGCACGGCACGATCCACCCGATGGCGCCGTTCGGCGGCGTGAAGGGCTCGGGCTTCGGCCTCGAGTTCGGAGTGGAGGGCCTGAAGGCCGTGGCGGTGCCGCAGGTGATCCACGGCTGATCGCTGACGACGAGGGGCCCCGCGCGCTGCGCGGGGCCCCTCGTCGTCGCTCCGTCGGTCGAGGAGCGCGCGGCGCAGCCGCGCGCGTCACGAGACCCGGATCGGGGACGGGGTCTCGTGACGGCAGCGCCCTGCGGGCGCGGCCTCCTCGACCAGCAGGTGAGGGGAGCGGCGTCAGCGGATCGCGACGTGGTCCTCCCCGTCGGCGCCGTGGTGGCCGTCGTGGCCGTCGGCGGCCTCGCCGTGCGCGTGGCCGCCGCAGCCGCAGCTGCCGCCCTCGCAGCCGCAGCCGCCGCCATCGCCCGAGCGGCCGGCCTCCGGCACGTCGAGCGCGGGGTTGCGGTCGAGGAAGCCCACGGGCTTCAGCCAGAAGCCCGAGTAGTCGACGGGCATGATCGGCCAGTCCTCGGGGCGCGGGATGTGCGTGAGCCCGAACGCGTGCCAGACGACGAGGTCGCCGCCGTCGACCTCGCCGCCCGCGGCGACGTAGGCGGGCACGCCGTCGCCGCCCGCGTGCTGGTTGGGATAGCGCCCGGCGGGGAAGGTCTCGTCGTCGCGCTGCGCCGTCACCCACAGGTGCTGCGTCGCGAAGGTGCCGCGCGCGTGCACGCTCGACGCGGGATCGGCCATGAGCGTCGCCCGCGCCTCGGGGATCAGCTGGTACTCCGTCGGCTTCCCGAGCCCGTTCCTGCGCGTCGCCGAGCCGATGTGCCAGGTGCGGCCGAGCGCGCCGTCGCCGAGCCGGGATCCGGCCTCCGTCACCCGGTCGCGCCGGTGGCCGAAGGCGTTGCCCCACGGGTTCTCGGGCCCCATCGGGATGCGCACGAGGTCGACCTGGTCGACGTAGTTGTCGGTGCCGTCGACGTCCATGTCGAGGCGCGCGCAGAAGATGTGCTGGTGCACGGGCGCGAAGAGCCCGGAGGCGATCTCGGTGGCATGCCGCTGCTCGGTGCCGGGGTGGTCGGCACCGCAGAAGACGATGCCGGTGGCCTTCGCCTCGAACTGGATCGAGCCGTCGAGGTAGAGGTACCAGAAGAAGCCGTAGTCGTAGTTGCCGACCGTCGCGAAGTACGAGATCACGAGCCGCCGCGAGCGCCGCCCGTGCGTGGTCTCGCCGTCGAGCTCGCGGTGCTTCCAGAGGATGCCGTAGTCCTCCTCGTGCATGCAGATCGCGCGCGGGATCGTGAACGCCTCGCCCGTGTCGCCGGCCAGGTGCGCGTCGAAGTAGTGGATGGCGCCGAGGCAGTCGCAGCCGAGCGCGAGCGAGTTGGCGTTCTTGCCCAGGTGGTACTCGCCGGCGTCGAAGTAGCTGATCCAGCGGCGGGTCTCGCTCGTGTCCCCGTAGGGCACGACCATCTCGGGCACGCTCGCGCGGTGGATGACGCTGCGCAGCTCCTCGCCGTCCTGCCAGCCCAGCTGGTGCAGCACGAGCCCCTCGCGCATCGAGAAGCCCACGCGGAACCGCCACTGCTCCCACGTCACGTGGCTGCCGTCGACGCTGAAGCTCGGCCCCTCGGGCATCGTGATCTCGATGGGCTTGAGG
The DNA here is from genome assembly GCF_026625845.1 of Agrococcus sp. SL85. Classification (NCBI taxonomy): domain Bacteria; kingdom Bacillati; phylum Actinomycetota; class Actinomycetes; order Micrococcales; family Microbacteriaceae; genus Agrococcus; species Agrococcus sp. SL85. The sequence goes on from NZ_CP113066.1 coordinate 1,712,335, forward strand.
CTCGTGCGGCGCGCGCCGACGGAGGCATCGTCGTAGTTGCCGTCGATGTCGGGCAGCGGCACCTGCCGCTCGTCGACGAGCTTCTCGACCTTCCGCCCCGTCACGTCGACGAGCAGCACGAGGCCCTCCACGGGGAACGACCACGGGTTGTCGCCCTCGTGCGGCGGCAGGAAGGTGAGCGAGCGCATCATGCGGCGGCCCACCTCGTCCGCCTCGCCGAACTGCCCCGGCGCGAGCGGCACGACGAGCGCCCGGTCCATGTGGTCGAGGCCGCGGGCGGCCATCGCGGCGCGCCAGCCCGCGTCGGCCTTCACGATCTCGTCGACGAGCTCGTACTCCTCGAAGAGGTACTGCGGCTGCCCATAGGGAGCCTCGCCCGTGGGCAGCGCGTCGATCGCCTCCACGCGGTCCTCGGCGGCGTCGGCGCCGAGCGCCACCACCGCCTCCCGCACGAGCCCGGAGCCGGTGTCGAGCAGCGTCGAGAGCACCCGCCGGCCGAGCGGTGCGCCCGGCGTCCAGGAAGCGAGCGCCGCCTTGGGCGCGTCGAGCAGCAGCTGCATCGGGAAGCGGGTGTCGTCGCGCAGCGCGCCCGCCGCCTCGAGCGCCGCCCGCACCCGGGCGATCTCGCCCGGGGTCAGCGCGTCGAGCGGATGGGCGGCCTCGATCAGGTGCGAGTCGCGGGCGCCGTGGGTGTGCGTGGCATCGGGCATGGGGTCTCCTCGTCGAGCGTGACCCTCACGCTAGGTGCGCCCGCGGGAGGTGTCTTGCGACTCAGCGCAGGCCGCTTGCCGTCGCCAGCGCGCGCGGCTCCGCATGCTCCGGCTCGAGCATCGTCGCCTGCCGGTACTCGCTCGGGCTCTGCTCGAAGGTCGCGCGGAACAGCCGCGAGAAGTGCGCGGGGTTCACGAGGCCCCAGCGGGCGGCGATCGCGGCGATCGTCTGCTCGTGGAGCGTGGCGTCCGCGAGGTCGCGGCGGATGTGCTCGAGGCGGCGCTCGCGGATCCACCCGGCGACGGTGATGCCGCGCTCGGCGAAGACCGCGTGCAGGTGCCGGGTGGAGATGAAGTGGGCCTTGGCGATCTGCGCGGGCGAGAGGTCGGGGTCGCCGAGCATCCGGTCGATCGTGCCGAGCATCTCGTGCAGCAGCTGCCGCTTCGGGTCCTGCTGGACGCCCTGCTGCAGCTCGGCCGAGACGAGCGTCATGAGCAGGTCGAGCGCCGTGCGCGCGAGCCGCTGGCCGTTGGACCCCGGCAGCTCCTCGAGGCTGCCGGCGAGCCCGGCGAGGAAGGGGTTCACGACGCGGCCGAGCGGCGACTCGAGCGGGAACGCGGTGGCGGTGACGGCGGCGAGCTCCTCGCGCGGCAGGTCGAGGTAGCCGTGCGGGAAGGTGATGACCAGCAGGCTCGAGGAGCCGTCGAAGCGCAGCGTGTAGGGCCGCGAGGTGTCGTAGATGGCGATGTCGCCCGGGTGCAGCAGCGCCACCCTGCCGTCCTGCTCGATCACCTCGTCGCCCGAGAGCTGCAGGCTCACCTTCACGAGGTCGCTCGAGCCCCGCTGCACGAGCTTGGGCGTGCGGGCGACGATGCTGGCGGTGTGCTCGATGCGGAACACCGAGACCGCGCCCACGTCGGTGCGGGCGATCCGCCCCTCGAAGGGCTCGTCGGAGAGCGGATGGATGTCGAGCGGCACGAAGTTCACCGCCACCTGGCGCCGCCACTCCGCGATGCCGATCGGCTCGCCGTCGAGCGGAGGGAAGTCGAAGGTCGATCGCACGCTGCCCCCTTGTGCCGGTCAGCATAGCCGCGCGCGGCGCGCGCGCGAGGCGCGCGCCCGGTCGATCGTGCGCGCTCCGTCAAGTGCCCGACGGCCCCGGGCAACCGCCGCGGCGTCAGGATCGCCGCGACCCCGCACCGTGCCGGCGAAGGAGCTGACCATGGCGACCGCATCCGCGACCCCCACCCCCGCGACCCCGACCTCCGCGAGCGCCGCGCCCGGGGAGGGCGCCGTGCGGCTCGGCGCGGGCGGCGCCGGCCTCGGCGTGCCCGCCATCGTGCTCATGATCATCGCCGCCTCCGCGCCCCTCACGGTCGTCGCGGGCGGCGTGACGACGAACTACGCCGTCTCGGGGCTGACGGGCGTGCCGCTCGGCATGCTGCTGCTCGCCGGCGGCCTCCTCGTCTATGCCGTCGGCTACGTGGCCATGAGCCGCCACATCCGCAACGCCGGCGCCTTCTACGCCTACATCGCGCGGGGCCTGGGCCCGGAGGCCGGGGTCGCGGGCGCCTGGACGGCGCTCGTCGCCTACAACGCGATGCAGATCGGCATCTACGGCATGCTCGGGTTCACCGCCTCGAGCTTCGTCGCGGCGAAGCTGGGCGTCGAGGTGCCCTGGTGGGTGTTCGTGCTCGTGACGATCGCGCTCATCGCCGTGCTCGGCGTCCACCGCGTCGACGTCTCGGTGAAGGTCGTGGGCGTCCTCGTGGCGCTGGAGTTCGCGGCGGTGCTCGTCTACGACCTCGTCTCGCTCGCGGCCGCTCCCGAGGGCGTCTCGGCGGCGGGCTTCGCGCCGGCCGACCTCTTCGCGCCCGGCATCGGCGTGGTGCTCGTCATGGGCATCGCGGCGTTCATGGGCTTCGAGTCGGGCGCGATCTACACGGAGGAGGCGCGCGACCCGGTGCGCACGGTGCCGCGCGCGACCTTCGCCGCCGTCATCGTCATCGGCGCCTTCTACGCCTTCAGCGCGTGGGCGATGCTCATCGGCTCCGGTCCGAGCGCCGCGGTCGCGGCGGCGCAGGCGAACGGCCCCGACCTGCTGTTCGTGCAGCTGGGGGAGCGGGTCGGCCCCATCGTCGCCGACCTCGCGCAGGTGCTCTTCCTCTCGAGCCTCCTCGCCGCGCTCATCTCGTTCCACCACGCCGTCGCCCGCTACGCCTTCGCGCTCGGGCGCGAGCACATGCTGCTGCCCGCGTTCGGCCGCGTGAACCGCCGCGGCGCGCCCGCGCTCGGCTCGATCGCGCAGACGGCGCTCGCCGCGGTCGTCGTCGTGGCCTTCGCGATCGCGGGCGCCGGGAGCGAGCTCGGCCCGCTCTACCCGGTGCTGACGCTCTTCACGTGGCTCACGAACCTCGGCGCGCTCGGCCTCATCGTGCTCATGGCGGTCGTCTCGATCGCCGTGATCGGCTTCTTCGCGCGGGACCGGCGGGGTGCCGGGGCGTGGACCCGGATCGTCGCGCCGACGATCGCCGCGGCCTTCTTCGCGACCGTGACCGTGCTGACGCTCGCCAACTGGAACCTGCTGCTGGGCGAGGCGGAGACCGGCTTCCTCACGTTCGCGCTCCCGGGGCTCCTCGTCGTCGCGGCGGTCGTCGGCGCCCTCGTCGCCGTGCAGGCGAAGCATCGCCGCCCGCACGCCTTCGAGTCGATCGGCACCGGCGCCGTCCCGACCGCCCGCGTCGACTGACGGCCGCAGGTCGACGAGCGCGCGGCGGAGCCGCTCGCGTCACGAGACCCAGCTCGCCGGCGGGGCCTCGTGACGGCAGCGCCCTGCAGACGCGGCCTCCTCGACCGGCGAAGAGCGGGCGCGGCCTCGCTCGATCCCGCATCGCAGGCTCAGGGCCGAGCAGGCGGGACTCTCGCGTCCGCTCGGCGCTGAGCCTGCGAAGCAGGAGGGGAGGGCGCGCCTCAGTCCTCCTGCAGCGGCTGCTTCGGCAGCTTCTTCACCCGCGCGCGGCGCTTCGGCCGGTCGGGGATCATCGAGCGCATCTCCTCGAGGCGGCCGAAGCACAGCAGTCGGTCCTCGGCGTGCAGCACCTCGCGGCCCTTCGGGTTCGGGATCACCGTCGTGCCGCGGTGCAGCGTGAGCACGGTGATGTCGCGGTCCCACAGGCCCGACTCGCGCACGGTGCTGCCGACGAGGTCGGCGTCCCCGTGCACGACGAGCTCGGCGACGCCGAAGCCCGTCGAGACGCTGAGGCGCTCCCGCACGTCGATCTCGGGGAACGCGACCTGGGCCGCGATGTGGTCGATGATCGCGCCGGCGACGTCGAGGTTCGTGGCGGTCTCGATGCCCTCGAGGCCGGGGGAGGAGTTGACCTCCATGACGAGCGGCCCGTCGTTGCCCTCGAGCATGTCGACGCCCGCGACCTTGAGGCCCATGATCTGCGCCGAGCGCACGGCGACGCGCTCGTACTCGGGGTCGAGCGTGACGGCCTCGACGCTGCCGCCGCGGTGCACGTTCGAGCGGAACTCGTCGCCCTGGGCGCTCCGGCGCATCGCGGCGACGACGCGGTCGCCCACGACGAGCGCGCGGATGTCGCGGCCCTTCGACTCCTGCACGAAGCGCTGGATGAGCACCTGCTGGCGCGTCGACTGCAGCGTCTCGATGATCGCCTCCGCGACCTTGATCGTGGGGGCGAGGATGACGCCGATGCCCTGGGTGCCCTCGAGCAGCTTCAGCACGACGGGCGCGCCGCCGACGCGCTCGATGGCGGGGATCACGTCGGCGCGGTCGCGCACGAAGGTCGTGGCCGGCATGCCGATGTCGTGGCGGGCGAGGATCTGCGTGGCGCGCAGCTTGTCGCGCGAGTTCGCGATGCCGTTGGCCGTGTTGGGCGTGTAGACGTCCATCTGCTCGAACTGCCGCACGACGGCGGTGCCGAAGTAGGTGATGGAGTTGCCGATGCGCGGTAGCACCGCGTCGTAGTCGCGCAGCTGGCGGCCGCGGAACTGCAGGTCGGGGGCGTCGCCCGAGAGGTCGATCGCGAAGCGCAGCGTGTTGAGCACCTTCACGTCGTGGCCGCGCGCGACGGCGGCGGCGCGGAGGCGACGGGTGCTGTAGGCGCGCGGCGCGCGGGAGAGGATGGCGAGCCTCATGGGGCGCACCTGCCTTCCTGGTTGGATGGGCCTATGGGCACCGACCATCCAAGCACCCCTGCAGCGGCGGGCTGGCGCGAGTGGGTCGCCCTGCCCGGCACCGGCATCGACCACGTCAAGGCCAAGCTCGACACCGGCGCGCGCACGAGCGCGCTGCACGCCTTCGGCCTCGAGGAGCTCGAGCGCGACGGCGAGGCCTGGGTGCGCTTCTCGGTGCATCCGTGGCAGCGCTCCGACGCCGACGCGGTCGTCGTCGAGCGGCCCGTGCACGACCGGCGCGTCGTGCGCTCCTCCACCGGCCACGAGCAGGAGCGCATCGTCGTGCTGCTCGAGATCGCCCTGCTCGGCCGCACGATCGAGACCGAGGTGACGCTCACGCGCCGCGACGAGATGGGCTTCCGGATGCTCATCGGCCGCGAGGCGCTGCGCCGCGGCTTCCTCGTCGACTCCTCGGCCTCGTACCGAGGCGGGCGGCCGCCCCGCGCCGTGCGCCTGCGGAACCGGGGGCGCGGCGGTGCGTGAGTCGTTCGCGATCGGCTCGGTGCGGGTGCGCGCCGGGCGCTCGCAGCACGTCGAGCTCGAGGTCGCCCGGCTCGTCACCGGTGGCGACATCACGCTGCCCGTGCGGGTGGTCCACGGCCGCGAGGACGGCCCGACGGTGTGGATCGACGCGGCCGTCCACGGCGACGAGGTCGTCGGCGTCGAGGTGATCCGGCAGGTGCTCGCGGCCGTCTCGCCGAAGACCCTGCGCGGCACGCTCGTGGCGGTGCCCGTCGTCAACGTGCTCGGCTTCATGACGGGCGACCGCTACCTGCCCGACCGGCGCGACCTCAACCGCTCCTTCCCGGGCTCGGCGCGCGGCTCGCTCGCGAGCCGCATCGCCCACCTGCTCATGACCGAGGTGGTCGCGAAGTGCGACGTCGGCATCGACCTGCACACGGGCTCCGACCGCCGCGACAACCTGCCGCAGATCCGCGCCGACCTCGACGACCCCGAGACCCGCAGGCTCGCGGAGGCCTTCGGTGCGCCCGTGATGCTGCACGCGCGGCTGCGCGACGGCTCGCTGCGCCAGGCGGCGCGCGAGGCCGGCGCGATCGCGTTGCTCTACGAGGCGGGGGAGGCGCTGCGCTTCGAGCCGGAGCCGATCGCCGTCGGCGTCGCCGGCGTCATGCGCGTGCTCGCCGCGCTCGACATGCTCGACGCCGAGGACGCCGACGAGGCCGAGCCGCCCGTCGCGTGCCGCCAGAGCGGCTGGGTGCGCGCCCGCGGCTCCGGCATCCTGCACCTCGAGGTCGAGCTCGGCGACCAGGTGGAGTCCGGTGCGCGGATCGGCCGCGTCGCCGATGCCTTCGGAACGGGCGGGCGCATCGTGCGCGCCGACCGCGACGGCATCGTCGTGGGCCTCACGCGCGCCCCGATCGTGCACGCGGGCGACGCCGTCGCCCACATCGCGTCGCTCGAGCAGGAGTCCTGAGCGCGAGCTGCTGCGCGGCGTCGGCCGCGCGCTGAGCGATGCCCGCGGCGACCGGCGGCCGGCGACCGCTCAGCGATGCACGTGGGCGCGCTGGCCGTCGCGGTCGAAGAGCATGACGAGCTCGGCGGGCCCGTCGACCGCCCGCATGGCGTGCGGCGTCATCGTCGAGAACTCCGCGGCCTCTCCCGCGGCCACGTCGATCTCGCGCTCGCCCAGCTGCAGCCGCACCCGGCCCTCGAGCACGAGGAACCAGTCGTAGCCGGGATGCACGCGCGGCGCGGGCATCGCCTCCGGCTCGAGCCGCACCTTCATGGCGGCGGTGCGCCCGTCGACGCGGCTGAGCTGCCAGGTGGTGCGCGCGCCGTCGCGGTGCTGGACGGGGCGGATGACGACGTCGTCGTCGCCCTCGGTCTCGAAGAGCGCGTCGAGGCTCAGCTGCAGCGCCTCCGCGAGCGGCACGAGCACGTCGAGGCTGAGCGCGCGCCGCCCGGTCTCGACGCGGCTGATGGTGGAGGCGCTGAGGTTCGTGCGGGCCGCGAGCTCGTCGAGCGAGTAGCCGAGCGTCGTCCGCACGCTCCGGAGGCGCGTGCGCGCCATCCGCTCGATCGCGCTGCTGTCGGCCACGCGTCCATCCTGCCGTCGCCTTGCGGATCCTGCAAGAGCTCTTCCTGGATCCGCCAGGCGCTCGTAGGCTCGGGCCATGACCTCGACGCACGGCGACCCCGGCCCCGACCACGCGACCGACCACGCCCACGAGCGTGCGCACGGCGGCCCGCCGCCGGTCGAGCGGCGCGTCGACGTCGCCGTCGTCGGCGGCTCGGCCGCGGGCCTCGCGGCGGCGCTGCAGCTCGTGCGCCAGCGCCGCTCGGTCGTCGTCGTCGACGACGGCACGCCGCGGAACGCCCCCGCCGCGCACATGCACGGCTACCTCGGGCGCGAGGGCGCCGCGCCGGCGGATCTGCGGGCGATCGGGCGCGAGGAGGTGCGCGGCTACGGCGCGGAGGTGCTCGACGGCCGCGTCGTCGCGGTGCGGCGGGAGGGCCCGCTGCTGCGCGTCGAGCTCACGGGCGGCGGCGCGCTGCTCGCCCGCAGGGTCGTCGTCGCGACGGGCCTCGTCGACGAGCCTGCCCGCGATCGAGGGCCTCGCCGAGCGCTGGGGCCGCGAGGTCATCCACTGCCCGTTCTGCCACGGCCACGAGGTGCGCGACCGCCGCGTCGTGCAGGTCGTCGCGGCGCCCCCGGACTCCACGCCGCGCAGCTGCTGCGCCACCTCACGCCGCACCTGGTCGTCGTGCTGCACGACGGCGTCGCCGCCGATCCGGCGGCGGTCGAGGCGCTCGTCGCCTCGGGCGTGCCGGTGCTCGCGGGCACCGTCCGTCGCGTCGCCGACGCGGGCGGCGACCTCTCGGTCGAGCTCGCCGACGGCACCGCGCTGTCGGCCGACGCGGTGCTCACAGGCTCGCGCTTCCGCCCGCGCGTCGAGGCGCTCGCCCCGCTCGGGCTCGAGGCCTCGGCGCACGCGAGCGGCATGGGCGAGGTGCTCGCGGCCGATGCGACCGGTCGCACGGCGGCCGATGGCGTCTTCGCCGCCGGCAACGTCGTCGACCCCGGCCAGCAGGTGCTGCACGCCGCCGCGAGCGGCAGCATGGTGGGCGCGCACGTCGCCTTCAGCCTCGCGGCCGACGACATCGCCGCCGCCGCCCGCCCCGACGCCGTCGAGGCGGAGTGGGATGCGCGCTACGCGGGCGAGGACCGCGTGTGGAGCGGCAACCCCAACGGCACGCTCGTCGCCGAGGTCGAGGGCCTCGCGCCCGGCCGCGCGCTCGACGTGGGCGCAGGCGAGGGCGCAGACGCGCTGTGGCTCGCCGAGCGCGGCTGGCGCGTGACCGCGACCGACGTCTCCGGCAGGGCGCTCGAGCGCGCCGGCGCCGAGGCGGCGAGGCGGGGCCTCGAGGTCGAGCTGCTGCGGGTCGACGCGACCGCGCCGGACGCCTACGAGCGAGAGGCCTTCGATCTCGTGTCGCTGCAGTACGGCTCGTTCCGCCGCTCGCCCGACGGCCGCGGCCTCGCGAACCTCCTCGGCGCCGTGGCCCCCGGCGGCACGTTGCTCGTCGTCGCCCACGACCTCGCGGTCGTGCAGGAGCCGCTCGACCCGGCCGAGGGCACCCGCGCCTTCGACCCGCTCGCGTTCGTCGGCGTCGACGAGATCGCCGCGGCGATCGAGGCCGACGCGGGGTGGCGTGTGGAGGTCCGCGAGACGCGGCCGAGGCCGTCCGGCGCGCGCAGCGCGCACCACGTGCACGACGTCGTGCTGCGCGCCGTGCGGGTCGCCGAGCGCTGAGGCTCGGGTGCGGGCGCCGCCGCGGAGGCGGTCCCGGCCGCCCCGCTCAGCCCGCGAGGCCGACGACGCCGGCGACGATGACGGCCGCGCCGCCGAGGATCGAGAGGACGACGATCGCGATCCGCACGGCGCGCGGGGGGATCCGCCGCGCGATCGGCTCGGCGATGAGCGTGCCGGCGGCGGTCGCGACGACGCCTGCGAGCCAGCCCCACCACGGCCACTCCGGCCAGCCGTCGGGCACGAGCAGCTGGCGCTCGAGGAGCGTCGCGATGCTCACGATCGGCCAGAACGCCTGCATGGTGGCGGCGAACGAGCGCGGCTCCCAGCGGGAGACGATCTGGTACACGCCGACGGCGGGCGCGCCGACGCCGACGGCGGCGTTGAGGAGGCCGATGAGGCCGCCGGAGGCCACGCGGGTGACGGGCCTGTCGAGCCGGTGCTCGGTGCGCACGAAGAGGGTCGCGAGCACGACGCCGAGGATCGCGACCGCCCCGACGGCGATGCGCAGCAGGTCGGCGCTGACGACGCGCGCGAGCAGCAGGCCCGCGATGCTGAGCGCGGCGGCCGGGATGCCGATCCACGCGAGCCTGCGCCAGTCGATGTCGCGCCAGACGCGCGGCAGGATCAGGCCGCACGCGACGATCGCCATGACGTTCACGAGCACGACGGCCGCGATCGGACCCACGAGCAGCGCGGCGGTCGGGCCCATGACGAGGCCGAAGCCCATGCCCGCGACGCGCTGCGAGAGCGTCGCGACGAGCAGCGCGACGCACAGGACGGCGAGCGGGAGCGCGTCGATCACGCGCGCGCCTCGGCGCGCCGGCTCAGAGCTCGATCGATTCGCCCGCGGTCAGCGGATGGTGCGTGCCGCCGCCCTGCTGCACGGCCCACTCGATGCGCGCGTTGGCGATCGCGAGGCCCATCGCGCTGATCGGGGCCTCGTGGGTCGGGATCGTCGCGCGCGGCGCGACCCGCAGCACGAAGTCCATCGCCTCGCCGATCTTCAGCCACGGGCCGCCGGCCGGGGCGGCGAGCAGCGCGGGGGTGACGTCGGGCACCGCGTAGGAGTCGCCGGGGTAGTACACGGCCTCGTTCACGAGCACGCCCAGGTTGTCGACCACGGGGATCGACTCGTGGATCACGGCGTGCTCGCCGCCGAAGAAGCGCAGGCGGAACGGCCCGGCGGTCACGCGCTCGCCGGCCGCGACCGCGCGCACGTCGAAGCCCTCGGCGGCGGCGGCGACGCCCTCCGGGCCGAAGATCGGCACGCCCGGGTTCGTCTCGCGCAGCGCGCGCAGGTGCTCGGCATCCCAGTGGTCGGGGTGCTCGTGCGTGATGACGACCGCGACGACGCCCGTGGGCGCGAGCGGCCCCGTCTGGTTGCCGGGATCGATGACGAGCCGCTGCCCCTCGTCCTCGAGGACGAGGCAGGCGTGGGCGTGCTTGGTGACGCGCATGGCGCCACCCTACGCCCGCCCCTCCTCCCGCACATGTGCAGGGAACGGTCGTTCTGGCGCGCGCAGCACGACGATCTCCTGCACATGTGCGGGTCGGGGCGCGCATAGGGTGTGCTCGTGCTCGTCGTGGTGGCCTCCAACCCGGCCGCCCGGTTCGGGCGGTCCGGCGGCGTGGGGGCGGTCGTGGAGGCCCGGATCCGCGCCCTCGGCCACGAGGTCGTCCACATCGCCGCCTCGGGCTACGCCGCGCAGCTCGAGCAGACGCGCTTCGCGATGATCCGCGCCGACGTGCTCGTCGTCGTGGGCGGCGACGGCATGGTGCACCTGGGCGTCAACGTCGTGGGCGGCACGTCGAAGCCGATGCTCGTGGTGCCCGCGGGCTCCGGCAACGACTTCGCCGCCGCGCTCGGCGTCCGCGACGCGCAGGACGCGCTCGACCGCATGCCGGCGACGCTCGCGGCCGCACCGGAGCGCGTCGACCTCGTGCGCATCGAGCATCCCGACGGCGTGGCGCTCGCGGCGGGCATCGTCTCCGTCGGCTTCGACAGCGACGTCACGGTGCGCTCCCTCCGGATGCGGCGCGTGCCGAGCAGCGTGCGCTACGAGGCGGCGATCCTCGCCACGCTCGTGCGCCTGCGGCACCGCACCTTCCGCGTCCGCATCGACGGGGGAGCGGAGCGCACCTGGCGCACGGCCATCGCCGCGGTCGCGAACAACCGCACGCTCGGCGGCGGCATCCCGCTCGCGGCGAGCGCGTCGATGCGCGACGGGCTGCTGACGGCCGTGCTCGCCGACGAGCTGCGGCTGCCCGCGTTCCTGCGGCTGCTCGGCAAGGCGATGCGCGGCACGCATCAGGAGGATCCGCGCGTCACGACCGTCGACTGCGAGGTCGTCGAGCTCGACTGCGACGAGCCCGTCTCGGTGTGCGCGGACGGCGAGGTCGTGGGCCGCCTGCCCATCCGCTGCAGCACGATGCCAGGCGCCCTGCAGGTGCTGCGGCCCGTGTGAGGGGCGCCGGACGCGCGCCTCGGCGGCCGCTCGAGGAGCGGCTGCGCGCTCGATTTGGCGCTCGCTCGGATCGTGTGGCACACTATCCAGGTTGCTTCCGCAGGGAAGCGGCAAGGCCCCATCGTATAGCGGCCTAGTACGCTGGCCTCTCACGCCGGTAACGCGGGTTCGAATCCCGCTGGGGTCACCTGATCGAAGCCCCCGCCCTTCCGGGCGGGGGCTTCGTCGCGTCCGGGCGTCGCTCCGCCGTCGGCACGCGCATAGGAGCCGCAGAGGCTCCCTCGGTTGGATGGTGGGCGGACCCCACGAGAGGAGCCCACCATGCAGTGCCCCACCGACGGCACCACCCTCACGATGAGCGAGCGCAGCGGCATCGAGATCGACTACTGCCCGCAGTGCCGAGGCATCTGGCTCGACCGCGGCGAGTTCGACAAGCTGCTCGAGCGCGCGGCCGAGCAGCCGGCGCCGCAGGGATGGCAGCAGGGCGCGCCGCAGGCGCCCGCCTACGGCCAGCAGCAGCCCTACGGCGAGCAGCAGCCCTACGGGCAGGGGCAGCAGCAGCCCTACGGGCAGCAGCCGGCGTACGGGCAGGGCCAGCAGCAGTGGGACCAGCGCCCCGCGCAGGCGGGCGCGTCCGGCGGCCTCGGCGCCGTCGCCGACAAGCTGCTGAACGAGGTGCAGAAGCGCGCCCAGGGCGACCGCCGCCAGGATCCGCGCTACGACCAGCGGTACGACCCGCGCTACGACCAGCGCCGCCGCTCGAAGGGCAGCTGGCTCGGCGACATCCTCGGCTGAGCCGCCGCGCAGGACGCGTCGCGAGGGCCCCGCACCGGAGCATCCGGGCGGGGCCCGCGTCGTCGGGCCGCGACTACAGCCAGTGCTTGCGCTTGAACGCGAGGTAGAGGCCGCCGGAGAGCACGAGCATCGCGAGGAGCGCCAGGGGGTAGCCGAGCGGCCACCGCAGCTCGGGCATGCGGTCGAAGTTCATGCCGTAGATGCCCGCGACGAGCGTGGGCGCGAAGAGGATCGCGGCCCAGCTCGACACGCGCTTCACCTGCTCGCCCTGGACGAAGGAGCGCTCGGCGAGCGCCTCCATGTGCTCGTTCTGGCGCTGCGCGATCCGCGCGGCCTGCAGCTGCAGCACGCCCTGCAGCAGCGCGTGCTGCGCCTCGAGGCGGTTGGCGGCCCGCTCCAGGTGGTCCGCCACGTCGCGCAGGTGCCTGCGGAGCTCCGTGCCGTCGGACGGGGCCTCCGCGGCGAGCCGCGCGACGACGTCGCCGAGGGGCTCGGCGATCCTCGTGAGCCGCGCGACACGGCGCAGGGACCGGTAGGCCTCGTCGACGTCGGGCGGGGCGCTGCCGAGCGACCGGTCCTCGAGCCCGTCGGCCTCGTCCTGCAGCGCCTGCGCGCGCTCGAGCACCGCGTCGCCCACGGCGTCGAGCACCGCGTGGACGATCGCGCCGGGCGAGATCGGCAGCGTCGCCCGCGCGCCGTCGCCCGCGGCGCGGGCGCGCACGGCGTCGATCCACCCGGGGTCGCCCCACGTGGCGGTCACGACCCAGTCGGGGCCCGCGACGACGTGCACCTCGTGCGGCGCCCCGTCGTCGTCGGGCCGATGCAGCACGAGGTAGCGCACCTGCCCGTAGGGCTCGAGCTTCGTGCGCTGGCCGCGCTTCGCGATGTCCTCGACGAGCAGCGGGTGGAGGTCGAGCGCCGCCGCGAGCGCGGCGAGCTCGTCGTCGGCGGGATCGACGAGGTCGACCCATGCCACCCCGCCCCGGGCGGCGGCCTCGTCCCGCAGGCGCTCCGCCGGCACGCCTCGGACCGCCGTGCCGTCCGGGCCGAGCACCTCCGCGGCGCGGACGCTCACGCGCGATCCGTCGCCGGCATCCGCCGCCCCGCCACGGGCTCGTCGTCCTCGTCGCCGTCGAAGTCGTGCGCGTGGCGGTCGTGCCCCGCCTGCTTCGCGACGACGTCGGCCGACACCTGCATGCGGTCGATGAGCGCGAGGCCGATCGCCGAGAGGATGAAGAGGCCGTGGATGATGCACTGCCACATGACGCCCTCGGCCGTCACGACGTGGCCGTCGCCCGTGATGTCCGGCGCGATCCCCGGCTCCTCGCGCCCCATCTCCGCGACCTCGATGAACGACTGCAGCAGGTGGATGGAGGAGATGCCGATGATCGCCATCGCGAGCTTCACCTTCAGCACGTTCGCGTTGACGTGGCTCAGCCACTCCGGCTCGTCGGGGTGGCGGCGCAGGTCGATCTTCGAGACGAAGGTCTCGTAGCCGCCGACGACGACCATGATGAGCAGGTTCGCGATCATGACGACGTCGATGAGGCCGAGCACGCCGAGCATGATGATCGCCTGCTCGACCTGCCCCTCCTCGGCGATGGCGCCGACGACGTCGTGGGCGATGAGGTGCCACAGGTCGATGAGGAAGACGACCGCGTAGACGAGCTGCGCGATGACGAGCCCGCCGTAGATCGGGGCCTGCAGCCAGCGGCTGGAGAAGATGAGCGAGCCCAGCAGGCGCACGCCCGGTCGCTCGTTGTACTGGGTGCCGCCGGCAGCTGCCATCGGGGTCTCCTCGCTCGATGCTGGGTGCATCGTACGGCGCGCTCGGCGGCGTCGTGCGGGAATGCCGCGATGGGCCCGCGCGTAGTATGGCGAGACGGCCGCGGAGCGGCGCGTCGAGCGTGGGAGAGGGCTGATGGGACGGACGCTGGCAGAGAAGGTGTGGGACGACCACGTCGTCGTCAAGGGCGAGGACGGCGCCCCCGACCTCATCTACATCGACCTCCACCTCGTGCACGAGGTGACGAGCCCGCAGGCCTTCGACGGCCTCCGCCAGGCCGGCCGCCCGCTGCGCCGCGTCGACCTCACGGTGGCGACCGAGGACCACAACACCCCGACGCTCGACATCGACAAGCCCATCCAGGATCCGACGAGCCGGAAGCAGATCGAGACGCTGCGCGCCAACGCCGAGGAGTTCGGCGTGCGCATCCACTCGCTCGGCGACGCCGAGCAGGGCATCGTGCACCTCGTGGGCCCGCAGCTGGGCCTCACGCTCCCGGGCGTCACCGTCGTGTGCGGCGACTCCCACACCTCCACGCACGGCGCGTTCGGCGCGATGGCCTTCGGCATCGGCACGAGCGAGGTCGAGCACGTCATGGCCACGCAGACGCTGCCGCTGAAGCCCTTCAAGACGATGGCGATCACGGTCGAGGGCGAGCTGCGCCCGGGCGTCACGGCGAAGGACATCATCCTCGCCGTCATCGCCAGGATCGGCACGGGCGGCGGCGCCGGCTACGTCTTCGAGTACCGCGGCAGCGCCATCCGCGCCCTCTCGATCGAGGGCCGCATGACGATCTGCAACATGTCGATCGAGGCGGGCGCCCGCGCCGGCATGGTCGCGCCCGACGAGACGACCTTCGCCTACGTCAAGGACAAGCCGCACGCCCCGAAGGGGGCCGACTGGGACGCCGCGGTCGAGTACTGGCGGACGCTCCCGACCGACGACGACGCCGTCTTCGACGCCGAGGTCGTCATCGACGCCTCCGAGCTCGAGCCCTTCGTCACCTGGGGCACGAACCCCGGCCAGGGTGCCTCGCTCTCGGCGGCCGTGCCCGACCCTGCGTCGTTCGCCGACCCCACCGACCGCGCCGCCGCCGAGCGCGCGCTCGAGTACATGGACCTCGCGCCCGGCACGCCGCTGAAGTCGATCCCGGTCGACACGGTGTTCATCGGCTCGTGCACGAACTCGCGCATGGAGGACCTCACGGCCGCCGCCGACATCCTCCGCGGCCGCACGAAGGCGGAGGGCGTGCGCGTGCTCGTCGTGCCCGGCTCCGCGCGCGTGCGGCTCGAGGCGGAGGCCGCGGGCCTCGACAAGGTGTTCACCGACTTCGGCGCCGAGTGGCGCTTCGCGGGCTGCTCGATGTGCCTCGGCATGAACCCCGACCAGCTCGCGCCGGGGGAGCGCTGCGCCTCCACGTCGAACCGCAACTTCGAGGGCCGCCAGGGCAAGGGCGGCCGCACCCACCTGGTCTCGCCGCTCGTCGCGGCCGCGACCGCGATCCGCGGCACGCTCTCGAGCCCGTGGGACCTCGCGCACGACACCGAGCTCGCCGCCTTCGCGGCCGGAGAGGACGCCTGACCATGGAGAAGATCAGCACCCTGACCGGGCCGCTCATCCCGCTCGAGCGCTCGAACGTCGACACCGACCAGATCATCCCCGCGGTGTTCCTGAAGCGCGTCACGAAGACGGGCTACGACGACGCGCTCTTCCACTCGTGGCGGCAGGACCCCTCGTTCGTGCTGAACCAGGAGCCCTACCGGCAGGGCGGCATCCTCGTCGTCGGCCACGACTTCGGCACCGGCTCGAGCCGCGAGCACGCCGTGTGGGCGCTGCGCGACTTCGGCATCACCGCCGTGCTCGGCCCGCGCTTCGGCGAGATCTTCCGCGGCAACGCCGGCAAGCAGGGCCTGCTCGTCGGGCAGATCTCCGAGGACGCGATGGAGGCCCTCTGGGCCGTCGCGCGCGCCGAGCCGGGCGCCGGGATCACGGTCGACCTGGAGGCCCGCACGGCCACCGCGGGCGGCGTCGCCCACGGCTTCCAGATCGACGACTACACTCGCTGGCGCCTGCTGGAGGGGCTCGACGACATCGCGCTGACCCTCCGCGACGAGGACGCGATCGCCGCGTTCGAGGCGCAGCGACCGAGCTGGCTGCCGCAGACGCAGCCGGTGCAGCGAGGAGCGAAGTGAACCTGACCGAGTTCTCCCGGAACGCCGGGGCGGCCGTCGGCATGGACGTCGACACGATCGTCGTGCGCGGCGGGAAGCCCCTGCAGGGCCGCATCCAGATGAAGGGCGCGAAGAACCTCGTCACGAAGGCGATGGTCGCGGCGCTGCTCGCCGACTCCCCGAGCGAGCTGCGCAGCGTGCCGCAGATCAGCGACGTGCGCGTCGTGCAGGGCCTGCTCGAGCTCCACGGCGTCACGGTGGAGCGCGACGGCGACACGCTGCGCTTCGACCCCTCGAACGTGCGCACGGCCCACGAGACCTCGATCAACGCGCACGCGGGCTCGAGCCGCATCCCGATCCTCTTCTGCGGCCCGCTGCTGCACCAGCTGGGCGAGGCCTTCATCCCCGACCTCGGCGGCTGCCACATCGGCGACCGGCCGATCGACTACCACCTCGAGGTGCTGCGCAACTTCGGCGCGGTCGTCGAGAAGCTGCCCTCGGGCATCCGCATGTCGGCCCCCGACGGCCTGCACGGCGCGAAGATCCACCTGCCGTACCCCTCGGTCGGGGCCACCGAGCAGGTGCTGCTCGGCGCCGTGCGCGCCAAGGGCCGCACCGAGCTCACGGGCGCCGCCGTCGAGCCCGAGATCATGGACCTCATCGCGATCCTGCAGAAGATGGGCGCCGAGATCCAGGTCGACACCGACCGCACCATCCGCATCGAGGGCGTCGACAGGCTCGTGGGCTACAAGCACACGGCGCTCTTCGACCGCAACGAGGCCGCCTCCTGGGCGTGCGCCGCGCTCGCCACCGGCGGCGACGTGTTCCTCGAGGGCGCACGCCAGCCCGAGATGACGACCTTCCTCAACGTGTACCGGAAGGCCGGCGGCGCGTTCGAGATCGAGGACGACGGCATCCGCTTCTGGCACCCCGGCGGCGACCTCAAGCCCGTCAACGTCGAGACCGACGTGCACCCCGGCTTCATGACCGACTGGCAGCAGCCGCTCGTCGTGGCGCTCGCGAAGGCCAACGGCGTCTCGATCGTGCACGAGACGGTCTACGAGCAGCGCTTCGGCTTCACGGAGGCGCTCGTCGAGATGGGCGCGAAGATCCAGATCCACACCGACTGCCTCGGCAGCCACGCGTGCCGCTTCGGCGCGCGCAACTACCAGCACTCCGCCGTCATCGTCGGCCCCGTCGACCTGCACGGCGCCGACGTCGTGGTGCCCGACCTCCGCGGCGGCTTCAGCCACCTCGTGGCGGCGCTGACGGCCGAGGGCGAGAGCCGCATCTCGAACGTGGGGATCATCGCGCGCGGGTACGAGCGATTCATCGAGAAGCTCGAGACCCTCGGCGCGGACTTCGACGTGGAGAGCTGATGGCGCTGCCCGGCAAGCCGCCGAAGCCGGAGCGGTCCGGCATCTACCCTGCCCTCGCGGCGGTGGTGGTGCCCTCGATCTCGGGCATGGCGAAGCTGCGGATCACGGGGCACGAGCACATCCCGGCGACGGGCGCGTTCGTGCTCTCGCCCAACCACTACAGCGAGATCGACCCGCTCGTCATGGCGGTGGCGATCTGGCGCTCGGGCCGCGTGCCGCGCTTCATGGCGAAGGCGAGCCTGTGGAAGGTGCCGGTGCTCGGACGCATCCTCACGGCTGCGGGCCAGATCCCGGTGGAGCGCGCGGGCCGCTCGTCGCACGGCGAGCCGATGGCCGCCGCGCGCCAGGTGGTGGCCGACCGGCTGGGCGTCATCATCTACCCCGAGGGCTCGCTCACGCGCGACCCCCAGCTGTGGCCCATGCGCGGCAAGACGGGCGCCGTGCGCATGGCGCTCGAGGCCGGCGTGCCGCTCATCCCCGCCGCCCACTGGGGCACGCAGCACCTCATGCCGCGCTACGGCAAGGGCATCCGCCCCTTCCCGCGCAAGACGATCGATGTGCGCTTCGGCGCGCCCGTCGACCTCTCCGCGTACGCGGGCAAGCGGGATGCGGCGTCGATGACCGCCGCGACCGACGTCGTCATGGCCCGGATCGCGGGCCTCCTCGGCGAGCTGCGCGGCGAGGCGCCGCCCGCCGAGCGCTGGGACCCGGCGCGGCGCGGGCAGAGCGAGACGGGGCGCTTCGATGGCTGACGTCGCCGTCCTCGGCGCCGGCAGCTGGGGCACGACGTTCGCGAAGGTGCTCGCCGACGGCGGCGCCGAGACGATCCTCTGGGCGCGCCGCGCGGAGGCCGCGCGCGAGATCGACCAGTCGCGCCGCAACACCCGCTACCTGCCGGGCATCGACCTGCCCGCCTCGCTGCACGCGACCTCCGACATCCGCCGCGCGCTCGACGGCGCGGCACAGGTCTACCTGGCGGTGCCCAGCCAGCAGCTGCGGCAGCTGCTGCGCGAGCACGGCGCGGCCATCGCCCCGGACGCGCCCGTCGTCTCGCTCATGAAGGGCGTCGAGGCCGGCACGCGGCTGCGGATGAGCGAGGTGGTCGCCGAGGAGCTGCGCATCGACGCCGGCCGCATCGCCGTGGTCTCTGGCCCCAACCTGGCGCTCGAGATCGCGCAGGAGCAGCCGACCGCCGCCGTCGTGTCGTCGACGAGCCCCGAGACGGCGCGCGAGGTCGCCCGCCGTGCCCGCAACGACTACTTCCACTCGTTCATCAACAACGACGTCGTCGGCACCGAGTTCGGCGGCGTGCTGAAGAACCTCGTGGCCGTGGCGATCGGCATCGTCGACGGCGTCGGCTACGGCGAGAACACGAAGGCGTCGATCATGACGCGCGGGCTCTCCGAGGTCACCGACTTCGCGGTCGCCTTCGGCGCCGAGCGCGAGACGATGCGCGGCCTCGCTGGCCTCGGCGACCTCATCGCCACCTGCGGCTCGACGCTCTCGCGCAACTTCACCGCCGGGCGCCTGCTCGGCATGGGCTACTCCCGCACCGACGTCGTCGCCCGCATGGAGCAGACGGCCGAGGGGCTCGCCTCCGTCGAGCCCGTCGCGCAGCTCGCCGAGCAGCGCGGCGTGCGCATGCCGATCCTCGAGCAGGTGCGCCTCGTGCTCGACGGCGCCATGGACCCGCGCGACATCGCCCCCCACCTGACGACCGACGACGAGCCGATCGAGGAATGACCGTGAGCGAGACCCGGAAGACCCGCGTTGCCCTGCTGTTCGGCGGCCGCTCCAGCGAGCACCTGATCTCGTGCGCGACCGCGGGCAGCGTGCTCGCGCACATCGACCGCGACCGCTACGACGTCGTGCCCATCGGCATCGCGCGCGACGGCCGCTTCGTGCTGCAGGCCGACGACCCGGCGCCGCTCGCGCTCGACCGCTCGCCCGAGGTGACGGGCGGCGACGCCGTGCTCCTGCCGACGACGAGCGATTCGCGCACCCTCACCGCCGTCGACGCGGCGGGCGCGCTGCGCGAGCTCGGCGAGGTCGACGTCGTCTTCCCCATCCTGCACGGGCGCTTCGGCGAGGACGGCACGGTGCAGGGCATGCTCGACCTCGTCGACATCCCGTACGTCGGCAACGGCGTCCTCGCGAGCGCGGTCGCGATGGACAAGCACTTCGCCAAGGCCGTGCTCGAGCACGTGGGCATCAAGGTCGCGCCGTGGATGACGGTCTCCCGCGGCGAGTGGGCGCGCGACGCCGACGCCGTGCGCGCGCGCCTGGGCGACTTCCCGTTCCCCGTGTTCGTGAAGCCCGCGCGCGCGGGCTCCTCGGTGGGCGTCAGCCGCGTCGACTCGGTGCTCGACTTCGACCGGGCCATGGCGCTCGCGCTCGCGGAGGACTCGCGGGCGCTCGTCGAGGCGGGCGTCTCGGGCCGCGAGGTGGAGGTCGGCGTCCTCGGCGGGCGCGACGGCGACCGTCCGCGCGCCTCGCTGCCGGGCGAGATCGTGCTCGACGAGGGCACGTTCTACGACTTCGACGCGAAGTACCGCGGCCTCCCGACGGCCCGCACGGAGTGCCCGGCCGACCTCGACGAGGCGACGATCGCGGCCCTCCAGGAGACCGCGATCCGCGCCTTCGAGGCGATCGAGGGCTCGGGGCTCGCGCGCATCGACTTCTTCGTCTCGCCGGAGCACGGCATCGTGCTCAACGAGATCAACACGATGCCGGGCTTCACCGCCATCTCGATGTTCCCGGTCGTGTGGCAGGCCTCCGGGATCGAGTACGGCGACCTCATCACCGAGCTCATCGAGCTGGGGCTCGCCGAGGAGCGGTAGCCGCCGGCGCCCCGTCGGTCGAGGAGCGCGCGGCGCGGCCGCCGGTTCCCCGTCGGTCGAGGAGCGCGCGGCGCAGCCGCACGCGTCTCGAGACCCCGTCAGCCCCCTGTGCCACCCTCGTGCCCATGGACGACGCCGACCCCAAGCCCATCCTGGCCCGCTACCTGCGTCGCCAGCACGAGGCGCTGCGCTGGAAGCTCGAGGGCCTGCCGGAGCGCGAGCTGCGCTGGCCGCGCACGCCCACGGGCACGAACCTGCTCGGGCTCGTGAAGCACGTGGCGAGCGTCGAGGCCGACTACCTGGGCCGGTGCCTCGGGCGGCCCTTCCCCGAGCCCATGCCCTGGACGGAGTCCGAGCCGGACGCCGACCTCTTCGCGACGGCCGACGAATCGGTCGCGTGGGTGCTCGACCTCCACGACCGGGTGCGGGACCACGCGGAGGCGTCCATCCAGGCGCTGCCGCTCGACGCGCCCGCGCACGTGCCCTGGTGGGGCGACGCGGCCGACACGACCCTCGGCCGCCTGCTCGTGCACCTCACCGCAGAGGTCGCGCGCCACGCGGGCCACGCCGACATCCTCCGCGAGGGCATCGATGCCCGGATCGGGATGCAGGAGGGCAACGAGAACCTGCCGCCGCGGGACGGCGCGAGCTGGGCCGAGCACGTGGCGATGCTCGAGCGCATCGCCGAGGGCGAGCCCAGCCGGTGATTGGCCGCGGCGCGCCGCTGCCCGTGTCGGGCCCCGGCGCGCTGCGGCGCCGCCTCAGTCGCCGCGCGGCTGCTCGGGCGCGTCGGCGTCCTGCGACTCCGGCACGTTCTCGGAGGCGCCTGCCTCCTCGTCGTGGCCGCCCGTGAGGGCGTCGGCCTCGCGCTCGTCGCCGTAGCCTCCGGTCGACGGCGCCTCGTGCTGGCCGTCCTGCTGCCCGTGGTGGTCGCTCATGGTCGTGCCTCCTCCGCGGCATCGGCACCGCGTGTCCCCCAACCGTAGGGCGGCAGGCTGGACGCACGGTCGGGAGCGTGCCGCGACGAGCGCCGACCCGCCGCGGCGATGCGCGGGCGGGCCGGGGCCGCGGTGGGGGAGCGGCGCTCAGGCACCCACGAGGGCGCTGCGGCGAGCGGCCTCGATGCGGGCCATCGCGAGCTCCTCGGCGGCAGCGAGCGGCGTGATGCCGCGGTCGCCGGCGGTCGAGAGCACGTGGCGGACCGTGTCGCCGATGCCGGTGAGGCGCTCGGCGATCGCAGGCCACTCGAGGCCGTCGGCGATGCCCTGGAGGTGGATCACGCCGCCCGCGTTCACGACGAAGTCGGGGGCGTAGACGATGCCGCGCTCGGCGAGGCGCTCGGCGCCCGAGCGGTCGGCGAGCGGGTTGTTGGCGGGGCCGACCACCGCGCGCACCGGCAGCGACTCGATGGCCTCGTCGGTGAGGATGCCGCCGAGGCCGGCGGGCACGAGCACGTCGGCGGCGGTCGTGAGCGCGGCCTCCGGGCTGATCCAGCGGGCGCCGAGCTCGTCGGCGAGCGCGCGCTTGCCGGGGTCGATGTCGGTGACCGCGAGGCGCGCGCCGTGGCCGGCGAGCATGCGGGCGAGGCGGCCGCCGACCTGGCCGAGGCCCGAGATCACGAAGGTGCGGCCGTCGATCGAGGCGTCGCCGAAGGCGGCCTCGAGCGTGGGAGCGACGGAGGAGAACACGCCGAGAGCGGTGGCGCCCGCAGGCTCGCCCGCGCCGCCCGACTCGGCGGGCAGGCCCACGACGTGGGCGGTGCGCTCGCGCACGACGAGCATGTCGTGCTCGGTGGTGCCGACGTCCTCTGCGGTGCGGTAGCGGCCGTCCATCGCCTCGACGAGGTCGCCGAGGTCGAGCAGGGCCGCGCGGCGGCGCTCGCCGTCGAGCACGACGCCCTGGGGGAGCGCGATCACCGACTTGCCGCCGCCCGCGTCGAGCCCGGCAGCGGCGTTCTTCATCGTCATGGCGGCGCTGAGGCGCAGCGCATCGGCCTGGCCGTCGGCCCAGCTCGGGTAGCCCCACATGCGGCAGCCGCCGAGGGCGGGGCCGAGCGCGCTGGAGTGGAGGGCGACCGTGATGACGAGGCCGCTGCGGGCTCCCGTCGCGGTCAGCACGCGCTCGTGGGTGAAGTCGGGGACGGCGCTCATGGTTGTTCTCCTCGTCGAGAGCCCGGGCGCAGCGGATCGCGCGACGCCGGTGTCGTGTGCGCCGCGGGTCGCGCGGCACGCCACGATGATGCTCGCGCAGGGCACCTCGCACAAGCCTCGGCGCGTCGTCTGCGCGACCTGCGCAGCGGCGGCGCCTCGAGCTCGTCCCCGTTGCGCATCTCGACCGCCCGCTCGGGTCGCGGTGGCAAGCTGGAGCCGCACACCGAGCAGAGGAGCCGCCGTGCCCGACCCCGTCGAGATCCCCGCCAGCCACGCCGACCTGCTCACCGGAGCCCACATCGCCTCGGTCGCCACGATCCAGCCCGACGGCTCGCCGCAGGTGAGCGCCACCTGGGTCGACCTGCAGCACGGGCTCGTGCTCGTGCCGGTCAAGCGGACGCTGCGGAAGACCCGCAACCTGCGCCGCGATCCGCGCGTCTCGGTGCTCGTCGTCGACCGCGACGACCCCGGGCGCTTCATCGAGGTCCGCGGCACCGCCCAGCTGGTCGACGACCCGAGTTCCATGCTCACCGCACGGCTGTGGCCGCGCTACGAGGGCGAGCCGTGGCCGGCGGACGACCAGGGCTCGCAGCGGCTCCAGTGCCGGATCAGCCCCACGCGGGTGCGCACCTCCTAGGGCTCCGGGCTCGCGCTGCGCCGAGGCGCGGTCCCGGACCCGACGCGCAGGGCCGGGCCGAAGGCGGGCTGGGCCGATGGCGGGGCCGGGCCCAGATCTCACACGATGCGGAAGCCGCGCTCGCCGCGCGGCTCGACGGCGCGCGACTCGAGGCCATCGACGCGGGCGCTCGACGGCCCGTGCCGCAGCCAGGCGAGCATCGCGTCGACCCCTGCCGCCGCGCCCTCGACCTCCGCCTCCACGGCGCCGTCGATGCGGTTGCGCACCGAGCCCGCGAGCCCCAGCCGCGCCGCCTCGCGCTCCGTCGCCCAGCGGAAGCCCACGCCCTGCACGCTGCCGCGCACGACGACACGCAGCCGCACGACGCCGCCCGTGCCCTCCGGGCCGCCCGCGGGACCGCCGCCGTGCGCGCCGCCCTCAGCCACCATGCGGCCAGGGTACGCGCGGGGCTTGCGCGCAGGTGCCTGCGGGGCGGATCATGCGGGCAGGAGCGACGCGGAGGTGCGCCATGGTGCAGTACAGCGGATCGTCGGGCGTCTACGCGGTGCCCGACATCGAGGCGGCGGCGGGCTTCTACCGCGACGTGCTCGGGGTGCAGGTCGACGAGCAGGAGGGCATGCTGCAGCTGACGCTGCCGGGCGGCTGGAGCCTGCTCGTCTACCCGAAGCCCGATCACCGGCCCGCGGTGTTCACGGTGCTCAACCTCTTCGTCGAGGATCTGCCCGCGGCGATCGACGAGCTCGTGGCGAAGGGTGCCGAGTTCGTGCGCTACCCCGGCTTCGAGCAGGACGAGCGCGGCATCGCGAGCGGCATGGGGCCCGACATCGCGTGGACCACCGACCCGGCCGGCAACATCATCGCGATCATCGAGGGCCCCGACGAGTGATGCGCGCCGCGCCCTCCGCTGCGCACGTGCTGCGGCGAGCGGCGCCCTCCACCCCCTGAGCGGCGCCGTGCTGCGGCGAGCGGCGCCATCCGGTTGTGAGTGGCGCCGTTCGGCGGTGAGTGGCGCCGATCGGCTGACTGTGGCGCCAGAATCCAGCCATCTGGCGCCACTCGCGGCCGAACGTCGCCACTCGACGCTGCACGCGAGGCGGTGGCGCAGCGGCGGGTGTCGCGGCGGCAGGAGGCGCGGCGCAGCAGGCAGCGGCCGCGGATGCGCGGGGCGCGGGGCCGCGCGCCGCCGCGCCCGCCGCTAGGCTCGACCCTCGTGGCACTCACCATCGGCATCGTCGGACTCCCCAACGTGGGCAAGTCCACGCTCTTCAACGCGCTCACCAA
Source organism: Agrococcus sp. SL85 (assembly GCF_026625845.1). NCBI lineage: Bacteria > Bacillati > Actinomycetota > Actinomycetes > Micrococcales > Microbacteriaceae > Agrococcus > Agrococcus sp. SL85. The sequence continues at coordinate 1,736,526 of NZ_CP113066.1, forward strand.
GAACACCGTGCTCGCGGCGAACTACCCGTTCGCCACGATCGAGCCGAACATCGGCGTCGTGGAGCTGCCGGATGCGCGCCTGACGCGCCTCGCCGAGATCCACGGCTCGGCCAAGATCCTCCCGGCCACGGTCTCGTTCGTCGACATCGCCGGCATCGTGCGCGGCGCGAGCGAGGGCGAGGGCCTCGGCAACCAGTTCCTCGCGAACATCCGCGAGGCCGACGCGATCGCGCAGGTCGTGCGCGGCTTCGCCGACCCGGACGTCGTGCACGTCGACGGCGCGGTGAACCCGGCCGACGACATGGAGACGATCAACACCGAGCTGATCCTCGCCGACATGCAGACCCTCGAGAAGGCCATCCCGCGCCTGGAGAAGGAGGTGCGCGGCAAGAAGGCCGACGCGGCCACGCTCGCCGCGGCGGAGGAGGCGAAGGGCATCCTCGACTCGGGCCGCACGCTGCAGCAGGCCGGCTTCGACACGGCGCCCATCAAGGAGCTCGGCCTCCTCACGGCGAAGCCCGTGCTCTACGTATTCAACGTCGACGAGAGCGTGCTCACCGACGAGGCCCGCCGCGCGGAGCTCGCCGAGCTCGTCGCGCCCGCGAAGGCCGTCTTCCTCGACGCGAAGGTCGAGTCGGAGCTCATCGACCTCGAGCCCGACGAGGCGCTCGAGCTGCTGCAGTCGCTCGGCCAGGAGGAGTCCGGGCTCGACCAGCTCGCGCGCGTCGGCTTCGACACGCTCGGCCTGCAGACGTACCTCACCGCGGGCCCCAAGGAGTCGCGCGCCTGGACGATCCGCCGCGGCTGGACGGCCCCGCAGGCCGCGGGCGTCATCCACACCGACTTCGAGCGCGGCTTCATCAAGGCGGAGGTGGTCTCGTTCGACGACCTGGACGCCGCCGGCACGATGGCCGAGGCGAAGTCGAAGGGCCGCGTGCGCATCGAGGGCAAGGACTACGTCATGGCCGACGGCGACGTGGTCGAGTTCCGCTTCAACGTGTAGTCAGGGGCTGACCGGCCCGGAATCATGCGGAAGTTGTGGCCTCTCGGGCTTCAGAGTCCGCAGAGAGTCCGCAAGAAGTTGCCATGAGGTCCGCGGCGGCCGCTCGGGTGCGGTCTTCGGCCGTGGGCCACAGGTGCCCGTAGGTGTTTAGGGTCGTCGTCGCTTTGGCGTGGCCGAGCGCGCGTTGCACGGTCACGACGTCGCAGCCAGCGGCGATTAGGCCCGACGCGTAGAAGTGACGCAGGTCGTGCAGCCGGAACGACTCGAGGCCCGCTGCGGCGAGGGTCTTGTGCCACCAGTAGCCGACCGTGTTCTGGTGGGGCGGATCGCCGAACGGCCCGACGAACAGCCACTGCTCGTCGCCCCGCACGCCGATCTCCTCCGCGTGACGGGCGATCATGGCCACGAGCTCGTCGGCGATGAACACGTCGCGCTCGCTGCCGTGCTTCGGGGGAGTGACCTTGATCTTGCCCGCGCCGGCCCGTTGTACCTGCCGCCCGACGTGCATCTGGCGCTTGAGAAACTGCACGTCGCCGAGCTGCATACCGGACGCCTCTCCGAGCCGTAAACCGGCGAACGCGCACAGGGCGATGTAGAGGCGGAACCAGTCCGGTGCGGCGCTCATAGCGGCGCTGACGGCGTCGGGGGAGGGAATCTGCATCGCGTGCTGGGCGCGACGGATGCGGGGCAGCTTTACGCCCTCGGAAGGATCACGCGCGATGAGACGATCGCGCGCCGCGGCGCGCAGCACCGGTCGGGCCGGTCACCACGACGGCCCGACCGGAGTCGCGCTCATCTCGCAGCGCTACCGCGACAGCATTCGAGCCGCGCGGCCCAGCACTCGCCCAAAGCGCACATGCCCTCCATCTGATAGAGCAGACGGCATCGTCGCCTCAGCAGCCTCCTGTTTGAGCCGGTCCGCAAGCTCCCTCAAGTCGTCGAGCTTGGCGATCATCGCGAAGTAGATCAAGACGACGCCGAGCCCGAGCAGCACGAAGTAAGCCGTGCCTCCGCCGCCCTCGAGGGTGCCGTCGGAGGCAATCAGGCCGACCGACCACAACAGCAGAGCGAACATCGTCGAAAGCGCCACCAGATACACGACCCACACCGCACGCGCCCAACGATGCGGCCGACCCACATCGCTCCTCGCCTGCGCTCGACCGAAGGCCAGCACAACGAAGAAGATCGGCACGGTCGTCGCGACAAACGGCGCGAGGTCGTCACTCAAGTCCACGCTCGGACACTACGGCCCAGCGCCAACACCTAGGACACCCACCCAGGGGTGCCCTATCACCCTCACCAGCAGGCCCTCCGGGGTTAGCAGGCTTCTCTCTCCGGCTTTTTTCACCAGAGCGGCACGTGCGAGGAGAAGGAACGCGGGTGTCGCCCACGGAGGTGTTGACGGCCTGTTGCCGTGGAAAAAACACTACGGACAGATGTTGCCTAGCGCCGGAGGGCCGGAGAGGAGGCGCATAGGGAGGGGTGCCCCTGCTCTTCAGGTTTGCTGGTCTGAGCGCTGGCCGGGCGATGCAGCTTTGGCTTCGCCTGTCGCGCTACCCGGAATCGCCGTGAGGCTCCTCCTCCATTCGCTGCCGCGCTGATGCATCTTCCCGAGAACCGCGATGACGCCATCGCGTGCGCGGATTAGTAGGGGCATCAGGACAAGTAGAACGGCCGCGATGATGAGGTCCGGGTAGACGCCTTCCCATCGCAGGCCCTGGATGGTCTTGATGAGTGCGAGCACTAGTAGACCGATGGCGGATCCTCCGGAGGCGAGTGCCGCCACCCTGATCACTTCCGGCCAGATGCTTCGGATCCGCGGCTCTGGGATGGCCTCTCGGATGGCGGCATCCAACAGTTTGTGGGTGTCCGGGTGGGCGTCGATCGCTCCTGCAGCCGACGCGAGTTTTTCTAGTTCGCGAATGTGACTCGGTACGCTCTGCGCGCCGATGACGGCGGCAAGAATCACCGAGGTCGCGGCGATCACGCCGACGATTATCGTGGAGTCCACAGGAGAGCCGGTGTCGAAGATGCCCACTGCCTACCGGCCGCTTACGCGACCACTGCGCCGCGGCTTCCGCCGGACCCGCCCTTAGTGACGACTGTTGCGTAGCCGCTCACGAGCGACTCAATACCCTCGGCGCTGATAGCGCTCCCCGACACCGTGACGATGCGGCTGAGGATGGCTTCTGCGGCGTTGTCACGCAGCTCAGGATCGATTGGCATGGTGTCTCCGATAGTAGTTTCACTCAACCTATGCGGCGAGAGCCAGTCAGTTCACGCCCCGGCGGAGTTCTATGTCGGCGCCTGTCTCAGCAGTCGTCAGCGCCTCTTCGCCCGCCGCCGCGCATGTCATCTCGGAGTCGAGATCAAGTGTGTCGATGGCCGTTCATGTCTCTCGGCGTAGGCATCGAACCGTCAGGCTTGGCGCGAAGGATTGGCGAGGGCGTGCCCGGCTCGGGCAGGAAGGTCTCAGGCTTCCACTTCGCCGGCTGCTCGAATGTCGACCCGTTCGCATCGCTAACGGTCTCGGGTAGCTGGCTGTTGCGGAGTTTGTCTCGCCCGATGATTCGGGAAGCGGGCATCAGCTGCTTGAGCTCTTCAGAGTGGCGTCCCGGAGGGAAAAACGCCGCGTAGAAGCCGGATGGATTGAGACGCATCGCTTCGCGCACCGCAGGCGCGGCGTCGCTGTCCCCCGATAGGAGGAAGTAGTCATCGGCCTCGGGCGCGATCGCATCGCGAGCGATCGCGAGCGCAAGGTTGACGTCGGTCTCTTTCTCCTCATACGACGTCCACTCCGCTCCGCAGGCCTTGCATGCAACTGACTTCGATTGGTAGCGACCCAGCCTGACCGCGATGCGTTCGGGGTGCAATGCCTCGAGCGCCGCGATGTACGTATCCTGCCGCGATAGCGCTTCTGAGTCATCCAGGACGCGAGCGGAGAAGTAGTTGACTCGGACCACCTCAGAGTCGGGTCGATAGTTCTCCATGAGTCGAACCAGGTCGAGCCAGAGGTATCGATGAGCGAAGGAGTCGCGGACTCCGTTGTAGAGGTTGAAGCCATCCACGTAGGCGATGAGTTTTTTCCGCGACATGAAGCGATCGTAGTCTTGGGCGTACCACGTATCGGTGGTACGTTTGTGGCACACCCCACATCGGTTGAGGCATCCCAGCTGGTGTTTGACGGCCCCCTCTTCGGAGCGGGGCCGTCGTTGTGTCTTCGAGGCGCGTCAGGCTGCTCAGGCGTTGAGCGGCGGCTTCTGCGGCATGAGCGGCCGAGAAGGCGGCAGGTCCCCGCCGGATAGTGATCGCCGGCTTGCGTGCTCGTAGAGCGCGAGGACGCCGGCGTAACGCCACGTCTCTAGCGATGCGTCATCCCTTGCCCGGACGATTGCCGTCGTAGTCCGCGTGCCACTCCAGGAACGGGGGCACCTTGATCGTGATGCAGCCGCCCTTCAGCGGTCCCATGTCGTTCGGGGACACGAGGAGGCGAACCTCGACCTCATCGAGCTCTTGGTCGCCAACCGCGTCACGAGCAGCCGCGAGGATCGCGTCATTGACAGACTCGACACTCGGGGTAGATGCCGCGGTCGGGTGCTCGGAGCGCCGCTTTGCGATCTCGGGGTCCGTCATGTGAGCTTCGATGTACTGACGGGTCAGCTTCAGCGCCATTGCGGTCTCCGATCTCGGTCTTGACGCCAGTGTGACCCCAGCGCCGCGCTTCTGCAACAGCGTCTGTTTAAGTGTGCGCGCCAACCACAGCCCTCCACGATCGTCTCGGCTCGCAGTTCGAGCCGAGCAAGAGCAGCCGTACGATCGCGGGTGATGTCCTTGAGTGGCCTGGGGAAAGCCCGAACGGCTGGACTGGTCGCTACGGGGTCTTGCAGGCTCTCGGGTCGCGGGACGCGCCCAGTCAGCCGGCGAGCCCCAGAACGGTCGCGATTGCGGAGGGCAGCGATACGACGACCGCCAGGCCAGCGATACCCAGGCCCAGCCAGGTGAGCTTCGTCGCCACCTGCTGGCTTGCGGCGCTCTGCTTCATGGCTTCTCGCTGCGTGTCGAGTAGTGCCGACTGCGCCATGACCTGCCGACTCAGAAGTTCCGTCATTGCATCGAGCCGTTCGACCTGCGCTTCGACGGATTCCGCGATGTCGTGCTGAACGGGGTCGATGGATACGTTCATGAGCCGAGAATCGAGGAGCTCGGGGAAGCGCTTCTCCAACGGTTGCGGCTCCCACATGTGGGCCGGCCCGACGATGTCGCGCATGGCGCCCAACCAGCCGTTGTCCACTTTCGCCGCGGCCGCGACAGCGGCACTCACCTGCGATGCGGTGTCCTCGGTGAAGCCGGCCAGTTCTGCGAGGCGCATAGTCGGGATCTCACGGAGCGGTCTGTGCGGTTCGTCGCGCTGGGCGTCCTCTGAGGCATCGTCCGGGGGCCGGCGCGGGTCTTTGTCGCTCATGGCAGCAACGTACTTCTCACCGCCCACCTATGCCGGGCGTGCGATCGCTCGGCATCGAGGCTCTTGCTGTCGGAGCAGAGTAGTCGCCTTCACTGCAGAGCACATCCTGTTGCAGCACTGTTCCGCAGTACGGGCGCGCATCCACCGGGAAGTCGAGCATGGCGCGAGGCTAGCCCTCAGTCCGCAGAAAGTCCGCAAGAGCTTCCGTCGAGGGCAGTACGCCACAATGACCACATGACCCTGATTCCGCTGAACGACAGGGGAGTCAGTGACTCCCAACTGCTGACTGACCGGTCGCAGTCGTTCCGCTTCCACGTGTGATCGTGGGCCACCGCGGGTCGTTCGCCAGCCTCGAAGACCTCCTGGCGGCAGCGCCCGCGAGCCCCGGCCTCAGCGCGGCGGTGCTCGGCGAGGACGGCGACGTGGCGGCGGCGGGCGTCGGCCTGCTCGCGGCCGACGGGCAGCGCCCGGTCGGCACGGCCTCGATGTTCCACGCGGCGTCGATGAGCAAGCTCGTCACGGCCGTCGTGGTGCTCCGCCTCGTGGCGCGGGGGCTCCTCGACCTCGATGCGGACATCGCGGGGCGCACAGGCGGCTGGACGCTGCCGCGGGCGCAGTCGGACGCCGCCGTCTCGCTCCGGACGCTGCTGAGCCACCACGGCGGCATCGAGGACGACGACGACGCCTTCGGGCCGCTGCGCGACGGGCAGGCGACGCCGTCGCTCGAGGAGGTGCTGCGCGGCGAGCACCCTCTGGTGCCGCGCCCGGTCCGCGGGGTCCGCGCGCCGGGGGAGGCCTTCGTCTACTCCGACGCCGGGTACTGCGTCGTCGAGCAGGTGCTGGCATCGAGCACGCGCACGCCCTTCGCCGAGCTCGCCCGCGAGCTCGTGCTCGAGCCGCTCGGCATGGCCCGCAGCGGGTTCGGCGTCCCGCCGCGCGATGACGCCGACGTCGCCGACGGCCACGATGCGCGCGGCGCGGTCATTGCGGAGCGGCGGCCCGACTATCCCTACCAAGCCGCCGCGGGCCTCTGGTCGACCCCCTCCGACCTCGCGCTGCTGCTGCGGGAGCTCGGACTGGCGCTCCGTGGCGTGGGAGCGCTCGGCATCCCGCCGTCGCTCGCCGCGGCGCAGCCTGCGCCCGCAGCCGGGCGCCCCGTGGGCGGGCCTCGGCGTGCTGCTCGGCGGCGCGCCCGAGCGGCCGCGCGCGGTCTCGCTGGGATGGGGCGAGGGGTTCCAGTGCATGCTCCGCGCCGTGCCGCACGAGGGCCGCGCGGTCGTCGTGATGACGAACGCCGACCCGGGCGTGCCCCAGGAGGCCTCGATCACGGGTCGCGTCGTCGCGCTGCTCGAGGCGGAGGCGCGGTCGCCCGAGGCCTGAGGCCGCGCCAGCGCGCCGTCAGGCCCCGCGCGCCGCGCGCTCGTCGCGCAGCCGCTCGAGGTTCTGCAGCGGGCTCCAGGCGCCGATCCGCGGGTGGTCGATCGTGACGCCCACGACCCCGGCCGCGCTCAGGGACACGGCCCAGTCGAGCGCGCCCGGCAGCGGCATGCCGAACATCGGCACCGGCTCGCCCTCCGCCACCAGCCCTGCACCGTGCGCGGCGTCCCTCGCCCGCTCGGCGGTGCTGAACGCGCAGAGCATCGCACCCTGCGGCGCGGCCAGCGCGTAGGGCTGCGGGCTCTCCGGCGTGCCGCGGTTCACGAAGAACCAGTGGTCGAGCGCGGTGACGGCGCGCCACAGCGCGACCTGCGGCTCGATCCGCTCGGGCGCCGCGCGGCACGCCGCATCGAGCCGGTCGAGCCTGCGCGAGCACCGCCGGGGTCGGCGGGGGCGGCGGCGAGGCCGCGCCGTCGGGTGCGGCCTCGGGGCGATCGGGTCGCTCGTGCATCTCGGCTCCTCTGGTCGACGTCGCCTCCACCGTGCCAGGTGGTGGCCCGCGCTCCCTGAGCGGCGCCGCCGAGCGCGCCGCGGAGCAGGATTCCCAGTCATCGCACATGTTCGGGGGCGAGCGAGATGGTTCGATGATCGAACAGTTCGATCGCGGGGAGCGATCGGACGTTCGCAGGGAGCAGGGCGGTCACGACATGGCGATCGAAGCGGATTCGGTGCCTCCAAGCTCTCCCGTGCCTGCGGGCGCCGCGGATCGGCTGCTCGCGCTCACGGCGCGCGGCGACCGCGCGGCGTTCGAGGCGCTCTACGTCGCGACCGCGCCGCGCCTGCTGGGGCTCGCTCGTGCGGTGCTGGCCGACGCCGCGGAGGCTGAAGGCGTCGTGCAGGCCGCCTTCGTGCAGGCCTGGCGCGAGGCGCCGCGCCGCTCCGCCGCGGCCGGCGGCGCGCTCGCGTGGCTCCTCGGCATCGTGCACGCGCGCGCGGTGGAGCGCCTGCGCGAGGCTCGCGCGGAGGCCGCGACGACGCACGACGGCGGCGCCGATCCGGCCGACGACCACGAGCTGCTCTCGCTCGCCTACCTCCAGGGGCTCACGCGCGGTCAGATCGCGACGCGGCTGGGCCTCAGCCTCGAGGACGCCACGGCGCGGCTCGCGGCAGGCATGCGTCGACTGCACGGCGGCACGGGCGCCGCGCCCTCCGTCTGACGCGTCGCGTCGAACGAGCCCGCGAGGCGTCGGCCGATTGAGGCTCGCGCGCTGAGCGATGAGCCATGAGCGCTGAGCCCGCTCTGCTCAGCGCGCCGCGTCCGCGATCGACTGCTGCCGCGGCCCCTCGAGCACCATCTCCCACTCCTCGCGGATGAGGTCGTGCTCGAGCCGGATGATGTCGAGCACGCGCGCACCGGCGGCGTCCTCGAGCTCGAGGATGTGGCGGCCGTTGAAGGTCTCCTGCGCGCGCAGCACGGTGCCCGGCTTCCGGCACCCCATGCCGCCCAGGCGCACGCGCCACAGGTAGCTCTCGCGGCCCCGCATCGAGAAGCCGGGCGAGCCCATGAGGTGCCAGACGACATCCGGGTGCACGACCTCCGCGAGCGCGGCCCAGTCGTGGTCGCGCATCGCCGAGAGTGCGCGCTCGATGGGCTCGGGCAGGTCGGGCCGGAGGTCGCGCGCTGTGGATGCCATGGTGCGTCGGACGCTATCCCGGCGGCCGTCGCGGCAGGTGTGCGCGGGCTCCGCGCCCGCTGACCGCGGCGCGGGGGCGCGCGGTCCGCGGGCCCGAGGGACGCGGCGGGGAGCGGAGCCGGAGTCCGCATCCAGCCCGCTCGCAGGCTCCTCCGGCACGATGTACCCCGGTACTCCTGGCGCGGGCAACGCGTTGGAGACGGCCATCGTGAACGCTCCCAGACGCTGTCGACGGGAGCGTTCGCGCGTCACGGGCGACGGCGCCCCTCCGGGTGCCGTCGTCGCCGTGGCGATCGGCGCGGCTCAGGCGGCGCTCGCGGCGCAGGCGATGCAGACGGCTCAGGTTGCGCAGCCGGCTCAGGCCGCGCAGGCGATGCAGCTCGTCGCCCCGGGGCGAGCCTCGAGCCGCGCGGGGTCGATCGGTCGCCCGCACGTGGCGCAGGTGCCGCCCTCGCCGCGCGCGAGCCGCGCCGCGGCCTCGTCGAGCGCGTCGAGCGCCGCGGCCTCCTCGCGCCGCAGGCCCTCGAGGCGCGACCACTCCGACGAGAGCGACACGCCGTCGGGGTCGTGCTCGTCGTCGTCGTGCAGGGCGCCCCGCGCGGCGCGCAGCTCGGCGAGCTGGCCCTCGACCTCGCGCAGCTGCGACTCGACCTCGCGGCGGCGTGCCGCGATCCTCGCTGCGCGCGCGTCGTCGCTCGCAGCCTCGGCCAGCTCCCCATCCTCCGCCATCGCGCCACCGTAGCCCGGCCCGCCCACGGCGCGCCCCGCGGCCGTCCAGGTGCGGCCGCGAGACTGGCGGCGACCGGGCGCGCCGCCGTGCGCCCGGGATGCCCGGGATGCACGGGAAGCGCAGGATGCGCAGGATGCGCGGGAGGGAGCACGGTGGACGCCGACGCGATCGTCATCGGAGCGGGGCTCGCGGGCCTCCGCGCCGCGCGCGAGCTGGAGGCCGGAGGCAGGCACGTGCTCGTGCTCGAGGCCGCCGACGCCGTGGGCGGCCGCATCCGCACCGAGCGCATCGACGGCTTCCTCGTCGACCGCGGGTTCCAGGTGCTGAACCCCGCCTACCCCGCCGTCGCGCGCGACGTCGACGTCGCGGCGCTCGGGCTGCAGCGCTTCGGCGTGGGCGCGATCGTGCGCTCGGGGAGCCGCGTCGCGCGCATCGCGCATCCGCTGCGACACCCCTCGCTGCTGCCGGCGACGCTCGCGAGCGGGCTGCTGGAGCCGCGCGAGCTGCTCGCCCTCGCCCGCTGGCTCGGCCCGACGCTCCTCGACGCGGGCGCGGCTTCGCGCGCCGCGCACGACGAGCCGCTCCGCGCCTCCCTCGACGCCGCGGGCGCCAGGGGGCCGCTGCGCAAGCAGGTGCTCGACACCTTCCTCGCGGGCGTGCTCGCCGACAGCTCGGGCGGCACCTCGGCGAACTACGCGCGGCTGCTGCTGCGCGCCTTCGCGCTCGGCGCGCCGGGTCTGCCGCGCGACGGCATGCAGGCGCTGCCGGAGCAGGCTCGCGCGCGGGCTGCGCAGCCCCGTGCGGCTCGGGACGGCCGCGAGGGCGCTGCGCGAGGAGGCCGGCGGCGTGGTGGTCGACACCGACGCCGGGGCGCTGCGCGCGCGGACGGCGGTGGTCGCGGTCTCGCCCGAGGCCCTGCCCTCGCTCACGCCGCTGCCGGCGCCGCCCGCGCACGGCCTCACCACCTGGTGGTTCCGCGCCACCGGCCGGCCGCGCACGGGTCCGTTCCTCGTGCTCGACGCCTCGCGCCGCCGCGGCGGCCCCGCGGGCCCGGTGTGGAACACGGCCGCGATCTCGGAGGCGGCGCCCTCGTACGCGCCCCGGGACGAGGTGCTCGTGCAGGCGACCACGCTGCTCGGCCGCACCGACGGGCTCGCCGGCGAGGCAGAGGTGCGCCGCGACCTCGCGCGCCTCTACGGCACGAGCACGCGCGGCTGGGAGGTGCTCGCCCACCACGTCATCCCGCGGGCGACGCCGGCGCAGGCGCCCGGGCCCGTCCGGCGCGCGGCGATCCGGGTGGGGGAGCGGGTGCTCGTCGCCGGCGATCACGCCGAGACCGCCTCGATCCAGGGCGCGCTCGTCTCGGGGGCGAGGATCGGCGCGCTCGCCGCCGCGGGGCTGGCGTGACCGCGCCGACCCTCCGCGCGCTGCGCCGCAGCGATGCGGCCGCGATGGTCGGGGTGCTCGCCGACCCCGCGCTCTACGAGGCGACGGGCGGCGAGCCCCCGACGCTCGCCGCGCTGACGGCGCAGTACGACATGCAGGAGCGCGGCATCTCGCCCGCGGGCGACGAGCGCTGGATCAACGAGCTCGTGCTGGTGTCGGGCGAGCCCGTGGGCTACGTGCAGGCGACCGTGCCGATCGCGGGCGGTGCGGCGGAGATCGCCTGGGTGATCGGCGTCCCCTGGCAGCGCCGAGGCCTCGCGACGCGCGCCGGGGCCCTGCTGCTCGAGCGGCTCCGCGCCGAGGGCGTCGAGCGCGTGCGCGCGCACATCCTGCCCGGGCACGTGCCGTCGGAGCGGGTCGCGGCGCGCCTCGGCCTCGTGCTCACCGGAGAGGTCGTCGACGGCGAGCAGCGCTGGGAGACGCAGCTCGGCGCCTGAGCCGGGCCGCGGTCCCGCTCAGTCGGTGCTCGGCCGCTGCCGCCCGCGCTTCGTCTCGGATCGGCGGCCCTTCGCCTCGAGCCGCCGACGCTGCGAGCCGCGCGTGGGCCTCGTCGCGCGGCGCGCGACCTCCGGCATGACGGCCTCCCGCAGGAGCGCCGCGAGGCGCTCGCGCGCCGCGATGCGGTTGTCGCGCTGCGACCGATGCTCGGACGCGCTGATCGTCAGCACGGTGCCGGCGAGGCGCGGCGCGAGCCGCGCGAGCACGCGGGCGCGCTGCGCGTCGGTGAGGGCGGTCGTGGTCGCGAGGTCGATGCGCAGCTGCACGCGCGAATCCGTCGTGTTGACCCCCTGGCCGCCCGGCCCCGACGAGCGCGAGAACTGCTCGAGCAGCTCGGCGGCGGGCACGACGAGCCCGCGCGGGGCGCCCGGCCCCGGCAGCACGCGCAGCTCGTCCATGGCTCGATCCTCGCATCGCCGCCCTGCCGCCGTCGGCCCCGGTCGCATACGCTCGCGTCGAGACGCCCGAGACTCGATCCCCGAACCCCAGGAGGATGCGATGGCCGAGCCCGCGATGCGACCCACCGGCGAGCCGGTCGAGGCCGCGCTCGATCGTGCCAGCGGCCCGCGCCGCGCCGAGGCCGACGACCTGCTCGAGCTGTTCGCGGAGGTCAGCGGCGAGGAGCCCATCGTGTGGGCGCGCCGCATCATCGGCTTCGGCGAGTACGAGTACCGCTACGAGACCGGGCACGGCGGCCGCTCGCCGCTGCTGGCCTTCGCGACCGGTCCCAAGCAGCACACCCTGTACCTGGAGGAGGAGGTGCTGCAGCCGGACGCGCTCGACCGCCTCGGCCCGCACCGCCTCAGCAAGGTCTGCCTCCACCTCACGCGCCTCTCGGGCGTCGACCGGGAGGTGCTGCGGCAGCTGCTGCAGGACTCGCTCGCGGTCACGCGCGCCAAGGCGGTCTGAGCTCGGGGCAGGGCCCGGCGGAGGCGGCTGCGGCAGGAGCGGGCCCTGCCACCTGGGAGGATCGATCCCATGACCGCAACGCTCGTCGCGCAGGGCCTCGCCGGCGGGCACGGCCACCGCACGCTCTTCGACTCGCTCGACCTCACCGTCGCGCCCGGCGACGTCGTGGGCGTCGTCGGCGCGAACGGCGCGGGCAAGTCGACGCTGCTGCGCATCCTGGGCGGCGACCTCGAGCCGCAGGCGGGCACGGTGCAGCTCGCGCCGGCCGACGCCTTCGTCGGCTGGCTGCCGCAGGAGCACGAGCGCGTCGATGGTGAGACCGTCGCCGCCTACATCGCCCGCCGCACCGGCTGCGCGCAGGCGACGGCCGACATGGACGCGGCCGCGGAGGCCCTCGGCGACCCGTCGAGGGCGGCGCCCGGCACCGATCCGGCCGATGTCTACGCCGCCGCCCTCGAGCGCTGGCTGGCCTCCGGCGCCGCCGACCTCGACGAGCGCATGCCGATCACGCTCGCCGAGCTCGGCCTCGACCTCGGCGATGCCCCGGGCGAGGCGCGCATGACCTCGCTCTCCGGCGGCCAGGCCGCCCGCGTCGGCCTCGCGGCGCTGCTGCTCAGCCGCTTCGACGTCGCGCTGCTCGACGAGCCCACGAACGACCTCGACCTCGACGGGCTCGAGCGCCTCGAGGCCTTCGTGCAGGGACTCCGCGGCGGCGTCGTGCTCGTCAGCCACGATCGCGAGTTCCTCGCCCGGTGCGTCACGCGCGTGCTCGAGCTCGACCTCGCGCAGGGCTCGAACCGCGTCTACGGCGGCGGCTACGAGTCGTACCTGGAGGAGCGGGCGACCCTGCGCCGCCACGCGCGCGAGGCCTACGACGAGTTCGCCGACAAGAAGGCCGACCTCGTCGCGCGCGCCCGCACGCAGCGCGAGTGGTCGAGCCAGGGCGTGCGGAACGCGATGAAGAAGGCGCCCGACAACGACAAGAACCGCCGCCGCGCGATGACGGAGTCGAGCGAGAAGCAGGCGCAGAAGGTGCGCCAGATGGAGAGCCGCATCGCGCGCCTCGAGGAGGTCGAGGAGCCGCGCAAGGAGTGGCAGCTGCAGCTCACGATCGGCGAAGCGCCGCGCTCCAGCACCGTCGTCTCGACGCTGGACGCCGCGGTCGTGCGGCAGGGCGGGTTCACCCTCGGCCCGGTCTCGCTGCAGGTCAACACGGGCGAGCGCATCGGCATCACGGGCCCCAACGGCGCGGGCAAGTCGACGCTGCTGCGCACGCTGCTCGGCCGCCGCGAGCCGGATGCGGGCCGCGCGAGCATGGGCGCGAGCGTGCAGCTGGGCGAGATCGACCAGGCCCGCTCGCTGCTCGTGGGCGACCGCGCCCTCGCCGACGCGTTCGAGGCCCTCGTGCCCGAGATGGCCTCCGGCGACGTGCGCACGCTGCTCGCCAAGTTCGGCCTCCGTGCCGACCACGTCACCCGACCCGTCGACGAGCTCTCGCCCGGCGAGCGCACCCGCGCCGCCCTCGCGCTGCTGCAGGCGCGCGGCGTCAACCTGCTCGTGCTCGACGAGCCCACGAACCACCTCGACCTCCCCGCGATCGAGCAGCTCGAGCAGGCGCTCGAGGCCTACCGCGGCACGCTGCTGCTCGTGACGCACGACCGCCGGATGCTCGAGACGGTGCGCGTCGACCGCCGCTGGCACGTGGAGGCCGGCCAGGTGCGCGAGCTGTAGCCGCGAGCGGTACGGCTCCGCCCGAGAGGTACGCGTCTACTGGTACCTGTCGGGCGCACCCGTACCTCTCGCGAACGCCGCTCAGCGGCGCGGCACATCGGCCATGAGGAGGCCGGGCCACGCCTGCACGTCGGCAGGCGTGCGCGCCACCTGCAGCGTCGAGCCGCCGATGAGGCCGTGGAGGGCCTCCGCCGTCGAGACCGGATGCGCCGGGTCGTCGATCCAGGCGAGGATGCGCGTCGGCACCTCGATCGCCGCGACGGCCTCCCGCGAGGGGAGGTCGCTGAGCGCGGCACCGCGGAGGAGCGAGGGCAGGATCCCCGGCGCGACGTCCGGCAGCGTCTCGGGCAGCCCCGCGGTTGCCGGCGGCACGGGCGCGACGGTGGCAGCGGTGTCGTCCGTGCCAGCGCCAGCCGGAGCAGCACCCACCACCGGGATCGACGCCGTCTCCACCATCTCCACCGCCCCGGGCCCCATCGCGCCCGCCTCGAGCAGCTCGGCCTCGCGCCGGTACTCCGCGCCGCGCGCGCGCCGCGTCTCCCACGCCGTCGGCGGCACGAGCAGCGTCAGCCCGCTGAAGCGCTCGGGCTCGCGCACCGCCGCGTGCAGCAGCGTGCCCGTGCCCATCGAGGGCCCGACGCCGTGCACCTGCTCGCCGGGGAAGCGGTCGTCGAGGATGCGGAGCAGGTCATCGGCGAGCACCTCCCAGCGGTAGTCCTCCGGCACGGCGCGGCCGCTCGAGCGCCCGTGGCCGCGCGCGTCGTAGCGCAGCAGGCGCGTGCCGCTGAGGCCCCGCCCGAGGTCGAGGTCGAGGAGCCGGTCGCGCGCCCGGCTCGACGTGAGGCCGTGCAGCTGCACGACGGGGTGGCCGCCCTCGTCGCTCAGCTCCCACGCGAGCGCGGCGCCCGGCACCTCGAACCTGCTGGCTGCCTCCGGCACGGGCGCTGCTCCTCACGATCGGGCGCGTCGCCGGAGCCTGCCCGAGCGGGCCCAGCGGCCGCGCTGCGCTGGTCGCCTACGCTACCGCCATGCGGCTCACGAACGTGGCGCACCTGCGGCTGCCCTTCGGCAGGCTCCACGGCTACGACCTCGCGGTCGGCGAGCCGCTGCGCCCGCTGCCCGTCTCGTTCGACCAGCGCCGCCACGTGGGGGCCGGCGCGCGGCCCGGCTCCTGGATGGCCCTCTCGTTCCGGCTGCCCGAGCCGGTCGACCGCGAGCGCCTCGCCGCGGCCTGGCTCGCGGTCGTGCGCCGCCACGGCACGCTCCGCACCGTCTTCACGCCGGGCGAGCACGGCCCGCTGCTCCACGAGCACGAGGTGGGCCCGGGAGGCTGGGTCGAGCACGCGATCGCGCCCGGCCAGGCCGTCCACGAGGCGCTGCGCGACGTGCTCGACGCGGCGTGCTCGCCCTACGAGCGGCCCTCGCACCGGCTGTGCGTGCTCGAGACCGCAGCGGGGCCGACGGTCGTCGTGGGTGCCGACCACGCGCACGTCGACATGTGGTCGATGCTCGTCATCGTGCGCGACCTGCTCGCCGAGCTGGGCGGCGGCGCGGCGCTGCTGCCGGAGGCGCCGGCCTTCGCCGAGCACACGCGCGCCCTCGAGGCCCGCCCGCCCGCGCCGGACGACGTGCGCGAGCGATGGGCGGCGGTGCTCGAGGCGAGCGGCGGCGTCATGCCGCGCTTCCCCCTGCCGCTCGGTGCCCCGGGCCCCCAGCCCGAGCGCGTGGAGGTGCGCGACGTCTTCGGCGCCGACGACTCGGTCGACGTGGCTGCGCAGGCGCGCGAGCACGGCGTCTCGACGCTCGCGCTCGCGGTCTCCGCGATGACCGCGGTGACGCAGGAGCTCGCGGGCACGCCGCTGCGCGCCGTCTTCCCCGTGCACAGCCGCTTCGAGCCCGCGTGGCACGACTCGGTGGGCTGGTTCATCACGAACGCCGTGCTCGAGGCCGCCGATCCGGATCCGCGCGCGGCCGCCGCCGCGATCCGCGAGGCGCTGCGGCTCGGCTCGTCGCCGCTCGCCGACGTGCTCGCGCCCTGGGGCGGCATGCCGGAGGCGCCCGGCATGCTCGCGATCTCGTGGCTCGACCTCCGGCGCCTGCCGGTGCGGGTCGACACGGCCGCGCTCGAGGCGCAGTACGTGGGCGCGACCATCCGCACCGACGGGGTCATGGTGTGGTTCATCCTCGACGAGACGGGGCTGCACCTGCGCTGCCGCTACCCCGACACCCCGGAGGCGCGCGAGCACGTGGGCGCCTGGCTCGACCTGCTCGTGGCCCGGCTGCAGCAGGACGCGCGCTCGTCGGTGCGCCGCGCGATCCGGCTGGGGGAGCGGGCGTTCCGCGTCGAGCGCGCGACCCGCGCCGACATCCCCGAGATCGTGGCGCTGCTGCAGGACGACGAGCTGGGGCGCGATCGCGAGACCGCCGAGGCCGCGCGCTACGAGGCCGCGTACGACGGCATCGCGCGCGATCGCGCCCACTACCTCGCGGTCGTGCGCGACGAGGCCGACGACCGCATCGTGGCGACGATGCAGCTGACGGTCATCCCCGGCCTCTCGCGCGGCGGCTCCACCCGGCTGCAGATCGAGGGGCTGCGCGTGCTCGCCGCCGAGCGCTCGCAGGGGCTCGGCACGGCCATGCTCGCCTGGGCGCACGAGCACGGCCGCGCGCGCGGCGCGCTGCTCGCGCAGGTGACCACCGACGAGGCCCGGGATCGCGCGCGGGCCTTCTACACGCGGCTCGGCTACGAGACGACCCACGTGGGCCTCAAGCGCACGCTGTGAGGGGACAGGGGCCGCGCATGGGCGCAGCGCCTAGCCTTGGCGCATGATCGATCCCGCGCAGCACCAGGCGTTCGCCGAGGCCGGCGTCGCCGACTTCGTCTCGCTCGGCACGTTCCGGCGCTCCGGCGCGATCGTGCGGACCCCCGTGTGGATCGCGCCGTGGGGCGATCGCCTCGTCGTGACGACCGAGCGCAGCACGGGCAAGGTCAAGCGCCTCCGCAACGACCCGCGCGTCGTGCTCGCGCCGTGCGGCCGCACCGGGCGGATCCGCGAGGGCGCGCGCGAGGCGTCGGGGGTCGCGACGATCCTCACCGACCCTGCGGAGGTGCGCTCGGCGACCGCGGCGCTGCGGCGCGACTACGGCGTGCAGCTCCGGCTCGTGCTGGGGCTCGAGCGGCTCGTGCGCCGCATCCAGCGACGCCCGGGCGACCGCGTCATCCTCGCGATCGCGCCCGCGTAGGCGACCGCCGGCCCGCCGCTCACGACGCGGGGTCGAACATGAACGCGCGCAGCTCCTGCGGCGTGCGGCAGCCCTGCGCGATCCGCGCGGCCCAGCGCTCCGCCTCCTCGCGCGTGGCGGCCCGGATGACGCAGAAGCCGCCGTCGAGCTGCGTGCGGCCGGGCGACCGCGCACCCTCGCCGTCGATGACGACCGGCTCGATCGACTCGTCGATCCCGCCGCCGAACACGTAGGCGCCGGCGGCCTTGGCCTCCTCGATCGCCTCGTGCGAGGTGCGCACGACCTCCGGGTGCTCCTCGTCGGTCAGCTGCATCCACGCGCTCGGGAACGAGATCAGGTAGTGGTCCATGCGCTCATCCTGTCCCGCGCCGCCCACGCTGTCACCACCCCCGCCGGTCCGGTCTCGCAGGCTCAGCGCGTGCCCCACGCGTAGGTCTGCTGCTGCAGCTTCAGGTACATGAGGGTGTCGGTGCCCTGCACGCCCTCGATGGCGCGGATGCGCCCGGAGACGAGCTCGAGCAGGTGCGCGTCCGACTCGCACACGACCTCCGCGAGCACGTCGTAGGAGCCGGCCGTGATGACGACGTAGTCGACCTCCTCCATCGCCGCGAGGGCCTCGGCGACGGGCTCGAGCGCGCCGGAGACGCGGATGCCGATCATCGCCTGCCGGTCGAAGCCGAGCTGCGTCGGATCGGTGACGGCCACGATCTGCACGACGCCCGACTCCGTGAGCCGCTTCACGCGGTTGCGCACCGCCGTCTCGCTGAGCCCGACGATCTCGGCGATCGTCGCGTACGGCGCCCGGCCGTCTCGCTGGAGCTCGGCGATGATCGCCTTGTCGTTCGCGTCGATGCCGCTCACAGCCGCGACCACGCCTCCGTGAGCACGCTCCGCAGGATCTGCTCCATCTCGTCGAAGTGCGACTGGTCGCAGATGAGCGGCGGCGAGAGCTGCACGACGGGGTCGCCGCGGTCGTCGGCGCGGCAGTAGAGGCCGGCGTCGAAGAGCGCGGTCGAGAGGAAGCCGCGCAGCAGCCGCTCGCTCTCGGCGTCGTCGAAGGTCTCCTTCGTCGCCTTGTCCTTCACGAGCTCGATGCCGTAGAAGTAGCCGTCGCCGCGCACGTCGCCCACGATCGGCAGGTCGTGGAGGCGCTCGAGGGTCGCGCGGAACGCGGCCTCGTTGGCGCGCACGTGCTCGAGCACGCCCTCCTCCTCGAACAGCTGCAGGTTCCGCAGGCCGACGGCGGTCGCGACCGGGTGCCCGCCGAAGGTGTAGCCGTGGGCGAAGGACGCGCCCGCCTCGCGGAAGGGCGCGAAGAGCCGCTCGCTCGCGATCATCGCACCGAGGGGCGCATAGCCGGAGGTGAGGCCCTTCGCGCACGTGATCATGTCGGGCTGGTAGCCGTAGCGCTCGGCGCCGAACATCGTGCCGAGGCGGCCGAAGGCGCAGATCACCTCGTCGGACACCAGCAGCACGTCGTGGCGGTCGCAGATCTCGCGCACCCGCTGGAAGTAGCCGGGCGGCGGCGGGAAGCAGCCGCCCGCGTTCTGCACCGGCTCGAGGAAGACGGCGGCGACGGTCTCGGGCCCCTCCTGCTCGATCGCCACCTCGATCTGGTCGGCGGCCCAGCGGCCGAACGCCTCCGGGTCGTCGCCGTGCACGGGCGCGCGGTAGAGGTTGGTGTTCGGCACACGGAAGGTGGAGGGCACGAGCGGCTCGAACTGCTGCTTGAGCCCCGGCAGGCCCGTGATCGAGAGCGCGCCGTGCGTGGTCCCGTGGTAGGCGATCGCGCGGCTGATGACCTTGTGCTTCATGGGCTTGCCCGTGAGGCGGAAGTAGTTCTTCGCGAGCTTCCACGCGGTCTCGACGGCCTCGCCGCCGCCGCTCGTGAAGAACACGTGGTCGAGGTCGCCCGGCGCGAGCCCGGCGACGACGTCCGCGAGCTCGATCGCGGTCGGGTGGCGGTACGACCACAGCGGGAAGAAGGCGAGCTGCGAGGCCTGCTGGGCCGCGGCCTCGGCGAGCTCGGTGCGCCCGTGCCCGAGCTGGTTGACGAAGAGGCCCGCGAGCCCGTCGAGGTAGCGCCTGCCCTGGTCGTCCCAGATGTAGGCGCCCTCGCCGCGCACGATGACCGGCGCCTGGTCGGCGCCCGCCATGCGGGTGAAGTGCATCCACAGGTGGTCGGCGGACGTGCTCATGGTGGGCTCCTCGTGGGGGTCGACGTGACGGGCGATGACGGGCGGGCGCGGAGGCCCGTGCGGGGGAGGGCCGGGGAGGCGCGGGGTCGTCACGCGCCTCCCCGGGGTCGGGCGCCGGCGGGGCCGGCGCGGGATCCGGGGGTGCCGGCTAGGCCGGCGCGGGGGCCGGCACGCACAGCACCGGCCACCTGCTCAGGTGCAGCAGGCGGTGCGGCGTGGAGCCGAGGATGGCCCCGCGCATGGGGCTCTCGCCCCACGTGCCGACGACGATCACCGAGGCGTCGTGCGCCTCGGCCTGCTCGAGCAGCGCGTCGACGGGCCGGGCCGAGACGAGCTCGGTCACGGTCTCGACGCCGGCCGCCTCGGCCTCGGCGAGCGCGTGCTGGATCGCGGTGCCGCCCACCTGCCGCAGCACGGCCTCGTGGGTGCGCGCCTCCTCGCCCATGCTCCCGGGCGGGGCGGTGCCGTAGACCACGACGAGGCGCTCGCCGGCGGCCTTCGCGAGCCAGAGGGCCGAGGCGAGCGCGGCGCGCGCGCCGGGCGACTCGTCGAAGCCGAGCACGACGCTCATCGTCCGGCCTCCTCGGTCGCTGCGGGCGCGGGCACGGTCTCGAGGGCGGCGGTGGAGGGCCGCTCGTCCCAGAACCGGCGGTCCCGGAAGTACCAGATCACCATGAGCACGACGCCCGTGAGGAAGATGCCGATGCCGATCACGAGGGGCGGGCCGAGTCCGAACCAGGCGGTCTCGGTGTACGAGTTCTCGGGGTTGCCGTAGTCGATGATCGCGGCGACCAGCAGCCAGATGAGCATGAGCGAGCCGAGGACGGGGCCGACGCCGATGAGCAGGAAGTTGCGCACGCTCTGCGTGAGCCGCTTGCGGAAGTAGATCGCGCACGCGATGCCCGTGAGCGCGTAGTAGAAGGCGATGAGCAGGCCGAGGGCCGTGAGGGTGTCCCACAGCGCCGTCTCGCTGATGAGGCCGACGACGAGGTAGTAGGCGGCGGCGATGCCCGCGACCCACCAGGTCGACACGTCGGGGGTGCGGAAGCGCGGGTGGATGCGCCCGAACATCTTCGGGAGCGCGCCGCGCCGCGCCATCGAGAGGCCCGTGCGGGAGGCGGGGATGATCGTCGTCTGCGTCGACGCGATGGCCGAGGTCGCGACCGAGAGCATGACGACCCACGCCCAGGGGCCCATGGTCTCGCTCGCGAGCACCTGGAAGATCGCGTCCTCCTCGTCGGCCGTCTCGGCGAGGAAGGCGTCGCCGGCGAGGGCGACGACCGCGATCGTCACCGACAGGTACGTGACGACGAGCACGACGGTCGACCAGATGGCGGCCCTGCCGGGCGCCTGCGAGGAGTTCGTGGTCTCCTCCGTGAGGTTGACCGCCGACTCCCAGCCCCAGTAGGCGAACACGCCCAGCAGCAGGCCGGCCGTCACGCCGGTCCAGCCGCCGCCGAAGGGGTTGAGCCACTCCCACGAGGGGGTGAGGGAGTCGAACGAGGAGGTGCTCGTGAAGACCTGGTAGAGCGCGGTGCCCGCGAAGACGAGCAGCGAGACGACCTGGAAGACGATGAGGACGTTCTGCAGGCGGGCCGAGATCTCGGTGCCCCAGACGCAGATGGCCGTCATGAGCACGATGAGCAGCACCGTGAGCACGCGGATCCAGAAGGGGTCGTAGGCGAGGTCCTCGAGCCCGACGGTGAGGAGCGAGTAGCGCACGCCCACCTCGGCGAGCGAGCCGACGATGAGCACGCCGGTCATCGCGATCGCCCAGCCGCCGATCCAGCCGAACCAGGGCCCCATCGCGCGCGTGACCCAGGAGAACGTCGTGCCGCAGTCCTGGTCGACGGTGTTGAGGTAGTAGAACGCGGAGGCGATGAGCAGCATCGGCACGAAGCTCGCGAGCATGATCCCGGGCGCGTGGACGCCCGTGAAGAGCACGAGGCCGCCGATGATCGCGGCGAGGGTGTACGCGGGGGATGTGGAGGCGAGGCCGATCACGAGGGCGTCGAAGAACCCGATCGCGTTCGACCGCAGCTGCGGGCCCGTGCTGGGCGGGGCGGTGGTGCTCGGCTCTGACACTGCGACTCCTTCGTGCAGGTGGCGGATCCGGTCGCCTCCCAGGCCTCGGGGTGCTGCATCCGCGCTTCTTGGAGGCTGACACTACTGAATCCGTCGTCGTTCGGCTAGAGTCTGCCGACAACGGCGCCGCAGGCCACCGACGGCCAGGCGCGGAGGAGGACGACGAGGATGCGGATCCTGCTGGTCGGTGCCGGAGGGGTCGGCGGCGCGTTCGCCGCGATCGCCGCGCGCCGCGACTTCTACGAGGCCATCGTGATCGCCGACTACGACCTCGCGCGCGCCGAGCGCGCCGCGGCGGTCGACGAGCGCTTCCGCGCGGCGCAGGTGGATGCCTCCGACCCCGCCTCGGTCGCGGCGCTGTGCCGCGAGCACGGCATCACCCACGTCATGAACGCCGTCGACCCGCGCTTCGTCATGCCGATCTTCGACGGCGCGCTCGAGGCCGGCGCCGGCTACCTCGACATGGCGATGAGCCTCTCGACCCGCCACCCCGAGGAGCCCTACGCGAAGGTCGGGGTGAAGCTCGGCGACGCGCAGTTCGCGAAGGCCGCCGAGTGGGAGGCGAAGGGGCAGCTCGCGCTCGTCGGCATCGGCGTGGAGCCCGGCCTCTCGGACGTCCTCGCCCGCTACGCCTCCGACGAGCTCTTCGAGACGATCACCGAGCTCGGCACGCGCGACGGCGCGAACCTCGCCGTGCACGACGACGAGGGCAACGAGATCTTCGCCCCCTCGTTCTCGATCTGGACGACGATCGAGGAGTGCCTGAACCCGCCGGTCATCTGGGAGAAGGGCCGCCAGGACGTCGACGGCGGCTGGTTCACGACCGAGCCGTTCAGCGAGCCCGAGGTCTTCGACTTCCCCGCGGGCATCGGGCCGGTCGAGTGCGTCAACGTCGAGCACGAGGAGGTGCTGCTCATGCCGCGCTGGCTCGACGCCGAGCGCGTGACCTTCAAGTACGGCCTCGGCGCCGACTTCATCGGCGTGCTCAAGACCCTGCACACGCTCGGCCTCGACCGCACCGAGAAGGTGCGCGTGGGCGGCGTCGAGGTGTCGCCGCGCGACGTCGTCGCCGCGTGCCTCCCGGACCCGGCGACCATCGGCCCGGTGATGACGGGCAAGACCTGCGCGGGCGTCTGGGTGCGCGGCACGGGCAAGGACGGGCAGCCCCGGTCGACGTACCTCTACCACGTGGTCGACAACGCGTGGTCGATGGAGGAGTACGGTCATCAGTGCGTGGTGTGGCAGACGGCGATCAACCCGGTGATCGCGCTCGAGCTGCTCGCGACGCAGGTGTGGTCGGGCACGGGCGTGCTCGGCCCCGAGGCGCTCCCTGCGAAGCCGTTCCTCGACAAGCTCGTCGAGTACGGCAGCCCATGGGGCACCATGGAGGTCGCGGAGGGCTGAGGCCCGCCGCCGAAGGCTCGCACGCGGCGACCGCGGATGGGGATCCGAGCGGTCGCCGCGTGCGCACGCCGCGCAGCGCCCGGATGCGTTCGGTAGCGTGCCGCGGATGGACGCAGCATCGCTCAGCGACGACCTCCGGCACGGGCGCATCCCGGGGCAGCAGGGCCGCACGTGGCTCGTCACCGGCGCGACGAACGGCATCGGCCGCGAGCTCGCGCGCACCGCGGCCGCGGCCGGGGCGCGACTCCTCGTGCCCGCGCGCGACGCGGCGCGCGGGGCCGCCCTCGTCGCCGAGCCTCGAGTCGCTCGGGGGCTCCGCGCGCACCCTGCCGCTCGACCTGGCGGACCTCGCCGCCGTCGCGGCCTGCGCGGCCGCGGTCGACGAGCCGCTCGACGTCGTGGTGCACAACGCCGGCGCCGTCGCGCCGCGCCGGCGCGAGACGCGCGACGGCTTCGAGCCTGCTGCTCGGCACCAACGTGCTCGGCCCCCACGCGCTCATGTGCGGCGTCGCCGACCGCCTCCGCGGCGACGCGCGCGTCGTGGTCGTCGGCTCCGGGGCGCACCGCGCGGGGCGGATCGACGCCGCGGATCCGCACTTCCGCCACCGCCGGTGGTCGACCGCGGCCGCCTACGCGCAGTCGAAGCTGGCCGGGATGCTCTGGGCTCGGGCCCTGCAGCCGCGGCTCGCGGCGCGCGGGAGCGCCTCGGTGCAGCTCGCGCACCCGGGCTGGGCGATCACGAACATCCAGAACGTCTCGGGGCACGCCGCGCTCGACCGCCTCGTAACGCTCGCGACGCGCCCGTTCGCGCAGAGCGCCGCGCAGGGGGCGCTGCCGCCGCTCGCGGCAGCGGTCACCGAGCTGCCGCCGCTCACCTACCTCGGCCCCGACGGTCCGCGGCGCTGGCGAGGGCTGCCGGCTCCGGAGCGGCCGAGCGACCTCGCCCTCGACGACGGCGCCGCCGAGGCGGTCTGGGCGCTCTGCGTGCGCGAGACCGGCCGCGACCTGCCCTAGCGGTCACGATGCGCCCGGCCCGCTCGCAGGTGCGGTTCGGGGGACAGGCGTAGCGTCCTGGCACCGACACCACGAGGAGGCGCCATGACCGACGCGACGATGCAGGACCAGCCCGACCAGCCCGACCAGCAGCCGACCGATGGGGAGCGCGAGACGATCGGCGCGACGGGCGATGCGCAGGACCCGGCGCTCGAGAAGGACCCCGCCGACTGGGTGAGCGGCGACGACCCCATGACCGAGGCGCAGCGCTCGTACCTCGACACGCTCGCGCGCCAGGCGGGCGAGGAGCTGCCCGCCGACCTCACGAAGGCCGAGGCCTCGCAGCACATCGATCGGCTGCGCCAGCAGGGGAGCGGAGCGTGAGCATCAGCAGGGGCGACGAGGTCAGCTGGGGCACGAGCCAGGGCACGACGCACGGCACGGCGAAGGAGAAGCGGGTGCAGGACTTCCAGTTCGACGGCCAGCAGTTCCGCGCCTCCGACGACGACCCGTACTGGATCGTGGAGTCGGCCAAGACGGGCGCGACGGCGGCGCACAAGGAGTCGTCGCTCACGAAGCGGTAGCGGGCGCCGCCCGCGGCGCTCGTGCGCGGCGGGCTCAGCCCGGCGGCGCGAGGTCGTCGAGCCGGGCGAGCCGATCCTCGGCGCGCGCTGCGCGCTCGGCCTCCGCGAGCTCCCACCAAGCGGCGCCGCGCTCGCCGAGGCCCTCCTTGGCCAGCCTGCACGCGGTCGCGCGCAGCGGCCCGCTCGGCGTCGGATCGCGCCCGGCCGACCGCTGAGCGCGCGCGACCGAGGTGCGCGCGGAGCCGCGCGGCCGCCTCCGGATCGAGCGAGGGATCCTCGGCGCGCCAGCGGCGGCCGTCGACGACGATCCATCGGCCGTCGTCGGTGCGCTCCACGCCCCGACCCGCCTCGCCCATGCTGCGATCGTCGCACGCGGACCCGAGGGCTAGCCTGACGCGAGGGCCCCCGAGCCCGGCGAGGAGGCGCGCATGCTCGAGGCGCTGCTGTGGGGCGCCGTTGCCGCGGCCTCGCTGCTCGTCGGCGCGGCGCTCGCGGTGCTGCGCCGCTGGTCCGACCGCACGATCGGCCTCGTGCTCGCCTTCGGCGCGGGCGCCCTCATCGCGGGCGTCGCCTTCGAGCTCGCCGAGGCCGGGCTCCGGGAGGGCGGCCCCATCGGCACGGGCATCGGGCTCGCGCTCGGCGCCCTCGCCTACTTCGCCGCCGACCGCGCGGTGGAGCGGTGGTCGGGCCGCCGCGGCGGGGGCGCGGCCGGCGTGCCGCTCGCGATGGGCGCGCTGCTCGACGGGGTGCCCGAGCAGGCGGTGCTCGGCATCGGGCTCGCCGAGGGCGGCGGCGTGAGCCTCGCGCTCCTCGTGGCGATCTTCGTCTCCAACCTGCCGGAGGCGATCGGCTCCTCCGCCGACATGCTCCGCGACGGCCGCCGCCGCCGCTCGGTGCTGCTGCTCTGGACCGTCGTCGCGGTCGTCTGCGCCCTCGCGGCCGTCGCGGGCCGCGCGGCCGCCGAGGCCTCGCCGCCCGAGTTCGTCGGCGCCGTCGACGGCTTCGCCGCCGGAGCGCTCCTCGTCATGCTCGTCGACGCGATGATCCCTGAGGCGCGCGAGAAGGCCGAGGACGGCGCGGGCCTCGCGACCGTCGTGGGCTTCGCGGTGGCCGCGGCGCTCTCGCTGCTGGCCTGAGGCGCACCGCGCGCCGCGGTCGGTGCACGGCCTGGTGCCGCCGCTCGCCCGCGTGGTTCGATGCCTCCATGACCGATGTCGACGTCCCCCGCGTCGTGCAGGCGAGCCGCGTGGTCGCGGCTCCCGCCGAGCGCCTCTTCGAGCAGATCGCCGATCCGGCGCTGCAGCCGGCCTGGGACGGCAACGACAACCTCGCCGAGGCCGCGCCCGGCCAGCGCGTGCGCGCCGAGGGCGACGTCTTCACCATGACCCTCACGAACGGCCAGGTGCGCGAGAACCACGTGGTCGAGCTCGAGGAGGGGCGCAGGATCGCGTGGCGCCCGGCGGTGCCGGGGGAGGCGCCGCCCGGGCACCTGTGGCGGTGGGAGCTTGAGCCCGAGGGCGCAGGCACCCGGGTGACGCACACCTACGACTGGAGCGACCTCCACGACGCCTCGCGCCACGCGCGGGCGCGCGCGACCGGGCCCGCCCAGCTGCTCGCCTCCATCGACCGCCTCGCGCGCGTCGTCGAGGGCGAGGCGCCCGGGGCGGGTGTCCAGGGCTCCTAGCCCCTGCCGTCCTGGCTGCGGCGGTGCCGCAGCTGGTCGTCGAGGCCCTCGTGCTCCTCGGGCAGGGCGTCCGGCTCGTCCGAGGGCGTGCCGTCGCCGTGCACGGGCTCGCCCGTGCGCGGGTCGACGCCCGCGCCGGCGCTGCCGTCGGTGAACTCGCCGTGGCGCGCGTCGAAGGAGCCGGCGCCGCCCGTGCCCGCGGGCACGGTCTCGTCGGCGCGGGTGCCGCGCAGCGGAGCGCCCTCGCGCGGGGCGGGGCGCAGCTCGTCGTCGGTGCTCATGGAGCTGACGCTAGGCCCGCTGGCTGGGAGCGGACGCCGCAGAGCGCATGCGCGAGCCATGCGCGCCGCGCCCGGGCGGGCGCATCCCCGTCGCCGCGGGCCCATCCGGGGCGCGAGGCGCTACGATGGTCGCGGCGTCAGCGCGCCGCCCACCGCCGTTGCCGGTCTCCCGGCACCGCCCGTGCGCCCCAGCTGCCGTCACCGGCTCGAGCCGCACCGCATCCGTCGGGTGCCGCCGAGCGCGACCCTCGGGCCCCGCACCGCCGGGCCCGCCTCGAACGGAGGACACGTGGCAGACACCGCCACCATCGACGCGCCGCAGGCCGACGCGCCCGCCGACGCCGCGAGCGCTCGCGACCGCGACGCCCTCATCCCGCAGCTCGCCCGCGCCGTGCGCCAGGTCGAGGCGGGCGTCAAGCGCGGCGCCGTCTCGCGCTCCACGCGCACGAAGCTGCAGGTCGTCGCGATGCTCGCGCGCGAGGAGCGCGCCCGCGTCCGCGCCGACGCGGCCCTGAGCCCCGCGGCCCGGGCGGAGGACCTCAAGCGCCTCGACGGCATCGCCGTGATCCTCGCCAAGGCCGCGAGCCGCGAGCCCACGCTGCTGCCGCTGCTCGGCGAGGGCGCGCCCATCACCGACGCGGTCAAGGAGCGCAAGCGCGAGATGCTCGCCGCCGCCGGCATCGAGGTGGCGCCCGAGCCCGAGCCCGTCGCCGAGGCGGAGCCCGCGGAGCCGCAGTCCCCGCAGGTCGTGCCGCCGTCGGTGAAGCGCGTGCTGCTCGCCAACCCCTTCCTCGAGCCTGACCTCACGCACGTGCGCCGCCGCCCCGAGCGCGACCGCCTGGCCGGCTTCGACCTGCTCTCGCCCCTCTACCTCTCGTTCGAGGTGGGTGCCGACGGCAGGCCCGCGTGCATGCCGCTGCCGGAGCCCAAGCGCCGCATCGCGCCGGGCGGCAAGGAGCTCATGCCGCACCAGGCCGAGCTCGTGCAGGCCGCGCGCGAGGGCCACCGCACGTTCCTCCTCGCCGACGAGCCGGGCCTCGGCAAGACCGCGCAGGCGCTGCTGGCCGCGCAGGCCGCCGACGCGTTCCCGCTGCTCGTCGTCGCGCCGAGCGTCGTGAAGATCAACTGGGCGCGCGAGGTCGAGCGCTGGATCCCCGGCCGCCGCGCCGCGGTGCTGCAGGGCGACGGCGACTCGCTCGACGCCTTCGCCGACGTCGTCATCGTCAACTACGAGGTGCTCGACCGCCACATCGGCTGGCTCGGCACGTTCGGCTTCCGCGGCATGGTCGTCGACGAGGCGCACTTCATCAAGAACGTGCGCTCGAAGCGCTCGCGCCACGTCCTGCAGATCGCGGCCTCCCTGCGCGACCGGATCGGCAACCCGCTGCTCATGGCGCTCACGGGCACGCCGCTCATCAACGACATCGAGGACTTCGGGGCCATCTGGCGCTTCCTCGGCTGGATCGACGAGAGGGAGCCGAACGCCCTCCTCACCGACCGGCTCGAGGAGATCGGCCTGACGCCGATGGACCGCTCGTTCTACCCGGCGGCGCGCCGCGCCGTCATCGACATGGGCATCGTGCGCCGCCGCAAGCTCGACGTCGCCGCCGACATCCCCGCCCGCCGCATCGCCGACATCCCCGTCGAGCTCGACGACGCCGCCGTGCGCTCGATCCGCGCCGCCGAGCGCGAGCTCGTCGAGCGCATGCTGCGCCGCTACGACACCGCGATGGAGCAGCGGCCCGCGGAGCAGCGCTACGACGGGCTCGTCGACGACGAGCTCGTGCGCCGCATCGCGCGCAGCGAGGTCGAGACGAACGAGACGGGCACGGGCGAGAACGTCTTCGCCCTGGCGCGCCGCATCGGCCAGGCGAAGGCCGAGCTCGCCGCCGACTACGCGGGCCAGCTCGCGCACTCGGTCGGCAAGGTCGTCTTCTTCGCGAAGCACATCGACGTCCTCGACGCCGCCGAGCGCACGCTCGCGAAGGCGGGCGTGCGCACCGTCTCGATCCGCGGCGACCAGACGCCCGCGCAGCGCCAGGCCGCGATCGACGCGTTCACGAACGACGGGGGCGTGCAGGTCATCGTCTGCTCGCTGCTCGCGGCGGGCGTGGGCGTCAACCTGCAGACGGCGGCCGACATGGTGCTCGCCGAGCTCTCGTGGACGGACGCCGAGCAGACGCAGGCGATCGACCGCATCCACCGCATCGGCCAGTCGATGCCCGTCACGGTGTGGCGCATCCTCGCCGCGCAGACGATCGACACGCGCATCGCCGAGCTGCTCGACGAGAAGGCGGGCCTCGTGGGCCGCGCCCTCGACGGGGCCGCCTCCGACGAGCCGACGAGCACCGACCTGCGCCTGGAGGCCGTCGTGGGCCTGCTGCGCGACGCGGTGGCCGCGAGGATCGCGGGGCGCTGAGCGTGGCCGATCGCGGCGAGCCGGATCCGATCTTCTCGCACCCCCGGCTCGCCGCCGTCCACGACCCGCTCGACC
This sequence comes from Agrococcus sp. SL85, assembly GCF_026625845.1. NCBI lineage: Bacteria > Bacillati > Actinomycetota > Actinomycetes > Micrococcales > Microbacteriaceae > Agrococcus > Agrococcus sp. SL85. The sequence continues at coordinate 1,765,342 of NZ_CP113066.1, forward strand.
CCGACCGCTCCGACCTCGACGCCTACGCGGCGATCCTCGTCGACGAGCTGGGCGCCCGCTCGCTGCTCGACGTCGGCTGCGGCACGGGCACCTTCGCGATCCGGATGGCCGGGGAGGGCCTCGCCGTCACGGGCGTCGACCCCGCGGTCGCGTCGATCGACGTCGCCCGCGGCAAGTCGGGCGCGGAGGGCGTGACCTGGGTGGCGGGGCCCGTCGAGGCCGTGGAGGCGCGCGGCTTCGACGCCGCGACCATGACCGCGAACGTCGCGCAGGTGTTCGTCGACGAGGCCGAGTGGCGCTCCGCGCTCGTCGCGATCCGCGATCGGCTGCGGCCGGGCGGCACGCTCGTGCTCGAGTCGCGCCGGCCGGAGCGGCGCGCCTGGGAGGAGTGGACGCGCGAGCGCACGCAGCAGGTGGTCGACGTGCCGCACGAGGGCCCCGTCGAGGGCTGGGTGCAGGTGACCGAGGTCGACGAGCGCGCGTCCGGCGGCCCGATCGTGCGCTTCGACTCGCCGACGGTCTTCCACCGCGACGGCGTCCGCATCGACTCCGCCTCCACGCTGCGCTTCCGCAGCCGCGAGGCGATCGAGTCGTCGCTCGCGGCCGCGGGGCTCGAGGTGGTCGACGTGCGCGACGCGCCCGACAGGCCGGGCCGCGAGTGGGTGCTGCTGGTTCGCAGGCCGGGCGGGCCCTCGGCCTAGCGCGCGCCCTCGTCGACGGCGTCCTCGATCGATGCCTCGCGGGCGCGGTCGAGCGCCTGCACGAAGACCTCGACCGGCTGCGCGCCCGAGAGGCCCATGCGCATGTCGAGCACGAAGAACGGCACGCCCGTGATGCCCAGCCGCTGCGCGGTCGCGATGTCCTCGCGCACGGCGGGGAGGTGCCGCTCGTCGGCGAGCGACTCGCGGATCTCGGCCTCCTCGAGGCCCGCGGCGGCGCCGAGGGCGACGAGCGCGTCGACGGAGCCGATGTCGACGCCCCGCTCGAAGTGCGCCGAGAGCAGCGCCTCCTTCACGGCGTCGGCGGCGCCGTGCGCCTTCGCGAGGTGCAGCAGCTGGTGCGCGCGCAGCGAGTTCGCGACGACGAGCGCCTCGAAGTCGTAGGCGAGGCCCTCGCCCGCGGCCTGCTCGGCCACGTGCGCGAACATCTGCCGCACCTGGTCGAGCGGCAGGCCCTTGCGGGACGCGAGGTAGTCGGCCTCGGTGCCGTCGTAGTGCTCGGGGAGCGTGGGGTCGAGCTGGAACGAGTGCCAGGTCACCTGCACCTCGTCGCGGTGCTCCCACGAGGCGAGCGCGCGCTCGAAGCGCCGCTTGCCGATGAAGCACCAGGGGCAGGCCACGTCGGACCAGATGTCGATCTGCATGCCGGGTGCAACCTCGGCCGCCCGCCGCCGCATTCCCGGCCGGCGGCGCGCGCATCCTCGGCCGCGGGGGCGCGCGGACGCCCCGGGAGGTGTTGGATGACGCCATGGAGTCGCCTCCCGACCGGCTCGCGCGCTGGGACCGCGCGTCGCGCATCCCCCTCGTCGCGCTCGGCGCGCTCTTCGTGGTCAGCTATGCGGCCTTCGTGCTCGGCACCGAGCTCCCCGCGGCGCTGCGCGCGCTCGCGCAGGCCGTGGTCGCGCTCACCTGGCTCGCCTTCGCGGTCGACTACGCGGCGCGGCTCGCGCTGGCCGGGCGAGGATCGCGGTGGCGCTACGTGCTCGGCCACCCGCTCGAGCTGCTCGCGGTGCTGCTGCCGGTGTTCCGCGCGCTCCGCGTCGTCGACCTCGTGCGACGCCTGCCGGCGCTGCGCACGGGCTCGGGGAGCGCGATCCGCGCCGGCATCGTCGTGGGCGCCGCGGTCTGGGCCACGGTGTTCGTGCTCTTCATCGCGCTCTCCACGCTCCTCGTCGAGCGCGACGCGCCGGGCGCCACCATCACCGACCTGGGCGACGCCCTCTGGTGGGCGTGCGTGACGCTCGCGACCGTCGGCTACGGCGACGTCTACCCGGTCACGGGGCTCGGGCGCCTGCTGGCGGTCGTGCTCATGCTCGGCGGGATCGTCATCATCGGCGTGACCTCCGGCACCGTCGTCTCCGCGATCGCCGAGCGGGTCCGTGCCGGCGGGAGCGGGGGTGCCGCCGGGGCCGGCGGGGAGCGGGCGCCGGCGCCCTAGGCGGGCAGCTCGTCGATGAGCGCGTCGGCCTCGGGGTCGTCCCAGTCGTCGAGGTCGAAGTCGTCGTCGTCGTCCTCGTCGTCGTCGGAGCCGTCGTCCTCGTCGGAGTCGTCGTCGCCCTCGTCGTCGGCGTCGAGCCAGGCGTCCGCGGCGGCCTCGAGGTCGTCGTCCTCGTCGTCCTCGTCGAGGTGGTCGTCCTCGGCGTCCTCGGCGAGCTCCTCGCGGAGCCACCCGTGCAGGTCGCCCTCGGCCTCCGCCTCGGCCATCGCCTCGACGCCCTCCTCGTCGAGCGCGAGCACCGCGACCACGCGGTCGCCGTCCTTCGCGACGATCGCGTCGGCCTCGCCGCCCTCGCCCGGCACGCGCTCGACGCTCTCGTGCCAGCCGGCCAGGATGTCCTCCGCCTGCGCGGCGAGCCGCTCGCGGTCCTCGTGCCAGTCGCTCATCGCGTCCCCTCCGCTCCAGCCGCGGCGCCGTCCGCGTCCGCGGCCGCGCCGCCCTCCACCCTGCCACCTGCGCGGGCGCGACGCGCCCCGGCGATGTAGTCGGCACCGGCGAGCACGTGGAGCGCCGTGCCCACGAGCAGGAGCGCGAGGCCGCCGCCGAGCGCGCCCGGCCACACGGTCTCGGCGAGCACGAGCACGACGACCGCGGCGAGCAGCAGCGCCGTGCGCCACTTGCCCAGCCAGGAGACGCGGATGCGGCCGCGCCGCGCCGCAGGACCCGCGAGCAGCAGCACCGCGACGTCGGTCGCGGCGATGATCCCGAGCACCCACCAGTCGACGACGCCCGCGACCGCGAGCGAGAGCGTGACCCCGACGATCCCGACGCGGTCGGCGATCGGATCGAGGATCTCGCCGAGGCGCGAGGCCTGGCCGAGGGCGCGCGCGAGCACGCCGTCGATCCAGTCGGTGGAGGCCCACAGCGCCAGCAGGATCGCGGGCCACCACGATCCCTGCGCGCCCTGCAGCACGAGCAGGCACACGGGCACGAGCAGCGCGAGGCGCGCGACCGTGATCGCGTTCGGCACCGTCCACACCCGCGTCTCGAAGCCCGCGTCCATGCGGCCATCCTCCCGCAGCCCCGCGCGTCGCGGAGGGCTCCTCGGGAGACCCTTGGCAATGTCGGCGGCCGGGGCTAGCGTGATCCCGTCCACGCACCGCACGGCAGGAGCGACCGATGCCCGTCCAGATGACCTTCCCCAACTACGCGGTCGCCGACGTCGCCCGCGCCACCGCGTTCTACGAGGCGCTCGGCTTCGCGCGGAACCCGATGTTCAGCGACGAGACCACGAGCTGCGTCGTCGTCAACGACGCCGTCGCGATCATGCTGCTCGAGCACGCACGCTTCGACGCATTCCTCGTCGGCGACCAGCGCCGCACCACCGACGGCTCGCTCGAGAACCTGCTCGCGGTGCTGCTCGGCAGCCGCGAGGAGGTCGACGCGATGGCCGAGGCCGCGCTCGCCGCGGGCGGCACCCTGTCGAAGCCCGTGGAGGCGAACGCGTGGGGCATGTACGGCGGCCAGCTCACCGACCCCGACGGCCACATCCTCGACTTCTTCTTCATGGAGGCGCCCCAGGGCTGAGCTGAGGCGCCTCCGCCCGCGGCGCGGCGGCGCGCCCGGGAATGCACCCGGGCGCGCCGCCGTTGTCCCGTCGTCACCTCTTCCATCGCACGGAGCACCATGCAGACGCAGCACGACGCCCAGCAGGGCACCCACGCCGACCGGCTCCCGCCCGGCGGCGGCACGATCATCGCGACCCTCCTGGTGTCGGCGTTCGTCGTCATCCTCAACGAGACCGCCATGAACGTCGCGATCTCGACGCTCGTGCGCGACCCCGCGCTCGCGATCGACGAGCGCGCGGCGCAGTGGCTCACCACCGCCTTCATGCTCACGATGGCCGTCGTCATCCCGACCACCGGATGGCTCATGGCACGCTTCTCGGTGCGCACCCTCTTCATCGCCGCGATGAGCGCGTTCGTCGTCGGCACGCTCGTCGCGGGCCTCGCGCCCTCGTTCGCGATCCTGCTCGTCGGCCGCGTGGTGCAGGCGTCCGGCACCGCGATCGTGTTCCCCCTGCTCATGACGACCGTCATGCGCCTCGTGCCGCCCTCGCGCCGAGGGGCCTTCATGGGCACGATCTCGCTCGTGATGTCGGTCGCTCCGGCGCTCGGCCCTACGGTGTCCGGCGCCATCCTGCAGTTCGCGACCTGGCACTGGGTGTTCCTCGGCGTCGCGCCGCTCGCGCTCGCGATGCTCCTCGTGGGCGCGCGCGCCCTGCGCCCCACGCCCGTCGAGGGCGCACCGCGGCTCGACGCGCTCTCGATCCCGCTGGCCGCGCTCGGCTTCGGCGGCCTCGTCTACGGCCTCTCGCTCCTCGGGGCCGAGGGCCTGCCCGCCTGGCAGCTGCCGCTCGCGCTCGGGGTGGGCGCCGTGGCGCTCGCGGCGTTCGTGCTGCGCCAGGCGCGGCTGCAGCGCACCGACGACGCGCTGCTCGACCTCCGCACCTTCCGGCACCCGCAGTTCACGGTCGCGATCGTGATCATGGTGCTCGCCATGGCCTCGATGTTCGGCTCGCTCATCGCGCTGCCGCTCATCCTCCAGCAGGCGATGGGGCTCGAACCGCTGCAGGTCGGCCTCATCACGCTGCCGGGCGCGCTGCTGACGGGCCTGCTCGGCCCCTTCGTCGGCCGCCTCTACGACCGCGTCGGGCCCCGTCCGATCGTCATCCCCGGTGCCATCGTCGTGCTCGCGGCGCTCGTGCTCTTCGCGCAGCTGCAGGTGCAGAGCCCCTGGTGGGTCGTGCTCCTCACCCAGATGGTGCTGAGCCTCGGCTTCGCCTTCACCTTCCCGCCGCTGTTCACCGTCTCGCTCGCGGCGCTGCCAGGTCGCCTCTACGGCCACGGCTCGGCCATGGTGAGCACGGTGCAGCAGGTGGCGGGCGCCGCAGGCACCGCGGCCTTCGTGACCGTCATGGCCACGCAGCAGGGCGTGCTCGTGCAGCAGGGCCTCGAGGCCGGGCCCGCGCTCCTCGAGGGCGCGCGGCTCGCCTTCCTCGGCGCCGCCGCGCTGTGGCTCGTGGGCGTCGCCGCGACCTTCTGGCTGCGGAAGCCCGCCGACACGGTCGAGGACGAGCCGGAGGTCGCGGCCCGCGCGAGCGCGCACTGATCGGGAGCGCCGACCCGCGCGATAGGTTGCCCGGGTGGGTGAGCTCCTCCAGTTCCTGGGCCAGTACTGGTGGCTCGGCTTCTTCGTCGTGCCCGCCGTGGGCGGCTGGGTCGGCGCGGCCGCGAAGTACAACGAGCGCAAGCGGCGCGACCGGATCGAGCTCGAGCGCATCCGCCGCGCGCCCGTGCAGGGGGTCGGCGACGCGGCCTCCGCTGCCTCGCCGCCCGCCGTCGCCGCGGCGGCCGTCGACGCGGGATCGGCGGCGGACGCGCGCGCGGAGCGCGACCGCCAGATCGAGCGCATCCTCGCCGACCACGCCGAGGTCGACCGCCGGTGGCTCGACTTCGAGCTCGACGTGGCGAAGCTCATCGACTACCCGCTCGTGACCGACATGCGCGAGCCCCTGACGCAGGCGTTCCACCGGGCGCGACGCGTGGCCGAGGGCCTGCGGCCGGAGCCTGCCGGCGGCGCTGCGGCCCGACGGCGCGCTCGAGCGCTACCGCGACGCGGTGCGCGACTACGAGGTCGCCTTCGACGCCGCCGTGCGCGAGGCGAAGCGGCGCGCGCAGACCGGGTTCTCGGCGGCCGAGCGCGAGCGCCTGCAGCGCGCCCAGCGCCTCATGGCGCTCGCCGAGAGCGAGGGCTCGACCCCGGCCGAGCGGCAGTCCGCCTATCAGCGGGCGCGGCGCGAGCTCGACGGCCTCATCGCGCTGCCCGAGGCGACGACCGACGAGCTCGAGCGCCGGATCGCGGGCGAGCTCGAGGCCTGAGCGTCACCCGCGACGCCGAGCGGTCTCCCGCGACGCCGAGCGGTCACGAACGGCTGCTCGAGGGCGACCGCGAGCGCCGCTCGCGACCGCTCGGCGGGGGTCGTGTGCGGGGGTGACCGCTCGGCGGGGGTCGTGTGCGGGGGTGACCGCTCGGCGGGGGTCGTGTGCGGGGGTGACCGCTCGCGGGGTCGGCGCGCGCGGGTCGATCAGGGGTGGAAGGCCGCGATGCGCTCCACGGCCGCGGTGGGGGAGTCGACGAGCGCGATGCCCGCGGCGCCGGGACGGTCGCGCATGACCGCCCGCAGCAGCGGCCAGGCGGGCAGTTCCTCGCTCCAGAAGCGCTCGCCCAGGAGCACGAGCGGCGCCCACGCGCCCTCGGCGGCGTAGGAGTTCTCGCACGCGTCCTGGAAGATCTCCTGCACCGTGCCGCCGGCGCCCGGCATGACCACGACGCCGCCGTTCGCGACGCGCAGCAGGATGTCCTCGCGGACAGAGTTCTGGAAGTACTTCGCGATCGCCGTCGCGAACGCGTTGGGCGGCTCGTGGCCGTAGTGCCACGTGGGCACGCCGAGGGAGACGCCGTCGCCGACGCGCGCCGCGACCGAGCGGGCGGAGGCGATCCACGCCGGGATCGCGCCGCGGAAGGCTCGGCACCGCGGCGAGGCTCGTGGATCGCGGCGTCGAGGTCGGCCAGGTCGAGCCCGACCGCCCGCGCACCGAGGTTCGCGGCCTCCATCGCGCCCGGCCCGCCGCCGGTCGCGACGACGCGCCCCGCGCGGGCGAGCGCGTGGCCGAGGTGCGCGGCCGCGCGGTAGGCCTCGGAGTCGCGGGTGAGGCCGTGCCCGCCCATGACGCCGACGATCGTGCGGCCCTGCACCCACTCGGCGAGCGCATCGTCGATCGAGTGGTCGTGGAGGGCGGCGGCGAGCGTGTGCGCGATGTCGTGGTGGCGGGTGCGCGACCACGCGTAGACGCGCGCGTCGAAGCTGTGGTCGTAGCCCTGCTCGAGCCCCTCGACGAGGTCGTCGGGCGCGTAGAGGGCGGAGCGGTAGGCGTTGAAGGGCACGTCGGGCACGTCGTCGAACACGAGCGCGCCCTGCGCGACGAGCCGCTGCTTCGCGCCGGGCGGCAGGTCGGTGCCCAGCAGCAGCGCGCCCTGCCCGTCGAGGCGCTCGAGCTCGGGCCCGCGCTCGCGCAGGTCGACGTCCTGGATGCGCCAGCCCGACATCCTGCCGCCCGATCGGATCGCGGGCGCCGCGAGCCGGTCGAAGGCCTCGAGCGACCCGATGTCGATGCGGCGGCCGTGCTGCGGGCGATCGTCGAGGTCGGGCATGCGCGGAGCCTAGCGACGCGCGCCGGGCGTCGGCCGGGCCACCCGATCGCGTCCCGGCCGGTCGCCGCTCAGCGCCCCGCGACCTCCACGCGGCTGCCGCCGCCCGGCACCGGCACGACGCGGATGCGCCAGGGGATGCGCTCCTGCATCTGCTGCACGTGGCTGATGACGCCGACGCTGCGCCCGCCGGCCCGGAGCGCGTCGAGCGCCGTGAGCGCCGCCTCGAGGGTCTCGCCGTCGAGCGCGCCGAATCCCTCGTCGACGAAGAGCGTCTCGATCGCGATCCCGCCCGCGGCCGCCTGCACGACGTCCGCGAGCCCGAGGGCGAGCGCGAGGGAGGCGAGGAACGACTCGCCGCCCGAGAGCGAGTCGGTGGGGCGCGGGAGGCCCGTGTGGGCGTCGAGCACCTGCAGCCCCAGGCCGGAGGCGGCCTTCCGGTAGGCGATCGCGTCGTCGTGCACGAGCGAGAAGCGCCCGCCCGTCATCGTGCCGAGGCGCGCGTTCGCGGCCTCGACGATCGCCTCGAGCCGCGCGGCGAGCACGAAGGTCTCGACGTCCATGCGGAGCGTGTTGGGCTCCTTGCCGTCGAGGCTCGCGGCGAGCACGCGCAGCGCCTCGGCCGCGCGGCCGGCCTCGGCGAGCTCGGCCTCAACGGCCCTCGCCCGGGCTGCGGCGGCCTCCGCGGCCGCCCGGCCGCGAGCGGCGACGGCCGCCTCGCCGGCCGCGGCCTCGTCGGCCGCGCGAGCCTCCGCGACGGCGGCGCCGAGCGCCTCGACGTCGGGCTCGTCGGCGAGCGCCTGCAGGCTCGGGCTGGGCGAGCAGCGCCGCGACGCGCTCGAACGCAGCGGCATGGGCCTCGAGCCCTGCGCGCAGCGCGTCGCGCTCGGCGCGGGGGAGCGCGGCGGCGCGGAGGGCCGCCTCGTCCGGGAAGCCGGAGGCCTCGGTCGCGGCCGCGAGGGCGGCTGCCGCCTCGTCGTGCTCGGCGCGGGCGCGCTCGAGCGCGGCGAGGGCGTCGAGCCACGCCGCGAGTGCGTCGCGCTCGGCGCGCACGGCGGCCGCGCGCTCGGCGACGGAGGCCGCGTCCGCGCGCTCGCGCGCGACCTCCGCCTGCGCGGCGTCGGCCTCGGTGCGGGCGCGCACGGACTCGGCGACCGCGGCGTCACGGGCCTCGGCGGCCGCGGCGACGCGCGCGGCGGCGCCCTCGAGCCGCGCGTCGAGCGCGGCGACCTCGGCCGCCGCCGCCCGCTCGGCGTCGGTGGCGGCGCGCGCCGCGGCGACCCGGGCCTCGGCGGCCTCGACGAGCGCCGCGACCGCTGCGGCGTCGCCGTCGCCCGCGCGGCCCTCGGCGGCGGCGAGCTCGCGCTCGCGCTCGCCGAGCGCGCCGGAGGCGGCGCGGTGGGCCTCGCGGGCCGCGTCGGCCGCGGCCATCGCCGCGTCGACCTGCTCGGCGGTGATGGCCTCGGCCGAGGAGGCGGGGCTCGGGTGCTCCCTGGAGCCGCAGACCGCGCAGGGCTCGCCGGCGACGAGCGCGGCCGCGAGGCTCGCCCGCGGCGCCCGCGACGCGACGCGCCTGGAGGTCGCGGAGCGCCGCGGCGTCGCGCGCCTCGTCCTCGAGGGCGGTCGCGACCGCAGCGGCCGCATCGCGCACCTCGCCGGCCAGTCGGTCGGCGAGGGCCCGGGCATCGCGGCGCCCGCGGGCCTCGGCGACGGCGGCCTCAGCGGGTGCGAGGTCGGCGGCCTCGGCGGCGCGCCGGGCGCGCAGGGCGAGGGCGGCGTCGCGCTCGGCGGGCAGCGCCTCGCGCCGGGCCTCCTCCTCGCGCAGGTGCTCGGCGGCTCGCGCGGCGGCATCGGCCGCGGCGGTCGCGGCGCGCTCGAGCCGGGGGAGCGCGGCCTCACGCTCCACGAGGCCGGCCAGCCGTGCGGCGAGGTCGACGGCGACCGCGTGCCGCTCGGCAGCGTCGTCGCCCGGCGCGCCCGCGGCCGCGCCCGCGACGTCCCGAGCGGCCCCGGCGCGCGCGAGCGCCGCAGCGGCGGCGTCCGCGCGGGCGATCGCCGCCGAGGCCTCGGCGGCCTCGTCCGCCGCGCGGAGCGCCTCGCGGCGCTCGGCGACCTGCGGCTCGGCCTCCGCGAGCGCTGCCCGCTCGGCCTCCGCCGCCGCGCGGCGCGCACGGCGGTCGCGCAGCGCACGCCCGGCGTCGAGCGCCGCATCGGCCTCCGCGCGCCGGGCCGCGGCCTCGGCTGCGCGGGTGGTCGCGGCTGCGGACGCCGCGGCGATCGCCTCCAGTGCCGCGTCGAGCCACGCGCCCGCGTCGGGCACCGCCTCCGTGGCCCCCGGGCCCGGCTCCTGGAGCGCGGCCAGGCTCCTCGGCCACCCGCGCGAGGTGGGTCGCCCGCTCGCGGCTGCCCTCCTCGATCGCGGCGCCCGCCTGCTGGGCGTCCTCGACGAGCATCGCCCGCAGCCGGTCGAAGCGGTGGGTGCCGAACAGCCGCCGCAGCAGCGCCTTGCGGTCCTGGCTCGTGGCGTGCAGGAAGCGCGCGAAGCGGCCCTGCGCCAGCAGGATCACCTGCAGGAACTCGTCCTTCGAGAGGCCCACGAGGCGATGCACCTCGGCGCCGACCTCGCGGGTCGAGGTCGCGACGGTCGCCCAGCCGTCGCCCTCGCGCTCCAGCAGCGTCGCCGTCGCCTTCTGCGTCGTCGTGCCGGAGCCGCGCGACTTCGGCCGCTCGTAGTCGGGCGAGCGCCGCACCCGCAGCACGCGGTCGCCGATCGCGACGTCGAGCTCGACCGAGGTGGGGTCCTCGGGCCCCGCGAGGTCGGAGCGCACGCGCTGCTCGCGCTCGTACCGCGGCACCGAGCCGTAGAGGGCGAAGACGATCGCGTCGAGGATCGACGACTTGCCCGCGCCCGTGGGCCCCGCGATCAGGTAGACGCCGTCGCCCTCGAACGCGGCGAAGTCGATCTCGAACCGCTCGCGGTAGGGCCCGAAGCCCTCGGCGGCGAGCCGCAGCAGCCTCACAGCGCCGTCCTCCTCTGCAGCGCCGTCCTCGTCTGCACGGCCATCCTCCTCATCGGTCGCGCTCCTCGGCGTCGACGCGCGCGAGCGCATCCGCCACGAGCGCGAGCTCCGCCTCGCTCGCGCCGACGCCCGCGCGCACGTGCCCGAGGAAGGCGCCCACGAGCTCGGCGTCGGTCGGCTGCGCCACGAGGCTGCCGTACGTCTCGCCCGAGCGCTCGTGCTCCGGCGCGCGCCACACGACCTCGGCGCAGTGCGGCCAGCGCGACTGCAGGCGCCGCATCGCGTCGATGGGCCGCAGGCGGTCGGTGAGCGTCGCGCGCACCCAGTCGCCCTCGGTGCCGTCGAGCCGGGCGTCGCCGAGCAGGGCCTCGAGCTCGCCCTCGACCTCGGTGAGCCGCCGCGGCACCGGCAGCTCGAGCCACGTCACGGCCTCGAGCCCCTCGGCGCCGAGGTCGACGAGCCACGCGCCGCGCTCGGGCGTGCGCTCCTTGAACGACCAGTGCAGCGGCGCCCCGGAGTAGCGCACGTGCTCGGCGAGCACCTGCCGGGAGTGCAGGTGGCCGAGCGCCGCGTAGTCGATGCCGTCGAAGGCGGCCGTCGGCACGACGTCGAGCCCGCCGGCGGTGATGTCGCGGGGTGCGTCGTCGGCGATCGCGACGCCCGCGGCGAAGCAGTGCGCGAGCACGACCGAGCGGCCGGGCGCCTCGGCGAGCAGCGCCCGCACGGCGTCCATCGCCCAGCGCATCGCGTCGGCCTGCGTCGCGATGCCCGCCTCCGGCAGCGCGGCGCGCAGCGCGAGCGGCTCGAGGTAGGGGATCGCGAGCACCTGCACCGGGCCGTGCTCGTCGTCGAGCGTCGTGCGCCACGACGCCGGATCGAGCGCGTCGGTCGAGAGGTGCAGGCCGCCCGCGGCCGCGAACGCCGCGTTCGCGCCGAGGCGCGCGGGGGAGTCGTGGTTGCCGCTCGAGAGCACGATGCGAGCCCCCGCGTCGCGGATCGCGGCGAGCGCCGCGGAGAGCGCGGCGACGTGGCGGCCCGCGGGCATCGCCGAGTCGTAGACGTCGCCCGCGACGAGCACGGCGTCGATGCGCTCGCGGCGAACGGCGGCGGCCACCTCCGCGAGCGTCGCGACGAGCGCGTCGAGCGTGTCCGCCCCGTGGAACGTGCGGCCGACGTGCCAGTCGGAGGTGTGCAGGAGGCGCATGCGACCACGCTAGGGGTCACCGCCGACGTCCAGGCTGCATCCACCCGACCGATAGGATGGGGGGAGCCCCGCCCGCCCGCTCGAGAGGGACTGCCGACGTGCTGCTCACCGTGACGACCCTCGCCGCCCTGGCGGTCGTCGCGAGCGCGCTCAGCGGCCGGATGGGCCGCTTCGTCTTCCTGCTGCCGGCCGCCGCGAGCCTCGCCGCCGCGGGCTGGTTCGGCGCCCAGGCGCCGCTCGTCGCCGCGGGCGGCGTGCTGCAGGAGCGCGTGGAGTGGATGCCGGCGCTCGGCATCGCGATCGACCTGCGGCTCGGCGCCCTGCAGTGGCTGCTCGCGATGGTCGTGCTGGGCGTCGGCGGCCTCATCTTCGTCTACTGCGCGTGGTACTTCTCGACGAAGTCGCTCGCCGCGCGCACGGTCGGCCTGCTCACGGCCTTCGCGGCCTCGATGCTGCTGCTCGTGCTCTCGGACGACCTGATCGTGCTCGCGGTCGGCTGGGAGCTCACGACCGTCTTCTCCTACCTCCTCGTCGGCCTCAACCACCGCTCGGCGAGCAACCGCCGGGCCGCGCAGACCGCGCTCGTCGTGACGACGCTCGGCGGGCTCTCGATGCTCACGGGCATCATGCTGCTCGAGGCCCAGACCGGCACGTTCTCGCTCGCCGCGACCCTCGCCGACCCGCCGCGCGGCGCGGCCGCGGCATGGGCCGTGGCGCTCGTGCTCGTGGGGGCGCTCTCGAAGTCGGCGATCGTGCCGTTCCAGTACTGGCTGCCGGGCGCCATGGCCGCGCCGACGCCCGTCTCGGCCTTCCTGCACGCCGCCGCGATGGTGAAAGCCGGCGTGTTCCTCGTCGCCGCCCTCACGCCCGCGTTCGTCGACCTGCCCTGGTGGCGCTGGACGCTCGTGTCGCTCGGCATCGTCACGATGCTGCTCGGCGCGGTGCGCGCCATGCGGCAGCTCGACATCAAGGTGCTGCTCGCGCACGGCACGGTCAGCCAGCTCGGCCTGCTCATCACGACGATCGGCATCGGCACGCCCTCGGCGATGCAGGCGGGGCTCACGCTCCTCGCCGCGCACGCGGTCTTCAAGGCAGCCCTGTTCATGGTGATCGGCATCGTCGACCGCTCGACGGGCACGCGCGACCTGCGCGAGCTCGGCGGGCTCGCCCGCCGCATGCCCGTGGTCGCGGGCGTCGCGATCGTCTCGGCCGCGTCGATGGCCGGCATCCCGCCGCTCCTCGGCTTCCTCGGCAAGGAGGCCGCGCTCGACGCGGCGCTCCACGACATGGCCGAGCTCGGCGGCCTCGGCTGGGTCGCCTTCCTCGGCATCGCCGCGGGCTCGGCGCTCACGGTCGCGTACTCGCTCCGCCTCGTCGTCGGCACGTTCTTCGGGCGGGGCGAGCCCAAGGTCAAGCGCCGCTCCCGGATGCTCGCGGCGCCGCCGCTCGTCCTCGCGGCCCTCACGATCGGCCTCGCCTTCGCGGGCAAGCCCATCACCGCGGTGCTCGCTCCCCACGTCGGCGCGGTGCCGACGGGGGAGGAGGCGCCCTACCTCGCGCTCTGGCACGGCATCACCCCCGCCCTCATCGCCTCGGTGCTCGCGTGGCTCGTCGGCTACGCCGTGCACCGCGCGTTCGGCGCGCGCCGCTCGGCCGTGCCGGGCGAGGACCCCCTCGAGACCGCCTACCACGCGGGCATGCGCGGGCTCGACCGTCTCGCGGTCGAGGTGACGGGCCGCATCCAGACCGGTTCGCTCCCGCTGCACGTCGCGACGATCCTCGTGGTCCTCGTGGCGCTGCCCGGCTCCGCGCTGCTGCTCTCGGGGTCGCTCACCGACGACCTGCGCCTCTACGACTCGGCCGGCCAGGTGGTGGCGGCAGCGGTCGTCGTCGTCGCCGCGTTCTTCGCCGCGACCTCCCGCGGCCGCCTCCGCGCCTTCATGCTCCTGGGGGTCGTCGGCTACGGCGTCGCCCTGCTCTTCCTCCTGCACGGCGCCCCCGACCTCGCGCTCACGCAGGCCCTCACCGAGACGGTGTTCCTCATCGTGCTGGTGCTCGTGCTGCGGCGCCTGCCGAAGTACTTCACGAACCGCCCGCTGCGGGCGGCGCGGTGGCTGCGCGCGATGCTCGGCATCGCGGTGGGCGCCTTCGCGGCGATCGCGGCGCTCGTGGCGCTGCAGGCGCGCACCGCGACGCCCATCTCCGAGCTCTTCTACGACTACGCGTACGAGTTCGGCTTCGGCGAGAACATCGTCAACGTCACGCTCGTCGACACGCGCGCCTGGGACACGCTCGGCGAGCTCTCGGTCGTGCTCGCCGCCGCGACGGGCGTCGCGAGCCTCATCTTCGTGCGGCGGCCCGCGCGCGGCACGGCGGTGCTGCGCCAGTCGCCCGACGGCCCGGGCCGGCGCACGTGGCTGCGGGGCGCGTTCGCCGACGAGGCGCTCGCCTCTCCCGTGCTCGAGATGATGACGCGCCTGCTCTTCCCCGTGATGATGGCGGTCTCGATCTACCTGCTCGCGGTCGGGCACTACCTGCCCGGCGGCGGCTTCGCCGGCGGCCTCGTCGCGGGCATCGCCCTCGCGGTCCGCTACCTCGCGGGCGGCAGGGACGAGCTCGTCGAGGCCGTGCCCTTCGACGCGGGCAAGCTGCTGGGCGTCGGCATGGCGCTCGCGGTGCTCAGCACCGTCTGGCCCATCCTCATCGGCGGCAGGATCGGGGAGTCGTTCAAGGTGGCCGTCGAGCTGCCGGTGCTCGGCGAGCTCTCGTTCGTCACGACGCTCGTGTTCGACGTGGGCGTGTGGCTCATCGTCGTGGGCGCGATGCTCGACTTCGTCCGCTCGCTCGGCGCGGGCGTCGACCTCCACGGGGAGCAGAACGTGGCGCCCAGGCCCCGCTACGGATCCGACAGCGCCCTGCCCGGAGCGGAGGTGCGCCCGTGACCCCCTCCCTCGTGCTCGCGATCGCGGGCGGCGCGCTCATCGCCGCCGGCGTCTACCTGCTGCTCGAGCGCAGCCTCATGCGCATCCTGCTCGGGGTCATGCTCGCGGGCAACGGCGTGAACCTGCTGTTCCTCGTCGCCGCGGGCCCCGCGGGGCTCGCGCCGATCGTCGGCGAGCCGCGCGACGAGATCGCCGACCCCCTGCCGCAGGCGATGGTGCTCACGGCCATCGTCATCGCGCTCGCGACGAGCGCCTTCCTGCTCGCGATGTCCTACCGCTCGTTCCAGCTCGAGGGCCACGACGAGGTCGCCGACGACGTCGAGGACTCGATCGTGCGCCGCCGCGCCCAGGCCGACCTCTCGAGCGAGGCGCACGTCGAGCCGAGCCTCGGCGGCGACGACGACACGGAGTCGGGCGGCCGCCTCGTCCTCGACGAGCCCGACGAGGACGACGCGACCGACCGGGGCGACGCCGCGGCCGAGGGCGCCGACGGCGGGCCCGAGCGGCGGGGGGAGCGCTGATGGACCTCGCGAACCTCGTCCCCGTGCCCGTGCTCCTGCCGCTCCTCGCGGCGGGCGTGACGCTCGGGCTCGCGCGCCGCCCCGGCGCGCAGCGGATCGTCTCGGCATCGACGCTCGCGATCAACGCGGCCCTCGCGCTCGTGCTCTGCCTCGCCGCGGACCGGTTCGGCCCGATCGTGCTCTGGGTGGGCAACTGGCCCGACGGCACGGGCATCGTGCTCGTCGCCGACCGGCTCTCGGCGCTCATGGTGCTGGTCTCGAGCATCGTCACCGCGCTCGTCGTCATCTTCCCCTCGCGGCGCGACATCGCCGACTCGGCGGAGGGCGCGCCGGTCTCGGTCTTCCACCCGACGTTCCTCGTGCTCACCGCGGGCGTCGCGAACGCGTTCCTCGCGGGCGACCTCTTCAACCTCTTCGTCGGCTTCGAGATCCTGCTCTTCGCCTCCTACGTGCTCATCATGCTGGGCGCGACGAAGGAGCGCGTGCGCGCGGGATCGACGTACGTCGTCGTGAGCGTCGTCTCGTCGACGCTGTTCCTGCTCGCGATCTCGATCGTCTACGGCGCCACCGGCACCGTGAGCTTCGCGCAGCTGCCGGAGCGGCTCGCCGAGCTCGACCCGGGACTGCAGCTCACGATCCAGCTGCTGCTGCTCGTGGTCTTCGGCATCAAGGCGGCGGTGTTCCCGCTGCAGGCGTGGCTGCCGGACTCCTACCCGACGGCGCCCGCGAGCGTCACCGCGGTCTTCGCGGGCCTCCTCACGAAGGTCGGCGTCTTCGCGATCATCCGCCTGCAGACGGTGCTCTTCCCCGAGAGCCCGCTCACCGAGCTGCTGCTCGTCGCCGCGATCCTCACGATGCTGCTCGGCATCCTCGGCGCGCTCGCGCAGGGCGAGATCAAGCGACTGCTCTCGTTCACGCTCGTGAGCCACATCGGCTACATGCTGCTCGGCGTCGCCCTCGGCACCGAGGCGGGCCTCTCGGGCGCGATCTTCTACATCGTCCACCACATCCTCGTCCAGACGGCGCTGTTCATCGTCGTGGGCCTCATCGAGCGCGTCGGCGGCTCGACGAGCCTCGCGCGCCTCGGCGGGCTCGCGGCCGTGCCGCTGCTCGCGGTGCTCTACCTCGTGCCCGCGCTCAACCTCGGCGGCATCCCGCCGTTCTCCGGCTTCATCGGCAAGGTCGCCCTCATCGACGGCGCGCTCGCGACCGGCACCCCGCTCGCGGTCCTCGCGGTCGTCGCGGGCGTCGCCACGAGCCTCCTGACCCTCATCGCGGTCATCCGCGTGTGGCAGCGCGCCTTCTGGCAGGACCGGGCCGAGTCGGAGGACCGCAGGCTCTCGCTGCGCGTGCTGCCGCGCATCTGGATCGTCGCCGCCTCGGCGCTCGTGGGCATCACGGTCTCGCTCACCGCGCTCGCGGGCCCGCTCACCGACTACGCGGCCCGCGCCGCGCACGACATCCGCGACGGCGCATACCACGTCGCGGTCGAGGAGGCGCAGCCGTGAACCGCCCCGCCCTCCGCTACCGCGTCTCGCTCACCGCCACCATCGGCCTCGCGGTCGTGTGGATGCTGCTCTGGGGCGAGCTGACGCCGGGCGCCGCCCTCTTCGGCGTGCTCGTCGCGCTCCTCATCCAGGTCGCCTTCCCGCTGCCCGACGTGCCGGAGCTCGACTCCTTCCATCCGATCGGCTTCGCGCGGCTCGTGCTCGTGACGCTCGGGGGCCTCCTGGTGTCGAGCTTCCAGGTGGCTGGGCAGGTGCTCGCCTTCTGGCGGCCGACGCGCAACGCGATCATCCGCGTGCCGCTGCGCACCGACTCGCCGTTCATCACCGTGATCACGGCCGAGCTCGTCTCGCTCGTCCCCGGCTCGGTCGCGGTCGACGCGGAGGACGGCGCGCTGCTCGTCCACGTCTTCGACGCCTCGAGCGACGCGGCGATCGAGCGCGCGCGGGCGAGCGTGCGGGGCACGGAGGCGACGGTCATCCGCGCCTTCGGCACCGCCGAGGACCGGGCGCTCCTGCGCGGCGCGCCGGCCGCGGCATCCGCCGACGCCGCAGGCGGCGCGGCCGCGACCGAGGGGGAGGGCCGCTGATGGAGATCGTGCTCGTGATCGCGGGCCTCATGCTGAGCGCCGCCGCGGTGCTGACGCTCGTGCGCATCGTGCGCGGCCCGAACCCCAGCGATCGCGTGGTCGCGACCGACGTCCTCATCGCGACGGTCGCGGGCGCGCTCGCGGTCGAGGCTGCGATCAACCACCACGCCTACACGATCCCCGTGATCCTCGTGCTCTCGCTGCTCGCCTTCGCGGGCACCGTCTCGGTCGCGCGCTTCATCGCGGGCCGCCAGGGCGTCCTCGACGAGCGGCCGAGCACGAAGGAGGAGTCGCCGTGAGCCTCGAGGGCGTGCTCGACGTCGTGGGCGCGACGCTCATCCTGCTGGGCGCGGGCTTCGCGCTCACCGCGGCGATCGGCCTCGTGCGCCTGCCGGACGTCCTGAACCGCATGCACGCGGCCTCGAAGCCGCAGACGCTCGGCTTCCTGCTGCTGTGCGCGGGGCTCGCGCTCGTGCTCCGCGACGGCGCCGCGACGGCGATGCTCGTGCTCGCCGCGGGCCTGCAGCTCGTCACCGCGCCGGTGGCCACGCAGATGATGGCGAAGGCCGCGCACCGCGCCGGGCAGTACCGCGCGGATCTCGTGGTGGATGAGCGCGACGAGGGCGACGAGAGCCGCTAGGATCGCTCGCAGAAGCACAGCCGGCCGCTGCAGCCCGTGCGGGAGAGCCCCTCTTGGGGCACCGAAGGAGCAAGCCTCCCCGCCAAACTCTCAGGTCCTCGAACCGCACGGGAAGGCCGCTCTGGAGCACGCCGCGAGGCTGCGACAGTGGGGGAGTCCAGACCGACGGAGGACTCATGACCGCAGACGCACCATCGACGGGCGCAGACGCCCTGCAGCGCACGCCGCTGCACGCGGTGCACGAGGCGGCGGGCGCGCAGCTCGTCGACTTCGCAGGATGGGCGATGCCCGTCCGCTACGGCTCCGACCTCGCCGAGCACCAGGCCGTGCGCGAGCGGGCGGGCCTGTTCGACCTCAGCCACATGGCGGAGCTGCGCGTCACCGGCGCCGAGGCGGGCGCCGCGCTCGACCACGCGCTCGCCGGACGCATGTCGGGCCTCGAGCTCGGCCAGGCGAAGTACACGCTGCTCCTCGCGGAGGACGGCGGCATCGTCGACGACCTCATCGTCTACCGCCTGGGCGAGACCGCCTTCCTCGTCGTCGCGAACGCCGGCAACCGGCACGCGGCCGCCGGCGCGATCGCCGAGCGCATCGCCGGCTTCGACGCGGCGCTCGTCGACGAGACCGAGGAGACGGCGCTCATCGCCGTCCAGGGACCGGCCGCGGCCGCGATCGTCGGCGCGATCGGCCTCGAGTCCGAGCCCCTCGAGGGCCTCCGCTACTACCGCGCGCTCGAGGCGGTCTTCGAGGGCGAGGACGTCCTCGTCGCCCGCACGGGCTACACGGGCGAGGACGGCTTCGAGCTCTACGTCGCCGCGCACGCCGCCGAGGACCTCTGGCGTGCCATCGCGATCGCCGGCGAGGAGCACGGCCTGACCCTCTGCGGCCTCGCCGCGCGCGACACCCTGCGCCTCGAGGCGGGCATGCCGCTCTACGGCCACGAGCTCTCGCTCGAGACCCTGCCCGCGCAGGTGGGCCTCGGCCGCGTCGTGGCGCTCCGGACGAAGGGCGGCTTCGTCGGCCGCGCGGCCGTCGAGGCGGGTCCGGCAGAGGGCGCGCCCGTGCTCGTCGGGCTCACCGCCGAGGGCCGCCGCGCCCCGCGCGCCGGCTACCCGGTGCTCGACGGCGACCGCGTCGTCGGCGCCGTCACGAGCGGGGCGCTCTCGCCCACGCTCGGCGTCCCCATCGCGATGGCGCTCGTCGAGCCCGGCTCGGCCGCCTCCGACTCCCTGTCCGTCGATGTGCGCGGCACGCAGCTGCCCGCCGCAGTCACCGAGCTGCCCTTCTACACCCGAGAGGCCCGCGCATGAGCGAGACCAAGTACACCCAGGACCACGAGTGGGTGCGCCCCGAGGGCGACGTCCACATCATCGGCATCACCGACTACGCGCAGGCGCAGCTCGGCGACGTCGTCTACGTCGACCTGCCCGGCGTCGGCCGCTCGTTCGCCTCCGGCGAGGCGATCGGCGAGATCGAGTCGACGAAGTCGGTGGGCGAGCTCCTCGCGCCGGCCGCAGGCGAGGTCGTCGAGGTGAACGACGAGGTCGCGGGCGACCCCACGCTCGTCAACTCCGCCCCCGAGGGCGAGGGCTGGCTCGTCAAGGTGCGCTTCACCGAGGAGCCCGAGCTCCTCGACGAGGGCGACTACCGCGGGCTCACGGCCTGATGCTGCCCTTCGCGGACCGCCACATCGGCATCGATGCGGCGGCGGAGGCCGTCATGCTCGAGGCCGTCGGCTTCGACTCGCTCGACGCGATGATGGACGCCGCGGTGCCCCAGGGGATCCGCACGGCGGGCGCCGCGATCGGCGAGGCCGCCTCGGAGACGGGGGCGCTCGCCGAGCTGCGCGCGCTCGCCGCGCGCAACACCGTGCGGCGCAGCGCGATCGGCCTCGGCTACCACGGCACGATCACGCCGCCCCCGATCAAGCGCCTCATCCTCGAGAACCCGTCCTGGTACACGGCGTACACGCCGTACCAGCCGGAGATCAGCCAGGGGCGCCTCGAGGCGCTCATCAACTACCAGACCATGGTCGCCGACCTCGCGGGCCTCGACATCGCGAACGCGTCGATGCTCGACGAGGGGACCGCGGTCGTCGAGGCGATGCTGCTCGCGCGCCGCGCCTCGAAGGCCGCCTCGTCCACCTTCGTCGTCGACGCCGACCTGCTGCCGCAGTCGAAGGCGCTGCTGCGCCACCGCGCGGAGGCCACAGGGATCGATCTCGTCGAGCTGCCGCTCGCCGAGACCGCGCCCGAGGCGCTGCCGGAGGCCTTCGGCCTCGTCGCGCAGCTGCCCGGCGCCTCGGGCCGGGTCTGGGACGCCTCGGCGCACTTCGCCGCGGCGACCGAGGCCGGCGGCGTGCCCGTCGCGGCCGCCGACCTGCTGGCGCTCGCCCTCGTCGAGTCGCCCGGCAGCCAGGGCGCGCGCATCGTCGTCGGGTCCTCGCAGCGCTTCGGCGTGCCCATGGGCTTCGGCGGCCCGCACGCGGGCTTCATGGCCGTGGCCGAGTCGCTCACCCGCCAGCTGCCGGGCCGCCTCGTCGGCGTCTCGGTCGACGCCGACGGCTACCCCGCCTACCGCCTCACGCTGCAGACGCGCGAGCAGCACATCCGCCGCGAGAAGGCGACGAGCAACATCTGCACCGCGCAGGTGCTGCTGGCCGTCATGGCCTCGATGTACGGCGTCTACCACGGCGCGGAGGGCATCCGGGCGATCGCCGAGGGCGTCCACGGCGTCGCGACGCGCTTCGCCGCGGCCGCGCGCGCCGCGGGCGCCGAGGTGGTCCACGATGCCTTCTTCGACACCGTGCGCGTGCACGTGCCCGGCCGCGCGGCCGCGCTCCAGGCGGCCGCGGGCGAGGCGGGCATGCTCGTGCACCGCGTCGGCGACGACCTGCTGCACGTCGCCTTCGACGAGACCTGGGTCGAGCCCGGCGCGGACGCGCTGCTCGCCGCGCTCGGCTGGGCGGACGCGGGCGAGGGCGAGCGCGCCATCCCCTCGGCGCTCGCGCGCGAGAGCGCCTTCATGGAGCACGAGGTGTTCCGCACCCACCGCTCCGAGACGCAGCTCATGCGCTACGCGAAGCGCCTCGCCGACCGCGACTACGCGCTCGACCGCGGCATGATCCCGCTCGGCTCCTGCACGATGAAGCTCAACGCCGCGGCCGAGATGGAGGCCGTCACCTGGCCCGAGCTCTCGGCGCTGCACCCCTACGGCCCCATGGAGGACGCCGCCGGCTCGCTCGAGCTCGTCGACCAGCTGGGCTCGTGGCTCGCCGCGATCACGGGCTACGACACCGTCTCGCTGCAGCCGAACTCGGGCGCGCAGGGCGAGCTCGCGGGCCTCATGGCCATCCGCGGCTGGCACCGCTCGCGCGGCGACGACCACCGTGAGGTCGTGCTCATCCCCGCCTCGGCGCACGGCACGAACGCGGCCTCGGCCGTGCTCGCGGGCATGCGCGTCGTCGTCGTCGCGACGAGCGCGACGGGCGACGTCGACCTCGCCGACCTCGAGGCGAAGATCGCGGCGAACGCCGGCTCGCTCGCGGCGCTCATGATCACCTACCCGTCGACGCACGGCGTGTACGAGGCGGACGTCCGCCGCGTGTGCGAGCTCGTGCACGAGGCGGGCGGCCAGGTCTACATCGACGGCGCCAACCTCAACGCCCTGCTCGGCCACGCCACCTTCGGCGAGATCGGCGGCGACGTCAGCCACCTCAACCTCCACAAGACCTTCTGCATCCCGCACGGCGGCGGCGGCCCGGGCGTGGGCCCGGTGGCGGCGAAGGCGCACCTCGCGCCGTTCCTGCCGCGCGACCCGCGCGAGGAGGCCCAGGAGGTCGACGGCGTGCTCGTCGGCGCCAACCCGGTCTCGGCGGCGCCCTGGGGCTCCGCCTCGATCCTGCCGATCTCGTGGGCCTACGTGCGCATGATGGGCATGGACGGCCTCACCCGGGCGACGGCCTCGGCCGTGCTCGCGGCCAACTACGTCGCGGCGCGCCTGCGCGAGCACTTCCCGGTGCTCTACACGGGCGACCACGGGCTCGTGGCGCACGAGTGCATCCTCGACCTCCGCCCCCTGAAGGAGGCGACGGGCGTCACGAACGACGACGTCGCGAAGCGCCTCGTCGACTACGGCTTCCACGCGCCGACGATGTCGTTCCCCGTCGCGGGCACGCTCATGGTCGAGCCGACGGAGTCCGAGGACCTCGCGGAGCTCGACCGCTTCGTCGAGGCGATGATCGCGATCAAGGCCGAGGCCGACGCGATCGGCCGCGGCGAGGTCCCGCTCGAGCAGAGCGCGCTGCGCCGCGCCCCCCACACCGCGGGCTCGATCGTGCACGGCGAGTGGGACCGCACCTACACGCGCGAGCAGGCCGTCTTCCCGGTGCCGGGCGTCGAGCGGGCCAAGTACTGGCCGCCGGTGTCGCGCATCGACCAGGCGCGCGGCGACCGCAACCTCGTCTGCAGCTGCCCGCCGCCCGAGGCCTTCGCCTGATGCGCCTGCGGGCACGCCGCGCCGCCGCCGCCCTGGCCGCGGTGGTCGCGGCGAGCCTGCTGGCCGCGTGCTCGGCCGATGCGCCCTCGCGCGTGCGGCCCGGCACGGAGGCCGCGGTCGCCTGGGCGGGCGAGCTCACGAGCACGAACGCCGCCTCGACGCCGGGGCGCACCGCGGCGAACCTCGACGTCGCCGCGATGACCCGCGGGTCCTTCGGCGTCGTCGACCAGACGGGCGAGCTGCGGCTCGACCCCTCCTTCGGCGTCGCGACGGTGCTGCAGGACGATCCCTTCACGGTGCGCTTCGACCTCGCCGACGGCATCCGCTGGTCCGACGGCGTGCCGGTCGACGCGGCCGACCTCATGCTCGCCTGGGCGGCGGGCTCGAACGCGCTCTCGACCCAGGGCCTCGACCTCCCCGCGCTCCGCGCCGAGGACGGCGCGCTCGACCTCCCGGGCGACGCGGTGTGGTTCGACGCGGCCGACCCCGGCGGCCTCCGCCACGCGATCGAGCCGCCGGAGCGCGACGACTTCGCCCGCTCGATCGACGTGCCGCTCACGCAGCCCGTGCCCGACTGGCAGACGCTCCTCGACGTCGCCGTGCCGGCGCACGTGCTCGGCCAGCGCGTGCTGGGCATCGCCGACCCGATGGAGGCGAAGCAGCGCGTGCTCGACGCCATCGATCGCGCCGACCCGCTCGCGCTCGCGCCGCTCGCCGAGGCGTGGAGCACGGGCTTCGCCGTGAGCGCGGCCGACCTCCCCGCCGACGCGCTGCTCTCGAGCGCGGGCTACCGCGTCGACGGCATCCGCGACGGCAGGGTCGAGCTCGTCGCGAACGCCTCCTACGTCGGCGAGCAGGGCGCCGAGATCGAGCGGATCGCGCTCGACGCGGTCCCCGACGACGCGGCGGCGCTCGCCGGCCTCGTCGGCGGCGAGCCTGCAGGCGGCGACGGTGCGCCCCTCCGACGGCGACGCCGACGCGGTGCGCGACCTCGACCGCGACGGCGCGACGCTCTCGACCGCCGGCTCCGGGGTGCGCTGGGAGCTCGCGCTGCGCACCGACCGCGCCCCCTTCCCATCCGCCGACGCGCGGCGCGCGTTCCTCCGAGCCGTCGACCGGCAGGCGCTCGTGCAGGCGGCCCTCGGCGACCGCGCCGACGAGGCGCAGCTCGTCGACTCGATCCTCTTCCGCGGCGGCACGCGCCTCGCCGAGTACGCGCTCGAGGACGCCGGCTTCGCCGAGGCCTTCCCGCGCACCGACGAGGAGGAGGCGGCGGCCCTCCGCGACGCGGCCGCGGTGCCCGCGGGCACGAGGGTCTGCGTCGCCTACGACCGCGGCGACGCGTTCGCCGCCGCCGCCCTCCCGGCGCTCGCGGCGCAGGCCGCCGCCGCCGGCTGGTCGGTGGCCGACTGCGGGGCCGACGACCTCGCCGCCGCGCTCGCGGGCGACGGCTGGCACGCGGTGCTGCGCGCCGCAGCGGTCCCGGGCGACGTCGAGGCGATCGCCTCGCGCTGGCGCGACGGGGGCGTCACCGCGCTGCGCAGCGGCGAGCGCGAGGGCCTCCTCGACGAGGCGCTCGCGACCGCCGACCAGGAGGCGCTCGAGACCACGCTGCTGGAGGTCGAGGCGACGCTCGTCGACGACGCCGCGCTGCTGCCGATCGCGGAGCAGCCGCAGCTCACCGTGAGCGCGCCGGGCCTGCAGAACGTCGCGCCCCGGCCGGGGCCGGCGCCGCTGACGTGGAACGCCTGGGAGTGGGGGCTCGAGCCGCAGGCGACGCCGTAGCCGCGGGGCTCCGCTGTGGCGGCGACGGCGGGCGTCAGGCGCCGAAGAGCCCCGGGAAGGTCGCGTAGGCCCACGGGTAGCCGACGAACACGGCGACGTCGATGAGGGTGTGCGCGACGATGAGCGGCACGAGGCGTCCCGTGCGCTGGTAGAGCCAGCCGAAGAGCAGCCCCATCGCGAAGTTCCCGACGAGCGCGGGCACGCCCTGGTACAGGTGGTAGACGCCGCGGAGCGCCGCGGTCGAGAGCAGGATCGCCCACGGTCCCCAGCCGAGCCGCCGCAGCCGCTCGAAGAGGTAGCCGACCACGATGACCTCCTCGGTGAGGCCGGCGCGGAGGGCCGAGAGCAGCAGCACGGGCACCGTGAACCAGTGCGCGTCGAGCGGCGAGGGCACGACCGCGACGGTGAGCCCCATCGCGCGGCCGGCGAAGTACAGGGCGAGGCCGGGCACGCCGATCACGAGCACCAGCGCCGTGCCCCAGCCCGCGTCGCGCAGCGGCCGCGCGCCGTCGATGCCGAGCGCCCCGAGGTGCGGTCGGCGCGCGCGCCACAGCAGCCAGCACACGAGCGCCACGGGCACGAGGTCGAGCGCGATGCCCGTGAGCTGGTACGCGAGGTCGAGCCACGAGCGGTCGGAGCGGGTGGGGTTGAGCGCCACCGTCTGCTCGCCGATGGGCGTCTCGCGCGTGGAGTAGTCGACGAACGACAGCACCGACCACAGGGCGCTCGCGCCGAGCGAGAGCAGCAGCACGATCCCGAGCTCCCACCAGAGCCGGCGCGCGGCGACGGGGGCCGGACGCGCGGGAACCACGGGGGAGCGGAGCGCCTCGCGATCGGTCACGGGCGCATCCTACGGCTGCGGGCCATGCGCGGGCGATGGGGCTCGGAACGGCGATCCATTGCGCGGCCGGGCACCTCGGCGCACCCGATCACGGTTCGGCACCGACTTGGTAACGATCTGGTTGCCTGGCCCGTGTCAGCCGCGACCCGCCACTACCGTGGCACTCATCCGGAGCACTGCGGCCGATGGGCCGTGCGCTCACCTTGCACAGGAGGAACATTGAGGATCAAGCGATTCGCTGCGGGCGGCGTGCTGCTCGCGACGAGCGCTCTCGTCCTGTCCGCTTGCGCGCCGACCACGGCGCCTGGTGCGGACATCGTCGAGGGCTCGTCGATCACGGCGGCGTGGAACCAGCCGTTCTACTCGGCCAACGGCAACACGTCGTTCGGCAACGCCACCGCGAACAACAACATCAACTACATGACCTACTCGGGGTTCTCGTTCTACGACAACACCCCCGAGCTCCAGCAGGACACCACCTTCGGCACGTACGAGCTCGTGTCCGAGGACCCGCTGCAGGTCCAGTACACGATCACCGACGGCAACCAGTGGAGCGACGAGGTCCCGGTCGACGCCGCGGACATGCTCCTCAACTGGGCGGCGCTGTCGGGCGCGTTCAACACGGCCGACTTCGACCCGGCCGAGTTCCAGGACCCGGAGACCGGTGAGTTCACCACCGACTTCCCCGAGGGCACGGTCTTCTTCGACTCGGGCGCCACGCCCACGTCGGGCCTCGGCCTCGTCCAGGACACGCCGGAGATCAACGAGGACGGCCGCGGCCTCCTCATGACGTACACCGACTTCTACGTCGACTGGGAGCTCGCCATGACCGGCGCCGGCCTCCCGGCGCACGTCATCGCCATGAACGCCCTCGGCATCGAGGACCCGATGGAGGCCAAGCAGGCCGTCATCGACGCCATCCAGAACGAGGACCTCGAGGTCATCGGCCAGCTGGCGGCGTACTGGAACACGGGCTTCAACTTCACCGAGATGCCGACCGACACGTCGGTCCTCACGGCCAACGGCCCGTACATGATCACGGACTTCGTGGCCGACCAGTACATCACGCTGAGCGCCAACGAGAACTACGTCGGCGACCACCAGCCGCAGGTCGAGACCATCACGGTCCGCTTCATCACGGACGCCATGGCGGCCGTGACGGCGCTCCAGAACGGCGACGTCGACATCATCCAGCCGCAGGCGACCGCCGACGTGCGCGCCGCGCTCGACGGCACCGACGGCATCACCGTCCAGTACGGCGAGGGCGCGACCTACGAGCACATCGACCTGCAGTTCGACCAGTCGAAGAACCCGGGCGTCTTCGAGACGCTCGAGGCTCGCCAGTCGTTCCTCATGACGGTGCCCCGCCAGGAGATCGTCGACCGCCTCATCGTCCCGCTGAACCCGGAGGCCACGGTCCGCAACTCGGCCGTCTTCGTCCCCGGCGCCGAGGGCTACGACGAGTCGGTGGAGACCTCGGGCATCAACGAGATGTACGGCGAGGTCGACATCGAGCAGGCCACCGCGCTGCGCGAGCAGGCGGGCATCGAGGAGGGCGCTGAGGTCTGCCTCCTCTTCGCCTCGACGAACCCCCGCCGCGTGCAGGAGTTCGAGCTCATCCGCGAGTCGGCCGCGCAGGCCGGCTGGTCGGTGACGGACTGCTCGTCGCCCGAGTGGGGCGGCCTCCTCGGCGCTCCCGGCGTGTACGACGCCTCGCTGTTCGGCTGGCAGTCGACGTCGCTCGGCGTCGCCTCGGTCGGCCCGAACTTCGAGACCGGCGGCATCAACAACCTGTCCTACTACTCCAACGAGGAGATGGACGCGGTCGTCGCCGAGCTCAACACGACGGTCGACACCGACCGCCAGATGGAGCTCCTCATGGAGATCGACCGCATCCTCGTCGAGGACGCGTTCGGCCTGACCATCTTCCAGTTCCCCGAGGTCACGGCCTTCAGCGACCGCATCACGAACATCGAGTCGTCGCCGCTGGCCCCCACGATCTTCTGGAACGTGTGGGACTGGGAGCCGACGGAGACGAACGTCACCGAGGGCTGATCCCCACCACCGCCCGGAGCCTGACGCCCTGCTAGGGTGATCTGGTTTCAGGCAGAGGGGCGCCGAGCCGCCTGGCTCGGCGCCCCTCGCATGAACAGGCACAGGCCGCTCGATCAGCGGCTCGCGTGCTTCCCCCCACCGACCGGACCCAAGGAGGCGAACCGGTGGCGACATTCATCGTCAGGCGCCTGATCGCAGCGGTGCTGATCCTGCTCGCAGCGACCTTCCTCATGTACAACATGGTTGCCCTCTCGGGCGACCCGCTCGAGGACCTGCGCGGCGTGCAGACCCCGCAGACCCAGCAGCTCATCGAGGCGCGCATCCGCCTCCTGAACCTCGACGTGCCCCCTCCGCTGCGCTACTTCATCTGGCTCAGCGGCATCGGCGGCTGCTTCATCGGCCAGTGCGACTTCGGCATGACGGTGCAGCAGCAGCCCGTGCTGAACGTGCTGCTCAACTCGATGGACCAGACGCTCCGCCTCGTGACCGTCGCGACCGTCATCGCGATCATCCTCGGCATCACGATCGGCATCACGACCGCGCTGCGCCAGTACTCGGCGTACGACTACAGCATCACGCTCGTGTCGTTCCTCTTCTTCTCGCTGCCGATCTTCTGGTTCGCGGTGCTGCTCAAGCAGTTCCTCGCCATCGGCGCGAACGACTGGCTCCAGACAGGCGGTCAGATCCACTGGTGGGTCATCGCCCTCGTCGCGCTCGTCTCCGGCCTCTTCTGGATGTCGGTGCTCGGCGGCGACGTGCGCAGGAAGGCCATCACGTTCGTCCTCGGCACCGTCGCCGCGGGCCTGCTGCTGTGGTACATGAGCGCGACCGGCTGGTTCCTCAACCCGCGCTTCATCCTGTTCGGGCTCGACTTCACGATCGTCGCGATCGGCGTCTTCTTCGTCGCGATCGCGCTCATCGTCGTCGCGATCCTCGCGGGCTTCAAGCGCAAGCGCTCCCTCTGGATCGCGCTCGGCGTCGCGGGCCTCGGCCTCGCGCTGTACTACCCGGTGAACTACTACCTGTTCAACCCGTCGGTCGTCGGCATGACGTTCTGGCTCATGGCGGCGCTCGCGATCGTCACGGTGCTCGTCGGCGTCGGCATCGGCCACCTCTTCGGCGGCGACAACAAGGCCACGAACCGCAAGGTCGGCGGCTGGGTCGCGTTCCTCGTCGGGGCCATCATGGTCGTCGACCGGCACATGCAGCTGTGGCAGGCCTACTCGCAGTCGGGCTTCATCCGCGGCCGGCCGATCGCCACGATCGGCGCGGGCAACCCCGGGTTCGCCGACTCGTCGTTCTTCGTGCAGGGCGTCGACTCGTTCACGCACCTGCTGCTGCCCTCGATCGCGCTCTGCGTCATCTCCTTCGCCGGCTACACGCGCTACACCCGCGCGAGCCTGCTCGAGGTCATGAACCAGGACTACATCCGCACGGCGCGCGCGAAGGGCCTGACGGAGCGCACGGTCGTCGTCCGCCACGCCTTCCGCAACGCGCTCATCCCGATCACGACGATCGTCGCGTTCGACATCGCGGGCATCATCGGCGGCGCCGTCATCACCGAGCGCGTGTTCGCGTGGACCGGCATGGGCTCGATGTTCCAGAACGGCCTCGACCGGGTCGACCCGAACCCCGTGATGGCGTTCTTCCTCGTCACCGGCGCGCTCGCGCTCCTGTTCAACCTGCTGGCCGACATCGCCTATGCGGCCCTCGACCCCCGGATCCGGGTGAGCTGATGACCACGAACATCCCGCAGACCAACGAGCCGCACGTCACCGACGCCGAGGCCAACCTCGAGCTCAAGGAGATCGAGGGCCTCAGCCAGGGCCAGATCGTCCGGAAGCGGTTCTTCCGCCACCTGGGCGCGGTCGTGTCGATGGTCGTGCTCGCGCTCATCGTCATCCTCGCCTTCACGTCGGTCGGCATCTCCGCCGGCCCCGTGCGGATCCCCGGCTGGTGGCCGTACACCTGGTTCGAGAACCCCGCGCCCGTCAACGGCGGCACGCCCTCGCTCCAGCACCCCTTCGGGCAGGACACCATCGGCAAGGACCTGTTCGCGGTCGTCATGCGCGGCACGCAGCAGTCGCTGATGATCATGGTGCTCGTGGGCCTCATCGGCGGCACGATCGGCATCGTCATCGGCTCGCTCGCCGGGTTCTTCCGCGGCATCACCGACGCGATCCTGATGCGCTTCACCGACATCATCATCACGATCCCGTTCATCGTGATCGGTGCGGTCATCGGCTCGACCTTCGGCAAGCTCGGCGCGTTCATCCTGGCGCTCGTGCTCGGCCTCTTCTCGTGGACGGGCCTCGCCCGTCTCGTGCGCGGCGAGTTCCTCTCGCTCCGCGAGCGCGAGTTCGTCGACGCCGCGCGCGTCGCCGGGGCCTCGAACGGCCGGATCATCTTCAAGCACATCCTGCCGAACGCCATGGGCGTCATCATCGTCAACACGACGCTGCTCATGGCCGGCGCGATCCTCGCCGAGACGGCGCTGTCGTACCTCGGCTACGGCGTGCAGGCGCCCGACACCTCGCTCGGCCTCATCATCAGCCAGAACCAGGAGGCGTTCCAGACGCGTCCGTGGCTCTTCTGGTGGCCCGGCCTGTTCATCATCACGATCGCCCTGTGCATCAACTTCATCGGCGACGGCCTGCGCGACGCGTTCGACCCGCGCCAGAAGCGGATGCCCTCGGAGCGCGCGATGGCGAAGGCCGCCGCGGGCAACGCGGTCGCTGCGGACGCCGCGGTGCTCCGCGGCCACGAGGCCGACGACCCCGCGCGCGCCGACGTCGACCCCGGCCAGGCGCCCGGCCCCGACGCTCGCGGTCCCCGCACCGCGGGCGACGCGGCGGGCGACGGCCCCCAGGCCGACCGGAGCTGACGTTGCTGCTAGCGGATCAGCAGTCCCGCGGCGGCGAGCGCCGCGGGCACGGCGACGAGCGCGATCGACGGCCAGTGCCAGGTGCGCGTCGCCGTCGCCGCGTCGTCGAGGCGGCCCTCGTCGCGCAGCTCCTCCCAGTGGGAGCGCGTGACGTGGGCGGCCGCGCCCGACACGCTGTGGATCGAGTCGCCGGGGCGGATGCCGCCGCCGACCAGGCTCGACTCGCGCGCGAGGCGGATGTCGTCGCGGGTGATGCGCGCGACGCCGTAGCGGCTCGGCGCCGGAGCGGCGAAGGCCGTGACGGTGCCGCGGTCGGTGCGCAGCTCGAGCGCCCACTTCGTGTCGATGCGGCGGATCGCGCCCCACGGCACCTGCCAGGTGGCGAGCGGGTTCACGACCCGCACGCCGACCTGGTCGATGACGACGCGCGGGCGCCACATGAGCACCCAGGTGGCGGTCGCGCCCAGCAGCGGCCACCCCAGCAGCCACAGCGATGCGGCGGGGTCGGGGGAGAGCAGCAGGCTCACCACCGCTCCTGCCATGAGCAGACCGATCACCACCGTGATCACTCGGCCGAAGGACGATCGGAACTCCGCACGCTGGTAGGCCACCCCACAAGTCTCGCAGACACGATCTGCACCCCGGACACCGCAGGAGAGGAGCTCCCGTGACCGACACGGCAGCCGCACCCGTCGCAGAGCGCGACGTCATCCTGGAGGCCAGCGGCCTCGACGTCGACTTCTGGGTCGACGGCACCTTCTACCCCGCCGTCAAGGGCGCCGAGTTCGCGGTCCGCGCGGGCGAGGTGCTCGCGATCGTCGGCGAGTCGGGCTCCGGCAAGTCGACGACCGCCATGGCGCTCGTGGGCCTGCTGCCGCCGAACGCGCGCACGCGCGGCTCGGTGCGGCTCAAGGGCCAGGAGATCCTGGGCATCCCCGCCCGCGACCTCCGCTCGATCCGCGGCAAGGAGATCGCGGTCATCTTCCAGGAGCCGATGACGGCGCTCAACCCGGTCTACACGATCGGCTTCCAGATCATGGAGGCGCTGCGCAGCCACTTCGACCTGACGCCCGCGCAGGCGAAGGAGCGCGCGATCGAGCTGATCGCGAAGGTCGAGATCCCCGACCCGCCGACCGCCTTCAACAAGTACCCGCACCAGCTCTCGGGCGGCCAGCGCCAGCGCGCGATGATCGCGCAGTCGCTCGCGTGCGACCCCTCGCTGCTCATCGCCGACGAGCCCACCACGGCCCTCGACGTGACGGTGCAGGCCGAGGTGCTCGACCTCATGCGCAAGCTCAAGGACGACCTCGGCTCCGCGGTCATCCTCATCACGCACGACATGGGCGTCGTGGCCGACCTCTCCGACCGCATCATCGTGATGCGCAACGGCGAGATGGTCGACCGCGGCACCGCGCTCGACGTGTTCCAGCGCCCGAGCCACGGGTACACGAAGGAGCTCCTCGCGGCGGTCCCGTACCTCGGCGTGCACGAGGACCGCACGGGCCGCGCCTTCGAGGCCTCGAAGGTGTCGGACGCGGTCGAGCCGGTGCTCCGCTTCGAGGACGTCGTGATCGAGTACCCGAAGCGCGGTCGCGTGCCCGCGTTCCGCGCGGCCGAGGACATCAACCTCTCGGTGTACCCGGGCGAGATCGTCGGCCTCGTCGGCGAGTCGGGCTCCGGCAAGACGACGCTCGGCCGGGCGGCGATCGGCCTCCTGCCGATCACGCAGGGCCGCCTCGTCGCGGCGGGCACCGACATCTCGGCCGCGTCGATGCGCGACCTGAAGCCGCTGCGCGAGAAGACGGGCATCGTCTTCCAGGACCCCTCGTCGTCGCTCAACCCGCGCATGCCGATCGGCGAGTCGATCGGCGAGCCGATCCTGCTCTCGCGCCGCGACGCGAAGGACCCGATCTCGGCGAAGGAGCTCGACAAGCGCGTGCAGGAGCTGCTCTCGTCGGTGGAGCTGCCGGTCTCGTACCGCAACCGCTACCCGCACGAGCTCTCCGGCGGCCAGAAGCAGCGCGTCGGCATCGCCCGCGCGCTCGCGCTCGCGCCCGAGCTGCTCATCGCCGACGAGCCCACCTCGGCGCTCGACGTGTCGGTGCAGGCGCGCTTCCTCGAGCTGCTCACGAACATCCAGCGCGAGCTGCAGTTCGCGTGCCTGTTCATCAGCCACGACCTCGCGGTCGTCGACTCGCTCGCGCACCGCATCGCGGTGATGCGGAAGGGCCGCATCGTCGAGGAGGGCACGCGCGACGAGATCCTGCGCAAGCCGCGCGAGGAGTACACGCGCCGCCTCATCTCGGCCGTGCCGCTGCCCGACCCCGTCGCGCAGGCGGAGCGCCGCGAGGCGCGTCGCGCCAGCCCGACGCATCCATCGCGCCGGGCCCGCGCCCGGCCGCCGCGGCCGCCCGGTAGACTGGGCGGCCGCGGCGCATTCTGCCGCCACTCCCTCTCCTCGGAAGGCTCCGCCATGCCGATCGCTCAGCGATCCGACCTCCGCAACGTGGCGATCGTCGCCCACGTCGACCACGGCAAGACGACGCTCGTCGACGCCATGCTCCGCCAGACCGGCTCGTTCAGCGACCACCAGGCCGTCGACGACCGCGTGATGGACTCGAACGAGCTCGAGCGCGAGAAGGGCATCACGATCCTCGCCAAGAACACGGCGATCCGGTACGCGGGGGCGCACACCGACGTGCCCGTGACGATCAACGTCATCGACACCCCGGGTCACGCCGACTTCGGCGGCGAGGTCGAGCGCGGCCTGTCGATGGTCGACGGCGTCGTGCTGCTCGTCGACGCCTCGGAGGGCCCGCTGCCGCAGACGCGCTTCGTGCTCCGCAAGGCGCTCGAGGCGAAGCTGCCGGTCATCCTCCTCGTGAACAAGACCGACCGCGGCGACGCGCGCATCGACGCCGTCGTGGGGGAGAGCCAGGATCTGCTGCTCGGCCTCGCGTCCGACCTCGCCGACGACGTGCCCGACCTCGACCTCGACGCCGTGCTCGACGTGCCGGTCGTCTACGCCTCGGGCAAGGCCGGCCGCGCCTCGGCGACGAAGCCGGCCGACGGCTCGCTGCCCGACAGCGAGGACCTCGAGCCGCTCTTCGCCGCGATCCTCGAGCACATCCCCGCGCCGTCGTACGACGACGAGGCGCCGCTCCAGGCGCACGTCACGAACCTCGACGCCTCGCCGTTCCTCGGCCGCCTCGCGCTGCTGCGCGTCAAGGCGGGCACGCTCAAGAAGGGCCAGACCGTCGCGTGGGTGCGCCACGACGGCGAGGTCCAGAACGTGCGCATCACCGAGCTGCTCGAGACGAAGGCGCTCGACCGCGTGCCCGCCGAGAGCGCGGGCCCCGGCGACATCGTCGCGGTCGCCGGCATCGCCGAGATCACGATCGGCGAGACGCTCGCCGACCCGGACGACGTGCGGCCGCTGCCGGCGATCACCGTTGACGAGCCCGCGATCTCGATGACGATCGGCACGAACACCTCGCCGCTCGCCGGCAAGGTCAAGGGCTCCAAGCTCACCGCCCGCATGGTGAAGGACCGCCTCGACCGCGAGCTCATCGGCAACGTCTCGCTGCGCGTCGTCGACGTGGGCCGTCCCGACGCGTGGGAGGTGCAGGGCCGCGGCGAGCTCGCGCTCGCCATCCTCGTCGAGCAGATGCGCCGCGAGGGCTTCGAGCTCACCGTCGGCAAGCCGCAGGTCGTCACGCGCCGCATCGACGGCACGCTGCACGAGCCCTTCGAGCACCTGACGATCGACGTGCCCGAGGAGCACCTCGGCGCCGTGACGCAGCTGCTCGCGGGCCGCAAGGGCATCATGGACGGCATGACGAACCACGGCACCGGCTGGGTGCGCATGGAGTTCGTCGTCCCCTCGCGCGGCCTCATCGGCTTCCGCACCGAGTTCATGACGATCACGCGCGGCACGGGCATCGCCAACGCGATCTCGCACGGCTGGCAGCCGTGGGCGGGCGCGATCGTCACCCGCAACAACGGCGCGCTCGTCGCCGACCGCCAGGGCGTCTCGACGCCCAACGCGATCATGGCGCTCCAGGAGCGCGGCGTGTTCTTCATCAAGCCCGGCGACGACGTCTACGAGGGCATGGTCGTGGGCGAGAACTCCCGCGCCGACGACATGGACGTCAACATCACCAAGGAGAAGAAGCTCAACAACATCCGGTCGTCGACCGGCGAGGAGCTCGAGCGCCTGACGCCCCCGAAGCTGCTCTCGCTCGAGGAGTGCCTCGAGTGGGCGCGCGACGACGAGTGCGTCGAGGTCACGCCCTCCGCGGTGCGCATCCGCAAGGTCAACCTCGACCAGACGACCCGCGCCCGCGAGGCGAGCCGCCTGAAGAAGCAGGGCTGACCCGCCTCCGAGCGGTCGCTCCCGCCTTCGCGGGTCCCCGAGCGGTCGCTCCCGCCCACGAGACCCGTTGAGCGGTCGTTCCGGCCCGTGTGGGCCCTTGAGCGGTCACGAACGGCTGCGCGCACGTATGCGCGACAGCCGTTCGTGACCGCTCAGCGCTCCATGGGGCGGTGGCCAGCTCAGCGTCCGGCGCGGGCGAGCACGCGCTCGGCCGTGCGCGTCGCATGGGCATCGACGATCTGCGCCAGCACGGCGGATCGGCGCAGCCGGAGATCGGCCTTCGTGATGCGGATCACGAGCCAGCCCTCCGCGGCCAGCCTGCGCAGCCGGCGGACGTCGCGGTCGTCCTGCGCGTCGTCGAGCCGATGGTGCTCGCCGTCGTACTCGATCGCGAGCCGCAGCGACGGGTCGGCGAGGTCCAGGCGAGCCCAGGCCGTGCCGTCGGGCTCGCGCAGGCTCGTGCTGCAGCACGGGCAGCGGGAGGCCAGCGCGCAGCATGTCGAGCCTGACCTCGGTCTCCTTCGGCGACTCCGCTCCGGGCCGCACCAGCAGCAGGGCCCGCTCGACCGTGCGGATCCCGCGGGCGCCGCGGCAGCGGCGCACGGTCTCCTCGAGGTCCCCGAGCGTGAGCGCTCCTGGCCGGCGCGGGTTCACCAGCCAGTCGCCCACCGCCACGAGCTCGTCGATCGAGAGCACGGTGCCGAGGTGCACGAACGCATCCTCGGGCGCCTCGAACCCAGTCCCGCGACCTCCACGACCCGCGAGACGAGCCGATGGCCGACGACGCCCGGCCTGCGCATCCGTGCCTCATCCGACGGGGCGGCGAGGTGCACCGGGCCGCGCTCGAGGCGGCGGGGCAACGGGATGCCGTGGAGCAGCGCGGCGGTCGAGTGCGAGAAGAACTGGTCCGGTCGCGCGAGGGCGGAGAGACCGGCGATCAGGTCGTCGCGATCACCCTCGGGGCCGGCCATGCCCGGTCCCGTGACCCGGACCCCTCGAGCAGGCCGGCGGAACGCCGCGCCCCGCATCGTCGATCTCGACAGGCCCGCTGCCATGCCCTGCTCGGTGGTGAACGCTCGTCGTGTCATGCGCGCATCACGCGGGCCCTGCGCGCGCCGGGTGCTCTCCGGTCTCGCGGCTGTGGAGGAGGAGCGCGCGAGCCGCTCGATCGAACGGTCACGCGTGGTCGTCGGACGGGGAGTCTCGTCGCCACATGCGACCGTTCGGCGACCTGCGGCGGCGGGAGTGACCGCTCGGCGAGAGCGCGGTGCGCGAGCGACCGGTCGGAGCACGGGGGCTGGGGAGGGGCCGGGGCGGCCGCTCGGCGGGGGTGCAGGGTGCGGTGCGCCGGAGGTGGGAGGATGGCGGGGATGGACCATCGGCTCGAGCGCGTGCTCTTCGTGCACGCCCACCCCGACGACGAGACGCTCTCGACCGGCGCGGCGATCGCCACCGTGGCCGCGGACGGCGGCGACGCGGTCGTCGTCACCTGCACGCTCGGCGAGCGCGGCGAGATCCGGCCCGAGCGGCAGGGCGAGGTCGACGCGATCGGCGTCGGCGAGGTGCGCCGCGCCGAGCTCGAGCAGGCGCTCCGCGCGCTCGGCGCGCGCGGCCGCCGCATCCACGGCTTCCAGGACTCCGGCATGCGCTGGCTCCCCGACGGCACCGCGGGCGCCGCGGCGGATGCGCCGGAGGACGCGATGGCGGCCGCAGACCCCGACGAGCTCGCCGACGCCCTCGGCGTGGTCGTCGAGGAGGTCGACCCCACGGCGATCGTCACCTACGACGCCGACGGCGGCTACGGGCATCCCGACCACGTCGCCGTCCACCGCGCCGCCGTGCTGACGGCGCGCCGCTACGACCTGCCGCTCTACGTCCGCACGCCGCGCCCCGCCGACGTCGCGTTCCCGCTCGCACCCGTGCGAACGCAGGTGCTCGCCGCGCTCGACGCCCACCGCTCGCAGCTCGAGGTGCGCGGCGACGAGGTGCTGCACGTCGGCGGCCAGCGCCAGGCCGTCGACGAGCTCGAGCACTACCGGCTCATCGAGCCCCTGCCCGCGCGCCGCACGCGCTGGACGCTGCGCGTCGGCGCGGTGCTCGCCGGCGCGATCGTCGGCGTCGTGGGCACCTTCTCGCACCAGTCGCTGCCCTGGGGCCTCCTGCTCTCGCTCGTCGCCGCGACCGCGCTCATCGGCGGCATCCGGGCCGCGAGCGGCTCCCGGCCCCTCACGCTCGGCGCCGTCCTCGGCCTCGTCGGCGTCATCGCGATCGTCGCGATCGACCCGCTCGGCCGCGGCACCTTCGGCGGCGAGCGCACGATCGTGCCCGCGAACCTCGCGGGCTGGCTGTGGACGCTCGTCCCGGCGCTCGTCTCGCTGCTCGCTCTGGCGTGGCCAGACGCCGAGTCGATGCGCCGGATTAGGATGGCACGAGCCGGCCGGGCGGACGACCCGCAGGGAAGGGGATAGGCCATGACCTACGTGATCGCGCTCCCGTGCGTCGACGTCAAGGACCGCGCGTGCGTCGACGAGTGCCCCGTCGACTGCATCTACGAGGGCGAGCGGATGCTCTACATCCACCCGGACGAGTGCGTCGACTGCGGCGCCTGCGAGCCGGTGTGCCCCGTCGAGGCGATCTTCTACGAGGACGACACGCCGGAGGAGTGGGCCGACTACTACGAGGCCAACGTGCACTTCTTCGACGAGATCGGCTCGCCCGGCGGTGCGGCCAAGGTCGGCGTCATCAAGCACGACCACCCGATCGTCGCAGCGCTGCCGCCGCAGGCGCAGTGATCCCCTCCGGCGCCCGGCGCCTCGGGCTGCCCGACTTCCCCTGGGACACGCTCGCAGCCGCGAAGGCCCGCGCCGCGGCGCACCCCGAGGGCCTGGTCGACCTCAGCGTCGGCTCGCCCGTCGACCCGACGCCCGCGCTCCTGCAGGAGGCGCTCCGCGAGGCCACCGACGCCCACGGCTACCCCACGAACCACGGCACGCCGGAGGTGCGGCGGGCGATCGCCGACTGGTTCGCGCGCGTGCGCGGCGTGCCGGGGCTCGCCGACGAGCACGTGCTCGTCACCGTCGGCTCGAAGGAACTCGTCGCGGGCCTGCCGCTGCAGCTGGGGCTCGGTCCCGGCGACGTGGTCGTGCACCCCCGCGTGGCCTACCCGACCTACGACATCGGCGCGCGCATGGCCGGCGCGACCCCCGTGCGCGCCGACGACCCCGACGACTGGCCCGAGGCGACGCGGCTCGTCTGGGTGAACTCGCCGTCGAACCCGACGGGGGAGGTGCTGGGCGTCGCGGCGCTCCGCCGCGTCGTGGCCGCCGCGCGCGAGCGGGGCATCGTCGTCGCGAGCGACGAGTGCTACGCGCTGCTGCCGTGGGAGGTCGACGACGCGCCCTCGATCCTCGACCCGCGCGTCACCGACGGCGACCGCAGCGGCCTCGTCGCCGTCTACTCGCTCTCGAAGCAGTCGAACCTCGCCGGCTACCGGGCCGCGTTCGTGGCGGGCTGCAGCACGGTCGTGCAGGGCGTGCTCGAGGTGCGCAAGCACCTCGGGCTCATGGCGCCGAGCCCCGTGCAGCACGCGCTCGCGGTGGCGCTCGGCGACGACGCCCACGTGGCCGAGCAGCGCGAGCGCTACCGCGCGCGCCGCGCCGCGCTCCTCC
The DNA here is from genome assembly GCF_026625845.1 of Agrococcus sp. SL85. Lineage (NCBI taxonomy): Bacteria > Bacillati > Actinomycetota > Actinomycetes > Micrococcales > Microbacteriaceae > Agrococcus > Agrococcus sp. SL85. The sequence goes on from NZ_CP113066.1 coordinate 1,803,297, forward strand.
CTGCCCTGCGCGCTCGCGGGCTCGACGTCGCCGCCGACGCGGGGCTCTACCTCTGGGCGACCGACGGCAGGGAGGCGATGGCGCAGGTCGACGAGCTCGCGGGCCTCGGCATCCTCGTCGCCCCCGGCGGCTTCTACGGCGACGACCGGCGCATCCGGGTGGCGCTCACGGCCTCGGACGCGGACGTCGCGCGCGCCGCGGCCCGCCTCGCGGGCTGAGCGCCGCGACAGGGCGCGGGTCCAGCCCTGATCGGCGCCGTCCGCGCCGCACGCGGCTGCCGGGCGCGCGCCCGATCCCGGCCTCGGACGCCCCCGTGTCGGACCACCTGGCGACGCTCGGTAGGCTGGGCCTGTGACGACCGAGGACACCCAGGCCCCTGCACGCTCCGTGACCCTCGAGCACCCCGGCGGCCGGACCGAGCTGCCGGTGCTGGAGGCCGCCGACGGGCGCTCCGCCATCGACGTCGCGAAGCTCACGCGCGAGACGGGGCTGACGACGCTCGACTACGGCTTCGTCAACACCTCGAGCACCCGCAGCGCCATCACGTACATCGACGGCGACGAGGGCATCCTGCGCTACCGCGGCTACCCCATCGAGGAGCTCGCCGAGCAGAAGACGTTCCTCGACGTCGCCCACCTCCTCATCCACGGCGAGCTGCCCTCCGAGGACGAGCTCGCGGGCTTCGACCAGAGCATCCGGCGCCACACGCTCCTCCACGAGGACCTGCGCCGCTTCTTCGACGCGCTGCCGCGCGACGCGCACCCGATGAGCGCGCTCTCGAGCGCCGTGAGCGCCCTCTCGACCTACTACGAGCACGACCACGACCCGCGCGACCCCGAGAAGGTCGACAAGCAGACCATCCGCCTGCTCGCGAAGATGCCGGTCATCGCCGCATACGCGCACAAGAAGTCGATCGGGCAGGCCTTCCTCTACCCCGACAACTCGCTGTCGTTCGTCGAGAACTACCTGAAGCTCAACTTCGGCATCCAGGCCGAGGAGTACGTGCAGAACCCCGTCATGGTGCGGGCCCTCGAGCGCCTCCTCATCCTGCACGCCGACCACGAGCAGAACGCCTCGACCTCGACCGTGCGCCTGGTCGGCTCCACCGACGCCAACCTCTTCGCCTCGGTCTCGGCCGGCATCCACGCGCTCTCGGGCCCCCTGCACGGCGGCGCCAACGAGGCCGTGCTCACGATGCTGCGCGGCATCCGCGACTCCGGCGAGGGCGTCGACCGCTTCGTCGAGCGCGTGAAGAACAAGGAGCAGGGCGTCAAGCTCATGGGCTTCGGGCACCGCGTCTACAAGAACTACGACCCGCGTGCGAAGCTCGTGAAGCACTCGGCCGACGAGGTGCTCGAGGCGCTCGGCGTCCGCGACCCGCTGCTCGACATCGCGAAGGAGCTCGAGCAGGTCGCGCTCGAGGACGACTACTTCAAGGAGCGCAAGCTCTACCCGAACGTCGACTTCTACACGGGCGTCATCTACAAGGCGATGGGCTTCCCGGAGCGCATGTTCACGGTGCTCTTCGCCATCGGGCGCCTGCCGGGCTGGATCGCGCACTGGCGCGAGATGATGCTCGACCCGCAGACGAAGATCGGCCGGCCGCAGCAGCTCTACGTCGGCCCGACCGAGCGCCACATCTAGCACGACCCCTCCGCCGCCTGCGCGGCGCATCGGATCGACCGTCACCCGAGGGAATCCCATGACCAGCACCACGCAGGCGTCGGGCGCGCGCGCCGCCGTCGACCGCTTCTTCAAGATCAGCGAGCGCGGCTCGAGCATCCCGCAGGAGCTCCGCGGCGGCCTCGTGACGTTCTTCGCGATGGCCTACATCATCGTGCTGAACCCGCTCATCATCGGCGGCTTCTCGGCGGATCAGGCGGCCGTCGACGTCGAGGGCGGCTGGCTGCCGAACGCGCAGGTCGCCGCGGTCACGGCGCTCGTCGGCGGCGTCATGACGCTCGCGATGGGCCTCATCGCCAACGTGCCCTTCGGCCTCGCAGCGGGTCTCGGCATCAACTCGTTCCTCGCCTTCGGTCTCGTGGGCGAGCTCACGTGGCCCGAGGCGATGGGCCTCGTCGTGCTCAACGGCATCATCATCGTCGTGCTCGGCCTCACGGGCCTCCGGCGCATGATCTTCGACGCCGTGCCGGCGCCGCTCAAGGCTGCGATCACGGTCGGCATCGGCCTCTTCATCGCCTTCATCGGCTTCGTCGACTCCGGCTTCGTGCGCTCGACCGGCGCGGCCTCGCCGCCCGTGCAGCTCGGCGAGGGCGGCTCGATCACCTCGCTCCCGACGCTCGTGTTCCTCATCGGGCTCGCGCTCATGGGCATCCTGCTGGCGCGCCGCGTGCAGGGCGCGCTGCTCATCGGCATCGTCGCGACGACGGTGATCGCGATCGTGCTCGAGGCGATCTTCCGCGTGGGCCCCTCGCTCGGCCAGGACCCGAACGCCTGGAACCTCAACCCGCCGGCGCTGCCGACCTCGCTCTTCGCGCTGCCCGACCTCTCGCTGCTCGGCCAGGTCTCGCTCACGGGGTCGTTCGAGCGCATCGGCGTGCTCGCCACGACGATGTTCGTGTTCACGCTCGTCTTCATGAACTTCTTCGACGCGATCGGCTCGATGACGGGCCTCGCGCGGCAGGCGGGCCTCGCGAACGCCGACGGCCAGTTCCCGGGGCTGAAGCGCGCGCTCGTCGTCGAGGGCGTCGGCGCGGTCGCGGGCGGCGGCGCGAGCGCCTCGTCGAACACCGTCTTCATCGACTCGGCCGCGGGCATCGGCGACGGCGCGCGCACGGGCCTGGCCTCGGTCGTCACGGGCGCGCTGTTCCTCGCGGCGATGTTCCTGACGCCGCTCACCTCGGTCGTGCCGCTCGAGGTCGCCGCCGCGACGCTCGTCGTGGTCGGGGCGCTCATGATGGGTCAGATCACCGAGATCGACTTCACCGACCTCCGCGTCGCCCTGCCCGCCTTCCTCACGATCGTGGTGATGCCGCTCACCTACAACATCGCCAACGGCATCGGCGTGGGCTTCATCGCCTGGGTCGTCGTCAACAGCGTGTCGGGGCGCGCGAAGCAGATCTCGCCGCTGCTGTGGATCGTCGCGGCGCTCTTCGTGCTGTTCTTCGCGCGCGGACCCATCGAGGCGATGCTCGGCTAGCGCGAGCGCCGGCGCCGCGGCGACGCCCGCCGAGGCTCAGCCCTCGCGCGAGACCGCCGCGAGCAGCTCCGGCCACCGCCGGTCGATCGCGCGGCCCGCGATCGCGACGCCGCCCCACACGACGAGGGCTCCGATCACGAGGCCCGCGGCGAGGCTCGCCCAGCCGAGCCAGGGCAGCCACACGGCGGCGATCGCGAGCCCCACGGCGGGCAGCGAGAGCAGGCCGCCGACGACACCCATCGCGAGCAGGCCCACGAAGGCCTCGCCGCCGCCTGAGGAGCCTCGCCCGAAGGGGCTCGCGCCCGGCGCGGGCGCCTGCCCGGGGAGCCAGGGCGAGATCGCGGTGCCGACGCCGGCGACGACGAGCGCCGAGCCGAGGGTCGCGCCGAGCGTGGCGGGCAGCAGGTCGGCGCGTCCCGCGACGAGCGCGCACGCGACGCACGCGACGACGAGCAGCGGCAGCAGGAGCACGCCCATGCTCAGGAGGCGCCCTGCGCGGTCGGCGGCGCCGCGGATGCCCGCGTGCACGTGGAGCGCGAGCGCGTCCTTGTCGTAGGCGGTGTCGAGCTGCACCGAGGTCGAGACGACGAGGGAGGCCAGGAGCGGCGCGAACGCGACGGCGGGCCCGAGCGGGGCACCGCTCGCGAGGCCCGCGCCCAGCAGGATGAGGGGCACGAGCGCGACGCCGAGCACGTTGACGATGTGGCGGGGGTCGCGGAGGCGGTAGCGGATGCCGCGCGCGGCGACGGCGCCCGTCGGGGTCGGCGGCATCAGGCGGTCGAGCAGCCGTCCGGATCGCACGGCCCCGCCGCCGCTCGACACGACGGGCTGCACGAGCCGGGCGGAGAACGCGCGGGCCCAGACCCACCACAGCGCCGCGAGCGTCGCGAGCGCGACGAGCAGCCGCGCCGCGGCCACGAGCGGCTCGCCGTGCGCGATCGCGAGCGGCACGCCCCAGGCGGCGCCGAGCGGCGTCCACGCGACCGCGTCGGCGACCGCGGTGAGGAGCCCCTCGGCGCTGCCGAGGGCCGCGAGCCCCGCGATCGCGCCCTGCAGCAGCACGCCGGATGCGATGAGCAGGAGCGTGCCGAGCACGAGCACGAGGTCGCGCGCACGGCGGTTGGCCAGCCTGCCGGCCGAGCCCCGCGGCCACCGCGCGGCCCGCGAGCACCGAGGTGGCGAGCAGCAGCGGCGCGGTGAGCGCTGCGGCCACGAGCGCGGCGACGTCGACGCTCCAGCCGACGAGGCCCACGACGAGCGCGATCGTCGTGGCGATGCCGCCGATGCCGACGGCGCCCGCGAGCAGCACCGCGGGCAGCAGGCGGCGCGGGCGCACGGGCAGCAGCGCGAAGAGCTCGGGGGCGAGCGCATCGTCGCCCGCGACGAGCAGCGCGCCGACGGCCCAGCCGACGACGATCGCGGCGCCGACGAGCACGAGCAGGTCGGGCGCGACGGTCGGCGCCGTCAGCCGCACCGCGAGCACCGAGGTGGTCAGGATGCCCAGGAGCAGCAGCGCCGCGATGGCCGTGAGCACGAGCGTCACGATCGCCCAGGGGCTCCTCGTGAGCGTGCGGCCCAGCTGCCGCAGGCGCAGGCCTACGACGAGCGCAGCCACGACAGCGTCCCCTCGCCGAGCTCGTGCGTGCCGACGAGCGAGAGGAAGCGCGACTGCAGGCTGGAGCCGGCGCGCACCTCGTCGAGCGTGCCGTCGGCGAGCAGTCGGCCCTGCGCGATGACCGCGACGCGGTCGCACAGCGACTCCACGAGCTCCATGACGTGGCTCGAGAGCACGACCGTGCCGCCGCCGCGGACGAAGCCAGCGAGGATCTCGCGGATCGTCTGGCCGGAGACCGGGTCGACCGCCTCGAAGGGCTCGTCGAGGACGAGCAGACGCGGCGCGTGGATGAGCGCGCACGCGAGGCCCACCTTCTTGCGCATGCCCGCCGAGTAGTCGACGACGAGCGTCGAGCCGGCCTCCGCGAGCCCGAGCGCGTCGAGCAGCTCGGCGGCGCGCGCCTGCACCACGGCCTCCGGCATGCCCCGCAGCAGCCCGGTGTAGCGCAGCAGCTCGGCGCCCGTGAGGCGGTCGAACATGCGCACGCCGTCCGGCAGCACGCCCATGCGCGCCTTCGCGGCCTGCGGATCGGCCCACACGTCGGCGCCCAGGACGAGCGCCGAGCCCGCGTCGGGGCGCAGCAGCCCCGTCGCCATCGACAGCGAGGTCGTCTTCCCCGCGCCGTTCGGGCCGAGCAGGCCCAGCATGCTGCCCGCGGGCACGTCGAGGGTCAGCCCGTCCACGGCGACGCGCTGGCCGAAGCGCTTCGTCAGGCCGCGGAGGGCGAGCACGGAGTCCGTCATGGCTCCATCCTCCCGGCGCGCGCCTCCGAGGCGCATCCGTCGAGCGGTGGATCCCCGCAGGGGAGGGGGTGGCAGAGGCTCAGCCTCGGCGCAGGTTCGTCAGTGGAGGATCGCGTTCAGCTCGACGCCGCGGCCGTCGCGCGCGATGGCCTCCACGGCGCCCGTCAGCGAGTTGCGGCGCAGGAGCAGGCCCGAGCGGCCCGAGAGCTCGACGGCCTTCACGGCTGCGCCGTCGGGCAGCTGCACCTTCGTGCCGGCGGTCACGTAGAGCCCTGCCTCGACGACGCAGTCGTCGCCGAGCGAGATGCCGAGGCCCGCGTTCGCGCCCAGCAGCACGCGCTCGCCGAGGGCGACGCGCTGCGTGCCGCCGCCCGAGAGCGTGCCCATGATCGAGGCGCCGCCGCCGATGTCGGTGCCGTCGCCCACGACGACGCCCTGCGAGATCCGGCCCTCGACCATCGAGGCGCCGAGCGTGCCGGCGTTGAAGTTCACGAATCCCTCGTGCATGACGACCGTGCCGGGGGCGAGGTGCGCGCCGAGGCGCACGCGCGAGGCGTCGCCGATCCGCACGCCCTCCGGCAGCACGAAGTCGGTCATGCGGGGGAAGCGGTCGACGAGCTGCACCTGGATGCCCGCGCGCTGCAGCTGCACGCGGTGCGCCGCGGCGAAGCCCGGGTCGACGGCGCCCGCGGTCGTCCACGCGACGACCGGCAGCAGGCCGAAGACGCCGTCGAGGTTCAGGCCGTTGGGCCGCACGAGGCGGTGGCTGAGCAGGTGGAGGCGCAGGTAGGCGTCCTCGGTGCTCGCGGGCGCCGCGTCGAGGTCGATCGCCACGTGGCGGTGCTCGAGCACGACGCCGCGCTCGGGCACGGGGCCGGCGAGCGCGTCGAGGTCGCCGCCGCCGATCGCCGCGACGTCTGCGGAGGCCTCCCCGAGCTCGGGGGAGGGGAACCAGGCGTCGAGGACCCGCCCCTCGAAGACGGTGACGAGCGCATGTCCGTGTGCGGGGCGAGCCATGCCCCAAGTCTAGGCTGGGGGCCATGGCCACCCCCTCGCTCGACCTCTCCGCGAGCAGCCCCGACCTCACGCGGCAGCTGTGCGACCTCGACTCCGTCTCGGGCAACGAGGGCCCGCTCGCCGATGCGATCGAGGCCGCGGTCTCGGCCCTGCCGCACCTCGAGGTGACGCGCTTCGGCGACACCGTGGTCGCGCGCACCTCGCTCGGCCGCGAGCGGCGCGTCGTGATCGCCGGCCACATCGACACCGTGCCCATCAACGGCAACGTGCCCACCCGCATGATCGACGTCGCGGGGGAGGAGCACATCTGGGGTCGCGGCACCGTCGACATGAAGGCGGGCGTCGCGGTGCAGCTGAAGCTCGCCGCCGAGCTCGCCGAGCCCGCGCTCGACGTGACGTGGATCTGGTACGACCACGAGGAGGTCGGCGAGGAGGAGAACGCGCTGCGCCGCCTCGCCGCCGAGCGGCCCGACCTCATGGCGGGCGACTTCGCCATCCTCGGCGAGCCCTCGAACGGCAACATCGAGGGCGGCTGCAACGGCACGCTGCGCTTCGAGGTCCGCACGCGGGGCGTGCGCGCCCACTCCGCGCGCGCCTGGGTCGGCCACAACGCCATCCACGACGCCGCGCAGGTGCTCGAGATCCTCCAGTCCTACCGGCCCCGCACGATCGCGGTCGAGGGCCTCGACTACCGCGAGGGCCTCAACGCCGTGCTGATCTCCGGCGGCGTCGCCACGAACGTGATCCCCGACGAGTGCGTCGTGCACGTCAACTACCGCTTCGCGCCCTCCAGCACCGTCGACGAGGCGATCGCCCACGTGACCGAGCTCTTCGCCGGCTTCGACGTCACGGTCGTCGACGCCGCGCCGGGCGCGAAGCCGGGGCTCGACGCCCCGCTCGCGCAGGAGTTCATCCAGGCCGTGGGCCTCACGCCGAAGCCGAAGTACGGCTGGACCGACGTCTCGCGCTTCTGGGGCCTCGGGATCCCGGCCGTGAACTTCGGCCCCGGCGACCCCTCGAAGGCGCACGCCGACGACGAGTCGGTGCCGGTCGCGCAGATCGTCGCGGCCGAGGAGAGCCTGCGCGCGTGGCTCTCCACGAGCTGACCGCCCGCCGCGCCCCCGCGGCCGAGCGCTGGTGGCTGTGGCCGCTCGCGCTCTGGGCCGTCTCGCGCCTCGTCTCGACGGCCCTGCTCGTCGCCTTCTCCTGGAACCAGGGCGAGAGCTCCTGGACCCCCGAGCGGCCCGACATCCTCGACTACTCGACGATGTGGGACGCCCACTGGTACTTCATCGTCAGCCAGGTCGGGTACCCGGCCGAGCTGCCGATCGCCGACGACGGCCACGCGGGCGAGAACGCGTGGGCGTTCATGCCGGTGTACCCGCTGCTCGCCCGCGTGCTCATGGTGCTCGGGCTGCCGTGGGAGGGCGCCGCGGTGCTGCTGTCGGTGCTCGCCTCCCTCGCCTTCGCGCTCGTCGCCTACCGCCTGTTCCAGGACATCGCGCCGGGCCGCGAGCGGTTCGCGCTCGCGCTCGTGCTGCTCTCGCCCACGGCGCCCGTGCTGCAGCTCGGCTACGCCGAGTCGCTCTTCCTCCTGCTCCTCGCGGGCGCGCTGCTCGCCTGGCGGCACCGGCGGTGGGAGTGGCTCGTGGTGCTGCTGCCGATCCTCTCGCTCACGCGCCCGGGCGGCCTCGCGTTCGCCTTCGCGCTCGCCCTGTGGTGGCTCGTGCGCTGGCGCCGGGAAGGGCCGGGCTTCGCGGTCGCCGAGCGCTGGCGCATCATCGGCATCGGCGCCTGGAGCGCGCTGTGGGGCTTCGCGTGGCTGCTCGTCTGCACGCTCGTCACCGGGAGCCTCTCCTCCTACTTCGAGACCGAGCTCTCGTGGCGGTCGGCGTACATCGGGCGGCAGGAGCTCATCCCCTTCACGCCCTGGCCCATCGGCCTCGAGTGGTGGTTCGGACCCTGGTGGCCGCTCTGGATGCTCGGGATCGTCGCCGCGGCGGTCGCCCTGCTCGCGGGCCCGTGGGCGCGCGGCGTCGCGCTCGAGGCGCGGCTGTGGACGATCGCGTACCTCGTGTACCTCGCCGCGGTGTGGTTCCCGCAGTCGTCCACCTGGCGGCTCCTCATGCCGATCTTCCCCGCCGCGGCGATCGTGGCAGCTGCGCGCCCGGCGTGGGCGCGCGCCCTCGTGCTCGCCGTCGCGATCGCGCTGCAGCCCGTGTGGATCTGGTTCTGCTGGCATGTGAACCCGCCCGACTGGACGGTGCCCTAGACCCTGCCGCCGCTGCGTCGCTGTGGGCGGATCGCGGTTCCTATCAGCGGGACATGAGATACTGCAGGCACGAGAATCGAAGGGGGAGCCGCATGGCCGCCATGAAACCACGCACCGGAGATGGCCCGCTCGAGGCCGTCAAGGAGGGTCGCGTCATCGTCGTCCGTGTCCCGCTCGAGGGCGGCGGACGCCTCGTCGTGTCCGTCAACGACGAGGAGGCCGCTGCGCTCCACGCCGCGCTCGCCGGAGTCGTCGTCACCGCGTGACGATCGCCCGGGGCACCCCGGACGCACCGAGGGGGTCGATCCAGCCGGATCGACCCCCTCGGTCGTGCGCGCGGGCGCCGGGGAGGCTGCGTCAGGCGGGCTCCGGCCGGCGGACGATCTGCAGCAGGCCGTCGCCGACGGGCGAGAGCGCGGCCTGCACGGCGTCGCTCGTGGCGAGCTCGCGCAGGAGCGCGCGGAGGTCGGCGACCGAGTCGTCCCGCTGCGCGGGGTCGGCGACGCGGCCGCCCAGGAGCGCGTGGGCGACGAGCACCGAGCCGCCGACGCGCACGAGCGAGAGCGCGTGCTCGACGTACTCGAGGACGCCCGCCGGGTCGGCGTCGATGAGCACGACGTCGTAGCTCGCCTCGTTCATGCGGGGCAGCACGTCGCGCGCGCGCCCCGTGATGAGGCGGGCGCGGGTCACCGGTATGCCCGCCCTCGCGAACGCGGCGCGCGCGTGCTGCTGGTGGTCGAGCTCGGTGTCGATCGACGTGAGCGTCGCCTGCGGGGCGCCGCGCAGCAGCCACAGGCCGCTGACGCCCGCGCCGGTGCCCACCTCGAGGATGGCGGTGGCCTGCGTGGCCGCGGCGATCGCCGCGAGCTGCGCGCCGACGGCTGGCGCGACGGGCGCGATGCCCAGCTCGTGGGAGGCGTCGCGCGCGCCGGTCAGGACGTCGTCCTCTGCGGCGAGCTCGTCGAGGTACTTGGCGATGAGCGATGATGTCTGCACGGTTCCTCCGGGTCGAGCGTACCCACGACCGTCGGCCGCCCCGCCCGCGGCTCGCCGCGCGGCCGGTACCCTGGAGGGGTGTCCTTCGCCGGCATCACCCTCGACAAGCTCCTGCTCATCGCCGTGCTCGCCGCGCTGCTGCTGGGCCCGGAGCGGCTGCCCGCGCTCGCCGAGCGCCTGGGCCAGCTCGTGCGCTCGCTGCGCGACCTCGCGGGCGGCGCGAAGGACCGCATGCGCGAGGAGATGGGCCCGGAGTTCGACGAGGTCGACTGGAAGCGCCTCGACCCGCGCCAGTACGACCCCCGGCGCATCGTGATGGATGCGCTGCGCGAGCCCGCGGCCGACGCCCCGACGCCCGACTTCGCGACCGTCGCCGCGGGCTCCGCGGTCGCGACGGTCAGCGGCCTCCCGAGGCGCGACACCGGCCCGATGCGCTTCGACGACGAGGCGACCTGACCTCCGCTCGGGTGCTCGGGCGGCCGGCGGCGGTCGGCTTCGACCTCGACGGCACGCTCTTCGATCACCGGGCCTCCGCAGCCGAGGCGGCGAGCGCGTTCCTGCGCTCGCTGGGCGCGAGGCCGGATGGGCGCGCCCTCGACGTCTGGTTCCGGGCGGAGGCCGTGCGCTTCGAGCAGTGGCGGCGCGGCGAGCTCGACTTCGCCGGTCAGCGGCGCGCGCGGCTCCGCGACGTGATGGGCGAGCTCGGGCTCGGGGCGCCGCGCTCGGATGCCGTGGCCGACGCGGCGTTCGCGCGCTACCTCGCCGCCTACCGCGCCGCATGGCGCGCCTTCGACGACGCGCGGGCCGCGCTCGACGGCTTGCGCGCCGAGGGCGTGCGCGTCGGGATCCTCACGAACGGCGTCGAGGCGCAGCAGCGCGACAAGCTGGCGGTGATCGGCCTCCTCGATCGCGTCGACGCGCTGTGCGCCTCCGAGACGATCGGGGTCGCGAAGCCGGACGTGCGAGCGTTCGAGCGCCTGGCCGCCGAGCTCGGCGTGGCACCCGCCTCGATGGCCTTCGTCGGCGACGACCCGGAGAAGGACCTCGCGGGCGCGACGGCCGCGGGGATGCGCGCGGCCCTCGTCGCCCCCGCGCGGGGGAGCACGAGTGCCGGCCTCGCCGATGCGCTCGCCGCCGTCGGGCTCCCGATCGACGCGCCCTGACTGCTCGGCGGGGACCCCTTCGTGCATCGGGGACCCGCAGGAGCAGGTCCCCGATGCGTGACGGGGTCCCCGTTCCCGGCGGCCAGGCCGCGCGCTAGGCGAGGCTGATCGGGAGGCTGCGGCCCGCGATCGAGCGGGAGCCGCGCAGCGTCTCCGCGAGGGCCGCGATCGCGACGGCCGCGGGGTCCGTGGGAGAGGACGCCACGACCGGCTCGCCCGCGTCGCCGCCCTCGCGCAGCGCGACCGAGAGCGGGATGCGCGCGAGCAGCGGCACGCCCAGGCGCCGCGCGGCCTCCGCGCCGCCGCCCGAGCCGAAGAGCTCGAGCACCGAGCCGTCGGGCTGCGCGAGGCCCGCCATGTTCTCGACGACGCCCAGCACCCGCTGGCCTGTCTGGCCCGCGACCTCCGCAGCGCGCTCGGCGACGTCGGCGGCGGCGCGCTGCGGCGTGGTCACGACGAGCACCTCGGCGTGGGGGAGCAGCTGGCCGAGCGAGATCGCGACGTCGCCCGTGCCCGGCGGCATGTCGATGAGCAGCACGTCGAGGTCGCCCCACCAGACGTCGGCGAGGAACTGCTGCAGCGTGCGGTGCAGCATCGGCCCTCGCCACGAGACCGAGCGGTTGCCCTCGACGAACATGCCGATCGAGACGAGCCGCACGCCGTGCGCCTCGGGCGGCATCATCATGTCGCCGACGCGCGTCGGCCGCGCGTCGGTGCCGAGCAGCGCCGGGATCGAGTAGCCGTGCACGTCGGCGTCGATGACGCCCACCGCGAGGCCGCGCGCCGCGAGCGCGACGGCGAGGCCCGCCGTGACGGTCGACTTGCCGACGCCGCCCTTGCCGCTCGCGACGGCGACGATGCGCGTCAGGGTGCCCGGCCCGAACTGCTGCGGGCGCGAGCCCCGCAGCCGCTCGACGAGCGCCTGCCGGGTGGCCGGGTCCATGACGCCGACCTCGACCTCCACGGCGTCGACGCCCTGCACGGCGCCCGCGGCCTGCTCGACGTCGGCCCGGATGCGGTCGGCTGCGGGGCACGCGGCGACGGTCAGCTCGAGCCGGATGCGCGCGACGCCCCTCTCGAGCGTCGCCTCCGGGATCATGTCGAGCTCGACGAGCGGGCGCCGGATCTCCGGGTCGACGACCGTGCCGAGCGCGGCGGCGAGGGCCGGGTCGATGCTCACGCGTCGTCGCGCGCGCGGCGCTCGTCGAGGTCCTCGACGAACGACTTCAGCTCGGCGCGGATGAACTCGCGCGTCGCCATGTCGCGCATCGCCATGCGCAGCGCGACGACCTCGCGCGCGAGGTACTCGGTGTCGTTGAGGTTGCGCTCGGCGCGCAGGCGGTCCTGCTCGATCTGCACGCGGTCGCGGTCGTCCTGGCGGTTCTGCGCCAGCAGCAGCAGCGGCGCGGCGTACGAGGCCTGGAGGCTCAGCACGAGCGTGAGGAGCGGGAAGCCCTGGTCCTGCGGGTCGAACTGCGCCTCGGGCGGGGCGATCGAGTTGTACGTGAGCCAGAACCCGCAGAAGACCGTCATCCCGATGAGGAACGCGGGCGTGCCCATGCCGCGGGCGAAGGCCTCGGTGAAGCGGCCGAAGCGATCCTTCGACTCGGGCAGGCGCAGGCGGCGGCGCGACTTCGGGCGCGCGAAGCCGTCCTCGCGCTCAGCCACGCTTCGCCTCCTCGCGCGAGCGCCAATCGGCCGGCAGCACGTGGTCGAGCACGTCGTCGATCGTGACGATGCCCACGAGGCGGCCCGCGGGGTCGACGACGGGCACCGAGACCAGGTTGTAGGAGGCCATCTGGCGCGTGACCTCGGCGGCGGTGTCGCTGACGAGCACGGGCTCGATCTGCTCGTCGAGCAGGGTGCCGAGGCGCTCGTTGGGCGGGTAGCGCAGCAGCCGCTGGAAGTGCACCATGCCGAGGAAGCGGCCCGTGGGCGCCTCGTAGGGCGGCAGCGTGACGCACACCGCCGCGGCGAGCGCGGGCGCGAACTCGTGCCGGCGCACCATCGCGAGGGCCTCGGCGACGGTCGCGTCGGAGGCGAGGATGATGGGCTCGGTCGTCATGAGGCCGCCCGCGGTGTCGGCGCCGAACGCGAGCAGCATGCGCACGTCCTCCGCCTCGTCGGGGTCCATGAGGGCCAGCAGCGTCTCGCCGCGCTCGGTCGGCAGCTGCGCGATGAGGTCGGCGGCGTCGTCCGGCTCCATCTGATCGAGCACGTCGGCCGCGCGGTCGTCCTCGAGCGAGTCGAGGATCTCGATCTGCCGCTCCTCGCTCATCTCCTCGAGGATGTCGGCGAGGCGCTCGTCGGGGAGGTCCTCGGCGACCTCCATCATGCGCTGCTGCGGCAGGTCGAGGAGGGCCGAGGCGGCGTCGGCCGCCGCGAGCTCGTCGAGCGAGGCGAGCAGGTGCTCGGTGCCCTGCTCGGAGCCCGGCTCGTGCTGCACGTCGCCCCAGTGCGCGAGCGTCGTGGGGCCCTTGCCGAACGGGCCGGTCTTGGGCTTGCGGAGGAAGAGCTCGTCGACCTCCCACTCGCCCGGGCCGCGCTCCGAGATCGAGAGGTCCTCGAGGTTCGCGCTCGTGCCGTCGCGGAGCGTGACGGTGCTGCCGAGCACCTCGGCGAGCAGCAGGCGCTCGCCGCCGCGCTGGCGGAACCGGCGCTCGCTCACGGCGGAGGCGATGAGCTGCCCGCCGCCGATCGCGGCCACGCGGCCGATCGAGAGGAAGACGCGGCCGGCGCCGCGCGCCTCGACCACGAGCCCGACCACGCGCGGCGACGCGTCCGCGCGCGGCACCGTGACGACGTCGCGCACCTTGCCCACGCGCTCGCCCGCAGGGTCGAACACCCCGACGCCCGCGAGGCGCGCGACGAAGACCGTGGCTGCGCTCATGCTTCCAACCTACCGCCGACCCCCACGCCGAGAGCGAACCCGCGCCCCGCGCCCGCGCCCGCGTGGGACGATGGGCGCGTGAGCATGTTCCAGCAGGCAGGGCGCGGCGACCAGACGATGCCGCGGGGCGTCGTCGTGGCCTCCTACGACTCGTACGAGCAGGCGCAGGCGGCCGTCGCCAAGGTCTCGAAGTCCGACGCGGACATCGCGGGCCTCGCGATCGTGGGCAACGACCTCAAGCTCGTCGAGCGCGTCGTCGGCCGCCTCACGTGGGGCAAGGTCGCGCTCGCGGGCGCGATGCGCGGCCTCGGCTTCGGCGCGTTCATCGGCCTCGTCTACATGCTGCTCGTGCCCGAGGCGATCGCCTCGATCCTGCTCTTCCCGCTCCTCGGCCTCGCCTTCGGCATCCTGCTGGGCGTCGTCACGCACTCGATGACGCGCCGCAAGCGCGACTTCGCGTCGGTGCAGCAGGTGCTCGCGAGCCGCTACGACGTCGTCGCGCCGAACGAGATCGCGGGCCGCGCGATGCACGTCATCGGTCAGCGCGGCCAGAGCTCCGCCGACGCCGCCGCGGTGCCGATGGCCGAGCAGCTGCCCGGGCCCGGCGCGCACGGCGGCGAGCCGACGCCGAGCGCTCCCGGGCCCGCCTCAGACGACCGCCGCTGACGTGCGCGCGGCGCGCTCGACCGCGCCGGTGACGAGGTCGAGCAGCGGCGACGCGAGGTTCCACCGCTGCCACCACAGCGGCACCTCGACGGCCTCGTCGGCCAGCAGCACGAGCGAGCCGTCGGCCAGCCCGGCCTCGTACTGGCCGGGCAGCAGCATGCCCCAGCCGAGGCCGATGCGGATCGCCTCGGCGTACTCGGCGGAGGCGGAGATGATGTGCCTCGGCGCGTCCGCGCGGGCGCCGTGGCGCCGCGCGAGCTGCGTCTGCAGCGAGTCGTGGGCGTCGAAGTCGACGATGGGGGCGCGCTCGAGCGCAGCACGGCCGAGGCCCTCGGCGAACCAGCGGGCGGCGAAGCCGCGCGCGGCGATCGGCACGTAGCGCATCCGCCCGAGCGGCGATGCGACGCACCCGGAGACGGGTTCGCGCTGCGCCGTGACCGCGCCCATGACCGTGCCGGCCTCCAGGAGCTGCGCCGTGCGCTCCTGGTCCTCGCGGTGCACGTCGAAGACCACGTCGCGCTGCGCGGCGACGTCGGCGAGCGCGGGCAGGAACCAGGTGATGAGCGAGTCGGCGTTCACGGCGAGGGGGATGCGCGGCACCGCGTCCTCGTCGCCGAGCGCCGTGCGGGCGTCGTGCTCGAGGAGCGCGAGCTGCCGCGCGAGGCGCACGAGGGCCTCGCCGGCCGCCGTGAGCCGCACGGGCTTCGTGCGCTGCAGCACCACGCGGCCGACGCGCTGCTCGATCGCGCGGAGCCGCTGGCTCACGGCGCTCGGGGTGATGCCGAGCCGCGTCGCCGCCGTGTCGAGCGTGCCGGCGTCGACGATCGCGGCGAGGGTGCGCAGGTGGTCGAGGGGGAGCTCCACGCGCTCATCGTAGATGAAGCGATGCTTACGATCCTGCAGATTCCTTCGCTGGACTGCATCGAGCCTCGCGCCTAGCGTCGGAGCCATGGACCCGTCGATCGTCGCGCTGCTCTCCGGCCTCGGGCTCTGCCTGGGGCTCATCGTGTCGATCGGCGCGCAGAACGCGGTGGTGCTGCGGCAGGGCCTGCGCCGCGAGCACGTCGGGCTCGTCGTGCTCGTGTGCGTCGTGAGCGATGCCGCGCTGCAGGCGATCGGCGTCGCCGGCGTCGCCACGCTCGTCACCTCGCAGCCGTGGCTCGAGACGCTCGCGCGCTGGGCGGGCGCGCTCTTCATCCTCGGCTACGCGTTCCTCAGCGCCCGGCGCGCGTGGCGCGGCGGCGGCTCGCTCGAGGCCGCGGCGGACGACGCGACCGTCGCCACCGGCCCCGGGGGCGCGGTGGCGGTGCGCGCCCGCCGCTCGCGCCTCGTGACGCTCGGCACGATCCTCGCCGTCACGTGGCTCAACCCGCACGCGATCGTCGAGACCACGGTCGTGCTCGGCTCCGTCGCCGCCACGCACGGCCCCGAGCGCTGGTGGTTCCTCGCGGGCGGGATCGCGGGCAGCACGATCTGGTTCATCGCCTTCGGCTACGGCGCGCGCCTCCTCGGCCCGCTGCTGCGCACGGAGCGCGCCTGGCGCATCCTCGACGGCTCGATCGCCGCGATGATGCTCGTGATCGCGATCACGCTCGTCGCGGGCTGACACCGAACCTGATCGCGACAGGTACCGCTGCGCCCGAGCGGTGCACGTCGACACGCACCTCTCGGGCGCAGCCGTACCTCTCGCGCGGCGGGACGGCTCGCCGTCTCAGCGGGCGCGCACCTCGGCGATCCACGCCTCGACCTCGTCGGCGGTGCGGGGGATGCCGCCCGAGAGGTTGCGGGCGCCGTCTGCCGTGACGACGATGTCGTCCTCGATGCGCACGCCGATGCCGCGCAGCTCCTCGGGCACCGTGAGGTCGTCGGCCTGGAAGTAGAGGCCGGGCTCGATGGTGAAGACCATCCCCTCGCGCACGACGCCGTCGTGGTAGAACTCGCGGCGCGCCTGGGCGCAGTCGTGCACGTCGAGGCCCAGGTGGTGGCTCGTGCCGTGCACCATCCAGCGGCGGTGCAGCTGCTGGTCGGGCTCGAGGCTCTGCTCCGCCGAGATCGGCAGGATGCCCCACTCGGCGGTCCTGCGCGCGATGACCTCCATCGCGGCCGCGTGCACCTCCTTGAAGACGATGCCGGGGCGCACGATCGCGAACGCGGCGTCGGCGGCCTCGCGGACGGCCTCGTAGACCTTCCGCTGCACCTCGGTGAAGGTGCCCGAGATGGGGAGGGTGCGCGTGATGTCGGCGGTGTAGAGGCTGTCGACCTCGACGCCCGCGTCGAGCAGGATGAGGTCGCCCTCGCGCACCTGCCCGTCGTTGCGGGTCCAGTGCAGGTAGCACGCGTGGTGGCCGGAGGCCGCGATGGTGTCGTAGCCGACCGCGTTGCCGTCGAGGCGGGCGCGGCGGTGGAACGCGCCCTCGACCACGCGCTCGCCCCGCTCGTGCGCGGTCGCGGCGGGGAGGTCGGCGATGACGTCGTCGAAGCCGCGCGCGGTCGCGTCGACCGCGGCCTGCACCTCGGCGACCTCCCACGCGTCCTTCACGAGCCGCAGCTCCGAGAGGTCGCGCGCGAGCACGTCGCCGTCGGGGTTCGCGGCGGGCAGCAGCGCCTCGACGCCGAGGTCGGCGCCCGTGACGACGAGCGCCTCGCCGCCGTCCGCGAGCACGTCGTCGAGCGCGTCGAGGTCGCGGGCCGCGAGGCCCAGGTCGGCGGCGACGTGGTCGAGCGAGGGGCGCGGGCCCACCCAGAACTCGCCGATCGCCGCGTTCGCGTAGAACTCCGTCGTGCCGCGCCCGGCCGGCCCGCGGAAGTAGAGCACCGCCTCGTGCCCCTCGCCGCCGTCGGCCGCGGGCTCGAGCACGAGCACGCTGTCGGGCTCGGCGTCCGAGCCCCACCCGGTGAGGTAGGTGAAGTCGGGGTGCGGACGGAACGGGTAGTCGGTGTCGTTCGAGCGCACCTTCAGCCCGCCCGCGGGCACGACGAGCCGCACGCCGGGGTGCAGCGCCGAGATCGCGGCGCGGTGCGCGGCGGCGGCCGCGGCCGCCGGCCGGGCCGCGGGGAGCGGCTCGTCGCGCTCCGCCCAGCCCGACTGGATGTGCTCCGTGAACGCCGACGAGGTCGGCGTCGTCGAGCGGTTCGTGGTCGAGGGCTCGGCGCCCTCGGCCGTCGCTGCTGCGGTCTCCTGCGTCATCGCTCCGTCGCTCATGGAGCCATCATCCCACCGTCGTACGCTGGCGGGATGCAGACGCCGAGCCCCGCGGGCATCGCCGAGTGGCGGGAGGCCGCGGACGGCGAGGAGGAGGCGGTCGCGGCCCGCCACGTCGAGGGCGAGCACGTGGTGGTCGTGCGCCGCTGGCGCCGCGAGGGCGCGCCCGTCGTGGTGCTCGTGCACGGGATCGGCATGGGGCAGCAGTACTTCGGCCTCCTGCGCGACGCGCTCGCCCAGGAGCTCGACGTCGTCGCGCTCGACCTGCCCGGGTTCGGCTCCTCGCCCGAGCCCCAGGTGGTGCTGCCCATGCCGCAGCTCGCCGACCTCGTCGCGGCGGCGCTGCGCGCGCACGCGCCGACGCCCGTCGTCGCGCTCGGCCACTCGATGGGCACGCAGGTGGTGGCAGAGCTCGCCGTGCGCCATCCGGACCTCGTCGCGCGCGCCGTGCTCATCGCGCCCACGGTCAACCCGCGCGAGCGCAACGGCTGGGTGCAGGCGCTGCGGCTCGTGCAGGACCTCGCGAACGACCCGCCGATCGTCGCGCTGGTCGGCGCGCACATGTACGCGCAGGCCGGGCCGCGCTGGTTCCTGCGGAAGCTCGCGTCGATGCTCGACCACGACATCCGGCCGCTGCTGCCGCGCATCGCGCAGCCGAGCCTCGTCGTGGTGGGGGAGGAGGATCGCGTCTCGCCGCCCGCGTGGGCCGCACAGGTGCGCGCGATGCTCCCGCGCGGCGAGCTGCGGATCGCGCGCGGCAAGGGCCACGAGGCGATGGTGACGGGCGCGGAGCCCGTCGCGCGCATGGTGCAGGAGTTCGCGCTCGCGATCGGCGAGCGGGAGGCGGCGGATCCTGCCGACGCGGCTCCCGCCGCGGCCGATGCTGCCGCGGCTGAGGCTCCTGCGGGCGCCGCGGCCGGGGCGCCGACCGCTGCGAAGGCGGCCCCGTGACCATCGAGCCCGGCGAGGTGCTCGTGTGGGGCCGCGACTACGCGTTCGCCGCCCGCATGCACCTGCGCTCGACGCTCGACGCGCGATCGCCCGCGGTCGTGGGGCTGCCGGGCGCGCGCGTGCAGATCGTGCTCGTGCAGGGCGTCGTGGAGCGCTGGCACTTCATGGAGCCGCTCGCGCGGCGCCTCGTGCGCGCGGGCCACGGCGTGCGCCTCGTACCGGAGCTCGGCCGCAACCTCGCGCCGATCGTCGAGGCGGCGGAGGTCGTCGACCGCGTCGTCGACGGCGTCGCCGCCGCGCATCCCGAGGCGAGGATCGTGCTCGTGGGGCACTCGAAGGGCGGCCTCATCGGCAAGCGTGTGCTCGTGCAGCGGGCGCTCCGGCCGGACGCCGCGCAGCCGGCGGGGCTCGTGGCGCTCGCGACCCCGTTCGCGGGCTCGACGCGCGCCCGCCTGCTCCGCGGCAGCTACATCCGCGAGTTCGACCCCTCGAGCGAGATCCTCGCGGCGCTCGCGGCGGAGCGTGCGGCCGACGCCCGCGTCCGGCTCGTGCTGCCGCGCATCGACCCCCACATCCCCGGCAACGCGCTGCCGGAGGGGATGACGGGCGTGCGTCTGCGCTCGAGCGGCCACTTCCGGCCGCTCGCGACGCGGGAGGCGGCCGACGCCGTGCTCGCCGCGATCGCCGAGGCTCACCGCCGAGCCGGCGCCTGCGCCCTAGCCCGCGTGGCGCCCGCGTCCGGCTCGCCGGCGCGTCGCAGCTGCACGACCACCGGGCGGTGATCGGTGCCGACGTCGTCGAGGCCCGTGAGCACGCGCGCCGCGACCGGCTCCCAGTCGGGGGTCGCGAGCACGTGGTCGATCTGCGCGCCGAGCCACGGCGGCGCCCACGTGGGCCACGTGCCCACGGCACCGGCGCCCACCTGGCTCGCGGTGTCGCGGCAGGCGCCGAGGTCGCCGCCGTCGGCGCCGAGCGAGGCCCAGTGGTCGAGCGTGGAGTTGAAGTCGCCGCCCATGATGACCGACTCGCCCGCGCCGCACAGGCTCGCGACGAACTCCAGGTCGGCGCGCCAGTTGCGCATCTGCTGCGGCACGGGCGCCACCGGGTGCGCCGAGACGAGCACGGGGCCCTCGCCGTCGTCGGGCCGCGCGACGACGGTCGGCAGGGTGCGGGTGCCGCCGACCTCGAGGTCGGTCGTGTAGGTGCCGAGCTCCGCCGAGATCAGCAGCGTGGTGTTGAGGGCCCCGTAGGAGGGGGAGTAGTCGGTGGTGTGCACCCAGAAGGGCGTGCCTGCCGCCCGCAGCCGCTCGGCGACGCCGACGCCGAGCGGCAGCGTGGTCTCCGGCAGCATCACGACGTCGGCGCCCGTCTCGTCGATGACGCGCGCGATCTCCTCGGCGCCCGGCTCGTCCCCGAGCGTGTTCCACGAGAGCACCACGAGGTCCTCGGAGGCGTCGATCCGCTGGCTGTCGTCGAGCCCGCGGGCGGCGTGGATGCCGAACGAGACGAGCGAGAAGGCGACGAGCATCGACACGACGCCGAGCACGAAGGGCCGGATGCGTCGCCAGCCGACCAGCGTGAGCAGCAGCACGGCGAGCACGAGGGCGATCCCCACGACGCCCACCCGCATCGAGACCACCTGCGCCACGATCGGCGCCTGCTCGAGCCCGAAGGCCTGCGGCCAGGCGGCCACGACGAGGCAGCCGCCGATGACGAGGGCGAGCAGCCAGCCGAGGATCGCGAGCACGGTGCCGAGGGTAGGCGAGCGGGCCATGACGGCCCTGAGCGCGAGGGCGGTGCGGCCCTCCGGCGCGCGTGGCGTCGCCGCGGCCTCCGGAGCGGCGATCGGGGCAGGTGCGGATGCGGCGCGCGTAGGCTGGCGGGATGGACGAGGCGATGCGCCGGCTGCTGGGGCTCGGCCCCATCGACCTCCACGCGCACTCGCGCGAGTCGGACGGCACCGAGTCGCCCGGTGACGTCGTCCGCTCGGCCGCCGCGGCGGGGCTCGGCGTCGTCGCGCTCACCGACCACGACACGGTCTCCGGCTGGGCGGAGGCGACGGAGGCGGCCCTCGAGGTCGGCGTCGGCCTCATCCCCGGCGTCGAGTTCTCGTCGCAGATCGGCGAGGCGAGCGTGCACGTGCTCGGCTACCTGCTCGATCCGGAGTCGGCCGCGTTCCGGGGCGAGCGCGAGCGGATCCGGCTCGAGCGCGTCGAGCGGGCCGAGCGCATGGTGCGCGCGATCGGCCGCGACTACCCGCTCACGTGGGGCCACGTCGAGGAGCACGCGGCGCCCGGCGCCACGATCGGCCGTCCGCACATCGCCGACGCGCTCGTGACGCTCGGCATCGTGCCCGACCGCTCCTCGGCCTTCGACGGCATCCTGCACTGGCGCGGCGGCTACTACCAGCCGCACCGGGCACCTGCGCCGGAGGACGCGATCCGCATCATCGCCGAGGCCGGCGGCGTCTCGGTGCTCGCGCATCCGGGATCGCGCGGCAGCGCCGTCATGCGGCTGGGGCGGCTGCCGGACCTCGCGGCCGCGGGCCTCGACGGCGTGGAGGTCGAGCACCGCGACAACGCGCCGGCCTCGCGCCGGCAGCTGCTCGCCGACGCCGAGCGGCTGGGCCTGCTCGTCACGGGCTCGAGCGACTACCACGGCGCCGGCAAGCCCAACCGGCTGGGGGAGCACACCACCTCTCCCGAGGTGCTGGCCGAGATCCTGCGCCGCGCCACGGGCCACCCGCCCGTGGTCCCCGGCCCCGCGGCCTGATCGCCATGCATCCGTCGGCGCGATCGCTCACGGAGCGCACTGCGCCGTTGGTGCTCGCGGGAGCCCACGATCGCGATGTGGCGCCGGCCGTCGGTGGCCGATGGGGCCTGACGGTGCGCGCGAGGCTGCCGGAGGCGGTAGCCGCGGTCGTCGATGGGCTCGCGCGATCGATCGCACCGATGCTCGGACCCGGGCACTGGCACACCGGGTCGCGGGGGAGCGGCCACGTGACGCTGCGCACGCTCGACGGCTGGCGGGCCCGGGATACGCCCGAGGTCGTCGCGCTCGGCCGCTCGCTGCTCGACGAGGCGTCCGCGCTGTCGACGGAGCTGCCTGCCGTGCGCGTGCTGGGGCCGGCGGTGAGCGCGGGCGGCGTGCTCGTGCTGCTCGAGCCGGCAGATCCCGGCTGGGAGGCGCTGTCGGCGGCGCTCGGCATCGACGCGGTGGGCGGCGCTGCGCGGCCGACGCTGCATGCGACGGCCGTGCACTTCGCCGCGCCGATCGCGCATCCCGCTGTGCTGCTAGAGCACATCGGGGCCCTGGATCTCCCGCCCGTCGAGGGGCAGCTGCCGGCACTCGAGCTGGTGCGCTACGACCACGAGTCAGCCCTGCCCGGCATGCGTGCCAGGCGGATCGCCTGACGGCGCCGCTGCCCACGGGCCCGGCCACGCCGCCTGAGGGGTGCCCTCCCGCATCGAGTGGCCAGTTCCGCCCTCGAATGGCCAGGAACGGTCGACAGCGGGTGAGGAATCCAGCCGTTCGTGGTCACTCGCCGGCGTTCGTGGCCGCTGTCGCCGGAAGTGGCCACTCGATCGTGCCGGCAGCGACGAGGGGCGGATACCCGGGAGACCACGGACGGCCGCCCCGCGCGATGCGGGACGGCCGTCGAGGTGGTGCTGCCTAGGCCTGGGGCGCGGCTGCCGCGCCGGCGCCCGAGCCGCCGCCGGAGCGGCGACGACGGCGGCGACGGCGCGCGGGGGCCGCGTTGCCGTCGTGGTGCTCCGCGCCTCCGCCGTCGTGCGTGCCGGTGCCGGGCTCGCGGGCCTCGCCCGCGTCACCCTCGCGGGGGGCGCGCTCCGACGAGCCCGAGCCGGACTCCGAGCGGCCTCGACCGCCTCGGCGCCGCTGGCCGTCGCGGCCCTCGCCCCGGCCGCCGCGCGACCGCTCGCCGTCGCGCGGGGCCACGCCCTCGCGCTTGGCCTCCTTGTTGGGCGGCGTCGCCGTGAGGCGGCCCTTCACGCCCTGCGGGATGTTGAGGTCGGCGTAGAGGTGCGGGCTCGACGAGTAGGTCTCCACCGGCTCCGGGCGCCCGAACTCGAGCGCGCGGTCGATGAGCGACCACTTGTGGAGGTCCTCCCAGTCGACGAAGGTCACGGCGATGCCGGTGCGGCCGGCGCGGCCCGTGCGGCCCACGCGGTGCAGGTAGGCCTTCTCGTCCTCGGGGATCGTGTGGTTGATGACGTGCGTCACGTCATCGACGTCGATGCCTCGGGCGGCGACGTCGGTGGCGATGAGGACGTCCTTCTTGCCGGCCTTGAACGAGGCCATCGCGCGCTCGCGCGCCTCCTGGCTCATGTCGCCGTGCACGGCCGCCGCCTGGAAGCCGCGGTCGACGAGCTCCTCGCACAGGCGCGAGGCGGCGCGCTTCGTGCGGGTGAAGATCACGGTCTTGCCGCGGCCCTCGGCCTGCAGGATGCGCGAGACCACCTCGTCCTTGTCGAGCGCGTGCGCCCGGTAGACGACGTGCTGGATGTTCGCCTGCGCGACGGTCTCGTCGACGTCGGTCGCGCGGATGTGCAGCGGCCGCGACATGAAGCGGCGCGCGAGCGCGACGACCTGGCCCGGCATCGTGGCCGAGAACAGCATCGTGTGGCGCGTCGCGGGCGTCTTCGAGAAGAGCCGCTCGACGTCGGGCAGGAAGCCGAGGTCGAGCATCTTGTCGGCCTCGTCGAGCACCATCTCGGTCACCTGCGAGAGGTCGAGGATGCGCTGCTGCGAGAGGTCGAGGAGGCGGCCGGGCGTGCCGACGACGATCTGGGCGCCGGCCTTGATCTGGTCGATCTGGCCCTCGTAGGCCTTGCCGCCGTAGATGGGGACGACCGTCGTCGGACGGTTGGAGGTGATGAGCTCCATGTCCTCGGTCACCTGCACGGCGAGCTCGCGCGTGGGGACGACGATGAGGGCCTTGACGCCGGGTGCCGGGTCGGGGCCGAGGCGCTGCGCGAGCGGCAGGCCGAACGCGAAGGTCTTGCCGGTGCCGGTCTTCGCCTGGCCGATGATGTCCTGGCCGGACAGGCCGAGCGGGATCGTCTGCTGCTGGATGGGGAAAGGCTCGACGATGCCGCGGTCGGCGAGGGCCTGGACCATGTCGTCGTCGATGGAGAGGTCTTGGAAGGTCAAAGGGTCCACCTGATTCGTTTGCTCCGGCCATGGTACCGGCGGGATGCGGAGCGCGGCTCCGGCCAGCCCTAGACTGCCGTGCGTGGTGAAGTGGTTCGACCGGACGCCGCGCGACGTGACGCGCCAGCTGCTGCGGCAGCACCGAGTGCCCGTCGTGGGCGATCGCGTGCTCCTCACCGACCTGCGCCCGCAGACGCTGCCCTTCGTGGGCCAGGCGCTCGCGCTCGAGCTCGAGCTCGTCGCGCAGGCGGGCCGCGCGCTCGACGCCGCGCCCGACCTCGAGGCGCGCGTCGCGCTCGCCGAGGTCGTGCGCATCCACTCGAGCCGCGCGGGCGAGCTCGCGCGCATCCTCGAGCGCGACGGCTCGAGCGCGGCGGAGGCCGTCGCGCCCTTCGTGGACGCCGCCCGCTCGCTCGCGCGCACGAGCGACGGCGCCGACTGGTACGAGCAGCTGCTCGCGGTCCACGTGACGAGCGGCCTGCTCGCCGACTTCTTCGTCGCCGCGTCCGGCGGGCTCCCCGAGGAGGATCGCGACGCGATGCTCCGCGCGCTCCGCGGCGAGAGCGCCCACCAGCAGCTCGTGGCGCTCCTGCGCCGCGCGATCGACCAGACGCCGCGCCTCTCGGACCGCCTGGCGGTGTGGGGCAGGCGGCTCGTGGGCGATGCGCTGCTGCAGATGTACCTGGCCGTCAACGGGCCGGACGACTCGGGTCGCGCCGTGCCGAGCCAGCCGCGCCTCGAGCCCGCGTTCAACGACATCGTCGCCTCGCACACGCGGCGCATGGACGAGCTGGGCCTCACGGCCTGAGGCCCTCGCGGGCGGGTCGCGCCCCGGCGCTCGGGCCTCGGAGCTCAGGCCGTGGCGGTGAGGCGCGCGAGCTCGGCGGCGTCGGAGCGACGGCGCCGCTCGGGGAGGACGCGCGGGATCGCGACGGCGACGAGGGTCGCCGCGAGCAGGCTGCCGATCCACAGCCAGCCGCTGTCGATGCCGAGGCCGGCGAGCGACAGGATCGTCCAGACGATGCCGGCGGCCGCGGCGGCGGCGGTGGGGTTGAGGAAGAGGCCCACCCACTCGCGGCCAGGCAGCAGGTAGCGCGCGACCAGGCCGATCGCGGCGCCCAGCACCATCGCGACGAGGATGACCATCAGGCCACGAAGCCGATCTTGCGCGTCGTCTCGCTGCCGATCTCGACGTAGGCGATCTGCGGGCTCGGCACGAGGTAGCGGCGGCCCTTGGCGTCGTCGAGCGCGAGGTGGCCGGCGCCGAGCGCGGCGAGCACCGCGGCCTCGACCTCCTCGGCGGTCTGCGCCGAGTCGAACGCGATCTCGCGGGCCGAGTCCTTGATGCCGATGCGGATGTCCATGCTCCCGAGCATAGGCGCTGGCGGGTGGCGTGGAGGCCCGCGCGCAGAGCGCTTCGCCCAGGGCGGAACGGTGCGGTCGCGCGGCCCCGGCCGCGCCGGCGGCGCGGTGTCGGCGGCCGCCGTTAGCGTGGCCCCGTGCCCGCTCCCGACACCGCCGCCGCGCCCGCAGCCGACCGCCTCGCGAGGCCCGTCGAGCTCGATGCGACGCAGCGCGCCGTCGTCGCGCTGCCCGAGGGGGCGAGCGCGGTCGTGCTCGGCGTCGCGGGCTCCGGCAAGACCACGACGCTCGTCGAGGCTCGTCGCCGCGCGGCTGGCCGCGGGCCTCGAGCCCGCGCGCCTGCTGGTCGTCGCGGGCTCCCGCCAGGCGGCGACGGCGCTGCGCGATCGGCTCGCCGCCCGCACCGGGATCGTGACGCCCGGGCCGCTCGCGCGCTCGCTGCCCTCGTTCGCGCACGCGGTGCTCACCCAGGAGGCGATGGCGGCGGGGCGCGGCGCGCCGCAGCTGCTCTCGGGCGCCGAGCAGGACCGCATCATCGCCGCCATGCTCGCCGGCCACGCCGACGACGCGGCCGCCGGCACCCCGTCGGGGCCCGCCTGGCCGGAGCACCTGCACGCCGAGGTGCGCGAGGCTCGCGGGCTTCCGCGCCGAGCTGCGCGAGCCTGCTCGCCGCGGTGCAGGAGCGGGGCCTCGGGAGCGACGACCTCCGGCGCCTCGCGGCCGAGCGCGCGCTGCCCGAGTGGGCCGCCGCCGCCGACTTCCTCGACGAGCTCGACCGCCTGCAGCGCCTCGAGCGCCGGGGCGCGGAGGCCGTCACCGCGGCATCGCTGCTGCGTCGGGCCGCGCGTGCGATCGACGCGGCCGATCCTGCCTCGCTGCCCGCGCTCGTCGTGGTCGACGACGCGCAGGAGCTCACCGAGGGCGCGGTCGTCGTGCTCGAGGCGCTGCGCCGCAAGGGCGCGTCCGTCATCGCGCTCGGCGATCCCGACACGACCACCGGCGGCTTCCGCGGCGCCGACGCCTCGCTGCTCGGCGACCTGCCGCGCAGGCTCGGCTTCGAGCGCGCGCCGCTCGTGCTCGGCACCGACCACCGGCACGGCGCGAGCATCCGCGGCTTCGTCGCCTCGCTCTCCGAGCGCATCGGCACCGCGCGCGCCGGCGCGCAGCGCGTCGCGGCGGCGGGCGGCGGCGACGGCGCGGTCGAGCCTGCGCGTCTCGGAGTCGGTCGACGACCAGGCGCGCCAGATCGCGCGGGCGATCCACGACCGCCGCGCCGCGGGGGTGCCGCACGGGCAGATCGCCGTGGTCGCACGCACCGGGCGGATCGCCGCGGAGCTCTCGGCCCTGCTCTCCGCCCTCGACGTGCCGGTCGAGTCGGGCGGGCCGACGCGGCTGCGCGAGGTCTCGGTCGTCGACGCGCTCGTGAGCGTCCTGGCCGTCGCCTCCGGGCGGCTGCCGCTCACGCCCGAGCTCGCGGAGCGGCTGCTGCGCGGCGACCTGCTGGGGCTCGACGCGCTCGCCGTGCGCCGCCTGAAGCGCGCCCTGCGCCACCGGATCATCGCCGCGGGCGAGGAGGTGCACGTGCCGGGCGCCGAGCTCGTGCGCGACGCGCTCGAGCGGCCGGAGCTGCTCGAGGGCCTCGAGCGGGCGCGCCTCGCCGTGCCCGCTGCGAAGCGGCTCGCCCGCATGCTCGCCGAGGCCCGCGCGCTCGTGACGGCCGACGATCCGGCCTCGGTCGACCAGGTGCTGTGGGCGGTGTGGGCGATCTCGGGCGTCGCCGAGCCGTGGCGCGCGCAGGCGCTCGAGGGCGACGGCGTCGAGCGCACGCTCGCCAACCGCCGCCTCGACGCCGTCGTCGCGCTCTTCGACCAGGTGGCGCGCCTCATCGAGCGCCGCCCCGACGTCGACACCGGGGGCTTCGTCGACAGCTGGCTGGCCTCGAGCATCGACGACGACTCGCTCGCCGCGCGCGCAGAGGGCGACCGCGTCGCGATCGGCACGCCCGGCCAGCTCGTCGGGCGCGAGGTCGACACCGTCGTCGTCGCCGGGCTCCAGGAGGGCGTCTGGCCCAACCTGCGCGCCCGCGGCTCCCTCCTCGGCGCCAACCGCCTCGATGCGCAGAGCACCGACGACGACCGCACCGCCGTGCTGCACGACGAGCTGCGCACCTTCGCGAAGGCCGTCTCGACGGCCCGCGCACACGTGCTCCTGACCGCGGTGCAGAGCGAGGACGAGCAGCCCTCGCCCTTCGTCGGAGGGCTGGTGCCCACGCCCGCCGACCCCGGCAGCTGGCACTCGCTCCGCTCGCTCGTCGCGGCGCTCCGCGCGCGCGTCGTGCAGCGGGGCGATGAGGGGCGGCGTCGGCGCTGCATCGGCTCGCCGACGCCGGCGTGCCGGGCGCGCACCCCGGGCAGTGGGCGGGGCTCGCGCCCATCACGACCGAGGAGCGGCTCGACGCCGCGGAGGCCGTGCGGATCAGCCCCTCGGCGCTCCAGGGGCTCCACGACTGCGAGGTGGACTGGGCCATCGGCAGGCTCGCGGGCTCCACCTCCAACCGCGCCGCGGGATTCGGCTCGATCGTGCACGACGCGGTCGAGCACCAGGACGCCGCCGACGCCGCGGCGCTCGAGGCCGCGATCGCCGACCGCTTCGGCGAGCTCGCGCACGAGTCGAGCTGGGAGGCCGAGCGGCAGCGCGTCGACATCGCCCCGATGACCGAGGCGATCGCCGACTACTTCCAGCAGCTGCGCGGCAAGGGCTGGCGGGTGGAGGCCGCCGACCAGGAGGCGCGCTTCAGCGTCGAGCTCGAGGGCGGCGCGGTCCTGAGCGGTGCGATCGACTGGCTCGAGCACGGCACCGACGGGGCCGACGCGGGCGCGATCCGCGTCGTCGACCTCAAGACCGGCGGCCGCACGCCGACGTCGCACGCCGAGCTCGGCAACCTGCAGCTGCGCGCCTACCAGCTGGCCATCGCGCTCGGCGGCATCGCGGGCGTCGACGGGGCCGCGCGCACCGAGGCGCGCCTGTTCCTGCCGCGGCTGCAGCGCGCGAGAAAGTTCGAGGACGCCCCGCCGTTCGACGAGGTGCGCGAGGCGTTCCTCGCCCACCTCGCCCAGGCCGCCCGGACCATGGGCGGCTCGCGCTTCCGCGCGGTCCCCGCCGAGCACTGCAGCGATCCGCACGCCTTCGGCCAGTGCACGATCCACGTCCTCCCGGAGGTGACCGAGTGACCGACGTCGCAACCCCGCTCGCCGATCGGGCGCGCTACGACGCGCTCGAGCTCACCGCGCTGCTCGCGGCCGCCGAGCAGCGCGAGCCGCAGCCGCCGACGCCCGAGCAGGTGCGCGTCATCGAGGCGCCGGCCGCGCCGGTGCTCGTCGTCGCGGGCGCCGGCTCCGGCAAGACCCACACGATGGCGCAGCGCGTGCTGTGGCTCGTCGCGAACGGCTTCGCCATGCCCGACGAGGTGCTCGGCCTCACCTTCACGCGCAAGGCCGCGCGCGAGCTCGCGGAGCGGCTCGCGCGCGAGCTGGGGGTGCTGGCGAGGGCGGCGCTCATCGACCCCGCGGCGCTCGAGGGGCGCGCGCCCGTCGTGCAGACCTACAACTCGTTCGCGAGCGCGCTGTTCAAGGAGTGGGCGCTGCTCATCGGCCGAGACCCCGAGTCCGAGGTGCTCACCGACCCGGCCGCGTTCCTGCTCGCGCTCCGCATCGCGCGCGCCTCCGACGACCTGCGCCTCGCGCACCTCGGCTCCGCCACGCAGATCGCGGAGCGCGTCGTGCAGCTCGCCGGCGAGCTCGGCGACCACCACGTGACCTCCGCGGCGCTCCGCCGCCACCGCTTCGCGGAGCGCTTCGCCTCCCTCCCGTCGCTGCCGCAGCGCGAGGGCGAGAGGCCGCTGAGCGCCACCGCCGCGAAGCCGCTGCACGAGGACGCCCAGCGCGTCGGCGCGCTCGACCCGTTGCTCGACCTCGTCGACGCCTTCGACGAGGCGAAGCGCCGGCTCGGCGTCGTGCAGTTCAGCGATCAGGTGCGGTTCGCGCTCGACGCGATCGCCGCCCACCGCGGCGCGGTCGACGAGCTGCGGCAGCGGCACCGCTTCGTGCTGCTCGACGAGTTCCAGGACACCTCGGTGCTGCAGCTGCAGCTGCTCGGCACGCTCTTCGAGGGCACGCCCGTCATGGCGGTCGGCGACCCCAACCAGGCGATCTACGGCTTCCGCGGCGCGAGCGCCGGCACGCTCGCGCTCTTCCCGCAGGCCTTCGGCCCCACCGAGCGGATGACGCTCTCGACGAGCTGGCGCAACGACGTCGGGGTCCTCGACGTCGCCGACGTCGTCGCGCGGCAGCTGCCCGCCCAGGAGGGCGTGCCCGTCGAGCGCCTCCGCGCCCGCGACGGCGCGGGCGCCGGCGACGTCGTGGTGGCGCACCGCGAGACGGTCGAGGACGAGGCGGACGAGCTGGCTGCGTGGCTGCGCGCGCACGGCGCGGGCACGGGCGCGGGCGACACGACGGCAGCGGTGCTGGTCCGCACCCATGCCCAGGGCGTGGAGCTCACCGAGGCGCTGCGGGCCAGGGGCGTGCACGTCTCCCGCACGGGCGGCGGCGGTCTCCTGCAGGAGCCCGCGGTCGTCGACCTCGTCGCCGCGCTCCGCGTGCTCGGGCGTCCCGAGGAGGGCTCGAGCCTCGTGCGCCTGCTCGCGGGCAGCCGCTGGCGCATCGGCGTCGCCGACCTCATGGCGCTGCAGCGCGCGGCCCGGCGCATGGCGCAGGCGGGCCTGACCGACGAGCAGCGCTCGAAGGACCGCAGCGCCGTCGTCGCGGAGGCGTCCTCGTCGATCGTCGACGCCCTCGACGCGCTGCTCGAGGCCGACGGGCTCGAGGGCGCCACCGAGCAGGGCGTCGAGCGCATGCGCGATGCCGCGCGGCTGCTGCGCGAGCTCCGCCGGCGAGCGGGCATGCCGCTCGCCGAGCCTGGTCCGGAGCGTCGAGCAGGCGCTGCGGCTCGACATCGAGGTCGGCGCGCACCCGGGCCGCGAGCACGCGGTGCTCGACGCCTTCGCGCGCGAGGCCCATGCCTTCGCGGCCGCCGACCCGCACGGCACGCTCGATGCCTTCCTCGGCTACCTGGAGGCGCTCGAGTCCGGGCGCGGCCCGGACGCCCCGCCGCCCCCGCCGCAGCGCGGCATGGTGCAGGTGCTCACGATGCATGCCTCGAAGGGCCTCGAGTGGGACGTCGTCGCGCTGCCGCGGCTCGCGCAGGCGAGCAGCGAGTCGCGCAGCCGCGGCTGGCTCGACTGGGCGCGCCTGCCCTACGCCCTCCGCGGCGACTCGGCGCTCCTGCGCCGCTTCGAGCACG
The DNA here is from genome assembly GCF_026625845.1 of Agrococcus sp. SL85. Lineage (NCBI taxonomy): Bacteria > Bacillati > Actinomycetota > Actinomycetes > Micrococcales > Microbacteriaceae > Agrococcus > Agrococcus sp. SL85. Next base: position 1,833,864 of record NZ_CP113066.1, read on the forward strand.
AGCAGCCCACGCAGCACGACTACGTCGAGGCTCGCGCCGCCTTCATCGACGCGCTCGCCGAGCACGACGAGAGCGAGCGGGACAGGCTCGCGTACGTCGCCGTCACGCGCGCTCGCAGCGCGCTCTGGCTCTCGGGAGCCCAGTGGTACGGCCAGGCGAGGACCGCCGCGAAGCCGAGCCGGCTGCTGCGGCTCGCGGCGGACGCCCTCGGCGTCGAGCTGCTGCCCGACCTCCCGCGCGGGGCGGCGAACCCCCGCGAGGGCACCGCGGCCGCGACCTCCTGGCCGGTCGACCCGCTCGGGGTCCGGCGCGAGGGCGTCGAGGCGGCCGCCCGGCGCGTCGCCGAGGCGGACCCGGGCGCCCGCACCGAGTGGGACGACGCGATCCGGCTCCTCCTCGCCGACCGCGCCGGCACAGAGCTCGCGCTGCCCACCCGCATCGCGGCCTCCGGCTTCAAGGACTGGGCCGCCGACCCGGTGGCCGTCGCCCGCAGCATCGCGCGGCCGATGCCGCAGCGGCCGTTCGCCGCCACCCGCCTCGGCACGCTCTTCCACGGCTGGGTCGAGCGGCGCGGCAGCGCCATCGGCCTCGGCGACGCGCTCGACGACGAGGCCCTCGACGAGGAGCTCGTCGGCATCGACGCCGAGCGGCTCGCGCGGCTGAAGGCGACCTTCCTCGCCTCGCCGTACGGCGACAGGGAGCCCGCCGAGACCGAGCTCGAGGTGCACCTGCCGCTCGCCGGCACGACCGTCGTCTGCAAGCTCGACGCGGTCTACCGCGACGGCGGCCGCGCGACGGTCGTCGACTGGAAGACCGGCGCCCTGCCGCGCGACGAGGCCGACCTCGAGGCCCGCCAGCTGCAGCTGGCGCTCTACCGCGCGGCCTACGCGGCCTACGCGGGGCTCGACCCCGAGCAGGTCGACGCCGAGCTGTACTTCGTCGAGCACGACGAGGTCGTGCGCCCCAGGCGCATCGAGTCGCTCGCCGAGCTCGAGCGGCGCTGGATCGCGGCGCAGCAGGCGGTCGCCGCCGCGCGCGGCTGAGGCGGGGGCGGCGCGGAGGGCCGGCGCTCAGCGGCCGCCGGCGGCCTCGTCGCGCGTGTCTTCGTCGTCGACGAAGCCCTCGTCGAGCGGCGCGACCGGTGCCGTGCGCCCGTCGCGGTCGACCTCGTCGGTCGGGTGCGCGCCGAGGTAGGCCTGCACGCCCGTGAGGTCCATGGTCTCGAGCCGCTGCGCCTCGATCGCGGCCGAGGGGTCGCGGTCGACCCGGCGCACGAGGCCCTCGAGCATCCCGACGGCGTCGTCGATCACGGCACGGTCGTCGCGAGCCACGCCGTGGAGCAGCCAGCGCGCGATGTCGAGCTCGGCGTGGAGCATCGCCCGCTGGCGCACCTGGCGATCGCCGATGCCGCGCGCCGCGGCGTGCGCCTCGAAGGCCTCGTCGACGCTGCCGAACTCGCCGGAGCCGAGCAGGAACGCGAGGTCGCGCGCGGGGTCGCCCACGGAGAGGGCGTGCCAGCCGTCGACACCGACGACGCGGTTGCCCTCGGTGCGGAACGCGGGCGCCTGCAGGTCGCCGTGCACGACGGTCGGCTTGAACTGCCACAGGCGGTCGTCGCCGAGCGCGCCCTCCCACCGCTGGAGCAGCGAGGCGGGCACGGAGCCGGTCGCCGCGGCGCGGTCGAAGGCGTCGAGCAGGCTCGCGCGCACGGGCGCGGCGCCGAGGTGCGGCAGGCCCGCGTCGGAGACGACGGAGGTCGGCAGGCTCGTGGATCGCGGCGATCGCCTCGCCGACGCTGCGGGCGAGGCCCGGGCGTGCGGGGGAGAGGTCGGCCAGGCGCATCGGCGCGCCGCCGAGCCGGGTGAGCACGAAGACGCGGGAGCGGCCCGCAGGCGCGCTCCCGAGCACCGAGGGCACGTCGAAGGGGAGCCGCGAGCGCGTCGCGGCCGTGAGCGCGGCGAGCGCCGCCTCGTGCTCCTCGGCGGCGCGGAGCGCCGAGACGGAGCGGGGGAGCACGAGCTGCGCGGTCTCGCCCCCGGCGAGCTGCGCCGCCACCACCGAGCGGTGCTCGTCCGAGCCGTCCTCCGTCGCGCCGACGACCTGCAGGCCCTCGACGGCGGTCGTGGCGAGCGCGGCTAGAGTGAAGGGGTTCGTGCTCATGGATGCCAGGCTAGGCGTCGGCCGCCGTCCGGCGGTCGCGCCACGCGACGGAGGTGACGTGCAGGTTCCCCCGCTCGCCCGATCGGCGCTCGACCGCGACCACGCGGGACGGCTCGGCCACGCGGCCGTCGATCGCGCGCTCGACGACCCCGCGACCCGGGTGGTCGCGATCGCCGGCGACCGCGCACCCGTCCGGGACGGCGCGCTCGTGCGCCTCGCGCCCGCCGACCTCCCGCGCGCCGCGCGCCGCGTTCAGCCTCCCGTGCCGATGAGCTGGCTCGGCCGCACCGCGCCCGCACCGGACGGCACCCCCGGGGGCGTCGTGCTGAGCGTGCTCGTGGCCGAGCCCTTCGACGTCGAGGGCGCCGAGTGGCGCTCGCTGCGCGAGGTGGGGGCCGAGCTCGACGACGAGGACGCGGGCGTGCTCACACAGGCCGTGGCGCTCGGCGTCTGGCAGCGCGAGAGCGCCCACAGCCCCGTGACCGGCGAGCCGGCCGGCTTCGAGGAGTCCGGCTGGGTGCGGCGCGACGCCGGCGGCACCGCGCACTTCCCGCGCACCGACCCAGCCGTCATCGTCGCGATCCACGACCCGGAGGACGAGCGCATCCTGCTCGGCCACAATGCCGCCTGGCCCGAGGGGCGCTACTCGCTCATCGCCGGCTTCGTCGACCCCGGGGAGTCGCTCGAGGCGGCCGTCGTGCGCGAGGTGCACGAGGAGACCGGCCTGACGGTGGTCGAGCCCCGGTACCTCGGCTCGCAGCCGTGGCCCTTCCCGCGCAGCCTCATGCTCGGCTTCGAGTGCGTCGCGCCCGATCCCGAGCCGATCCGGCCCGACGGGGTCGAGATCCTCGACGTGCGCTGGTGCACGCGCGAGGAGCTGCGCTCCGGGGCGATCCAGCTGCCGGGACCGACCTCGATCGCCTCCTGGATCCTGCGGGCGTGGCTCGAGCGCGAGCCGCGGCCCCGCCCGTGAGCGCGGCGGTCGGGGCCCGGTGATGGACGCCGACGCCATCCTCGCCGGGCTCGACGAGCAGCAGCGCCAGGCGGCCACGACGCTCGGCGGGCCCGTCGCGATCCTCGCGGGCGCCGGCACCGGCAAGACGCGCGCCATCACGCACCGCATCGCCTACGCCGTCGCCACCGGCGAGCACGCCGAGCACGCCTCGCTCGCGCTCACCTTCACCTCGCGCGCCGCGGGGGAGATGCGCACGCGGCTCGCGCGCCTCGGGGCGGGCCGCGTGCAGGCGCGCACCTTCCACGCCGCGGCGCTCGCGCAGCTCTCGCACTTCTGGCCGCGCATCACCGGCTCCCGGATGCCCCAGCTGCTCGCGCAGAAGGCCTCGACGATCGCCGACGCCGCCGCCCAGCTGCGGCTGCGGCTGCCCACGGCGCAGCTGCGCGACGCCGCGGGCGAGGTGGAGTGGCGCAAGTCGCAGGCGATGACGATGGAGGACTACGGCGTGCAGGCGCGCGTCCGCCCGCTGCCCACCGGCATCGACCCCGAGACGATGCTCGACCTCCACATGGCCTACGAGCGCGTGAAGGACGAGCGGCGCCAGCTCGACTTCGAGGACGTGCTGCTCGCGACCGCCGGCATGCTCGAGCGCGAGCCCGTCGCGGCCGACGAGGTGCGCGCGCGCTACCGCCACTTCACGGTCGACGAGTACCAGGACGTCTCGCCCATGCAGCAGCGGCTCCTCGCCGCGTGGCTCGGCGACCGCCGCGACGTGTGCGTCGTCGGCGATCCGAGCCAGACCATCTACTCCTTCGCGGGCGCGGACGCTGCGAGCCTCGGCCGCTTCGTGCACGAGCACCCCGACGCGGAGGTCGTGCGCCTCGAGCGCTCCTACCGCTCGACGGGCGCGATCGTCGGGACCGCCAACCGGCTCATGCGCGGCCGCGACGCGTTGACGCTGCGCGCCGAATCGGGCGCCGAGGGCCGCGAGCCGTCGATCGCCGCGCACGGCAACGACTCCTCCGAGGCGGCTGCGATCGCCGCCGCCTGCCGGGCGCAGGTCGACCGCGGCGCGAGCCCGGGCGACATCGCGATCCTCACGCGCTTCCACGCGCAGTCGGGCCTGCTCGAGCAGGCGCTCGCGGCCGTCGGCCTCTCGTCCACGGTGCGCGGCTCGCGGCGCTTCTTCGAGATGCCCGTCGTGCAGCGTGCGGTGCTCATGCTGCGCAGCGCGCCCGACGACGGCCGCCCCGTCTTCCAGGCGGTCACTGACATCGTCATGGGGCTCGGCTATCGCGCCGAGCCGCCCGCCTCCCACGGCGAGGAGCGCGCGCAGTGGGATGCGCTCCACGCGCTCGTCACGCTCGCGGAGGAGTCGCCGCATCGCGAGATCGCGTCGTTCGCAGCCGAGCTGCAGCGTCGCGCGCAGACCGAGCACGAGCCCACGGTCGCGGCGGTGACGATCGCGACGATCCACGCGGCGAAGGGCCTCGAGTGGCAGCACGTGCACGTGTGCGGGCTCGCGGAGGGGCTCCTGCCGATCTCGCACGCCACCACGCTCGCCGAGATCGACGAGGAGCGGCGCCTGCTGTACGTGGCGATCACGCGCGCGCAGCGCACGCTCTCGCTCACGTGGGCCCGCAGCTCCGGCCACGCGGTCAGGCAGCCCTCGCGGTTCCTGGCCGAGCTCGGCACGCGCACGCCGGCGGCGACGGCAGCGCGCTGACGGCCCCGCCCGACTGTGCGATGCGGGCGCCCCATCCGGGCCGGAGCTCGCCCGCCGAGGCGAGCCGCAGGGCGGAGAGCACCGAGGCGACCGCCTGCCAGCGCGCCGCGGGGCTCGGCACCGGCACGAGGTGCGCGGGCATGACGCCGCCCTCGTGCGCGCCGACGCACGCCTCGCACCCGTCGCCCGGCTGGTAGGGCCCCACCTGCACCCACGCGTCGCCGACGAGCACCGGGAGGTGCGGCGTGCGCTGCGCGACGAGCCGCTCGACCTCGAGCCGCGGCAGGCGCCACGGCGCGACGGGGATCACGAGCCTGCGTGCCCGAGGGGTGCCCCTCGTCGCGGGCGGCGCGCTGGATCGTGCGGGCGAGCGCGAGCCTGCCGCGCACGCGGATCGCCACCGGGGGAGGTCCCTCGGCGAGCGCGGGCGCCACGGCCTCGAGGAGCGTCGCCGCGGCCTCCGCGCCCAGCAGCTGCTCGAGCTCCGGCCGCAGCACGCCGCGCGTGAGCGCCGCGAGGCCGCGGAGCGTCGGCTCGTCGGCCGCGAGCTCGATCGCGGGATGCTGCGCGCCGATCGTGACGCGATCGGGGGCGGAGCGGAAGAGGGCGAGGCGCGGGTCGAGTCGGAGCATGCGGGCATCATGGGCCCGGCCGCCGACAGGCGTCGGCGGCTCTCCACAGGCGAGGCGCCTACTGCTGCGGCCGAGCCTCGTCGTCGCCGCCCTCGTCGCCGCCGTGCTCGTCGCCGTCGTGGTCGTCTCCGGCCGACTCGCCGGCCGTCTCGGGCGCCCCGGCCTCCGGAGCAGCGGCGCCCTCGGGCCCGGGCGCGCTCTCGCGCGCGGCGTCGTCGAGCAGCGCCTGGAGCGCGAGGTCCATCTCGTCGAGCTCCTCGCCGCCCTGCAGGCGCGCGATGACCGCCGAGGGGTCATCGATGTCTGCGGCGCCGGGCATGAGGTCGGGCTGATCCCAGAGCGAGTCGCGCGCCTCGGGCCCCACGGCCACGGCGACCGCGCGCCAGAACGCCGCGGCCTCGCGCAGGCGCCGCGGGCGGATCTCGAGGCCCACGAGCGTGCTGAAGGCCTTCTCCGCCGGGCCGCCCGTCGCGCGTCGGCGCCGCACGGTCTCGGCGATCGCGTCCCGCCGCGGCAGCCGCGCCGTGGCGGCCTCCGTCGTGGCGTCGACCCAGCCCTCGATGAGCGCGATCGTCGTCTCGAGCCGCGCGAGCGCCTCCCGCTGCTCCTCGGTCTTCGGGGGGATGAGCGCACCGGAGCTCAGCGCCTCGCGCAGCTCCTCCGGGTTCGAGGGGTCGAAGCCCTCGGCGAGCTCCTCGAGCCGCGCGACGTCGATGCGGATGCCCTCGGCGTACTCGCGCACGGAGGAGAGCACGTGGAGCCGCAGCCAGCGCGCGTGGTGGAACAGGCGCGCGTGCGCGAGCTCGCGCGCGGCCGCCCAGATGCGCACCTGGTCCTCGGGGATCTCGAGCCCCTCGGCGAGCGTGCGCAGGTTGACGGGGAGGAGCGTGGCCTCGTCGTCGAGGAGGGGGAAGCCGAAGTCGCCGCCCGCGACCGTCTCGCCGGCGAGCTGGCCGACGACGTTGCCGAGCTGCATCGCGAACATCGTGCCGCCGACGTTCCGCAGGATCCGCTCGGCGCCCGCGAGCATCTCCTGGGCCTCCTCGGGCGCGTGCTCCTGCATGGCGCGGGTCAGCGCGCCCGCGATGCTCGTCGCGACGGGCTCCGCCATCTCCTGCCAGACGGGGAGGGTCGCGTCGACCCACTGCTGCCGAGACCGCAGCGCGACCTCCGAGGGGCCGCCCCAGGGCACGATCTCGTCGAGCCACATGGCCGCGAGCTCTGCCGACTGGCGCACGGCGTCGCGCTCGGCGCTCGTGACCGAGCCGGGGTCGCGCTGCACGACCGCGTGGGCCTGCCGCGCCGCGGCCGACCAGTCGACGCCGTCCTCGGTGCGCGCGAGCGCGGCCTGCAGCTGCGCCATGAGCGCCTGCAGCTGGGCGGGGTCGGCGGGCATGCCCGCGGCGCCTGCGAGCCGCGCGGCATCGATGGGCCCCTCGCCCGAGAGGAACCGCTGCAGCATCTCCCGCAGCTCGTCCTCGGGGCGCCGGTCGTCGGGATCCTCAGGCATGCGACTACGCTAGCCGCAGCATGTCCGAGACCGCCGGGATCCCGCCCCAGACGCCCTCCGCCGTCCGCGAACACGCACGGCGGCCGCGCTTCCCCGACGTGCGTCCCCGAGCCGTGCGCCGCGCGGGCTGGATCGCCGTGCTCGTCGCGTCCGCGGCGGCCGTCGGCCTCGCCTTCGTGCCCTCGCCCTACGTCGTCGAGCAGCCGGGCCCCACGTGGGACACGCTCGGTGAGACCGACGCCGGGCCCCTCATCACGATCGAGGAGGCGCAGACCTACCCGACCGAGGGCGAGTTGCGCCTGCTCACGGTGTCGCTGCGCGGCAACCCCGAGCGCCCCCTCACCTGGATCGACGTCGCGGAGGCCTACCTCGACCCCTCCGACGCCATCATCCCGATGGAGGCGGCGTTCGCGCCGACGCAGACCGTCGAGGAGTCGAACGAGGCCGGCCGCATCGAGATGCAGAACTCGCAGGCCGCGGCGATCGCTGCAGCGCTGCTCCACGAGGGCTACGAGGTCGACAGCGACGTGCGCGTCGCGGGCGTCATCCCCGGCTCGCCCGCGGAGGGCGTCCTGCAGGAGGGCGACCGCATCCTGTCGGTGAACGGCGACGTCGCCTACGACGTGTACTCCATCCGCGCCTCGATCGCGGCGCAGGACGGCGACACGAGCTTCGAGGTCGAGCGCGACGGGGAGCGCCTCGACGTCAGCGTGACCCCGGCCGTCGAGGACGGCCAGCGCCTCGTGGGGATCTACCCGGCGAACGAGTTCTCGTTCCCGTTCCCGGTGCAGATCGAGCTCCCCAACGTCGGCGGCCCGAGCGCGGGCATGATGTTCGCCCTCGGCATCGTCGACGAGCTGACGCCCGGCGCGCTCACGGCCGGCACGCGCTGGGCCGGCACCGGCACGATCTCCGCCCTCGGCGACGTGGGCGGCATCGGCGGGATCGTGCAGAAGATGCACGGCGCGCTCGACGCGGGCGCCACGCACTTCCTCGCCCCGGCGGCGAACTGCGGCGAGGTCGTCGGCCACGTCCCGCAGGGGCTCACGGTCTTCGCCGTCGAGACGCTCGACGACGCGATCGCCGCGGTCGAGGCCGTCGCCGAGGGCGCCGACACCTCGCAGCTGCCGACCTGCGGCTGAGGCTCGGCGCGCCCGGCCCTCCGGAGGCCCGCTCGTCAGCGGCTCATAGGCGGCGGCCGATACGATGGATGCTCCGCCCGCCGAGCCACTGGAGCCAGACGACGTGTCCGCGAACGCCGAACGACCGACCTCGACGACGACGGGCCGCCAGCGGCCCTCGCCCCTGCTCATCACCGTCGCGATCGTGGGCGCCCTGATCGGCGCGTTCGTGCTGTTCTCGGGCTTCTACGCCGACATCCTCTGGTTCGACCAGCTGGGCTTCGTGCAGATCCTGCAGACGCGCTGGCTCTCGATGGCCGCGATGTTCGCGATCGGCTTCCTCGGCATGGCCGTGCCGCTCGCGCTCGCGATCCAGATCGCGTTCCGCTCCCGGCCCGTCTACGCGCAGCTGAGCTCGCAGCTCGACCGCTACCAGGAGCTCGTCGAGCCCCTGCGCAAGGTCGGCATGTGGGCCGTGCCCGTCGCCCTCGGCGTCTTCGCCGGCATCGCATCCGCCTCCCAGTGGGAGCTCGCGCAGCTGTGGCTCAACCGGCGGCCCTTCGGCGAGGTCGACCCGCAGTTCGGCCTCGACACGGGGTTCTACGTCTTCGAGCTGCCCTTCTACCAGCAGGTCGTGGGCTTCGCGCTCGCCGTGCTGTTCATCTGCGGCATCGCGACGCTCGCGACCGCCTACCTCTACGGCGCCATCCGGCTCACGGGGCGCGAGTTCCGCATCTCGCGGTCCGCGCGCATCCAGCTCGCGGTGGTCATCGCGCTCTACATGCTCGTGCTCGGCGCCTCGATCTGGCTGAGCCAGTACGCCGCGCTCTCGCAGGCCTCGCAGGGCTTCCTGAACACGGGCGCCGGCTACACGGAGGTCAACGCGATCCTCCCGGGCCTCCAGATCCTCGCGGGCATCGCGGGGCTCGTCGCGCTCTTCTTCGTCGTCACGGCCATCATCGGCCGCTGGCGCATCTCGATCGTCGGCACCGCGCTCCTCATCGCCGCGTCGCTCGTCGTGGGCGTCGCCTACCCGGCGATCGTGCAGCGCTTCCAGGTCGACCCCAGCCCGCTCTCGCTCGAGGCCTCGTACATCGAGCGCAACATCGAGGCCACCAGGGCCGCGTGGGGCGTCGACGGCATGGTCGAGGAGCAGACCGACGCGACGACCGATGCGGAGCCGGGCGCGCTGCGCGCCGACGCGGAGACCGCGGCGAACATCCGCATCATCGACCCCGCGCTCGTCACCGACGCCTTCGCGAACCTCGAGGAGTACCGGCCCTACTACGGCTTCCCCGAGCAGCTCGACGTCGGCCGCTACGAAGTCGACGGCCAGACGCAGGACACCGTCATCGCCGTCCGCGAGCTCGACCAGTCCGGGCTCGACGAGGACAGCTGGTACAACCGCCACATCGTCTACACGCACGGCTACGGCGTCGTCGCGGCCAACGGCAACCAGCGCGGTCCCGAGGGGCAGCCGGTGTTCCTGCAGGCGGGCATCCCCACCTCGGGCGAGCTCGGCGAGTACGAGCCGCGCATCTACTTCGGCGAGACGAGCCCCGAGTACTCGATCGTCGGCGGCCCCGAGGGCGCGCCGCAGCTCGAGCTCGACTACCCGCGCTCCACGGAGGAGGGCAGCGGCAACGCCAACACGACCTTCGCGGGCGACGGCGGCCCGAAGCTCGACAGCTTCATCAAGCGCCTCGTCTACGCGCTGCAGTTCCAGTCGGAGCAGATCGTGCTCTCGGACGCCATCAACGAGGAGTCGCAGATCCTGTACGACCGCGACCCCCGCGAGCGCGTGCAGGCCGTCGCGCCGTACCTGACGCTCGACTCCGACCCGTACCCCGCGGTCGTCGACGGGCGCGTGGTCTGGATCGTCGACGGCATGACCACCTCGTCGACGGTGCCGTACGCGTCGCACCAGTCCGTCGCGCGGACGATCGCCGACTCCACGAACCCCTCGCCGCCCGCGACGGTGAACGACTGGGTCAACTACATGCGGAACTCGGTCAAGGCCGTCGTCGACGCCTACGACGGCTCCGTGTCGCTGTACGCGTGGGATGTCGAGGACCCGATCCTGCAGGCCTGGATGCAGGTCTACCCGGGCACGATCCAGCCGATGAGCGACATGTCGGGCGACCTCATGAGCCAGGTGCGCTACCCGACCGACCTGTTCAAGCTGCAGCGGGCGATCCTGGGCGACTACCACGTGACGAACCCCGCGACCTTCTTCTCGGGCGACGACCAGTGGTCGACCCCGTCGGAGCCCACGTGGGACGGCGCGGGCGCCGCGCCCGCGCAGCCGCCGTACTACCTGACGATGTCGGTGGACGGCCAGGAGCCGGCCTTCACGCTCTACTCGACCTTCATCCCGCGCGACGGCCGCAACGTGCTCTACGGCTACCTCTCGGTGAACGCCGACGCCGGCTCGACGGACGGCGAGGTGAGCGAGGACTACGGACGGCTGACGCTGCAGATGCTGCCGAAGGACCGCTCGATCCCGGGCCCGGGCCAGGTGCAGAACACCTTCGACACCGACGACAGCGTCTCGAGGGAGCTCAACCTGCTGCGCCAGGGCGCCTCGGAGGTCATCAACGGCAACCTGCTCACGCTGCCCGTGGGCGGCGGCCTGCTCTACGTGCAGCCCGTGTACCTGCGCTCGACGGGCGGCACCTCGTTCCCGGTGCTGCGGAAGATCCTCGTGTCGTTCGGCAACGACATCGCGTTCGAGGACACCCTCGACGAAGCGCTCGACGCGCTCTTCGGCGGCGACTCGGGCGCCCAGGCCGGCGACTCCGGCACCGATCCCGGCGGTGAGGACGGCGGCCAGGACGGCGGCGAGGGCACGGGCACCGAGGGCGAGCAGCCACCGGCCGACCTGCAGGCGCAGCTCGACGCCGCGCTCGCGGACGCCCAGGCCGCCATCGCCGCGCGCCAGGCGGCGTACGCGGAGAACGACCTGGTGGCCGCCGCGGAGGCCGACAACCGGCTCACCGAGGCCCTGACGCGGGCGATCCAGGTCTCCGACCAGATCGACCAGGCGTCGGGGGAGGCGCCGGCCGAGACGCCCGCGCCCACGGAGACGCCCGCGCCCTAGGCGGATTTGCCCCACCCCGCGGCACCTGGTAACGTTTCATCTCGTGCCGCGGGGTGGAGCAGTTCGGTAGCTCGCCGGGCTCATAACCCGGAGGTCGCAGGTTCAAATCCTGTCCCCGCAACGAGAGACGCAGCATCTGCGGCACAGAAGAGGGTCCCGAGAGGGACCCTCTTCTGCTGCATCCGGGGCCTGCGCGGCCGCGCCGTCGCCCGCCCTGATGCTGAGCAGAGGCTGACGCCCGAGGCGTTCCGCGCGGTCGCGAGCGGGCCTATGCTCGCGCCATGGCACGCTTCGAGATCGCCCGATCCGCCGACATCGCCGCACCGCGCGAACGCGTGCACGCGCTCATCGACGACTTCCACGCGTGGACGAAGTGGTCGCCGTGGGAGGACGTCGATCCCGCGCTGCGCCGCACCTACGCGGGTGCCGAGCGCGGCGTCGGTGCCCGCTACGGCTGGTCCGGGAACCGGCGCGCCGGCGCAGGGTCCATGGCGATCGCGGCGTCCAGCCCGGAGCAGGTGCTCGTGGACCTCTCGTTCACGAAGCCCGTGAAGGCCCGCAACGACCTCGCGTTCGACCTCGCCGAGAGCGATCGCGGCACGCGCGTCACCTGGACGATGCGCGGCGAGAACCGCGGCGTCGCCGCGATCTTCTGGCGCATCTTCCCGATGGAGCGCGAGCTCGGGAAGCAGTTCGAGCAGGGGCTCGCGCAGCTGAAGGCGGCCGCCGAGACCCCTTGACGGGCCGCACCCACGAGAGCCGGGGCCGCCGGGGAGTCATCCCCAGCGGCCCCGGCTCTCGTGCAGGCTGCGTGCGCGGCTACTCGAAGAGGCCGCCGAGGCCGCCGCCACCGCCGCCGTTGGAGCCCGAGACCTCGGGCCGGCCCTCGCTGGGCTGCACCACGACGAAGCCCGGGCCGTGGAAGGCCAGCTGGAAGGCCTCGCCCGTGCCGCCGCGCAGCATCGACCGCAGGTTCATCGAGTTCTGGATGCTGGGGGTCAGGTTCGCCGACCAGCAGACCGCCGCGTTCGGGTCGACGAAGGTCGGCTGCCGCGAGCAGTCGAGCAGGAGCGGCTGCCCGTCGCAGGAGAGCGCGACCGTGCCGCGCCCGCCGATCTCGAGGTTGAAGAGGCCGCCGGCCATCATGCCGCCGCCCGAGCGCATCATCCGGATGTCCCACTGCAGCGACTGGTCGAAGGCGAGCAGGCTCGAGCCGTTGACCGTGAGCCCCTCGTCCTCGAGCTGCACGGTGAAGATCTGCTGGGCGTCGCGCGCGAGGAAGACCTCGCCCTGGCCGCGCATGCGCATGAGCGGCGCGCCCTCGCCCGTCACCATCTTCTTCAGGAACTTCGCGGCCGAGCCCGAGCCCTCGTGCTGGAACTCGATCTGGCCTTGGAAGGCGACCATGGCGCCCTTCGCGGCGATGACGTCGCCGCCGTTCGAGACGTTGACGCGCAGCATCTTCGACGACTGCTTCGTCCAGCGCTCCGCCGACTGGATCTCCTGGTTCGCCTCGGCGAACAGCTCGCTCCTCATGCACGGCCCTCCAGAGCCTCTTCGAGTCGCTCGACCTTGCCGTCGAGCTCGCCCCGCCACCCCGGTCGGATGTCGGCCTTGAGGACGAGGGAGGCTCGCGGGCTCACGGCGAGGACCGCGTCGGTGGCACGGCGCACGACGTCGAACACCGCATCCCACTCGCCCTCGATCGTCGTGAACATCGCGTCGGTCCGGTGCGGCAGGCCGCTCTCGCGGACCACCCGCACGGCGGCGGCCACGGCGTCGTGGACGGATCCGTCCGGGCCTGCGGTGGCCGGGGCCACGGAGAATGCGACGAGCATCCTGCTCCCTTCGTCGTGGCGATCATGCCATCGCCTGCCTGACCGTGCCATCGGGGCGGGTGGCGTAGTGTCGCGGTCGGCCCCGGCGGTGCGCGGGGCGCGAGGACGAGCGAGACGAGGCGCGATGACGACGAACCTGCAGCGGCTGAACGCGAGGGTGGTGGGCATCTCGATCGCAGCGGCGCTCGGCGGCTTCCTCTTCGGCTTCGACACGGCCGTCATCAACGGCGCGGTCGACGCGCTCGCGGGCGAGTTCGCGCTCTCCTCCGGCCTCACGGGCTTCGCCGTCTCCTCCGCGCTCATCGGCTGCGCCATCGGCGCGTGGTTCGCGGGGGCGGCGGCCAACCGCTTCGGCCGCATCCCGGTCATGCTCGCCGCCGCCGTGCTCTTCCTCGTCTCGGCCCTCGGCTCGGGCCTCGCGTTCGGCGTGGTCGACCTCATCGTGTGGCGCGTCGTCGGCGGCTTCGGCGTCGGCGCCGCGAGCGTCATCGCGCCCGCCTACATCGCCGAGGTGTCGCCCGCGAGGGTGCGTGGCCGCCTCGGCTCGCTGCAGCAGCTCGCCATCGTCTCGGGCATCTTCGCCGCCCTCCTCTCGAACGCCTGGCTCGCGCAGCTCGCCGGCGGCTCCGCCGAGGTGCTGTGGCTCGAGCTGCCCGCGTGGCGCTGGATGTTCATGGCCGAGGCGCTGCCGGCCGTCGTCTACGGCGTCATGGCGCTGCGCCTGCCGGAGTCGCCGCGCTTCCTCGTCGGCAGGGGCGACGTGGACCGCGCCTCGCAGGTGCTGCACGACTTCTCGGGCGAGCTCGACGTCAACCTCAAGATCGAGCAGATCCGCGCCTCGCTGGAGCGCGAGGACCGCGAGTCGATGCGCGACCTGCGCGGCAGCGCCTGGGGCCTGCGGCCCATCGTGTGGGTCGGCATCCTGCTGTCGGTCTTCCAGCAGTTCGTCGGCATCAACGTCATCTTCTATTACTCGACGACGCTGTGGCGCTCGGTGGGCTTCGACGAGTCGACCGCGCTCCTCACGAGCGTCATCACCTCGATCACGAACATCGTCGTCACGATCGTGGCGATCGTGCTCGTCGACCGCGTGGGCCGGCGCCGGATGCTGCTGATCGGCTCGGTGGGCATGACGATCGCGCTCGGGGCGATGGCCGTCGCGTTCTCGTTCGGCCAGCTCTCGACCGCGGCCGACGGCACGCAGTCGGTCGAGCTCGGGCAGCCGTGGTCGATGGTCGCGCTCGTCGGCGCGAACCTCTTCGTCGTCTTCTTCGGCGCGACGTGGGGCCCGCTCGTGTGGGTGCTGCTGGGGGAGATGTTCCCCAACCGCATCCGCGCCTCCGCGCTCGCGGTCGCAGCGGCGGCGCAGTGGGTCGCGAACTTCGCGATCTCGACGACCTTCCCGGCGATGGCCGACATCGGCCTCACCTTCGCGTACGGCTTCTACGCCTTCTTCGCCGCGCTGTCGTTCTTCTTCGTGCTCTGGAAGGTGCCGGAGACGAAGGGGCGCGAGCTGGAGGAGATGGAGGGCTGAGCGGGCCCCTGCGTAGGCTGGCGGCATGAGCGAGCGCGCCGTCGAGACCCCGTCCGTGCGGACCGCCGCCGTTCCGGCCGTCGTGCTGGCGGCCGCCGTGCAGTGGGCGCCGGGCGAGGACGCGGGGGCCAACCGCGCGACGGCAGGCTGCGCTCATCGATGCGGCTGCCGCGCGTGGCGCGCGGCTCGTCGTGCTGCCCGAGTACTCGCAGCACTGCTCGGCCGACCTCGCGGTCACGGCGCCCGCCGCGGCGGAGCCGCTCGACGGGCCGTTCGTCGCGATGCTGCAGGAGCGTGCCGGCGTCCACCGGGCGCTCGTCATCGCCGGCATGCTCGAGCGCGTCGGGGCGGGCGTCGCGAACACCGTCGTCGCCGTCGACGCGACCGGGGTGCGGGCCGCGTACCGGAAGGTGCACCTGTACGACGCGTTCGGCACCAGGGAGTCCGACTGGCTCACGCCGGGGGACCCCGCGCAGCGCTGCCCGTCGTCGAGGCGCTCGGCCTCCGCATCGGGATCGAGACCTGCTACGACCTGCGGTTCCCGGAGGCCACGCGGCGGCTCGTCGACGCGGGCGCCGACGTGGTCGCGATCCCCGCGGAGTGGGTGCGCGGCCCGCAGAAGGAGCGGCATTGGACGACGCTCGTGACGGCGCGCGCCATCGAGTCGACCGTCCACGTCGTCGCCGCCGACCAGGCGCCGCCCCTCGGCGTCGGCTGCTCCGCGATCGTCGACCCCATGGGCGTCGCGCTCGCGTCGCTCGGCGACGGCGAGGGGATCGCGGTCGCGCCGATCGATCGGGCCGTCACCGAGGCGACGCGGCGGCGCAACCCCTCGCTCGCGAACCGCCGGTACCGCGTGGCCTGAGCGGAGCGCGGCGCGCCGTCGCCGCGCGGGCTGCAGCGGCGCTCAGCGCGCGTCGACGCCGAGCGCCGCGAGCGTGCGGATCGCCGCCCCCTCGCGAGCCGGCTCGTCGAGGGTGATGAGCGCCTTCCAGAGCGCCCAGCCCGCGCCCCGGCGCCACTCCGCGTCGTCGCCGAGCGCCGCTCGGAGCGACGCGCGCCCCGCGCCGTCGCACCACTGCCAGGCGAGCGCGAGGTCGCAGGCGGGATCGCCGACGCCCGCCTGCCCGAAGTCGATGACGGCCGCGAGCGCCCCGTCGCGCAGCAGCACGTTGCCGGGCGCGACGTCGCCGTGGAACCACGAGGGCCGGGCGGGCCCCGGGGCGTCCCTCGCGTCGGCCCACAGGTCGCGGGCACCCGCGACGTCGACGCGGTGCGCGCTCGCGGCGAGCGCACGGGAGACCTGCGCGTCCCACTGCGTGAGCGGTGCGCCGCGCCCCGCGCCGTGCGGCCCGGGGCCCGGGCCCTCGGGCGCCACGGCGCGGAGGTCCCGGAGGAACCGCGCCAGGTCGGCCGTGAGCGCGGCGCTCGGCGGAGCGTCGAGCGTCGGCGTGCTGCCGTCGATCCAGCGCCGCACCGACCACGGGAAGGGGTAGCCGGCTCCCGGCTCCCCGAGCGCGAGCACCTCGGGCAGCTCCCACGGCAGCGCCGCCGCGAGGGTGGGCAGCCAGCGCGCCTCCTTCCCGACCTGCGGCACGTAGCCGACGGCGCTCGGCAGGCGCACGACCATGCCCTCGCCGAGCCGGAACGAGCGGTTGTCCCAGCCGTCGACGTCGACGGGGCGCACCTGCAGGTGCGACCACTGCGGCAGCTGCTCGCGGATCAGGCGCTCGACGAGCGGCGCGTCGATCATGAGCGGCGCCATGCGCCTCAGGCGCTCGGCGCGAGCGCCGAGCCGAGGCCCGCGAGCCGCGTGGCCGCCTCGCCGAGCATGTCGTCGGACTTGCAGAAGGCGAAGCGGAGGGTCGACCGCAGGTCGCGCCGCGACGGTCGCGCGAGCGCCGACAGGGGCACGCCCACGACGCCCACGAGCTCGGGCAGGCGTCGCGCGAGCGCGGTCGCGTCCTCGACGCCGAGCGGTGCGGCGTCGGCGATGAGGAAGTAGCCCGCCTGCGCGGGGTGCACCGCGAAGCCGGCGCGCCGGAGCCCGCGCGCGAGGATGTCGCGCTTCCGCGCGAACGACTGCTGGATGGTGTCGAAGTGCTCGTCCGGCAGCCGCAGCCCCGTGGCGACGGCGGGCTGGAAGGGCGCGCCGTTGACGAAGGTGAGGTACTGCTTGACCGCGCCGATCTGGGCGATGCGGGCCGGGCTGGCCATGATCCAGCCGATCTTCCATCCCGTGACCGAGAAGGTCTTGCCGGCGGACGAGATCGAGACGAGGCGGTCGCGCGCCGCCTCGATCGTGGCGATCGGCACGTGCCGCTCGTCGTACACGAGGTGCTCGTAGACCTCGTCGGTGACGATGATGGCGTCGCGCCGCTCGGCGACCCGCACGATGTGCCGCATCGACTCCTCGGTGAAGACCGTGCCCGTCGGGTTGTGCGGCGAGTTCACGACGATCATGCGGGTGCGCGGGCTCGTGGCGCGCAGCAGTCGGTCGGGGTCGGGCTGGAAGTCGGGCGCCGCGAGCGGCACCGGCACGAGCACGGCGCCGGCGAGGGCCGCGACCGCCGCGTACGCGTCGTAGTACGGCTCGAAGACGATGACCTCGTCGCCCGGTACGAGGTAGGCGAGCATCGTGGCCGCGAGCGCCTCGGTCGCCCCTGCCGTCACGAGCACCTCGCTGCGGCCGAGCCCGATGCCGTAGAAGCGGCGCTGGTGCTCGACGATCGCGTCGATGAGCTCCTGGCTGCCGCGGCCCGGGCCGTACTGGTTGCAGCCGTGGTCGATGGCGTGCTTCGCGGCGTCGAGCACCGCGCGCGGGCCGTCCTCGTCGGGGAAGCCCTGCCCCAGGTTCAGGGCGCCCGTCGCGGTGGCGAGCGCCGTCATCTCGGCGAAGATCGTGGGGGCCAGGCGGCCGTCGGCGCCGAGCAGCCCCGCTCCCGCCGCGGCGCGCTGCCAGGGTGCGTGCTCCATGCCTCGACGCTACTCGCTCACCCCCTCCCAGCGCCCCATCCGACCTTCCGTGCAGGCGGCATCGGAGGCGCATAGGGAGTGCATGGTGCGCGGTGGCACCGTCGTGGGCATGACGAACCCGTACGACCACGTGCCGAACCCCATGGCTCCGCAGCAGCCGCCCGCGCAGCCCGCGGGCGCCTGGCAGTGGCAGCCGCCGCGCCGTCCGGAGGGTGCCGAGGAGCAGTTCTCGGGTGCTCCGGGCCGTCGCTGGGACGAGGGAGCCGCGTCGTCGCCCGCGGGCGGCGCACCGGGCGCCAGCGCCGCCGCCCCCGGCGCTCCCGCCTCCAGCACTCCTGCGCACAGCGCTCCTGCGTACAGCACTCCGGCCTACAGCGCCCCGGCCTACGGAGCGCCCGCGCACGCGCCCACCGAGCCGCTCGGCGGCTTCGGCGGCGGCCCCGGCTCGCCGTGGCAGCCGCAGGGCGAGCCGCAGCCGCCGCGCCGCCGTCGGGGCGGCCTCGTCGCGGGCGCGCTCGCAGCAGCGGTGCTGCTGGGCGGCGCTGCCGGCTTCGGCGGCGGTGCGCTCTTCGCGGCCCAGCAGCCGCAGGCGAACCCGGGCCAGGCGGGGCAGACCGTCGAGGGCGAGACGGTGGCCGATCCCCAGACGATCGCCGACGTCGCGGCGAACGCCGGGCCCTCGGTCGTGACGGTGCAGGCCTCGTCGCAGCAGGGCTCGGGCGAGGGCTCGGGCGTCGTGATCGCCGCCGGCGGCTACATCGTCACGAACAACCACGTCGTCACGCTCGACGGCGCGACGGCGGACGCGAGCATCACCGTGCAGACGAGCGACGGCCAGCTGCTGCAGGCGGAGGTCGTGGGCACCGATCCGACCGTCGACCTCGCGGTGCTCAAGGTCGACGCCGAGCTGCCCGTCGTCACGTTCGCCTCGAGCGACGAGGTGCGCGTGGGCGACACCGCGATCGCGATCGGCGCGCCGCTCGGGCTCTCGAACTCGGTGACCGACGGCATCGTCTCCGCCACCGACCGCGGCCTCCAGATCGCCTCGAGCGAGGCGCCCTCGGGCGACGAGCAGCAGTCGCAGCAGTCGCCGTTCGGCTTCTGGCAGGACAACGGCGCGCAGGCCGCGCAGGAGGACATCTCGATCCCCGTCGTGCAGACCGACGCCTCCATCAACCCGGGGAACTCGGGCGGCGCGCTGCTGAACGCCTCGGGCCAGCTCATCGGCATCAACGTCGCGATCGCGAGCATGGGCTCCTCGGGCGACTCGAGCGCCGGCTCGATCGGCATCGGCTTCGCGATCGAGGCGAGCCTCGTGCAGCGCGTCGTGCAGGAGATCATCGACACCGGCGCCGCGAGCCACGGCCTGCTCGGCGCCTCCGTGAGCGACGTCACGGACGCCTCCGTCGGCACCGTCGGCGCGCAGGTCGCGGAGCTGAGCCAGGGCGGCGCGGCGGAGGCCGCAGGGCTGCAGGTCGGCGACGTCATCACCGCGGTCGACGGCGCCACCGTGACGAACGCGGTCGACGCGACCGCGCAGGTGCGCTCGCACGCGGGCGGCACCGAGGTGACGATCACCTACGTGCGCGGCGGCCAGGAGGCCGAGGCGCAGGCGACCCTGGGCACGCTGGACTAGCCGCGCGGCCCCTCCGACGGCGCGTCGTCCCCTCCGCGGGGCGGCGCGCCGTCGTCGTGCTCGTCGTGCTCGCCGAGGCGCTCGCGGAATCGGCGGAAGCCGCCCGCGAGGCCCTCGCGCTCGATGGCGCGCGCCTCGGTGATCCGCTGGCCGAGGCTCGGCCGCACCTCCTTGATGCGGGGCGCGAGCTCGGCGCCGAAGGCGAGGGGCGCCGGACCGAAGGCCTCGCGCGCGGCCTTCACGACCTGACGGCCCAGGATGCTGTTGCCGACGCCGCCGATCGCGGCGCCGATGCCGAACGGCAGGGCGCGGCCGAGCATCGAGGTGCCGGTGTTGCGGGCCATGCGGCGCAGGAACGCGCGCCGCAGGAAGTCGACGACCTGCCCCATCGCGCCCGTGGGCAGCCGGCTCGTGATGAGCTCGCCCCAGAAGGCCTGGCCGGCCGCGCCGCGCCCGATCGACTGCTGCGCGACGCGGCGCACGAGCGCCTTGCCGCCGGAGCCGAGCATGAGGCCCATGACGAGCGCCTTCGCGCGCTCGGGATCCTGCACGTGGATGCCGTGCACCTCGGTGACGGCCTGCGCGAAGAAGGCGCTCGCCTCGAGGAACCCGACGGTCTCGACCGCGGTGAGGCCGAGGGCCGCCGCGGTGCCGATGCCCGGCACGACCGCGGTGGCGCCGACGGCGGCGCCGCCCGCGGAGACCGCGGCGACGTACTGCTTCTCGAGCCGCGCGATGACCTGCTCAGGGCTCAGCTCCGGATGCTTGCGGCGCAGCTCGCGCAGGTGGTTGACGACGAGCGGCCGCTGGGCGTCGATGACGCGGTCGAGCGTCTTCATGACCCAGCCGAGGTCGTCGTCCTGCTGGATGTCTCCCATGGGTCCCTCCTCGTGGCGCGCCGCGCGCCGCCGCAGCGTCGATCATCGCCGATGGCGCCCCTGAGGGCGCTGAACGGCCGGTCGGAGCACGCCCCGCCGCGGGGCGCCGCGTGGGATCATGGGGGCATGACCGACACGACCGGACCCGGCACCATCGGCGGCGGCGGCAGCACCGACGTGCTCGACCGCGAGCTCGAGCAGCTGCTCAACGGCGAGCTGCTCGACGAGGGCGACCACGACCGCTTCTCGCACTACGTGAAGAAGGAGAAGATCCTCCAGTCGGCGATCACGGGCAAGGCCGTGCGCGCGCTGTGCGGCAAGAAGTGGACGCCGGGGCGCGATCCGGAGAAGTTCCCGGTGTGCCCGACGTGCAAGGAGATCTACGAGAAGCTCCGCGACGAGTAGCCGCTGCGCTGCGCGGCGGGCCTCGCGGCGCAGCGCACGTCTCGGCGCAGCGCACGTCTCGGCGCAGCGCACGCCTCGGCGCAGCGGACGTCTCTCCTCAGCGGAAGGCGGTGGGCAGGGCCGGCTCGCCGCGCGCGAGGCGGTGGGCGTCGGCGGGGAGCTCGGCGACCGACGCCGCGTGGCGGTCGCGCGCGGCCGCGACGCCGCCGGCGCCCAGCCATCGCTCGTCGATCTCGCCCGCGGCCACGAGCGGCACCTGCAGCGCGCGCCCGGCCCGCGCGGCGTCCGCGAGCGTGCCGGGGTCGTCCGTGAGCAGCACGGTCTCCTCGACCGCGACGCCGCCGCGGAGGGTGCGCACGGCGGTCTTCTCGCCGCCCGTCGATGCCTTGCCCTCCGAGTGCTTCGCGACGCCCTTCCACGCGCCGTCGGCGCCCTGGCGCGCGACGAGCTTGTAGACCATGCCCGCTGCGGGCGCGCCGGAGCCCGTCACGAGGCTCGTGCCGACGCCGTAGGCGTCGACGGGGCTCGCCTGCAGGCCCGCGATCGCGTACTCGTCGAGGTCGCTCGTGACGGTGATGCGCGTGCCCGTCGCGCCGAGCGAGTCGAGCAGCCGCCGGGCGTCCGCCGCGACCTCGTTGAGGTCGCCCGAGTCGAGGCGGATGCCGCCGAGGCCCGTGCCCGCGACCTCGATCGCGGTGCGGATGCCCTGCTCGATGTCGTAGGTGTCGACGAGCAGCGTCGTGCCGACGCCCAGCGCGTCGATCTGCGCCTGGAAGGCCTCGGCCTCCGAGTCGTGCAGGAGCGTGAAGGAGTGCGCGGCCGTGCCCATCGTGGGGATGCCCCAGCGGCTGCCGGCGGCGAGGTTCGAGGTGGCCGAGAAGCCCGCGACGTACGCCGCGCGCGCGGCGGCGACCGCGGCCTCCTCGTTGGCCCGGCGCGACCCCATCTCGGCGAGCGGCCGGCCCTTCGCGGCGCGCACCATGCGGGTGGCGGCGTTGGCGACGGCGGAGTCGTAGTTGAGCACCGAGAGCGCGACCGTCTCGAGCACCACGGCCTCGGCGAAGGTGCCCTCGACCACGAGCACGGGGGAGCCGGGGAAGTACAGCTCGCCCTCGGCGTAGCCGCGGATGTCGCCCGAGAAGCGGTACTCGGCCAGCCAGTCGACGAGCTCGGCCGAGGCCCACGGGCGGATGCTCGCGAGCTCGGCGTCGCCGAAGCGGAACTCGGCGAGGCGCTGCAGGAAGCGGCCGGTGCCGGCGACGACGCCGTAGCGGCGCGCGCCCGGCAGGCGGCGCGCGAACACCTCGAAGGCCGAGGGCCGGAAGGCCGTGCCGGAGCGCATCGCGGCATCGATCATCGTGAGCTCGTAGCGGTCGGTCATGAGCGCGGTGTCGGTCACGGGCGCAAGCCTACGGCGCGCCGGATCCGAGCCCTCCGCGGGCGCTAGCGTGGATCGGTGCCCGTCGACCAGCCGCAGCCCGCCCCTCCCGTCCCGCCCGTCCTGCCCGCCGACGTCGAGCTGCGCTCGCCGCGGCCCGAGGACGCCGAGGCGTGGAGCCGCTTCCTCGTGGCGGCGCAGCGGGACACCTACGGCGCGCTGCTGCCCGCTGCCTTCGGCGACGACGATCTGGCCGCATCGCGGATCGCCGCGCTCGAGTCCGCGTTCGCCGAGCCCGGTGACGCGGCACGCCGGATCGCGTGGCGGGGGAGCGCGGTGCTCGGCGTCGCGAGCGCGTCCGCCGCGCCCGCCGACTGGGAGGTGGCGCTCGGCCTCGTGCCCGCCCCCGCGTCGCGGGAGCTCGACCGCCTCTACGTGCACGCCGACGCGCACGGCACGGGCCTCGGCCACGTGCTCTTCGACGCGGTCGTCGACGAGCGCCCCCACTACCTGTGGCTCATCGACGGCAACGAGCGCGCGAGCCGCTTCTACGAGCGGCGCGGCTTCCGCCACCTCGACGAGCGCGTCTCGACCGGGCCGTCGTGGGGGCACATCCCCATGCACCGGATGCTGCGCGGCTGATCGCCCGAGGCGATGCGTACGCTCGTACGCATCGGGTGTACGATCGTCCGCATGGATGAGCGTGACTGGTTCCCCGGCGACGACCGCACCAATCGCGAGCGCATGCTCGCGGGCGACCTCTACATCGCCGACGATCCCGAGAGCGGCGCCCGCCACGACCGCGCCGTGCGGCTCGCGCGCGCCTACGGCGAGGCCTTCGTCGACGACGCGGCAGCGGCGCGGCCGCTGCTCGAGGCGCTGCTCGGCGAGCTGGGGGAGGGCGCGGTCATCACGCCGCCGCTCTTCGTCGACTACGGGGAGCAGATCCGCCTCGGCGCCCGCAGCTTCGCCAACTACGGCCTCACCGCGCTCGACGTCGCCCCCATCACGATCGGCGAGGACGTGCAGATCGGCCCCAACGTGCAGCTGCTCACACCGACCCACCCCATCGACCCCGAGGCGCGCCGCGCCAAGCTCGAGGCGGCCGAGCCGATCACGATCGGCGACAACGTCTGGCTCGGCGGCGGCGTCATCGTGTGCCCCGGCGTCACGATCGGCGAGAACTCGGTGATCGGCGCGGGTGCCGTCGTCACGCGCGACATCCCCGCGAACGTCGTGGCCGTGGGCAACCCGGCCCGGGTCATCCGCGAGATCGCATGACCCGCCGCACCGATCCGGATCGCCGCGACCGCATCGTCGAGGCCTGCCTCGACGTGCTCGTGGAGCATGGCGTCGCCGGTGCATCGCACCGGCGCGTGGCCGCCGCGGCCGACGTGCCGCTCGGGTCGATGACCTACCACTTCGCGGGCTTCGGCGCCCTGCTGGCGGAGGCCTTCGGGCGCTTCGCGGCCGAGGCCGCCGCCCGCTTCGAGGCGGCGCTCGCCGACGCGGAGGGGCCGGAGGCTGCCGTCGACGCCGCGGCCTCCCTCGTGCACGGCACCGTGCTCGGCACGCGCCGGGAGCTCGTGCTGACGCAGGAGCTCTACACGCTCGCCGCCCGCGACGAGCGGTTCCGCGCCATCACGGCCGCGTGGATGCTGCGCAGCCGCGCCGCGCTCGAGCGGCACCTCGATCCCGAGGCGGCGCGCGGCGTCGACGCGCTCATGGAGGGGCTCACCCTCCACCGCGCCCTGGACGCGCACGGGGTCGCGCACGGGGCCGAGCACGACGACGCCGGAGCAGCCCCCGATCCGAGGATGCTGCTCCGGCGCGTCGCGGGGCTCGTCGACTAGCTCGTGAAGCCCTGCTCCTGCAGCCACTCGGCGGCGATGTCGGCAGCGGGCGCCTGCTCGTCGACCGAGCGGCCGTTGAGGGCGAGGAGCTCCTCCGAGGTCAGCGCGGCCGAGACCGCGTTCACGATCTCCTGCGCCTGCTCGTCGACCTTGTCGCTCGCGACGGGCACGACGTTCGAGGCGAGGAAGAGGCCCTTGGTGTCCTCGAGCACGACGAGGTCGTTCTTCGCGATCGACGGGTCGCCCGTGTAGACGATCGCGAGCTGGACGTCGCCGTCCTGCAGCGCGCGGATCGTGAGCGGGCCGCCGCCGTCCTCGATGGGCGTGAAGCCCACCTCGATGCCGTAGGTGTCCGCGAGTCCCTGCGGGCCGTTCGGGCGGCTCTCGGCCTCGGAGTTCGCACCCATCGTGAGCGGCACGTCGACGTTCGCGAGGTCCTCGATCGTCGTGAGGTCGTACTGCTCGGCGAACTCGCGCGTCACGACGTACGAGTCCTGGTCGGTCGCCGGCGCCTGGTCGAGGACGGTGATGCCCTCGGGCGCCGCCTCCTGGAGCGCGGCGAAGACGTCGTCGCTGAGGCGCTCCTGCGGGTCCTCGGCCCAGACCTGCAGCAGCGGGCCGGTGTACTCGGGGAAGAGGTCGATGGCGCCCGACTCGATCTCGGGCAGGTAGACCTCGCGCTGGCCGATGCGCAGGTCGCGCTCGATCGTGTAGCCCTCGGCCTCGAGCGCCTGCGCGTAGAGCTCGGCGATGATCTCGTTCGAGTAGTAGTCCTGCGAGCCGACGACGAGCGTGGTGCCGTCGCCGCCCGAGGTGGGGGCCGCGGAGTCCTCGGCGAGCGGGTCGGCGTTGGTGCAGCCGGTGAGCGCGAGGCCCGTGGCCGCGACGGCTGCCAGGGCGATGCCCGCCCTGCGGGTGATGCTGGTCATGCGGTGTTCCTCTCTGGGGCCCGCGCGGGTGCGCGGACGGGGACGGTGGTCGGTTCGGCGCGGCGGGCCGCGGTGGATTGGAGGGCCTGGAAGGCGAGCTCGACGAGCAGCGACAGGAGGGCGACGAGGATGGCGCCCGCGAGCATCACCTCGTAGTCGCCCGCCTTGACGCCCTGGAAGATCGGGCGCCCGAGGCCCGTGTTCGAGACGTAGGCGGCGAGCGTCGCGGTCGAGATCACCTGCAGGGCCGCGGAGCGCAGCCCGCCGATGAGCACGGGCGCCCCGAGCGGCAGCTCGACGCCGCGCACGATCTGCCACTCGGTCATGCCGATGGCGCGCGCGCCGCCGATCACCTGCCGGTCGACGGCCTCCACGCCCGCGTAGGCGCCGGCGAGCACGGGCGGCAGCGCGAGCACGAGCAGCGCGAGGTAGGGCGCCTCGAGGCCGATGCCGAGCGCGAGGCCGAAGATCGTGAGGAGGCCGAGCGTCGGCACCGCGCGGGCGCCGCTCGTGAGCGCGACGACGAGGCCGCGTCCGCGGCCGGTGTGCCCGATGAGCACGCCGGCGGGGATGCCGATCGCGGCGGCCGCGAGCAGCACGGCGCCCGAGAACCCGAGGTGCTCGAGGATGCGGAGCCCGAGCGAGTTCGGCCCCTGCCAGTTGGCACCGTCGAGCAGGTAGGCGATGGCGTCGACGAAGAGGTTCATGCGGGCACCGCCTTCCGCCAGGGCATGGCGAGCCTGCCCGCGAGCACGATGATCGCGTCGATCGCGAAGGCGACGACGACGGTGAGGATGAGCCCGGTGGCGATCGAGGCGTCGATGCCGCGCTGGAAGCCGTCGGTGAAGAGCGTGCCGAGGCTCGAGATGCCGATGACGGCGCCGACCGTGACGAGGCTCACGGTCGAGACCGCCATGACCCGGAGCGAGGCGAGCAGCACGGGCCCCGCGAGCGGCAGCTCGACGCGCCAGAACCTGGCCCAGGGCGAGTGCCCCAGCGCGTCGGCGGCGAGCATCGTGTCGCGCGCGACCGAGCCGAAGGCGTCGGCGGCGCCGCGCACGAGCAGGGCGCAGCCGTAGAGCGTCAGGCCGATGATCGCGACCCACGGCGAGCGGGCCGAGAGGCCGAAGATCGCGGGGATGATGATGAACAGCGCGAGCGAGGGGATCGCGTAGAGCAGGCCCGTGCCCGTGAGGAGCGGCGTGCGGATGCGGCGGTAGTGCGCCGCGAGCCACCCGAGCGGCACCGAGATCGCGAGCGCGAGCACGATGGGCGCGATCGACAGCCACACGTGGTCGAGGAGCAGGCCCCACACGATGTGGAGGTTCTGGCTGAGCCACTGCATGGTCAGCCCGCCAGCACGCCCGTGGGGCGGTCGTCGCCGTCGACGACGATCCGGCGCCCGTCGACCTCGCGCACCGAGAGGGTGCGGCGGGCGCTGCCCGCGCCGACGAAGCGCGAGACGAACTCGTCGGCCGGGTTCGCGAGGATCTCGGCGGGCGTGCCGCGCTGCGCGACCTCCGCGCCCTTCCGCAGCACGAGCACCTCGTCGCCGAGCGCGAAGGCCTCGTCGATGTCGTGCGTCACGAACAGGATCGTCTTGCCGAGCTCCTGCTGCAGCGTGCGCATCTCGGCCTGCAGCTGGTCGCGCACGATGGGGTCGACGGCGCCGAACGGCTCGTCCATGAGCAGGATGTTGGGGTCGGCCGCGAGCGCGCGGGCGACGCCGACGCGCTGCTGCTGGCCGCCGGAGAGCTGCCCCGGGTAGCGGCCGCCGAGCGCGGGGTCGAGGCCCACGCGCTCGAGGAGCCCGAGGGCCGCCTGCCGCGCCTCGCGGCGGTTCGCGCCCTCGAGCATCGGCACCGTCGCGACGTTGTCGGCGACGGTGCGGTGGGGGAGCAGGCCGCCCGCCTGCAGCACGTAGCCGATCGAGCGGCGCAGCTGCACCTTGTCCATCGAGCGCACGTCGACGCCGTCGATCGAGACGGTGCCGCTCGTGGGCTCGACCATGCGGTTCACCATCCGCAGCAGCGTCGTCTTGCCGCAGCCGGACGAGCCGACGAGCACCACGACGCCGTGGGACGGCACCGTGAGCGTGACGTCGTCCACCGCGACGGTGCCGTCGGGGTACTCCTTGCGCACCTGGTCGAACTGGATCACGCGGTGCTCCTCACCGTCGCAGGGGTCGCTCGGACGCGGCCCCCCGTGGGGTGCCGACCCTACTCCGCGCCGCCGACAACGGGGCGCAGGAACGTCCAGGAAGCATCCCGGCGGCTAGGCTCGACCCCGTGCAGCGCCCCATCGGAGTCTTCGACAGCGGCGTCGGCGGGCTGACCGTGGCGCGCGCGATCATCGACCAGCTGCCGAACGAGTCGATCACCTACATCGGCGACACCGCGCACGGCCCCTACGGCCCGCGCGAGCAGGACGAGGTGCGCGGCCTCGCGCTCGACGTGCTCGACACGCTCGTGCAGCAGGGCGTGAAGATGCTCGTCATCGCCTGCAACACGGCCTCCGCCGCGACGATCGACGTCGCGCGCGAGCGCTACGAGGAGGGCCTCGGCATCCCCGTGGTCGAGGTCATCGACCCCGCCGTGCGCGCCGCGGTGGCGCAGAGCCGCACGGGCCGCATCGGCGTCATCGGCACCGCCGGCACCATCGGCTCCGGCGCCTACCAGCGGGCGTTCGCGACCGCCGGGGTGCCGCACGTGACCGCCGCCGCCTGCCCGCGCTTCGTCGAGTTCGTGGAGGCGGGCGTCACGACGGGCGACGACGTGCTCGGCGCCGCCCGCGAGTACCTCGCGCCCGTGCTCGCCGAGCGCCCGGACACGATCGTGCTCGGCTGCACGCACTACCCGCTGCTCGCCGGCGCGATCGGCTACGTGGCCGGCCCCGACGTGCGGCTCGTCTCGTCGGCCGAGGAGACCGCGGCCGACGTCTACCGCATCCTCTCCGACCGCGGCATGCTCGCGCCGGAGGGCAGCGCGCCCGTCTACGAGTTCGAGGCCACGACCGAGGCGCAGGAGCCGTTCCTGCGGCTCGCGCGGCGGTTCCTGGGGCCCGAGGTGACGCACGTGGAGTTCACGCAGACGGGGGTCATCGTGCTCCCGGACCGGATCTGAAGGAGGGCGCATGGCGCGCAAGGACGGCAGGACCCCCGACGAGCTGCGGCAGGTCACGATCGAGCGCGGCTGGAGCGAGCAGGCCGAGGGCAGCGCCCTCGTCTCCTTCGGCCGCACGAAGGTGCTCTGCACCGCCTCCGTGCTGCCGAGCGTGCCGCGCTGGATGGCGGGCAAGGGCAAGGGCTGGGTGACCGCGGAGTACGCGATGCTGCCCCGCTCCACGAACGAGCGCATGGACCGCGAGAGCGTCAAGGGCCGCGTCGGCGGCCGCACGCACGAGATCTCGCGCCTCATCGGCCGCAGCCTCCGCGCCGTCGTCGACCTGAAGGCGCTCGG
This sequence comes from Agrococcus sp. SL85, assembly GCF_026625845.1. NCBI lineage: Bacteria > Bacillati > Actinomycetota > Actinomycetes > Micrococcales > Microbacteriaceae > Agrococcus > Agrococcus sp. SL85. The sequence continues at coordinate 1,861,953 of NZ_CP113066.1, forward strand.
CGAGGTCTCGATCGCGGTCGACTGCGACGTGCTGCAGGCCGACGGCGGCACCCGCACGGCCGCCATCACGGGCGCCTACGTGGCGCTCGCGGAGGCCATCGCGTGGGCGCAGGCCAACGGGCGCATCCCGAGGTCGGCGACGCCGCTCATCGACTCCGTCGCCGCAGTGTCGGTCGGCGTCATCGACGGCGAGCCCATGCTCGACCTCGCCTACGTCGAGGACGTGCGCGCCGGCACCGACATGAACGTCGTCGCCACGGGCCGCGGCCTCTTCGTCGAGGTGCAGGGCACGGCGGAGGGCGCGCCCTTCGACCGCCGCGAGCTCGACGCGCTGCTCGACCTCGCGCTCGGCGGCATCGCCACCCTCACCGGCATCCAGGGCGAGGCGCTCGAGGGCGTCGGCGCATGACGAGCGTGGGCGCCACGGGCGTCGACGTGACCGGCGGCGGCCTCCAGGTCGTCGTCGCCACGCACAACCCGCACAAGGTCGAGGAGCTGCAGCGCATCCTCGCGCCGCTCCTCCCGGGCGTCGAGCTGCTCGCCGACGACGGGCCGGAGGCGGTGGAGGACGGCGAGACCTTCGAGGCCAACGCCCTCATCAAGGCCCGCGCCGCCCACGAGCGCACGGGCCTGCCCGCGCTCGCCGACGACTCCGGCATCGCGGTCGCGGCGCTCGGCGGCGCCCCCGGCATCCACTCGGCGCGCTACGCGGGCACGCGCGTCGACGCCGACAACGTGGCCAAGCCTGCTCGACGACCTCGCGGACCACGACGACCGCTCGGCGAGCTTCGTGTGCGCCGCGGCCTGGGTCGACGCCGACGGCGAGGTGGTCGAGCCTGCGCGAGTGGGCGGGCGCGGTCGCCGAGGCGCCGCGCGGCGAGGGCGGCTTCGGCTACGACCCCGTGTTCCTGCCGGCAGACGCCGACGGCCGCGCCGCAGCGGAGCTCAGCCCCGAGGAGAAGGACGCCCGCAGCCACCGCCGGCTCGCGTTCACGGCGCTCGCGGAGCGGATCGCCGGGCGATGATTCCCTCCACCGCGGCCGAGGACTACGTCAAGGCCATCTACGGGCACACCGAGTGGCAGCCCGAGCCGATCACGCCCTCGCAGCTCGCGACGGCGCTCGGCCTGGCCAACTCGACCGTGACCGAGATGGTGAAGAAGCTCGCGGCCGCGGGCCTCGTGCGGCACCGCCCCTACGGCGCGATCGAGCTGACGCCCGAGGGCCGCGCGCTCGCGCTGCGGCAGACGCGCAGGCACCGCGTGGTCGAGACCTGGCTCGTCGAGCGCCACGGCTACGACTGGGACGAGGTGCACGACGAGGCCGAGGTGCTCGAGCACGCCATGAGCGACCGGCTGCTCGACTCGATCGCCGCCTCCCTCGGGGACCCCTCGCGCGATCCCCACGGCGATCCGATCCCTGCCGCCGACGGCTCGGTCGTGCGACCCGAGGCCGTGCTGCTGGCCGAGGCGCCGCCCGGGCACCGGGGCGCGGTCGTGCGCATCTCGGACGCCGATCCCGCGATGCTGCGCTTCCTCGCGGAGTCGGGCATCGCGCTCGACGCGGGCGTCGAGGTCGTGGGCCACAAGCCCTACTCGGGCTCGATCGAGGTGCGCGTCGAGGGCAGCGACGTGGCGCTCGGGCCCGACGTGGCGCGCAGCGTCTGGCTCGCGGCCTGACGGCTCGCGCAGCTCCCCGCCGACTCCGCGGGGGAAGCGCTGGTCAGCGCAGCAGGCCCTGCTCGTCGGAGCCGGAGAGGTCGAGCGTCTGCACCTCGCCCGTCGCGGTGCCGTCGCGGAGCTCCCGCTCCACCTCGCGCCGCGACTGGATGGCGTGCCACACGATCGCGATGATCGCGATGGCGACGACGCCCAGCAGCACGAGGTCGATGTACGCCGTCACGAAGTCGGCGACGCCCGGGATGTGCGCGACGCCCCAGCCGAGCAGCGGCAGGCCGGCGCCCCACAGGAGGCCGCCGATGATGTCGAGGCGGAAGAACTTCTGCCACGGCATCCGGCCCACGCCCGCCGCGACCGGCATGAACGTGCGGACGATGCCGATGAACCGGGCGATGATGACGGCGGCGGCGCCGTAGCGCACGAAGAAGCGGTTCGTGCGCTCGATCGTGCGATGCGAGAACAGGCCGTGCGACTTCCGCTGGAAGATCGGCGGCCCCGCCTTGTGGCCGATGTAGTAGCCCAGCTGGTCGCCCGCGACCGCCGCGATCCAGATGCAGAGGCACACGAGCCAGATGGGCTGCGGGATGACGCCCGTGTACGAGAGCACGCCCGCGATGACGAGCAGCGTGTCGCCGGGCAGCAGGAAGCCCACGAGCAGGCCGGTCTCGACGAACACGATCGCGCACACGAGCAGCAGCGCGAGCGCGCCGGCGCCGGAGATGAGCCCCTCGATGTCGATGAGGAACTGCGCTGGCAGGGGATGCACGGGTGCGCTCCTTCGCGGACGGGTCGACGGCGTCGACCGACAGTGCGGGAGAGGGGACTCGAACCCCCACGCCACAGTGGGCACAGGAACCTAAATCCTGCGTGTCTGCCAGTTCCACCACTCCCGCGCAGGTGTGCTCAGCGTACTCGGCGGGGGACGCCCGCGGCACCACGCGGCGCGCCGCCGGTGAGCGAGGGCGGCGCCCGCGCCGAGGCTCTGCCAGGGTGGTGCCATGGCCATGACCGCGCTCGTCACCGGCGCCTCCGCGGGGCTCGGCGCCGAGCTCGCGCGGCAGCTCGCCGCCGACGGCTTCCGCCTCGTGCTCGTCGCCCGCGACCGGGCCCGGCTCGAGGCGCTCGCGGCCTCGCTCGCCGTGCCGTGCGAGGTGCTCCCGGCCGACCTGACGGTGCCCGACGACCTCCAGCGCGTCGCCGCGAGGCTCGCCGACCCGGCGCGGCCCGTCGACGTGCTCGTCTCGAACGCGGGCTTCGGCATCGCGGCCGAGCTCGCCGACTCCGACCCCGCAGACGAGCGGCGCCTCCTCGAGCTGCTCGCGTGGGCGCCGCTGCGGCTCTCGCAGGCGGCCCTGCCCGGGATGCTCGTGCGCGGCCGCGGCGGCATCCTCACGGTCGCGAGCCTCGCGGGGCTGCTGCCGACGGGCTCCTACGCGGCGGCGAAGGCGCACGCGATCGCGCTCTCGCGCTCGATCGCCGCGCAGCACCGCGCCGACGGCATCCGCGCGACGGCGCTCCTGCCGGGCTTCGTGCGCACGGAGTTCCACGAGCGGATGGGCCTGCGGCGCACCGGCGTGCCCGCGATCGCCTGGGCCGACGCGGCCGACGTCGCGCGCGAGGGCCTCGCGGGGCTCCGCCGAGGCCGTGCCGTGGTGGTGAGCGACTGGCGCTACCGGCTCGTGCGGCCCGTGCTGCCGCTCGTGCCCGACCGCATGCTCGGGCGCTGGACGATGCGACGCCTCGACCCCCGATGAGCGGCGCCGCAGCGGCGGGCGACCGCGCACGACCGGAGGAGCCCGGCATGGACCACGAGCAGCAGCCCGAGACGATCGCGGTGCTCGGCGCCGGCGTGATGGGCGCGGGCATCGTGCGCACGTTCGTGCGCGGCGGCCACGCGGTGCGCGTGCACGACCCGCGCGGCGATGCTGCGGAGGCCGCCGCCGCATCCGCGGGCCCGCGCGCGAGCGCGCACGCGTCGCTCGCGGAGGCGGTCGCGGGGGCGACGCTCGTCGTCGAGGCCGCGCCCGAGCGGCTCGAGCTCAAGCGAGCGCTGCTCGCCGAGGTGGAGGCCGCGAACGAGCACGCCCTCATCGCCTCGAACACCTCGTCGATCGCGCCCGCGGCGCTCGCCGCGGGGCTCGCCGATCCATCACGGCTCGTGATCGCCCACTTCTTCAACCCGGCCGACACCGTGCCGCTCGTCGAGGTGGTGCCGGGCCCGGCCACGCCGCCCGCGGCGGTCGAGCGGATGCGGCGGCTGCTCGAGGGCTGCGGCAAGACGGCCGTGCCGCTCGCCGAGCAGGTGGAGGGCTTCATCGCCAACCGCCTCCAGGCGGCGCTCTACCGCGAAGCGATGCACCTCGTGGCGCGCGGCATCGCGACCCCCGCGCAGGTCGACCTCGCGGTCACCGCGGGCCTCGGGCCGCGGTGGGCGCTCGCGGGGCCGTTCGAGGTGATGGACCTCGGCGGGCTCGACGTGTGGACCGCCGTCGCCGACGGCATCTTCCCGAGCCTCGACGACGCCTCCGAGGCCCCCGCGATGCTGCGCGACCGCGCCGCGGCGGGGGCACTGGGCGCGAAGAGCGGCGGCGGCTTCGCGCCGCGCGACCTCGAGGAGCCCGCGCGGTTCGCGCGGCGCCTCGCGGCGCTGCTCGCGGCGCGCGAGCGGCTGGACGCGGACGAGCAGCGTCCAGCATCCTGAGCGTCGGCGCCCAGGAACGGGGGCCAGGGTGGGGGACATGACGGACACCATCCGCGCCATCTACCTCAACGGCTCCCTCACCCCATCGCCGGGCGAGAGCCACACCGACCTCCTCATCGAGGCGAGCGCCGCCATCCTCCGCCAGCAGGGCGTGGAGGTCGAGGTCGTGCGCGTCGTCGACCACGACCTGGCGCCGGGCGTGCAGCCCGACATGACCGAGCACGGCGCGGCCTCCGACGCGTGGCCGCAGCTGTGGGAGCGCGTCCGCGAGGCGGACATCCTCGTCCTCGCGACGCCCATCTGGCTCGGGCAGGCCTCGAGCGTCTTCCGTCGCGTGGTCGAGCGGCTCTACGCGCAGTCGGGCGAGCTGAACGACCAGGGCCAGTCGTCGTACTACGGCAAGGTCGCGGGGCTCCTCGTGGGCGGCAACGAGGACGGCATGAAGCACGTCGCCGCCGAGGCGCTCTACGCGCTGCAGCACCTGGGGTACTCGATCCCGCCGCAGGCCGACGCCGGCTGGGTGGGGGAGGCCGGCCCCGGGCCGTCGTACGGCGACGAGCTCGACGACGGGTCGTTCGCGGGCGCCGACAACGACTTCACGCAGCGCAACATCACGATCATGACCTGGAACCTGCTGCACCTCGCGCGGATGCTGCGGGGCGGCATCCCGAACGAGGGCAACGACCGCACCGCCTGGGAGCGCGGCGAGCGCTTCGGCTTCCAGAACCCCGAGTACCGCTGAGCGGCTCGGCCGCCGGCGCGGAGCGCTCGGCGACCACCGACCACCGTCCGCCGACCGGCGGACGCACCCCTGGCACGCATCGAACGAAGGAGACATCCATGACCGACGTCACGCTCCACATCGACGACTCCGGCATCCCTGAGGGCGGCGACGGCCGCACGGTGGTGCTGATCCACGGCTGGCCGCTGTCGGCGGAGTCGTGGGACGCCCAGACCGAGGCGCTCGTGGCCGCGGGCCACCGCGTCGTCGCCTACGACCGCCGCGGCTTCGGCCGCTCGTCGAAGCCCGAGGAGGGCTACGACTACGACACCTTCGCGGCCGACCTCGACTCGGTGCTCACGCAGCTCGACCTCACCGACGTGACGCTCGTGGGCTTCTCGATGGGCGGCGGCGAGGTGGCGCGCTACGTCGCCGGGCACGGGCAGGACCGGGTGCGCTCGGTCGTCTTCGCCGCGGCGGTGCCGCCGTTCCTCATGCAGGGCGACGACAACCCCGAGGGGCCGCTGACGAAGGAGGCGTTCCAGGAGATGCGCGGCGGCCTCGAGGCCGACCGCGACGCCTTCTTCGACGAGTTCACCACGGGCTTCTTCTCGACCGCCGAGGGCATCCAGGTGAGCGAGGAGCAGCGGCAGGAGGCGCTCGCGCTCGCGAAGCAGTCGTCGCAGACCGCCGCGCTCGGCGCGATGGACGCGTGGGCGACCACCGACTTCCGCGACGACCTGGACGCCATCACGGTGCCGACGCTCGTCATCCACGGCGACGGCGACCAGACGGTGCCGCTCGAGGGCTCCGGGGCGCGGACGGCCGCGGCGATCGAGGGCAGCGAGCTGCACGTGATCGAGGGCGGCCCGCACGGCTGCAACGTGTCGCACGCCGAGGAGTTCAACCGGGTGCTGCTCGACTTCCTGCAGCGCTAGGCCGCGCCTCCCGCGCTGCCCGCAGCGCTGAGCCGCGCCTCCCGCGCTGCCCGGCGGCCGCCCCCTCCGCGGGGCGGCCGCCGTCGCGCGCGGCCGCTCCGGCCCTCGCGGCCCCTCCCGGCTCTGCCCGGCGCTGCGCGACTCCCGCCCTCCTGCTCCCAGTCCTGCCCGCCGACTCTGGCCCTCCCGCCCGGCCCGGCTCTGGTGGTCCAGCCCGACCCGGCTCTGGCCCTCCTCGCCCGCCCCAGAACCTGGCCGGCGACTCCTGCCCGGCGACTCCTGCCCGTGATTGGCGGCTTCTGGCGCTGAGTGGCGCCGATCGGCGGGGTGTGGCGCCGAAATCCAGCCACTTGGCGCCACTCGCCGCCGAATGCCGCCGCTGACCGCCGAATGCCGCCGCTGTCCGCCGAATGCCGCCACTGGACGCGGGATGCCGCCACTGGACGCGGCCTGCGGCGCGGCGCGGCGGACCGGGAGTGCCGCGCGCCCGTCGCGGCTGGCGCGCGTGGGCGGGCGGGTGCAGGATGCCCGCATGCGCGTCATCGACTGGCTCATGGAGGGCGACCCGGCGATCCGCTGGCAGGTCATGCAGGACCTGCTCGAGGCGGATCGGGCGGAGGTCGCGGCCGAGCGCGCGAGGGTCGCGCTCGAGGGCTGGGGCGCGCAGCTGCTCGCGGCGCGCGATCCTGGGGGCCTGTGGGCGGGCGGCACGTTCTTCCCGGCGACGGAGCCGACGTCGCCGAAGCAGCCCTGGACGGCGACGCACCCGGTGCTCGTCGAGCTGCGCCTGCTCGGCCTCGACCCCGAGAGCCACGAGGCGCGGGCCGCCATCGCCGACGCGCGGCGCCTCGCCCGCTGGGAGCACGACGGCCAGCCCTTCCTCGAGGGCGAGGTCGAGCCGTGCATCAACGCGGCGCTCGTGAGCAACGCCGTCCACTTCGGCGAGCGCGTCGACGGTGTCGTCGAGCGGCTGCTCGGCGAGCAGATGGCCGACGGCGGCTGGAACTGCGAGCAGGAGCAGGGCAGCACGCGCGGCTCCTTCGACACGACGATCGCGGTCGTGGAGGCGCTGCTCGCGCAGGAGCGCCGCCTCGAGCGCGAGGGCGGCGACGACCGCCGGCTGCGCCTCGCGCGCGAGCGCGGCGAGGCGTACCTGCTCGAGCGCGGCCTGCTGCGCCGCAGGAGCACGGGCGAGGTGATCGACGAGGACTACCTGCGCCTCGCCGCGCCGCCGCGATGGCACTACGACGTGCTGCGCGCGCTCGAGCACCTGCGCGACGCGGGCTACGAGCCGGACGATCGGATGCGCGAGGCGCTGGACGTCGTCCGCGGCAAGCGTCGCGACGACGGCACCTGGCCGCTCGACGTCCGCTGGGGCGGCGATGCCTGGGTCGAGTACGGCACGGTGGGGGAGCCGAACCGCTGGATCACGATGCGAGCGCTGCGCGTGCTGCGCTGGGCCGGCGACCAGGCCTGATCGAGGAGGTCCGGGACGCGGCCCTGTGGAGAGCTCCTGCGAGGCGTGACGCGCCTGGGCTTCACTGGCTCGCATGCGCCAGGCCGTCGCCGAGATCACCGCCACCGTGCGGGCGAGGGTGCGTCGCGACGGCGTCGACCTCGCCGGCTCGGGCGACCTCGCCGAGCGCTACGTGCGCGACGCGGTGCGCGCCTACGCCGAGCGATCGCTGGGCGGCAGCGTGCCGATGCTGGCCGACGAGCGCGCGGCCGAGCGCGACGTGCTCGCCGCCGTCCGCGGCTACGGTCCGCTGCAGCCCTACCTCGACGACCCCGAGATCGAGGAGCTCTGGATCAACCAGGGCTCGCGCGTCTTCGCCGCCCGCTCCGGCGTCTCCGAGCAGCTGCCGCTGCGGCTCACGGAGGGCGAGGTGCGAGACCTCGTGGAGCGCATGCTCTCGACCACAGGCCGCCGCGTCGACCTCAGCACGCCCTTCGTCGACGCCTCGCTGCCCGACGGCTCGCGGCTGCACGTCGCGTCGGGCGACGTCGCGCGCGGCGCCATGAGCATCAACATCCGCAAGTTCTCGCGCCGGCTCGCCTCGCTGTCGGCGCTCGTCGAGCGCGGCGCGCTCCACCAGCAGGCGGCGTCGTTCCTGCGGCAGTCCGTGATCGCGGGCTGCAACATCCTCGTCTCCGGTCCGACGCACGCCGGCAAGACGACCCTGCTGAACGCGCTGCTCGGCGCGGTGCGGCCGGGAGAGCGGGTGGTCACCGTCGAGGAGACCTTCGAGCTCGACCCGCCCGTCGACGACATCGTCGGGCTGCAGTGCCGCCAGCCCTCCCTCGAGGGCACGGGCGAGATCACCCTCCGCCGCCTCGTGAAGGAGTCGCTCCGGATGCGGCCCGACCGCCTGGTCGTCGGCGAGGTGCGCGAGGCGGAGGCCCTCGACCTCTTGATCGCGCTGAACTCCGGCGTGAGCGGCATGTGCTCGATCCACGCGAACTCCGCCCGCGACGCGCTCTCGAAGCTCTCGACCCTGCCGCTGCTCGCGGGGCGGAACATCGACGCCGGCTTCGTGCTGCCGACGGTCGCGCAGTGCATCGACCTCGTCGTGCACCTCGCGATCGACGCGCGCGGGAACCGGCAGGTGGTCGAGATCCTCGCGCCCACAGGGCACGTGCAGGGCACCGTCATCGAGGGCTCCAGCATCTTCGCGCTGCGCGGCGGGCTGCTCGAGGCCACGGGCTCGCACCCGACGCGGCTCGAGAAGTTCGCCGCGGTCGGCGCCGACCCCACCGCGCTGCTCGCCCGGGGTGCGGCATGAGCCGGGGCGGGCGCCCGGCGGAGGGCGGTGCGGCATGGACGGACTGAGCTGGCTGCTGGGCGCCGCGCTCGGCCTCGGCCTCGTGCTCGCCGCGAGCCCGTGGCTGTGGCCGCAGACCTCCCGACGGCAGGATCCGCGCCGCAGCCGGATCGTCGACCACCTCACGCAGGCGGGCCTCGACGGCGTCCCGCCCCTCGCCGTCGCCGCCGCATCGCTGCTGCTCGGCGTGCTCGCTGCGGGCGTGGCGCTCGCGCTCGCGCCGGTCGTGGCCGTCGCCGCCGCGGCGTTCGCGGTGGGCGCGGCCGCTCCGCCGCTCGCGGTGCGGTGGCGAGCCCGCCGCCGCCGCCGCGCGCAGGCGGCCGTGTGGCCCGACGTGGTCGATCACCTCGTCTCGGCCGTCCGCTCGGGCCTCGCGCTGCCGGACGCCGTGGCGCAGCTGCAGGACGCCGGCCCGGCGATCACGCGCCCCGCGTTCGCCGCCTACGCGGCCGACCACCGCGCCACGGGCTCCTTCTCGTACGCGATCGACCGGTTGAAGGACCGGCTCGCCGACCCGGTCGCCGACCGCATCCTCGAGACGCTGCGGATGGCGCGCGAGGTCGGCGGCAGCGAGGTCACGACGGTGCTGCGCGACCTCGCCGCGTACCTCCGCGTTGACCTCGCGACGCGCAACGAGCTCGAGGCGCGCCAGACCTGGGTGGTGAACGCCGCGCGGCTCGGCGTCGCGGCGCCCTGGATCGTGCTCCTCATCCTCTCGACCCGGCCCGAGGCCGCGCAGGCGTACAACGCGCCCGGCGGCGTCGCGCTCATCGTCGGCGGCGCCGTCGTCACCGTCATCGCCTACCGCGTCATGCTGCGGATCGGCGCGCTCCCGACCGAGGCGAGGTGGTTCGCGTGAGCGCGGAGCTCGGCTGGTCGCTCATCCTCGGCTCGAGCCTCGGGATGGGGCTGTGGCTGCTCGTGAGCCTCGTGCCGATCCTGCGGCGGCCGCTGCTGCTGCACCGGGTCGCGCCCTACGTGCTCGACGTCTCCTCCGGTGCCCGCGACCTCGTGGCGCGCCGTCGCGTCGACCCCGCCCGGGTGCTGGGCGTCGTCGCATCGCCGGTCGGCGACCGGCTCGCGCCCGTCGTCCATGCGGTGCTCGGGGCGCCCGACACGATCCGCCGCCGCCTGCGCCAAGCAGCTTCCACGGAGTCGCTCGAGGACGTGCGCGGCAAGCAGCTGCGATGGGGCGTGCTCGGCGGCGTCGTCGGCACGGCGCTCGGGGTCGTCGGCGCCGTGCAGGGGGCGAGCCCGGCCCTCCCCGCCGGCCTCGGGCTCCTCGGTGCCGCGTGCGGGGCGCTCGCCGTCGACGTGCTGCTGCAGCGAGCCGCGAAGCGGCGGCTCGCGCGCATCTCGGGCGAGCTGCCGTCGATCCTCGAGTTCCTCTCGCTGAGCCTCGCGGCGGGCGAGGGCCTCCAGGATGCGCTGCGGCGGGTCGGCGCGGCCGGCTCGAGCGCGCTCGGGCGCGAGGCTCGGCGGCGTCGTCGCCGACGCGGCCGCCGGCACGAGCCTCTCGAGCGCGCTCGAGACGCTCGCGACCGAGCTCGGCCACCCTGGCGTGACCCGCAGCGTCGATCAGATGCGGGGCGCACTCGAGCGGGGCACCCCGCTCGCCCAGACGCTGCAGGCGCAGGCGCTCGACGCCCGCGACGCCGCGAAGCGCGACCTGCTGGAGGCAGCGGGCCGCAAGGAGATCTCGATGCTCGTGCCGCTCGTCTTCGGCCTGCTGCCGACGACGGTGGCGTTCGCGCTGTGGCCCGGGGTGCACGTGCTCCAGGTCGGATTCTGAAGGAGGAAGCGATGTCCACGATCAGCAGGAGGTTCCAGCGGCTCGTCGGCCGCGTCGCCCAGGAGGAGCGCGGGGACGTGCCCGGCTGGGTGCTCGTCACGCTCATGACCGCGGGGCTCGTCATCGTGCTCTGGACGGTGGCGGGACCCGCGCTCACCGGAGTCTTCGAGCAGGCGATCGCGCGCGTCACGAGCTTCTGATGCGGCTGGCCGACGAGCGCGGCTCGGCGGTCGCCGAGTTCGCCATGGTCGCGGCGCTGCTCGTGGCGCTCGTGCTCGCGGTGATCCAGCTCTCCCTCGCGATGCACGTGCGCGCCACGCTCGCCGACGCGGCCGCCGAAGGAGCCCGGCACGCCTCGCTCGTGGGCGCCGACGCCGGCGCCGGCGTGGCCCGCACGCAGGCGCTCATCACGACGGCGGTCGGCGCCGACTACGCGCAGGACGTGACGGCCGGCACCGCGGTCGTCGCGGGCGTCGACACGATCCGCATCACGGTCGCCGCGCCGCTGCCGGTCCTCGGCCTCATCGGTCCGACGGGTCTGGAGGTGAGCGGCCATGCGCCCGTCGAAGCGCTCGGCTGAGGCCCTCGCACCGCGCATCGCGCAGCTGCGTGCGTGCCTCGCCGACGACCGCGGCAGCGCCTCGCTCGAGTTCCTGACGGTCGGCGTGCTGCTGCTGGTGCCGCTCGTCTACCTCGTGCTCGTGCTCGGCCAGATCCAGCTCGCGGTGCTGGGGGTCGAGGGCGCAAGCCGGCACGCGGCGCGCGTCGTGGCCGCGGCCGACAGCCACGAGGCGGGACTCGCCGCGGCCGATCGAGCGATCCGCGTCGCGCTCTCGGACGCCGGCGTCGACCCCGCAGCCGCAGGGGTCGTCGTCACCTGCGAGCCGCGGCCCGACGCCTGCACGACGCCGCGCGGCACCGTGACCGTGCGGGTGGAGGCTGCCGCCCCGCTTCCGCTGGCACCGCCGGTGCTGGGGCTCGAGACCGGCATCGCCGTGCCGGTCGAGGCGCAGGCGATGCAGCCCGTCTCCGCGTTCGGGGCGCAGCCATGAGGGCCGCGCTCGGCCGCGCATGGCTTCGGCTCCGCCGCGAGGAGGAGGGATCGACGCTGCTGCTCACGATCGGCTTCGCGGCGCTCGCGCTCGCGCTGATCCTCGCCGTCACCGCTGCCACGAGCCTGCTCGTCGAGCGGCGCCGCCTCTACACGGTCGCCGACGGCGCGGCCCTCGCCGCGGCGGAGGCCTTCGCGCTCGAGCAGGTGCGCTTCGACGGCGAGGCTCGCGAGCCCCGAGGCTCGCCGACGGGGCGGTCGACCGCGCGGCGGTCGCGTGGGCGGCGGCGGCCGAGGGCGAGCTCGACGCCGTGCAGGTCGAGGGTGCGAGCGCGGATGCACGGAGCGCCACCGTCGCCGTCTCGTCCGCCTGGCGGCCGCCGGTCGTGAGCCTGTTCCTGCCGGAGGGCATCCGGCTCGACGTCACGGCGACCGCCCGCTCGGTGTTCGTCGACTGAGCGGGTGGGTGGACGATCGCGCGTCAGGGCGTCCGGGTCACCCGCAGGTCGTCGAACGACAGCACCGTGCGGGGCACGGTCGAGGTGCTCGAGATCGCGCCCCGGAGCGCCACCTGCCCAGCGGACTGCAGGCCGGCCGTGGCGTCCGTCGCCTGGATCTGCCACTGCGTTGGCGGGCTGCCGGTCGCGCGCCACGCGCTCGCCGCGAGCGCCGTGGGCGAGGTGCCGCGCACGCTCAGCCGCACCACGATCGCCTCGCCCGGTGCGTAGGTGCCGGGCAGCACGACGCCGCCGGCCGCGCCGATCGCCGTCTCGCCGCGCAGCAGGAAGAGCCGCATCGCGCCGCCCGCGTCGAGCCGCAGCCGCGCGGCGTAGGCTCGCGGTGCCGACGACGCGCCCGAGCACCGTGGCGCTCGCGGCGCCGCCCGCCGCGGGGACGTCGGCGCGGACCGCCACCTGCACCACCGCGTCTGCGGTGCTGAGCGCCCCGAGCGTCGCCGTGCGCGTCTGCGCGGGGATGAGCGTCAGCTGGCCACGGCCGCCCGCGACCGAGAACGGCGCCGTCGTCCCGCCGCCCGCCGTCCACGCGCCGCCGCCGTCGGCCGAGCCCCAGCCTCCGGTCGCCGATCGCTCGAAGGCGTCGCTCGCGAGCACATCGGGCGGCGGAGGCGGCGGCGCCACCACCACGGTGCGCTCGGTCGTCGCCGTCGCGCCGTCGTCATCGGTGACGGTGAGGCCCACCACGTAGGTGCCGGGCGCCGCGTAGGTGCGCCGGGCGGTGGCACCGGTGGCGGTCGCGCCGTCGCCGAAGCGCCACGACCACGCCACGACCCGACCGTCGGCGTCGGAGGCTCCCGTGCCGTCGGCGTCGAGCACCGACCCCGCGAGCGACGTGATGAACGACGCGGTCGGCGGCTGGTTCGGGGGCGGCGGAGGCGGCGGGGGCGGCGGTGCCCCGGCGCCGGTCACGCGCAGGTCGTCGAAGGTCAGCCGCGTCGTCGCCACGGTGGAGGACGCGCTCACCGAGCCCTTGATCGCCACCGTGCCCGCCGTCTGCAGCCCTGCGGCGCTGCTCGTGGCGGTGAGCTGCCACGACGACGGCGGGGAGCCGCCCGCGGGCCACACCGAGGCGGCGAGCTGCGTGGGGGAGGTGCCGGTCACCGAGAGGCGGGCGGCGAGCGGCTGCCCCGGCGACCACGTGCCGGTGGCGGTCGCGAGGCCGGTGCTGCCCTGCAGCAGGTGGAGGCGCAGCACGCCGCCGGGCTCGAAGCGCACGTTGAGCCCGTAGGAGCTCGCGCCCACCGTGCGGCCCTGGATCGTGGCGTGGGCGGCGCCGCCCACCGAGGCGACGTCGGAGCGCAGCGTCGCGTCGACCACGACGGCGTCGGCCGAGACCGCGCCGAGCGTCGCGACGCGGGTCTGCGAGGGGATGAGCGCCAGCTGCCCGCGGCCGCCCGTCACCGAGAGCGGCCCGCCCGTGCCGCTGCTCGTCGTCCAGGCGCCGCCGACGTCGGCCGTGCCCCAGCCTCCCGAGGCCGTGCGCTCGAAGGCGTCGGCCGCGAGCACCTGCTGCGCGGGCGGCGCGGTGCGCAGCGTCCAGGTGGGGGAGGTGGTGCGGCTCGTGCCGTCGTCGACGACCGCGCGCCACTCGTAGGCGGTGTCGGGCTCGAGGCCCTCCCAGGGCGCCGAGGCGGTGCCGCCCGCGGCGACCGTGCGGGTCGCGATGGGCGCGAAGGGCGCCGGCTGCGGCTCTGCGAGGGGGAACGGCAGCGTGAACGCCGAGCTCGCATCGGTCTCGTACCGGCCGAGCACGGGGGAGTACGTCTCGGCGCGCATCGTGCCGGCCGCCGGGTCGAAGCGGTAGGTGCGCAGCCAGCCGTCGCCGCCGTTCGCGCGCGCCTGGTAGTTCGAGAGGATCTGGTGCACGGGCTGGCCGCACGCGTTCGCGTCGGTGCGGTTGGCCTCGCCGAGGTCGCCGTCGTGCGCGTGGCCCGCGACCACGAGCCGGATCTCGCAGTTGGTGCGCACGAAGTCCTGCCACAGCGCCGTCTGCGAGGTGCCGCCGGGCCGCTCGGCCGCCACGTTCCTGAGGCCGTCGACGCGCAGGAAGCTGTGCGTGGCGAGGATGACGATGCGGCCCGGATGCGCGTCGATCACGCGCTCGGCCCAGTCGAGCGCGACGCGCGGCGCCTCCCACTCGAGGTTGAGCACCAGGAGGTCGCGGCCGCCCGCGGTGAGGAGCGCGTAGCTGTCGCCGTTGCCGCGGTCCACCGGGTCCGGCCCGAACTGGCTCTGGCCCAGGTGGCCGCCGTAGCGCGTGCTCGCGTCGTTCCAGGCGGCGCCCGCGAACCGGGCGACGCCGAAGCGCGCCTCGTACTCGGCGAGGTCGCCCGTCGCCTCGTCGAAGTCGTGGTTGCCGGGGAGCACCGTGTAGGGCACGGCGGCGTCGTCGAGGATGCGGAAGGCGGTCGAGACGTTCGTCCACTGCCGCGGCACGTCCCAGTCGCTCACGAGGTCGCCCAGCTGCATGACGAAGGCCGTGGCGAGGGCCGCGCGGCTGTCGCGCACCCACCGCAGCTGCGCCTCCAGGTTCGCCTCGTTCGCGTAGCTGTAGTTCTGGGTGTCGGGCACGACGACGATCGAGAACGGGGCGGCGTCCGTGGGTCCCGGCACCTTCGCCCCGACGCGGCGACCCTCGAGGACGACGTCGAGCGAGCCGCCGTCGGGGTCGTCCGCGACGACCGAGAGCGTGGGCACGGCACCGCTGGTGGCGCCGTCGGCAGGGCCGACGAGCGTCGCGGCGGGCGCCGCGGCGGCGGCGGCGGGCGCCGTGAGCACCGCGGCGGCGAGCGCGAGCGCGATCGCGGCGGCCGCGGCCGGGAGCCTGAGGGATCGGGACGCTGCAGACACGGGCACCTCCGTCGCCGGCCCGTGACGCCTGGTCTCCGGGAGCGCGTCGTCGCGCTCCTGAGCGCGATGATGGCACTCGCCGTGCGCGCCGACAAGAGACGTCTCGCGGCCTGCCGGCCGCCGCTCGGTCGCCCGCCGCTCGGTCGCCCGCCGCTCAGTGCGCGGGAGTACCCTCCCGGGCATGGCCGAGCAGACCCCGGACGAGCCCCAGATCGACGACGACGCCGTCGCCGCGAGCCTGACGACCGACCAGCCCGAGCAGGCGGCCGACGGCCTGCGGCAGCTCATGGAGCACCCCGGATTCCGCGCCCTCGTGGAGCAGATCCAGCAGGGCGAGCTCGACGACGACGAGCTGCGCGCCGAGGCGACGTCGTTCGCCCACGACCTGCTCGCGCGCCAGGAGCTGCACCGCGACGAGCAGTAGCGGCCCTGCCGCGGGCTAGCCCCGCCCGATGCCGCGCGGCAGGAACCGCACGAGCATGACGGTGCCCGCGACGCACAGCAGCGTCAGCGAGCCCGCCGCGACCGCGATCGAGGCCACCGACACGAGCGCCGAGATCAGCAGCGGCGCCGCCGCGCCGCCGAGGTCGACCGTGAGGCGCCAGGCCCCGAGGAAGGGCGCGGGGTTCTGCCGATCGGCGAGGTCGGCGCCGAGCGTCATGATGATGCCCGAGCCGAAGCCGTTGCCGAGCGAGAGCACCATCGCGGCCGCCACGAACCAGCCGACCGCGGCCGAGAGGTCGTGCGAGGCCGCGAGCATCGCGAAGGCGACGCCCATGAGGGTGAGGGCCGGCACCACCGACCAGAGCCGGCCGAAGCGATCCATGATCCAGCCGGAGAGGAAGAAGAGCGCGAAGTCGAGCCCGCCCGCGATGCCGATGACGATGCCGGTCGTCACCGCGTCGAGCCCGATGGAGACGGCCCACAGCGGCAGCAGCACCTGCCGCGCCGAACGCGCGAGCGAGAGCATGGCCGCGCCCACGCCGACGGTGCCGAGGATGCGGGCGCTGCCCCGGATGACGGCGAAGACGTGCTGCCGCTCCTCCACGACCTCGATCGCGCCCGTCGTCGCGGGCGTGCGCTCGAAGGCGGAGGCCGGGTCGGGCAGCACGAGCAGCACGACGATCGCGATCACGGTGCCGACGGCGCAGACGACCCACACCGAGTGCACGGGGAGGCCGAGGCCCAGCACCGCGGAGCCCAGCAGCGGGCCCACGAACATGCCCAGCCGGAAGATGCCGCCGAGGGTCGAGAGCGCCCGCGCCCGGTAGCGCAGCGGCACGAAGGTCGTCATGAAGGCGTGCCGGGCCAGGCCGAAGACCGCGTGGCCGAGGCCCAGGACGAACACGGCGACGCCCAGCACCCACACGTCGCGCGCGACGAACGCGAGCGCGAGCGCCGCGAGCACGAGCGCGCCCGCCGCGATCATCGTGGGGCGCTCGCCGAAGCGCGCGACGATCGAGCCTCCGGGCACGTCGCCCGCGAGCTGGCCCACCGTGAGCATCGCCGCGACGACGGCCGCCACGGCGAGCGAGGCCCCGAGGTCGCCCGCGATGAGGGGGATGTAGGGGATGACGGCGCCCTCGCCGATCGCGAACGCGGCGGTCGGCACGAAGGCGGCGCCCGCGACCCGCCGCCACGGGAAGCGCTCCGACTGGTCGACGCCGCTCACGATCCGCTCACGCTGCGAGCCTACGACCTGTCTGATCTCGGGCCCCGAGCGGGGCCTGGACCGATCCGGTCCCCGCGCGCGGACGCACGGCATCCGCCGCCTCCGGGCTCGGTAGGCTGGAGCATCATGGCCGATCTCGACATCGCCGGCGACATCGCCGACCTCCGCTCCACCTTCGCCTCCATCACCGCGGTGGCCGACGTGCCGCAGCTCGAGGCCGACATCGCGACGCTCTCGGAGCAGGCGGGCGCGCCCGACCTCTGGGACGACGTGGAGGCGGCGCAGAAGGTCACGAGCGCCCTCAGCCACAAGCAGGCCGCCCTCAAGCGCATCACCGAGACGACGGCGCGCATCGACGACCTCGAGGTGCTCGTCGAGATGGCGAACGAGGAGGGCGACGCCTCGGTGCAGGACGAGGCCCGCAAGGAGCTCGCCGCCATCAAGAAGGTCGTCGCCGACATGGAGATCCAGACGCTCCTCGACGGCGAGTTCGACTCCATGCCCGCGGTCGTCACCATCCGCGCCGGTGCCGGCGGCGTCGACGCGAGCGACTTCGCCGAGATGCTCCTGCGCATGTACCTGCGCTACGCCGAGCAGCACGGCTACTCGGTATCGGTGCACGAGACCTCCTACGCGGAGGAGGCGGGCATCAAGTCGGCGTCCTTCGAGGTCGACACCCCGTACGCCTTCGGCAACCTCTCGGTCGAGGCCGGCACGCACCGCCTCGTCCGCATGAGCCCCTTCGGCGCGGCCGGCAAGCGCCAGACCTCGTTCGCGGCGGTCGAGGTCGTGCCGCTGTTCGAGGAGGCCGTCGAGGTCGAGGTGCCCGAGAACGACATCCGCGTCGACGTCTTCCGCTCCTCCGGCCCCGGAGGCCAGTCGGTCAACACGACCGACTCGGCCGTGCGCATCACGCACATCCCCACCGGCATCGTCGTCTCGATGCAGAACGAGAAGAGCCAGATCCAGAACCGCGCGGCCGCGATGCGCGTGCTGCAGAGCCGCCTGATGCTCCGCCAGCGCGAGGAGGAGGCGGCGCGCAAGAAGGAGCTCGCCGGCAACATCTCGGCCAGCTGGGGCGACCAGATGCGCTCGTACGTGCTCGCGCCGTACCAGATGGTCAAGGACCTCCGCACGCTGCACGAGGTGAACAACCCGAGCGCGGTCTTCGACGGCGACCTCGACGGCTTCATCGCCGCGGGCATCCGCTGGCGCAAGCAGCAGCAGCTCGAGCAGGACTAGCGGAGCGGCGGCGCGGGCCATGCAGACGGGCGCCGACTACCTCGCGAGCCTCGACGACGGCCGCGTCGTCGTGCTCGACGGGGAGCGCGTCGAGCGCGTGGCCCAGCATCCGGCGCTCGCGGGCACCGCGGCGACGATCGCCTCGCTCTACGACGCGCTCCACGGGTCGGACGCCGCTGCGCTGCTCGCCGAGGGGCCCGGCGGCGCACCCACCCACGCCTTCTGGGCGATCCCGCGCTCGCGCGGGGACCTCCGCGCCCAGCGCGAGGCGATCCGCGCCTGGCAGCGCACGACGCACGGCTGGCTCGGCCGCACGCCGGAGACGATGGCCGCGACCATCACCTCGATGGCCGCGCACGCCCCCTTCTACGGCCGCTTCGAGGCGAACGTGCGGGCGATGCACGCGCGCGACGCCGCCGCGGTCACGCACTACGCGCAGGCGCTCGTGAACCCGCCCGTGGACCGTGACCTGCCGCCCGACGAGGTGGCCGACGTCTTCCTCCACGTCGTGCGCGAGACCGACGAGGGGCTCGTGCTGCGCGGCGCGAAGGCCGTCGTCACGGGCGCCGCGACGGCGCAGCGCCTGCTCGTCTCGCACTTCGGCGGCGAGGTGCAGACCGACGACTTCGCGATCGCCGCCTCGGTGCCGGTCGGCGCCCAGGGCCTGCGCCTCTACGCGCGCGGCATCCCCTCGGCGCCGGACGCGCCGCTCGCCTCGCGGTTCGCGGAGCACGACTGGCTCGTGGTCTTCGACGACGTGCTCGTGCCGTGGGAGGACGTCCTCATCCGCGACGCGGCGACGATGCTCGCGCACAACCGCGGCGCGGTCGGCTGGAACGCGCGCCTCGCGCTGCAGTCCGCCACGCGGCTCGAGGCCAAGCTCGAGCACCTCGCGGCGCTCGCCGCGCGTGCGGTCGAGATCCTCGGCACGCAGGAGCTCCGCGGCGTCCAGGCGGCGCTCGGCGAGCTCGTCGCCGTCCGCCACGCGGTGGCGGGGATGCGCGACGCGATGATCGAGCAGGCCGGCCCCGTCGGCGACGAGGGGGCGTGGGGCCCGGGCGTCGAGCCCGCGATGGCCTTCTCCGCCGCCGCGCCCGATGCCTACGGGCGCGTGCGCGCGCTGCTGCAGACGACGCTCGCCTCGGGCCTCGCGCACCTGCCGGTGCCGGCCGCCGCGCTCGCCGAGCATCCCGAGGTCGCGCCGCTGCTGCGCGGCAGCGGGGGAGCGGACGCGTCCGAGCGGCTCGATGTGCTCGGCACGCTGCACGACGCGCTCGTCAGCGGCTTCGGCGCGCGGCACGAGCTCTACGAGCGCAGCCACTGGGGCCAGCCCGAGCGCACCCACGTCGGCATCCTCGGCCTCGCGCGGGCGCACGGGCGCCTCGACGACTGGCGCGGCTGAGCGCTGCGACGGCACCACGAGGGGCCGCCCGCTCAGCGGACGGCCCCTCGTGGTCGCGGAGTGCGCTGCGCTAGCGCGTCACGACCTTCTGGTAGGGCGTGAGGCGCGACCAGTTGCCCGAGACCTGGATGTCGCCCGCCGGGGGCTTCAGGATCCAGCAGGTGTAGCGCGAGGTGTCGAAGCGGTTGTTCAGCACGTCGATGTTCTGGAACGGGCCGTAGCCCTTCTGCGCGATGTTCACCGAGCAGGCGCCGCCATCGATCCAGTTGAGGTAGATGCGCACGTTCGAGGTCGTGCCGCGATCCTGCGTGATCATGATGGCCGCGTTGTAGGCGCCCGAGAACCGGTTGCGCTCGATGATGTAGTTCGAGCCGCTCTGGATCTGGATGTTGTCGTCGTGGCTCGGGCCGCCGTTCCAGCCCGGGTCGTTCTCGAAGTGCAGGTTCTGGTGCAGCAGCGAGTCGCGGATCGTCACGTTGCCGGGAGCCCAGAAGTGACCGCTGTCGACGACGTTGCGGACCTCGATGCGGTTCGCGGTGATGTTGAAGCCGCGGAGGCCGTCGATCTTGGGGTGGCGGTGGGTCGGGTCGAGCTCGCTGTCCTGGATCGTCAGGCTCGCGCCGGGCGTGATCACCTGCACGAGGGATGCCTGGCCGCCGATCGCGCCGCCGCGGATGAGGGAGTTGCGGATGATCACGCCCGAGGCGCGCACGTCGACGTAGCCGCGGATGTCGAGGCCGTCGATGACGGTGCCGGGGCGGGTGATGACGAGGTTGCCCGTGTGGACGCGCAGCTGCGTGCCTGCGGGCACTCCCGTGGAGTCGGGCGTGGGCATCGCCATCTGGGGGCGGATGAACGGGCGCTCGGGCGCAGGTGCGGCTGCGGCCGAGGCGGGCGACGCGGCGCCCAGCGGCAGGAGCCCGCCGAGGAGTGCCGCGGCTGCGGCGGCGACGGCGAGCCGAGCGCGCAGGCGCCCCCCGATGCGACTCGTCGTCGGGTCAGTGGTGTCACGGTCGTTGAGAATGATGGAGCCTCTCGTGGAGCAGGATCGCGCGAGGGACGCACTGCGGCGCCGAAGGGGCTGCAGGCGATGGATGGTCGAGCAGGGCGGTCGTGACCTCGCCCGCTGCGCCTGCGGCTGCCTCGCGCCTGGAGCGCTCGACGCACTGAGGGTACCAGAGGCCAATCCTCAGGAAACCGAGGAGAAATCAAGAGGTGCGCCTGCGCGGCGACGCGTCGCGGCCCCTCGCCGCGCGGGAGCCGCGCCGCGCCGGGCGCGTGCGCGCGCCGAGCGCGCCGAGGCCCATACCCTCGACGCGTCATGATCCGGTTCGACGAGGTCTCGAAGACCTACTCCCGCAAGGCGCGCCCCGCCCTCGAGGGCATCTCGCTCGAGATCCTCAAGGGCGAGTTCGTGTTCCTGGTCGGCGCCTCCGGCTCCGGCAAGAGCACGCTCATCCGCATGGTGCTCCGCGAGGAGCGCCCCACGAGCGGCGAGGTGCACGTGCTCGGCCAGCGCCTCCAGGCCCTGCCCACCCGCCGCGTGCCCTTCTTCCGCCGCAACCTCGGCGTCGTCTTCCAGGACTTCCGCCTCCTGCACAACAAGACCGTCTACGAGAACGTCGCCTTCACGCTGCAGGTGATCGGCAAGAGCCGCGGCTTCATCTCGGAGGCCGTGCCCGACGTGCTGAAGATCGTCGGCCTCGCGGGCAAGGCCAGCCGCCTGCCGCACGAGCTCTCCGGCGGCGAGCAGCAGCGGGTCGCGATCGCGCGCGCCGTCGTGAACCGGCCGCCGATCCTGCTGGCCGACGAGCCCACCGGCAACCTCGACCCCTCGACGAGCGCCGGCATCATGGCGCTCCTCGCGCGCATCAACGAGGGCGGCACGACCGTCGTCATGGCGACGCACGAGGCGGCGATCGTCGACTCGATGCAGAAGCGCGTCGTCGAGCTCGACGCGGGCCGCATCATGCGCGACGAGGCCACGGGCTCGTATCGCCGCACGCTCGCCGCCTACGACGACGAGCTCGGCGAGGAGGTGCCGGCATGAGGATCCAGCTGATCGCCGACGAGGTCTGGAACGGCCTGCGCCGCAACCTCTCGGTCGTGGTCTCGGTCGTGCTCGTCACCTTCATCTCGCTCTCGTTCGTGGGCGCCGCGATCCTGCTGCAGATGCAGATCACGCAGATGAAGGGCTTCTGGTACGACCGCGCCCAGGTTGGCATCTACTTCTGCGGCCCCGTCGACGCCACCGACACCTGCACGCAGACCGCTGCCACCGAGGAGCAGGTGCAGGCCGTGCGCGAGGTGCTCGAGACCGGCGCGATCGCCCAGTACGTCGGCGACGTCGAGTTCGAGGATCGCGAGGCCGCCTACGCGAACTTCATGGACCAGTTCGGAGGCACGGCGAGCGCGGAGTTCGCGAGCCCCGAGACGATGAACGAGGCGCTGCGCGTGCGCCCGACGACGCCCGACGACGCCGCGCTCATCAGGGAGGCGACGAGCTCGCTGCCGGGCGTGCTCGAGGTGCGCGACCAGCAGGCGCTCCTCGAACCGATCTTCCAGGTGCTCAACACCGCCTCGCTCGCGGCGATCGGCGTCGCCGTGCTCATGCTCGTCGCGGCGGTGCTGCTGATCTCCACGACCATCCGGCTCTCCGCATTCTCGAGGAAGCGCGAGCTCGGCATCATGCGCCTCGTGGGAGCCTCGAACCGCTTCATCCAGACGCCGTTCATCATCGAGGGCGTCGTGGCGGCGCTCCTCGGCGCGGTGCTCGCGGCCGGCTCCGTCGTCGCGATCGTGCACTTCTTCCTGCAGGGCTACGTCGCGCCGATGCTGCAGACGATCGCGATCGTCGGGGTCGGCGACGCGCTCGTGGTCGCGCCCGTCCTCGTGGGGATCGGCGTGCTCTTCGCGGGCGTCGCCGCGGCAGTCGCGATCCGCAGGTACCTGCGGATCTGAGCGCGGATCCGGCCATGTCCTGGCAGGCTCGTCCCGACGGCCGCTAGGCTGGAGGGCTGCCCGCACCGTGCGGGCGCGACCACAGGAGGGCACCATGCCGCGCGAGACGGGCCAGAAGGTCGTGGCGCAGAACCGCAAGGCGCGCCACGACTACACGATCGAGGATCGGTTCGAGGCGGGCCTCGTGCTCACGGGCACCGAGGTCAAGTCGCTGCGCGCCGGCCGCGCCTCGCTCGTCGACGGCTACGCGTACGTCGACCGCGGGGAGGCCTGGCTCGACGCCGTGCACATCCCCGAGTACGGCCAGGGCACGTGGACCAACCACCCGCCGCGCCGCAAGCGCAAGCTGCTGCTGCACCGCCACGAGATCGACAAGCTGCAGGCGAAGGTCGCGCAGGGCGGCTACACCCTCGTCCCGCTCTCGCTGTACTTCCTCGACGGCCGCGCGAAGGTCGAGCTCGCCGTGGCGAAGGGCAAGAAGGACTACGACAAGCGCCACGCGCTGCGCGAGCGGCAGGACAAGCGCGAGGCGGAGCGCGCCATGCGCACCCGCAACCGCATGAACGAGTAGCGCGCCGCCCCGCCGCCGGCTCGTTCGACAAGGCACGCGCGGTTCGCTTGGATGGTGAGCGCCGGCGGGATCCACCCAGGCGAAGCCGGCGGAAGGTTCCCCATGCGAGTCGGCATCCTCACATCCGGCGGCGACTGCCCCGGCCTCAACGCGGTCATCAGGGCCGCCGTCCTCACCGGCATGAAGCACCACGGCCTCGAGTTCGTGGGCATCCGCGACGGCTATCGCGGCCTCGTCGACGGCGACGTGCGCGTGCTCAACCGATCGGCGGTGCGCGGCATCTCGCGCATCGGCGGCACGATCCTCGGCACGAGCCGCACGAACCCCTACGAGGGCGACGCGGGCGGCGGCGCGAACGTCGCGAAGACGCTCGACCGCCTCGGCATCGACGCGGTCATGGCGATCGGCGGCGAGGGCACCCTCGCGGCCGCCAAGCGGCTGGCCGACGAGGGCATCCCGATCGTCGGCGTGCCGAAGACGATCGACAACGACCTCGCGGCCACCGACTACACCTTCGGCTTCGACACCGCGGTGCAGATCGCCACGGAGGCCGGCGACCGCCTGCGCACCACGGGCGACTCGCACATGCGCTGCATGGTGCTCGAGGTCATGGGCCGCCACGTCGGCTGGATCGCGCTGCACACGGGCATCGCCACGGGCGCCCACGTGACGCTCATCCCCGAGCAGCCGCGCTCGATCGAGTGGATCGCCGACTACGTGCAGCAGGTCTACGACCGCCGCCGCGCGCCGCTCGTCGTGGTCTCGGAGGGCTTCAAGCTCGAGGGCATGGAGGAGGAGTACTCGCGCAAGGGCCTCGACGCCTTCAATCGCCCGCGCCTCGGCGGCATCGGCGAGGTCATCGCGCCGATGATCGAGGAGCGCACCGGCATCGAGTCGCGCGCGACGGTGCTCGGCCACATCCAGCGCGGCGGCGCGCCCTCGGGGGCCGACCGCGTGCTCGCCACCCGCTTCGGGCTGGCCGCGACCGAGGCCGTCGTCGACGGCGACTGGGGCACCATGGTCTCGCTCAAGGGCACCGAGATCGTCCGCGTCGGCCTCGCCGACGCGCTCGGCGACCTCAAGCGCGTGCCGGAGCACCGCTACCGCGAGGCCGAGGCGCTCTTCGGCTGATCGGCGACCGCGGCGTCGTCGCAGCGCCCGCACGCCCAGGAGGGCCGCTGCGACGACGACCGCGACGCGCCTCCTTGCGCCCGCCTCGGACGGGCTCGTAGGATGGAGGGCTGGCATCGCCGGCTCGCGCCGGTCCGCCGGCCCCACAACTCCACAGCGTGCGACTCGCACCACTCCATGGGGATGATCGGTTTCGACAGCGCCTCAGTCGGAGCGGGAAGCGGGTAGAGGATCCAGGGTCATCTCTGCAACGCCCCCTGGGAACCAATAGGTGCCAACGCTAAGCGCACCGACTTCGCCCTCGCTGCCTAAGCGAGCCTGAAGTCCGTCAGACCGGGTCTGCCCTCGCCCCGGACCCTGGCGTCATCAAGAGGGCTTGCTGCGATGCTGCGTCTCAGGGCATCGCGGGACTTTCGCTGAGGCTGGGCTCGTCGACCTAGATGCTCAGGGCAAAGGTCGGAGCCGAGCAGAACGCCCTTCCTGAGCTGCACCCGGAGAAGCCGCACGGTCCGAGCGTTGGACGGGGGTTCGATTCCCCCCATCTCCACCACCGGTCGCGAGTCGCACGCTGTGAGAGGCCACGCCTCCGCCCCACTACGCTGGGCGTCGAACGACGCTGCGAGGAGGCATTGCGTGAGCGACTACAAGGTCACCGACCCGTACACGGGCGAGGTCGTCAAGGAGTACCCGACGGCCACCGACGAGGAGATCCGCGCCGCGCTCGAGCGCGCGCACGCGGCCTTCGCCGTCTGGAGCCGGACGCCGATCGCCGAGCGCGCCGCGGTGCTCTCGAAGGCGGCGCAGCTGTTCGCGGAGCGCTCGCGCGAGCTCGCCGAGATCATCCGCACCGAGATGGGCAAGCCGCTCGGCCAGGGCATCTTCGAGGCCGAGTTCTCGGGCGAGATCATCCAGTACTACGCGGACCACGGCGAGGCGTTCCTCGCCGACGAGATCCTCGAGAACCGCGGCGGCGTCGACGCGCGGGTCCGGAAGTCGGCCCAGGGCGCGATCCTCGGCATCATGCCCTGGAACTTCCCCTACTACCAGGTCGCGCGCTTCGCGTTCCCGAACCTCATGC
Source organism: Agrococcus sp. SL85 (assembly GCF_026625845.1). Lineage (NCBI taxonomy): Bacteria > Bacillati > Actinomycetota > Actinomycetes > Micrococcales > Microbacteriaceae > Agrococcus > Agrococcus sp. SL85. The sequence continues at coordinate 1,887,081 of NZ_CP113066.1, forward strand.
TCGGCAACACGGTCATCCTCAAGCACGCGCCGCAGTGCCCGTGGTCGGCGACGACGATCGCCGAGATCCTCGAGGAGGCCGGCCTGCCGGCGGGCGCGTACGAGAACGTCTTCGCGACGAACGAGCAGATCTCCGAGATCGTGATCCCGGATGCGCGCGTGCGCGGCATCTCGCTCACGGGCTCCGAGCGCGCGGGCGCCGCGGTCGCCGAGGTCGCCGGCCGCAACCTCAAGAAGGTCGTGCTCGAGCTCGGCGGCTCCGACCCGTTCATCGTGCTCTCGGCCGACGACCTCGACGCGGTCGTCGACAACGCGCTCGAGACCCGCATGGAGAACTCGGGCCAGTCGTGCAACGCCTCGAAGCGCTTCATCGTCGTCGACGAGCTCTACGACGCCTTCACCGCGAAGCTCGCCGAGAAGGTGGCGGCGCTGCCGATCGGCGGACCCGAGGACGAGGACGCCACCGTCGGCCCGCTCTCGTCCCAGGCCGCGGCCGACCGCATCCGCGAGCAGGTGTCCTCCGCGATCGCCGAGGGCGCGCAGGTGCTCGCGGGCGACGTGGCCTCGAGCGGCGACGCGCGCGTGCAGCCCGCGCTGCTCGGCGGCGTGACCGACGACATGGAGGCGTACCGCGAGGAGCTCTTCGGCCCGGTCGGCACCGTCTACCGCGCGAAGGACGTCGACGACGCCGTGCGCATCGCCAACGACACCCCGTTCGGCCTCGGCTCGCGCCTGTGGTGCAGCGACCCCGAGCTCGCGCGCGAGGTCGCCGACCGCATCGACGCGGGCATGGTCGCCATCAACGGCGCGGGCGCCGAGGACTACGACATGCCCTTCGGCGGCACCAAGCGCTCGGGCTTCGGCCGCGAGCTCGGGCCGCACGGCATGGAGGAGTTCATGAACCGCAAGCTCGTCGTCATGCCCTGACGTCGCGCGCAGCAGGAGGCCCGGACCGGACGGTCCGGGCCTCCGTGCGTGCGGCGTCAGTCGAGCAGCCCCTGCATCCGCTTCGCGATGATGCCGCCGACCTTGGCCGGCACCAGCCGGGCGAGGCGGTCGAGGGCGCGGGCGTCCTTGCCGATGACGACGCGCGGGGCGCCGGACGCGATCGCGTCGACGATCTGCGCAGCGGCGGCCTGCGGCGTCGTCATGGTCGCGGCGGCGGCCGAGGTGTCGGCCGAGGCGCGCATCGTGACGCCCGAGTTGCCGGTGATGTTCGTGCCGACGCCGCCCGGGAAGACGACGGTGACGGCGACGCCCGTGCCCTCGAGCTCGGCGTGCATGCCCTCGGTGAGCAGCTTCACGGCGGCCTTCGATGCGCCGTAGGCCGACTGGCCGGGCACGGGCGCGAGCGCGCCCATGCTCGAGACGTTGAGGAGCGCGGACTCCGAGCGCGCGCGCAGGTGCGGCAGGAACGCCATCGTCGTGTGCACGACGCCCCAGAAGTTCACCTGCATCACGCGCTCGATCTGCTCGTAGGGCAGGTCGCCGATTCGCTGGAAGGGCTGGATGATGCCGGCCACGTTGAGCAGGCCGTCGACCTGCCCGTGCGCGGCGACGACGGCCTCCGGCAGCGCCTCGACGGCGGCGCGGTCGGCGACGGAGGCGACGTGAGTGCTCAGGCGGTCGCCGATGCCCGCGAGGCGGGCGGTCTCGGCGAGCCCCTCGGCGGAGAGGTCGACGGCGGCGACGCGCGCGCCGCGCGCGAGCAGGGCGAGCACGACCTCCCGGCCGATGCCGTTGCCGCCGCCGGTGACGACGAAGGTGCGCTGCGCGATCTGCATGGGGGCCTCCCGGGTGCGGGGCGCCGCCGACGACGCCGTCGCGCCGATGCTACGCCGGGCGTCGGCATCCGGGTGTCGGCATCCGTGCCCGCGCCGCTGATCGCCGAGCGGTCGCATGCGGCTGCGCGAGGGGCACCGGGGCCACCACGAGCGACCCCTCGACGGGCGCGTGTGGCGGGAGCGACCGGTCGGCGAGCGGGCGTGGCGGGGGCGACCGCTCGGCGAGGGGGCGTGGCGGGGGCGACCGCTCGGCGGCCGCGCGTGGCGGGAGCGACCGCTCGGGGAGCAGCGGGGGGCGCGGCGGGGAGCGCTGCTAGGCGACGACGCCGACCATGGGGCGGCCGTCGGCCGCCCACGCGGCCGTGCCGCCCGCGACGTTCACGACGTCGAGGCCCTGCTGCTCGAGGTAGGCCACGACCTGCGCCGAGCGCCCGCCCGAGCGGCAGATGATCGCGGCGCCGTCGGGCACCTCGCCGAGCCGCGCCACGACCTCGCCCATCGGGATGTGGACGGCGCCCACGGCGTGGCCCGCATCCCACTCGTGCTGCTCGCGCACGTCGACGAGCGGGCGGTCGGCGACCTCGGCCGGGGTGATCTCACGCATGGATCGAGGCTAGCGCGGGCCGCGCCCGGCGAGCATCATGGCGGCATGGCTCACGTGCGCACCTGCCTCTGGTTCGACGGACGCATCGAGGAGGCCGCCGAGCGCTACGTGGCGCTCGTGCCCGGCTCCCGCATCCTCGCCGTCACCCGCTACCCGGAGGGCAACCCCTTCCCGAGCGGCTCGCCGGGCGAGGCCCTCACGGTCGACCTCGAGCTCGCGGGCGTGCCCTACCAGCTGCTCGACGGCGGGCCGCTGTTCCCGCAGACCGAGGCCGCCTCGATCGTCGTCACGGTCGACGGCCAGGAGGAGGTCGACCGGCTGTGGGAGGGGCTCGTCGCCGACGGGGGCGCGGAGTCGCAGTGCGGCTGGTGCAAGGACCGCTACGGCGTCTCGTGGCAGGTGGTGCCGCAGCAGCTCGTCGACCTCATGCAGGGGCCGCACGCGCAGGCCGTGACGCAGGCGATGCTCTCGATGCGGAAGCTCGACGTCGCCGCGCTCGAGGCGGCTGCGCACTAGCAGCCCGCGGCCGTCCGCCCGTCAGCGCGCGAGGCGGCGCAGCAGCTCGGCGTGGAGCACGCCGTTCGTGGCGAGCGCCGAGCCGTGCCAGGGGCCGGGCTCGCCGTCGACCGAGGTGAAGGCGCCGCCGGCCTCCTCGACCACGGGCACGAGCGCCGCCATGTCGTACGGCTTCAGGTCGAACTCGCCCACGGCGTCGACCTTGCCCTCGGCGAGCAGCATGTAGCTCCAGGCGTCGCCGTAGGAGCGGGCGCGCCAGACGTCGCGCTGCAGCGCGACGAGGTCGCCGATGCGGCCCGCGCCGTCCCAGCCCTGGATCGAGTTGTACGAGATCGCGGCGTCGGCGAGGTCGGCGACCTCCGAGACGCGGATGCGCTGCGGCGCCGCGCCCTCGCCCCGCTTCCACGCGCCAGAGCCCTGCGCCGCCCACCAGCGCCCGCCGAGCGCCGGGGAGGAGACGACGCCCACCACCGGGTGCCCGTCGACCGCGAGCGCGATGAGCGTGGCCCACACGGGCGCGCCGCGCAGGAAGTGCGCGGTGCCGTCGATGGGGTCGATGATCCACTGGCGCGGAGCCTGGCCCGAGCTGCCGAACTCCTCGCCGAAGACCGCGTCGTCCGGCCGCTCGTCGGCGAGCATGTCGCGGATGCGGCGCTCGACGGCCCTGTCCGCGTCGGTGACGTGCGTGGCGTCCGGCTTCGTCGTCACCTCGAGGTCCCGCGCGCCGAAGCGCTCCATCGAGATCGCATCGGCGGCGTCCGCCATGCGGAGCGCGAGGTCGAGGTCGGCGTCGTAGCGGCTCATGCCCCCAGCCTAGGCGCGAGGCGGCGCGGCGCCGCGGGCCGCGTCACTCCTCGAAGCGCTGCCTGCGGGCGGCGACGAGCGTCGCGAGCATGCGCTGCATCGAGGCGACGCGGCGCGGCTCGAGCCGGCCCTCGGCCGCGGCGATCGCGAGCTCGCAGTACTCCTCGTCGGGCTGGTGCGTGCAGCCGCGCGGGCAGTCCTCGGCGACGGCCGCGAGGTCGGGGAAGCCCTGCAGCACGTTGGCGGTGGCGACGTGGCCGAGGCCGAAGGATCGCACGCCCGGGGTGTCGATGATCCAGCCGTCGCCGAGCTTGAACGAGACGGTGGAGGAGGACGTGTGGCGGCCGCGGCCCGTCACGGCGTTGACGTGGCTCACGGCGCGGTTCGCGCTCGGCACGAGCGCGTTCACGAGCGTCGACTTGCCGACGCCGGAGTGGCCGACCGCGACGGTCGTGTGGCCGTCGAGCCGGCTGCGGAGCGCCTCGACGGGCGGCGCGTCGATCGACGAACGCCACACCTCGATGTCGAGACCCTCGAAGTTCGCGAGGAACGGCTCGGGGTCGGCGACGTCGGTCTTCGTCACGACGAGCACCGGCGTGATGCCGGCGTCGAGCGCGGCGACGAGGTAGCGGTCGACGAGGCCGGGGCGCGGCTCCGGATCGGCGGCCGCGACGACCATGAGCAGCACGTCGGCGTTCGCGACGATGACGCGCTCGACGACATCGACGTCGTCGGCGGAGCGGCGCAGCACCGTCGTGCGCGGCTGGATGCGCACGATGCGCGCGAGCGTGCCCTCGTCGCCCGTCGTGTCGCCCACGACGTCGACGCGGTCGCCCGCGACGATCGCCTGGCGGCGGAGCTCCCGAGCGCGCGCGGCGGTGACGACCGACTCGTCGGGCTCGCCGACGCGCACGGCGAGCGTGTAACGGCCGCGGTCCACGGCGGTCACGATGCCGGTGACGGCATCCTCGTGCGCGGGCCGGTGCTTCGACCGCGCGCGGTTCGCCTTGGGGTTCGGGCGCTCGCGCACGCTCGACTCGTCGTACGCGTCGTACGGGTCCTCGTAGTCGCCGAGCCAGCTCATCGGCTAGGCCCGCCCGCCCTCGAGCATGGCGGCCCAGAGCTCGGGGAACTCGGGGATGGTCTTCGCGGTCGCGCCGATGTCGTCGACCTCGACGCCGGGCACGCGGAGGCCCACGACGGCGCCCGCGGTCGCGATCCGGTGGTCGTCGTAGGCGCTCCAGGCGCCGCCCGCGAGCCTGCCGGGCTCGACGCGGATGCCGTCGGGCAGCGCGGTCGCGGTGCCGCCGACCGCCACGATGTCGTCGACGAGCGCCTGGATGCGGTCGGTCTCGTGCCCGCGGATGTGGCCGACGCCCGTGATCTCGACCGGCGCGGAGGCGAGGGCGCCCAGCGCGGCGATCGTGGGCGCGAGCTCGCCCGCCGCGTGCATGTCGAGCTCGGCGCCGGGGATGGCCCCGCCGACGGCCTCGAGCGTGAGCGCACCGTCGTGGAACGAGGTGCTGGCGCCGAACGCGCCCAGCAGCTCCGGCAGCATCCTGCCCACCTGGGTCGTCTCGGCAGGCCAGCCGTCGAGCACGATGCGCCCGCCCACGGCGACGACGGCGGCGAGGAAGGGCGCGGCGTTCGAGAGGTCGGGCTCGATCTGCTCGTCGAGCGCGGCGATGGGCCCGGGCTCGACGCGCCAGGTGCGCTCGTCGACCGTGCGGGCGTCGACGCCCCGCAGCCGCAGCGCCTCGAGCGTCATCTCGATGTGGGGGAGGGAGGGCAGGCGCGCGCCCTCGTGGCGCAGCGTCAGCCCCTCGTCGAAGCGCGCCGCCGCGAGCAGCAGCGCGGAGACGAACTGGCTCGAGGCGCTCGCGTCGATCGTGACCTCGCCGCCGCGCACCGATCCCTGCCCGTGCACCGTGAAGGGCAGCCGCGGCGCCTCGGCGTCGACGCGCACGCCGAGCGCGCGGAGCGACGCGATCGTCTGGTCCATGGGGCGCTCGCGCGCGTAGGGGTCGCCGTCGAAGGCGACGGGGCCCTCGGCGAGGGCCGCGACGATCGGCAGGAAGCGCATGGCTGTGCCGGCGAGGCCGCAGTCGATCGCGCCGCCGCCCACGAGCGCGCCCGGCTCGATCCGGAGGTCCGGGCCGAAGAGGCCGTCGCCCGTGACCTCGGCGATCGAGGCGCCGAGCGCACGGAGGCCCTCGACCATGATCGTCGCGTCGCGGCTGCGGAGCGGCCGGTGCAGCGTGCTCGGGCCCTCGGCGAGCGCTGCGAGCAGCAGGGCGCGGTTCGTGAGGCTCTTCGATCCCGGCAGCTGCACGCGCGCGTCGATGCGTGCGGTCGCGGTGGGGGCGGTCCACGGTCGGGAATGCTGGGCCTCGGTCATCGGTTCCAATCTAGAGGCCCGCGCCACCGCCGGGCCGGACGGATGCGCAGGAAGGGGGCCGAGTGCCGCTCGCGACACTAGACTCGCCCGCGATGACGACCGAGCAGACCGCTGCCGCCAAGCGCGACGACTTCGTCGAGCAGGCGATGCAGTACGCCGACCAGCTGTACGGCGCCGCGATGCGCATGACGCGCAACCCGGCCGACGCCGCCGACCTCGTGCAGGAGACGCTGCTCAAGGCCTACGCCGCGTACGACTCGTTCAAGCCCGGCACCAACCTGCGGGCCTGGCTGTACCGCATCCAGACGAACACCTACATCAACACCTACCGAAAGCAGCAGCGTCGGCCCTTCGAGGCGCCGCTCGACGACATGGAGGAGTGGCAGATCGGCGACGCCGAGTCGATGTCGGCCTCCTCGTCGCGCAGCGCCGAGGCCGAGGCGATCGACCGGATGCCGTCGGGCATCGTCACGCAGGCGCTGCAGTCGATCTCGGAGGACTTCCGCATGGCGGTCTACTGGGTCGACGTCGAGGGCCTCAGCTACGCCGAGACGGCCGAGGTCATGCACACCCCCGTCGGCACCGTCATGAGCCGCCTGCACCGCGGCCGACGGCTGCTGCGCGGCCTGCTCGCAGACTACGCGCGCGAGCAGGGGATCACCGTGGAGGAGAAGCCGTGATCGAGCAGAAGGAGTCGAAGGGCGACTGCCGCGAGGCGCGCGCCGCCCTCGAGGAGTACCTGCACAACGAGCTGTGCTCGGAGGACGCCGCCGACGTGCGCGCGCACCTGGCCGAGTGCCCCGACTGCAGCGCCGAGCACCACGTGGGCGTCACGCTCACCCACGCGCTCCAGGGCGCGTGCAAGGATCGCGCGCCGGAGGAGCTGCGGGCGAAGCTGCTCGCGAGCCTCCGCGCCGCGAAGGCCGAGCACGAGTAGCCGCACGCGCGGCCGCACGACGACGAGCGGGGATCCGGCGCGGCCGGGTCCCCGCTCGCGTGCGCAGGGCGGCGCTCAGGCGGCCTCGAGCTCCTCGTCCTCGAAGCCCTGCTCGCCCTCCTCGGCCGCCGCCTGCACCGGGATCGAGCCGGTGATCGGCCGGGGGGTGCCCTCGCCGAGGTACCGCTCGGTGCCGGCGAGGGTGAGGAAGGCCGGGTAGGCCTCCTCGAGCGCGGTCTCGCGGAACAGCGCGATCGCCTCGTCGAAGCGGTCGCCCTCGAAGCGCTCGAGCTCGGCCGCGAGCGCGTCGACGAGCGCCTGGCAGCGCTCGCGCGTGATCGTCCTGCCGTCGTCGGTCACCGACTCGTTGTGGATCCACTGCCACACCTGCGAGCGCGAGATCTCGGCCGTCGCGGCGTCCTCCATGAGGGAGTGGATCGCGACGGCGCCGTGGCCGCGGAGCCACGCCTCGCAGTAGCGGATGCCGATCTCGACGTTCGAGCGCAGGCCCTGCTCGGTGATCGATCCCTCGATGCTCGCGAGGTCGATGAGCGCGGCGCCGTCGACCGGCACCTCCTCGCGGGTGCGCGCCAGCTGGTTCGGCGCCTCGCCGAGCACCGCCGCGAAGGCCGCGCGGCAGGTCTCCACGAGCCCCGGGTGCGCGACCCAGGAGCCGTCGAAGCCGTCGCCGGCCTCGCGCGCCTTGTCGGCCGCGACGGCCGCGAGCGCCCGCTCGGTGGCCTCCGGGTCCTTCGCGCTCGGCACGAACGCGGCCATGCCGCCGATCGCGTGGGCGCCGCGGCGGTGGCACGCGCGCACGAGCTGCTCGGTGTACGCCCGCATGAACGGCGCCGTCATCGTGATCCGCGCGCGGTCCGGGAGCACGAACTCCGGCCCGCGCAGGCGGAAGGCCTTGATGATCGAGAACAGGTAGTCCCAGCGGCCGGCGTTGAGGCCCGCCGCGTGGTCGCGGAGCTCCCAGAGGATCTCCTCCATCTCGAACGCCGCCGTGATCGTCTCGATGAGCACGGTCGCGCGGATCGTGCCCTGCGGCAGCACGAGCAGGCGCTGCGCGACGACGAAGACCTCGTTCCAGAGCCGCGCCTCCTCGTGGCTCTCGAGCTTCGGCAGGTAGAAGTAGGGCCCGCGGCCGCGCGCGACGAGCTCGTCGGCGTTGTGGAACAGGTGCAGGCCGAAGTCCACGAGCGCGCCCGACATGGGCGTGCCGTCGACGAGGATGCGGTGCTCGTCGAGGTGCCAGCCGCGCGGCCGCACGACGATCGTGGGCGTCTCGGCGGCCGTCACCCGGTACTCCTTGCCCTCCGGGCTCGTGAACGCGATGCGGTCGCGGATCGCGTCCTGCAGGTTCACCTGGCTCGCGATGACGTTGCGCCACAGCGGGCTCGAGGCGTCCTCGCAGTCGGCGAGCCAGACCTTCGCGCCCGAGTTGAGCGCGTTGATGGTCATCTTGCGCTCGATGGGGCCGGTGATCTCGACCCTGCGGTCCTCGAGGCCCGGCGCCGGGGGAGCGACGCGCCAGGAGGCGTCCTCGCGGATGCGGCGGGTCTCCTCGCGGAAGCCGGGGTCGGCGCCCTCGGCGAAGGCCGCGCGCCGCTGCCGGCGCACCCGCAGCAGGTGCTGGCGGGTGGGCTCGAAGCGGTCGTGCAGCTGCAGGAGGAACGCGAGCGCGTGCTCGGTGAGGACGCGCTCCTGGCCCTCCGCCTGCGCGGTGATGCGGATGCGGCTGCTGCCGCCGGTGGTCGTGGTGTCCATGGTGGTCTCCTCCCGGGGTCGCGGATCAGTGGAACTGCTCGGTCTCGGTGCTGCCCGCGAGCGCGAGCGTGCCCGAGGCGGGGTTGAGGGCGGTGGCGACGAGGTCGAACCAGCCGGTACCGACCTCGCGCTGGTGCTTCGTGGCCGTGTAGCCCTCCGCCTCGGCGGCGAACTCGCGCTCCTGGAGGGCGACGTAGGCCGTCATGTCGTGCTCGGCGTAGCCCTTGGCGAGCTCGAACATCGAGTGGTTGAGGGCGTGGAAGCCCGCGAGGGTGATGAACTGGAAGCGGAAGCCCATGGCGCCCAGCTCCCGCTGGAAGCGCGCGATGTCGGCGTCGTCGAGGTGCTTGCGCCAGTTGAACGAGGGCGAGCAGTTGTAGGCGAGCAGCTGGTCGGGGAACTCGGCCTTGATGCCCTCGGCGAAGCGGCGCGCGACCTCGAGGTCGGGCTTGCCCGTCTCCATCCACAGGAGGTCGGCGTACGGCGCGTAGGCGCGGCCGCGCGCGATGCACGGCTCGATGCCGTTCCGCACCTCGTAGAAGCCCTCGCTCGTGCGGCCGCCGGTGAGGAAGGGGCGGTCGCGCTCGTCGACGTCGCTCGTGAGCAGCGTCGCCGCCTCGGCGTCGGTGCGGGCGATGATGACGCTCGGCACCTGCTCGACGTCGGCCGCGAGGCGCGCGGCGTTCAGCGTGCGGACGTGCTGCTGCGTGGGGATGAGCACCTTGCCGCCCAGGTGGCCGCACTTCTTCTCGCTCGCCAGCTGGTCCTCCCAGTGCACGCCGGCCGCGCCCGAGGCGATCATGCCGCGCATGAGCTCGAAGGCGTTGAGCGGGCCGCCGAAGCCGGCCTCGGCGTCGGCGACGATCGGCGCGAGCCAGTCGCGGCTCGTCGCTCCCGTCTCGCCGCGCTCGACCTGGTCGGCACGCTGCAGCGCGTTGTTGATGCGGCGCACGACCGCGGGCACGGAGTTGGCGGGGTAGAGCGACTGGTCGGGGTAGGTCTGGCCCGCGAGGTTCGCGTCGGCCGCCACCTGCCACCCCGAGAGGTAGATGGCCTCGAGGCCCGCGCGCACCTGCTGCACGGCCTGGTTGCCGGTGAGGGCGCCGAGCGCGCGCACGGGCGACTCGTCGGTCGTGAGGCGGTGGAAGAGGCGCTCGGCGCCGCGGCGGGCGAGCGTGCGCTCCTCGACGACCGAGCCCTGGAGACGGACGACGTCGGCGGCCGAGTAGTCGCGCTCGACGCCGCTCCAGCGGGGGTCGGCGGCCCACTCGAGCTCGAGGCGCGCGGCCTGCTCGGCCATGGTGCTCGGCGTCTGCGCCGGGGTCTGCTCCTGCATGATGTCCTCCTCGTCATCGCCCCCATCGGGGGTGGTGGAAGCCACTCTGCGGGCACTTCTGCGGCCGTGCGCCCCCTGCGCGATGTGAAGAAGTGCACTTCTCTCGCATCCGGGAGGAGTCCGCGCGCGCCGCAGCGGCCGTACGATCGCCGCATGGACGACGCCGCCCTCTCGCCGCCCGGCGCATGGCACCGCAGCGCACCCGCGCACGAGCGGCCGCCCGCCGAGGTCGACGCCCGGCACCTCGGCAAGGCCCTCCGCCACCACCGCAGGCGCGCGGGCCTCACCCTCGACGCCGTGCGCGACGCCACCGGCATCGCGCCGAGCCAGCTCTCGGCGATCGAGACCGGCAAGCGGGAAGCGCGCTTCTCGGCCCTGCAGCAGCTCGCGGCCCTCTACGGCGTCGGCCTCGACGCGCTCACGGGCACCGCGCCGCCCTCGGCGCGCGCCGCCCGCGAGCTGGAGCTCGAGCGCGTCATGGCCTCGAGCGCCTGGCAGCAGGCGCAGCTGCCCACGTTCCGCATCGGCCCGCGCACGCCCGACGACGTGCTCGAGACGGTGCTCGCGCTCGTCGAGCGGCTGGATCGGGCGCAGGAGGAGCGCGTCGCGACGCCCGAGGAGGCGCGGCGCGCGAACACGCAGCTGCGGGCCGAGATGCGCGCGCGCGACAACCACTTCCCCGAGATCGAGGCGGAGGCGCGGCGCGTGCTCGAGCGCGTCGGCTACCAGGCGGGCCCGCTCTCGCAGCACCTCGTCGCCGCGGTCACCGAGCGCCTCGGCTTCACGGTGCACGACGCCGCCGACCTGCCGCACTCCACCCGCTCCGTCACCGACCTCAAGCACCGCCGCATCTACCTCTCGCGCTCGCAGCGCACGGGCCACGACCCGCGCTCGGTGCTGCTGCAGGCGCTCGGGCACCACGTGCTCGGCCACGCGGTGCCGCGCGACTACGGGGAGTTCCTGCGGCAGCGGATCGAGACGAACTACTTCGCGGCCGCCCTCCTCATGCCCGAGCGCACCGCCGTCGCGTTCCTCGCCGAGGCGAAGCAGGCGCGGCAGCTCGCGGTCGAGGACCTCCGCGACGCCTTCGCCGTCTCGTACGAGGCGGCCGCCCATCGCCTCACGAACCTCGCGACCGTGCACCTGGGCATCCCGCTGCACTTCCAGAAGGTGCACGAGTCGGGGATCATCTACAAGGCCTACGAGAACGACGGCGTCACCTTCCCCGCCGACCACACGGGAGCCATCGAAGGCCAGCCCGTGTGCCGCTCCTGGACGAGCCGCGAGGTCTTCGACGCGGCCGACCGCGTGAACGCCTTCGAGCAGTACACCGAGACGCCCGCGGGCACGTTCTGGTGCACCGCGATGACCGAGCGCAGCCCGCAGGGCGAGTTCTCGCTCTCGATCGGCGTGCCCTTCAGCCAGGCGCGCTGGTTCCGCGGCCGCGCCACGAAGCACCGCTCGCGGTCCGCGTGCCCGGATCCCACCTGCTGCCGGCAGCCGCCGGCCGAGCTGCTCGCCGACTGGGCGGGGCAGGCGTGGCCGAGCGCGAGGGCGCACTCGCACCTGCTCGCGGCGCTGCCGCCGGGCGCGTTCCCGGGCGTCGACGAGACCGAGGTGTACGCGTTCCTCGCCTCGCGGGCCTGAGGCGGGCGATCCCGAGGTCGCGGAGGCCCGAGGCCGGCGAGCGGCGGAGGCCCGCTCAGGAGCCGGTGGCGGCGGCGTCGAGCTGGGCGAGGGCGCGGCGCAGCGCGGTGCTCGAGGTGTGCGCGGTGTAGGGGAAGTACACGACCTCGACGCCGTGGGCGCCGAGCGACTGCTCGAGGCGCAGCCCCTTCTCGGTGCCGCGCCAGTCGTCGCCCTTGAAGCAGTGCGTGAAGCCGAGCTCGCGCCACGCGTCGACCTTGTCGGGCGTCGACTCCACGTGCACGCGATCGACGTACCGCACCGCGCGCACGATCTCGACGCGCTCGACCTCGGGCACGACGGGGCTGATGCCCTTGACGAGCTGCAGCATCTCGTCGCTCACGACGCCGGCGATGAGCACGTCGCAACGCTCGCGGGCGTGGCGGAGGATGTTCAGGTGCCCGACGTGGAAGAGGTCGAAGGCCCCCGCCGCGTAGCCGATCCGCTGTGCCATGCACGCCCCCCCGTGGGGTCGGGCGCCGCGCGCTGGGCTCGACGCCTCCTGTTCCGTAACGCTGTTACGCACAGTAGCACGCGGTGATCAGGATGCGGGAGCGGCAGGCGCTGCAGGGGCGGGGCGGCCGTACTCGGGCTCGAAGCGGCCGAGCGCGCCCAGCACCCTGCCCTGCGCGAACCACAGCCTGCGCTGGAAGGTGGCGCTCGCGGCCACGTCGCCGCGCAGGCGCGCGAGCCGCTCCGCCGCGGCGAACACGGGCACGCGCGCGAGCCCGCCCACGAGGTGTCCCGCGCGCTTCGCCGCGCGCGCCGAGGGCAGGCTCGTCGCGGCTCATGATGCGCACGCGCACCTGCCCCTGGCAGACGGCCCTGCGATGCACGAAGGCGCGCGTCGTGCGGGCGGCGACGATGTCGTCGCGCGCGACCGACTCGGCGGAGGCGACGATCGTGCCGCCGGCCGCGAGGAGGCGGTGCCCGAAGTCGAGGTCGGAGCCGCCGGAGAGCCCGAGCGCGACGTCGAAGGCGACGCCGAGCTCGCGCGCCCGCCGCGGGTCGATGAGCACGTTGCCGGTCGAGAGCGCCTGCAGCGGCGTGCCGGTGGGGAAGCGCGTGCGGCGCATGAAGCCGCCGGCCGCGACCCACGGGTCGGTGCCCTCGGGCCACACGTAGCGCACGAAGCCCATGACCGCGTCGGGCCGGTGCGCCTGCCAGGTCTCGACGAGCCCCGCGAGCCAGCCGGGCTCGGGCACGAGGTCGTCGTCGATCATGACGACGAGCTCGTCGCCCTCCGCGGCCTCGAGCGCCGCCTGCCTCGCCGCCGCGATGCCGGGAGCGGGCACGTGGAGGTGCCCGACGCCGAGCGCCGCCGCCGTCTCGCGCGCCGACGCCTCCGGGTCGTTGTCGACCAGCAGGATGCGCCACTGCGCCGGCGCCTCGGCCGCGTCGGCCGCGATCGCCGCGACGAGCTCGGGCAGCAGGGCGGTGCGCCGGTAGGTGGGCACCGCGATCACGACGCGGGGCGCCGGGGCGCCGGCGCTCATCGCGCGGCCCTCCGGTGCGCGACCGCCGCGCGGAAGGCCTCGCGGTGGGCGACGCCCGCGTCGCGCCAGTCGCGCGCCGAGAGGTCGGGCGGCGACGCGGGCGGGCTCGCCGCGGCCTCCGCGAAGCGCAGCAGGTCGTCGGCCGCGAGGTCGCCCTCGAAGGTGCGGATCCAGCCCGGGCCCACCTCGTCGGCGAGCGCCTCGACCACGGGGCCTGCGGGCACGAGCACCGGCCGGCGCAGCGAGAGCGCCGCGAGGACCGAGCCCGAGTTGTGCATGGCTCGGTACGGTAGCACCACGCCGGACGATCGTGTAACGGTGTCCGCGAAGTCGGCCTCGGTGAGGTAGCGCAGGTCGAGCTCGACCCGCGGGTCCGCCGCCGCTCGGCCCCGCACCTCGCGCTCGATGGCGGGCGACGTGGGCGAGCCCGCGACGCGGAGGCGCAGCGCGCCGCCCTCGGCGCCCGTCGCGGCGAACGCGTCGAGCAGCCCCTCCACGCCCTTGTACGGGCGGATGAGCCCCACGTAGGCGAGCAGGCCCGGCTCGGCCGCCGCCTGCGGCATCGGCGCGAACCAGTCGACGTAGTGCCCGTGCGGGATGAGGGTCGCGCCCGAGCCCTCCGGCACGGGCGTGTGGCTGTTGAGGAGGATGCGGTGGTCGGCCCGCCGCTCGACCCACGCGAGGAAGCGCCGATCCCAGCCGCGCGCGCCCTCCGGCAGCCCGAGGTTGTGCGCCGTCCGCACGAGCGCGACGGGCGTGATCGAGAGCCGGATGCGCAGCGCGAGCGCGAAGGCGCGGCGCGCGAGGGCGCGGGAGGGCGTCGAGCCGCCCAGCAGCGTCTCCGGCCAGTGCAGGTGCAGGGCGTCGTAGCGGCCCAGCAGCGCGCGGCGGCGGTCGAGCCGCAGGTGCTCGACGCCGGGCGTCGCCGCGAGCGCGGCGTCGAGCATGTGCAGGTAGGGGTTGGTGGTGGGGCGCACCGCGGCGAACGACTGCATCACCCGGATCGGGCGGGGCGCAGAGCTCGTCATGCGGCTCAGCATGCCACCTTGCGCGCCGCGGGCGAGGCCCTACACTCATCCCAATCCCGCGCGTCCGGGCTCCGGGCGGCAGCGGTCGGGGTGCAGCTGACAGGGGTGCCTGCCGTGTCCGAGTCCTTCGTCGACGCCCATCGGCGGCTCGCGGCCGCCCAGAAGGGGCACGCGCGCGGCGCGCCCGCGTACTCCGTCTACGTCAACCGCCGGATCGGCCGCGTGCTCGCCGCGGCGGCGCACCGCCGCGGGTGGACGCCCAACGGCGCGACGGCGGTGAGCGCCGCCCACACCTTCCTCGGCATCGCGCTGCTCGTGCTGCTGCCCGCCGCGTGGTGGACGGGCCTCGTCGTCGCCGCGCTGCTCGTGCTCGGCTACGCCTGGGACTCGGCCGACGGCCAGATCGCGCGGCTCCGCGGCGGCGGGAGCCTCGCGGGGGAGTGGCTCGACCACTTCGTCGACGCGCTGAAGATCGCCTGCCTGCACCTCGCCGTGCTGCTCGCGCTGTGGCTGCACACGCCCGTGCGCGACACCGCGTGGATGCTCGTGCCCCTCGTCGCCTCGATCGTCGGCGTCGTCACCTTCTTCGGCATGCTCCTCAACGACCTGCTGAAGGGCAAGGCGGGCGTCGCCTCGACGCACGCGCGCGGCGGCGGCACGCTCGGCAGGTCGCTGCTGCTGCTGCCCACCGACTTCGGCCTCCAGTGCCTGCTCTTCGCGCTGTGGGGCTGGACGACCGGGTTCCTGTGGGCCTACGCGGCGCTCGCGGCCCTGAACGGCGCCTTCCTCGTGCTCGCCGCCGTGCGCTGGTACCGAGAGATCCGCGGCATCGACCGCGCCTCGGCGGCCGCATGAGCGGCGCGGCGCCCACGCGCTTCGCGGTCGTCGTCGTGAGCTTCGGCTCGAGCGCGCTGCTCGCCCGAAACGCCGCGCGGCTCGAGCTGCCGGAGGGCGGCACGGTCGTCGTCGTCGACTGCTTCTCGAGCGGCGCCGAGCGCGAGCGCGTGCGCGCGCTCGGCGAGCGGCACGGCTGGCGCACGCTGCTGCTCGACGAGAACGCGGGCTTCGGCGGCGGCACGAACGCGGGCGCCGCCGCGGCGCTCGAGGACGGTGCCGAGGTGCTCGTGGCGCTCAACCCGGACGCGACGACCGACGCGGCCTCGCTCGAACGCCTCGTCGCGGCGGTGGCCGCCGACCCGATGCTGCTCGCCTCGCCCACGATCCTCTCGGGCGAGGGGCGGCCGTGGTTCGCGGGCGCCGACCTCTACCTCGACGACGGCCGGGTGCGCGCGGCCTCCGCCAGGGCGCGCGAGCCCGACGCCCGGCGGCGGGCCTGGGCGACGGGCGCGTGCTTCGCCGTCTCGGCCCCGCTCTGGCGGCGCCTCGGCGGCTTCGACGAGGACTACTTCCTCTACTGGGAGGACATCGACCTCTCGCACCGGGCGCTCGACGCGGGCGCGAGGATGGCGCTCGTCGACGCCGTGGTCGTGCACGAGCCCGGCGGGACGCAGGAGGCCTCGGCGCCCGGCCGCGCGAAGTCGGAGGCGTACTACTACTTCAACATCCGCAACCGCATGCTCTACGCGGTCAAGCACCTCGACGGCGTCGACGTGCGGCGGTGGCGGCGCAGCGACGCGCGCGTCGCGCGCGGCGTCGTGCTGCGCGGCGGTCGTGCGCAGGCTGCTGCGCTCGCTCGCGCCGTGGCGCGCCTACCTGCGCGGGCTCCGCGACGGCCGCCGCATCGCGCGCGGGAGCCTGCGATGACGGGCGAGGCCAGCATCCTCGTCGTCTGCGCCGCGAACGTCTGCCGCTCGCCGCTCGCCGAGCTCGTGCTGCGCGAGGAGCTCGCCGCCCGCGGGTTCGGCGGCGTCGTCGTCTCGAGCGCGGGCGTGCGCGCGATCGAGGGCGCCGGCGCGTGCGAGGACGTCGTGGCGCTCCGCGACGGCGCGGACTGGCGCGCCCGCTGCGCGCGGCACCGCTCGCGGCAGGCTCGATGCCGAGGCGGTGGACGGCGCGGCCCTCGTGCTCGCCGCGACCCGCGAGATCCGCTCAGCGGTGGTCGCCGCGGTGCCCGCGGCGCGCCGGCGCGCGTTCACGCTCCGCGAGGCGCTCTGGCTCGGTGCGGGGTTCGAGTCCGTCGACGTCGACGGCGAGCGGCTCGACGAGGGCGAGCGGGCCGTGCGCGCGCTCGCGGCGCACCTCGACGAGCGGCGGGGCCTGCGCACGCCGCCCGCGCCGCCGGCGCGCCGATGGTTCCGGCCGACGCCGGACCCGTTCGACATCGAGGACGGGCACGGCAGGCGCGGCGGAGCGCACCGCCAGGCCCTCCGCGAGGTCGATCAGGCGGCGCGCGAGCTCGGGCGGCTCATCGCGGGAGCGCCGGCCGCGGCGCGCTGACGAGCTCGGCCGCCGCGGCGCGCAGGCTCCGCGCGGCGGCCTCCCACGTGCAGCGCTCGGCGATGGCGCGCGAGGCCGCGCTCGGCGGGCGCCGGTCCCAGGTGGCGTCGATCGCCTCGGCGATGCGCGCGACGTCGAGCGGCGGCACGAGCGCCGCGATGCCGCCGACCATCTCCCGGTGCACCGGGATGTCGCTCGCGACGAGCGGCGGCCCCATCGAGGCCGCCTCGACCGAGGGCATGTCGAAGCCCTCGTCGAGGCTGAGGGCGAGCACGAGCGCCGCGTTCGCGTAGAGCCAGGCGAGCTCGGCGTCCGGCACGTGCCCGAGCAGCACGATGCTGCCGTCCTCGAGCAGCGGGCGCGCGGCCTCCGGGATCTCGGCCCCGATGCCGGAGTGCGCGGTGCCGCCGACGACGTAGAGGGGCGAGGCGGGACCGATGCGCGCGGCGCGAGCCGCGGCGAGCATCGCGGTGCCGAGGTTCTTGCGCACGTTGAGCCGGCCGACGACGACGGCGTAGCGCTGCCCCTCGGGCACGGCCGCGGGTCGCGTGCCGGGCGCCGCGAGCGCGGCGGGCACGCCGAGGCCCGTGACGACCGCGGGCGGGAGGTGCGGCGCGAGGCGCGCGATGCGGGCGGCCTCGGTCGACGTCGAGGCCGCGATCGCCGAGGCTCGGCGGGCCCAGGGGAGCATCGGCGCGAAGTAGCGCCGCTCGGCGGCCGAGAACCACTCGGGGTGGTCCTCGAACATCACGTCGTGGATGAAGACGAGGGAAGCGCCGGAGGCGGGGGCGTAGTTGTGGCACAGGGCGAGGTCGGCGCCGAGGCGGGCCGCAAGGCGCGGCAGCTCCCAGCGGTTGGCCGCGGCGTGGGGCCACAGCCGCGTGCGGACCGCCTCGACGCCGGCGGGCAGGTCGTCGGCGGCGGCGTCGAGCCGCAGCGCGAGCACGAGGCGGTCCTCGGGGAAGGCCTCTGCCCAAGCGGCGATGAGCTCGCGCTGCACCGTCCGGTTCGCGCCCGGGCCGCGGTCCCACCAGAACGCGTCGCACAGGATCCGCACGGGTCCCCCTCCTCCGGCCCGGCCGTCGGGCGCTCGCCTGAGGGCATGCTAAGCGAAACAACGCAGTTTCAGTAACGGTGTTATGCCATGCTCCTGCCAAGCATCGCCCAGGGTGCGACCGGCCGGGAGGCCGCTCGGACCGGGCGATCCGAGATCGGGGGACCCATGGCAGCGCAGGCTCGCAGCGGAGGGCGCGCAGCCACGCGCGCCGGCATCGTCGGCATCCTCGGAGCCGTCGTCGTGTCGCTCGCGACCGCGTGCGGCGCGGCGAGCCCCGCGACCACCGCGAGCCCGAGCGGCACCGCCGCGGCGCCCGCCCCCAGCCAGAGCACGGCCGTCTCCGGCCCCACGGCCCCGGCGCCCTCGCCGAGCGCCGGCAGGCTCGACCCCCGTGCCGCAGCCCGGGCCCACGCAGGCCGCAGCTGCCCCGACGACGGCGCCGGAGCTCCCCACCGTGGAGGGGCCGCTCGACGAGGCGATCCCGCTCGACACCGGCTTCGAGATCGAGATCGTCTCGATCCGGGCCGTGCAGGTCGCGGCCACGACGCCGGGCGAGGTCGCGGGCTCGGCCCTCCGCGTCGAGGTGCTCGCGCGCAACGGCTCCCAGCAGCCGCAGTCGGTGGACTCCGCGGTCGTCACCCTCGTCGCCGCCGACGGCGAGCCCGGCATCGACACGACCGCGGGCTCGCCCTCGCCGCTGCGCGGCACCGTCGCGCCCGGCGACGCCGTCACGGGCTCTTACGTCTTCATGCTCGACCCAGCCGACGGCCGCGAGGTCACCGTCTCGGTCAACTACGCCGCCGGCCAGCCGGTCGCGGTCTTCACCGGCACCACCGCTTGACACAGATGGAGAGCACCATGCCAGCACGTCGCCGGCCCGCGAGGGCCGCCATCCTCGCAGCGGCGAGCACCCTCGCCGCCGCTGCGATGGTGCTCGCGGGGCTCACGCCCGCGAGCGCCGCTCCTCCCGGGCCCGTCACGCTGCAGCAGCGCGACGGCAGCGTCGTCACCGCCGACCCGCTGCCCACCGTGCAGATCGACTCCGGCTACGTCTGGGCGCAGGCGATGATCGGCAACACCGTCTACGCCGTGGGCGGCTTCTCGAACGCGAGGGCCCCGCTCGCGGCGCCCGGCACGAACCTCACCCCGCGCTCGAACGCGCTCGCCTATGACATCACGACGGGCGCGCTCCTCAGCTGGGCGCCCCAGGTCAACGGCCCGGTCCGCTCGGTCGCGGTCTCGCCCGACGGCCGCCGCGTCTACATCGGCGGCAGCTTCACCCAGGTCAACGGCGCCTCGCGCTTCAACTTCGCGGCGCTCGACGCAGCGACGGGCCAGCTCGTCCCGGGCTTCGCCCCCTCGGTGGGCGGCAGCGGCGTCTTCGGCATCGTCGCCACCGCCGACACCGTCTACCTCACCGGGCGCTTCACCCAGGCGAACGGCCTCGCGCGGCAGAACAACGCGGCGTTCGCGACCGCGAACGGCGCCGTGCGGCCCTGGGCGCCGACGACCGACCGGCAGGGCGACGCCATCGTGCTCGAGCCCGGCACGGGCCGCGTCATCCTCGGCGGCCGCTTCTACCTGACGAACGGCGTCGTGCAGCGCGGCCTCGCGAACATCGATCCCGTGACGGGCGCCCTCGACCAGACCTGGCTCGCGCCGCAGACCGTCATCAACGGGTGGTCCAGCGGCACGACCGCAGGCAAGGCGGGCATCTTCGCGCTCTCGACCGACGCGACCGGCGTCTACGGCACCGGCTGGGTCTACGCGAACGTCGAGGCGGGCAACCTCGAGGGCGTCTTCGCCGCCGAGGCCGGCAGCGGCGCCATCCGCTGGATCGCCGACTGCCACGGCGACCACTACGGCGTCTGGTCCACCGGGCAGACGGTCTACGCCACGAGCCACACGCACCAGTGCGACACGGTGGGGCTCGCGCCCGAGCTCACCCCGCGCACCTTCCGCTACGCCGAGGCCTTCTCGGCCTCCGCGCAGGGCACGCTGACGCGCTCGCCCTCGGTGAGCTCGATCTACAAGGACTGGAGCGGCTACCCGGCGCCCGCGCCCTATGCGTGGTACCCCGACTTCACGGTCGGCACCGCGACGGAGATGGGCGAGGCGGGGCTCTCGATCACCGGCTCCGGCAGCTTCATCGCGATCGCCGGCGAGTTCCCGAGCGTCAACAACCAGCGCTACCAGGGCATCGTGCGGTTCTCGACCTCGCCGCCCAGCGGCAAGCGGCAGGGCCCGCGCATCGCGACCGCGGCCTGGACGCCGACCGCCAGCTCGGCCCTGCCGGGCCGGGTGCGCGTCTCGATCCCCGGCAACTGGGACCGCGACGACCGAGACCTCACCTACCAGCTGCTGCGCGCCGGCACCGCGGGCGTCGTCGCCTCGCGCACCGTCGGCAGCTCCTGGTGGAGCCAGCCCACGATCAGCTTCGACGACACCGGAGCAGCGCCGGGCGGCACCTACACCTACACGGTGCGGGCCGTCGACGGCGACGGGAACGCGGTGACGAGCTCGCCCGTGACGGTCACGGCCGCGAGCGGCGAGGCCTCGGCCTACGCGAACGGCGTGCTCGACGACGGCGCGACGCTCTACTACCCGCTCGGCACGAGCACCGCCGATGTCGCGGGCGCCAACCCGCCCGTCTTCGGCAGCGGCGCGACGGTGCGCACGCCCGGCGCGGTGCGCGGGCCCACGGGCGAGAGCGCGACGGCCTTCAACGGCACGAGCACCGGCAGGGTCTCGTCCACGACGAGCGCCTTCGCGCCCGCCTCGCTCTCGCTCGAGCTCTGGTTCAGCACCACGACGAACCGGGGCGGCAAGCTCATCGGCTTCGGCAGCGCGCAGACGGGCACCTCGAACAGCTACGACCGCCACATCTACATGCGGAACGACGGCAGGCTCGTCTTCGGGGCCTACCCGGGCCAGGTGCGCACCATCGCCTCCTCCGCGGCCTACAACGACGGCCAGTGGCACCACGCGGTCGCGACGCTCGGCGCGGGCGGCATCGCCCTCTACGTCGACGGCGCGCTCGTCGCGCAGGACGCCTCGACCACCTCGGGGGAGGGCTTCCGCGGGTTCTGGCGGATCGGCGGCGACAACCTCGGCAGCTGGCCCAACCAGCCGACCTCGAACTGGTTCTCGGGCGACATCGACGAGGTGGCGGTCTACGACCGGGTGCTGAGCGCCGAGCGGATCGCCGCCCACCACCAGATCGGCAACGGGCAGCTGCCGCCGACGGCCGCGTTCACGTCGTCGACCTCGGACCTCACGGCGTCGTTCGACGCCACGGGCTCCGCGGCCGACTCCGGCGCGACGCTCACGGGCTACAGCTGGGACTTCGGCGACGGCACGACGGGCACGGGGGCGACCCCGACGCACGCCTACGCCGCGGGCGGCACCTACGCGGTGACGCTCACGGTCACCGACAGCCGCGGCGCCACCGACACCGAGGAGCGCGACGTCGCCGTCGTGGCGCCGAACGTCGCGCCGACCGCGGCGTTCACGCCGACCATCGCGGAGCTCGCGCTCCAGGTGGACGGCAGCGCCTCCGCCGACGCGGACGGCGAGGTGGTCTCCTACGCGTGGAGCTGGGGCGACGGCACGGCGCCGGGCTCGGGCGCCACGGCCTCGCACACCTACGCGGCCGCCGGCACCTACACCGTCACCCTCACCGTCACCGACGACCGCGGCGGCACCGACACCGAGACGGCCTCGGTCGTCGCCACCGCGCCGCCCGTGCCGGCGTTCGCGGCCGCCGACGACTTCTCGCGCACCACGACGGGAGGCTGGGGCACGGCCGACGTCGGCGGGGCCTGGACGGTCGAGGGCGGCAACGGCTCGGCGACCTCGGTGGCCTCCGGCACCGGCCGCGTGACGCTGCCGGCGGGCTCCACGCGCAACGTCATGCTGCGCTCGGTCGCCCTGCGCGACGTGCGGGTCGCCGTCGACCTGTCGCTCGACGCGGCGCCCTCGGCGGGCAGCGCCTACGGCGGCATCATCCTCCGCTCGCAGGGCACGAACGACTACCGCGTGCGCACCTGGCTGCGCGACAACGGCACCGTCTGGCTCGTGCTGCAGCGCGGCTCCACCGTGCTCCGCAGCGTGCAGGTGCCCGGCATCACCCGGTCGGCCGGCGATGCCTTCACGCTCGAGGCGGAGATCACCGGCGGCGCCACGACGACGCTCTCCGCGACCCTCTGGCGGGCGGGCACGCCGAGGCCCGCCGGCTGGCAGGCGACGGCGACCGACGCCGCCTCGACCGGCACGAGCGGCGCGGTCGGCCTGCACGCGAACCGCGCGAGCACCGCCACGGCGCCCGGCACGCTGTCGTACGACGCGCTGCGGGTGACGGACCTCGGGTGACGGCGGGCGGACGCGCCGGATAGGTTGGCGCTCGTGAGCCGGCAGGGCCAGGGGCAGCGATGAGCGAGTCGTCGCTGCTGCTGGCCCTGCTGGGCGCCGTCGTCGGGGCGGTCGCGCTCCTCGTGTTCCGTGCGAGCCCGCGGGCGACGATGGTCGTCTGGACGCTCGTGCTGTTCTTCGTGCCGATCTGGGTGGGCGTCTCGCTCGGCATCGTCTGGTCGGCCATCACGCTCATGACCCTCGCCGCCATCGCCGCGAGCGTCACCGACGTGCGGCTCGGTGCGATCGACGTGCTCGTCGGGGTCTTCGCGCTGCTCGTGCTCGTGCAGCTCGCGCTGCAGCTGTCGACGCTCTCGGCGTCGGTCATCGCGGTGCTCGAGTGGCTCGTGCCCTACATCTGGGGGCGGCTCGTGCTCGCGCGCGTGCCCGGCCTCGACATCGCGCGCATCCTCGCCGCGGCCGCGACCGTCGCCGCGATCCTCGCGCTCATCGAGTTCGCCACGGGCCGCAACGCCTTCGTCGCCCTGCCCGGCCCCGGCAACGCCGCCGAGTGGGCGCGGCTGCAGCCCCGTGCCGGGTTCTTGCGGGCCGAGGGCGCCTTCGGGCACTCCATCGCGCTGGGGGCCGCGCTCGCGATGTCGACGCCCTTCGTGCTCGTGGCCCGGTGGCGGCCGTGGGCCACGGCGCTCTCGCTCGTCGTGATCGTCGGCGCCGTCGTCGTCACCTTCAGCCGGATCGGCCTCGTCGCGCTCGCGCTCACGCTCGCGCTCTCCGCGGCGCTCCTGCCGGGCGTGCGGCGCTCGGTGCGCTGGCTCGTCGTGCTCGGCGGCGCCGCCGCCGTGGGCGTCGTGGTGCCCTTCCTGGGCGCGGTGTTCGCGGATGCCGGCGACGAGGCGAGCGGCAGCGCCGACTCGCGCAGCGGCCAGCTCGCGCTGCTGTCGCAGATCCGTCCCTTCGG
This sequence comes from Agrococcus sp. SL85, assembly GCF_026625845.1. Taxonomy (NCBI): domain Bacteria; kingdom Bacillati; phylum Actinomycetota; class Actinomycetes; order Micrococcales; family Microbacteriaceae; genus Agrococcus; species Agrococcus sp. SL85. Next base: position 1,910,225 of record NZ_CP113066.1, read on the forward strand.
CAGCGCCGGCGACTGGTCGGGCCGCATGGTCGACGGCGTCTACTTCGGCGAGTACGCCGACTCGATCGACAGCACCCTGCTCCTCGTGGGGCTGCGCTTCGGCTGGGTGCCGCTCGCGGTGCTCACGCTCGTGCTGCTCGCGGTCGCGCTCGGGGCGCTCCGCTCGCCGAACCCCGCGGCGCTCGCGGTCGCGGGCCAGCTCCCGGGCCTCGTCGCGGTCGCGCTCATCACGCAGTTCGGCCCGCTCCTGTGGTTCCTCGTCGGCCTCGCCGTCGCGTGGCGGCTGCGCGAGCGCGAGGACGCCGAGCTCGCGCGGCCGCCGGTCAGCCTGCCGGCGGCGCGTCCGCGGACGGCGACCGCCGCGCGACCATGAGCCGCACGAAGGCGAGCAGCGACTGCGCGTCGCGCCGGTAGGCGGGGAGGATCGGGGCGGCCACGGCGAGGCCGAGCCCCACGGCGGCACCGACGCCGAGCGAGACCCAGCGACCCGCGTCGAGCACGGCGACGCCCGCGAACCAGGCGCCTGCGCCGACGAGGACGGCGAGGGCCAGCACCCTCGCGGCGCCCGCGTAGAGGCTGCGCACGGGCAGCGGCGTCACGCGCGAGAGCCACAGCAGCGAGATCGGCCACGCGATCGCGGGATGCAGCGCGAAGCCCGCGGCGACCCCGACGAGCCCGAACCAGGCACCGCCGACGATGCACGCGACCTTGATCGCCGAGGTCACGAGCGTGTAGCGCAGCAGCGAGGCGCCGAGCCCGCGCGCGACGTAGACCCAGTAGCCCACGTAGGAGAGCGTCGTCAGGATGCCGGCGACCGCGAAGAGCCGCAGGATCGGCGCCGCGTCCATCCAGGCGTCGCCGAGCATGATCGCGACCACGGGCTCCGCGAGGCCCGCGGCGAGCGCGAGCGGGATGCCCAGCCCGTACCCGAGGGCGAGCTGCGCGGCGCTCACGTAGGCGTCGAACCGCGCGGGCTCCCGCTGCAGCCGCGAGAGCACGGGGAGCGCCACCGACTGCAGGGGCGCGCGCACCTGCCCGAGCGGGGTCATGATCACCTGGTGCGCGCGGTTGTAGAGGCCCAGCGCGCTCGTGCCGAACTGCCCCGCGACGACGAGCGTGTCGACCTGGCGCGAGGCGTACTGCACGAGGTTCGCCGCCACGAGGTTCCAGCCGAAGGTGATGAGCTGCCGCACGGGGTGCGCGCGGTCGTAGCGCCGCGGCAGCCAGCGGCCGGCGATCACCGCGCCGAGCAGCGCGATCGTGCCGTGCGCGAGCTGCTGCACGACGAGCGCCCAGAACCCGGCGCCGAGCGCTGCCGCAGCGACCGCGAGCGCGAGCGCGAGGGTCGCGGCGGTGACGTCGACCACGGCGAGCGCCCGCAGCCGCACGGCCCGCATGAGGTCGGCCCGGTGCTGGGTCGCGAGCCCGTTGAGCAGGAAGAGCAGCGCGAGCCATTGCACCATGCCCACGATCTCGGCCTCGCCCGTGATCGCGCCGACCGCCCACGACGAGGCGAGCATCGCGAGCGCGAGCGCCGCGCCGATGAGCGCGTTGATCCAGAAGAGGTTGTCGCGCTGCCCGCGCGAGAGCTCCGGCGCCTGCACCGAGGCCGAGGTGAGGCCGAAGTCGCGCAGGATCTCGCCGAGCCCCACGAGCACGAGCACGATCGCGAGCAGGCCGTAGTCGTGCGGGGAGAGGAGGCGCGCGAGCACCACGACCGACAGCAGCTGCAGCAGGATGCGCGCGAGCTGGGCGAGCATCGTGAAGAGCGTGCCGCGCGCAGCGGTGCGGGCGAGCGACGAGGTCATGGCAGTCCTCCCGAGCGCCTGGCCCGGCCGAAGGTGCCGCGCACGGTGCGCAGCGCGAGCCGCGGCGTGCGCAGCGAGCGCATGAGCAGGCGGCCGTAGCCCGGGTAGCGCGGCGCCGCGCGGCCGCCGAGCAGCGCGCCGAGCGTGCGGGCGCCCAGGAGCGCGCGACGCGCGGTCTGGAGCGGCTGGGCGGCCGCGAGGCGCTCGGCCTGCAGGGGGCCGAGGACGAGCACGCCCGCGGCCTCCGCCTCGAGGATCGCGCGCAGGCCGCGCTGGGTGCGAGCGACGAGCGCGCTCGTGCCCTCGCCCTCCGCGAAGGCGGGGAAGCCGCGGTCGTCGGACTCCCACGCGTCGGCCGCGACGACGTCCGCGGCCTCGCCGATGCCGTCGGCGCACACCTTGCACCGCCAGCGCGTCGTCGGGCCGAGCGTGCGCCCCCACGACTCGTCGTAGTCCACCGAGACGACCGCGTCGCCGGCCGAGGCGGTGAAGCGGCCCGGCCAGCCGCGTCCGCGGTAGCGCAGCGCGTCCACACGCGCGTGCGCGGGCACGCCGTGCTCGGCGAGCAGCGCGTCGGTGGCGCGCTGGCTGGGCGTTCCGGCGCAGAAGAACGACAGCAGCAGCGGCACCTCGCCCCCCGTGAGCGCGGGCGCGGCGCGCCGGAGCGCCGCGGCCTCGCAGGGCTTCGCGCACACCGCGCTGCCGGGCAGCAGGGCGTCGGGGTTGTCGAGGGCGGCGACGGGCGCGTAGCGCGATCCCGCGGCTCGGAGGGCGTCCTCGCGCGAGCGGATCGTGACGGGCACGGTGCGCCGCGGCTCGTCGGCGTCGACCGCGGCGCCGACGACGCGCGCCGCGCGCCCCGTCTCGAGCAGCCACGCGTGCAGGGCGGTGAGCGCGCCGCCGCTGCTGCCCGCGTGGCGCAGCTCCGGATCCGCGGCCCACGCCGTCCACATGCCCAGGTGCGCGCCGAGCAGCGGGTGCATCGCGGCGCCCTCCGGAGGCGCCGGCGCGTGCACGACGACGCCGGGGCACGCGTCGCGGAAGACGGCGACGGCGCGCTCGTCGGCGCGCGACGGCGTCGTCGCGCGCGGGCGGAGCTGCCCGTCGTCGTCGAGCGCCATCCGGATCGCGGGGTCGAGCAGGGCGCACAGGCCGCAGCCGGTGCACGCGTCGCGCGCGAGCACCGCCTCGACCTCCCGCTCGAGCCCGCTCACAGCGACGCCACCCGGTCGAGCACCGGCTCGAGCATCGCGGCGCCGCGATGCCGGGCCTCCGCCGCCTCCTCCGCGAGCGACGCGCGACGCGCCGCCGCGAGCACCGCGCCCGCGACGTCGTCGGTGCCGCGCAGCGGCACGACGTGCTGCCAGCCGAGCGAGGCCATGAGCGGCGCGAACTTGCGCGAGTAGGCCATCGCGACGCCGGGCGTGCCGGTGGAGAGCGCGTTGAGGCACGCGTGCATGCGCGCGCTGATGACGAGCTGCGCGCCCGCGATGGCGGCGCGGGCGTCGTCGAGCCCCGTCGGCACGCGGAGGCCCACCCGCCCGCCGTAGCGGTCGGCGAGGCTCGCGCGCGGCCGGCACGTCGTCGTCGGGCCCGTCGGCGTCGACGACGTGGGGGAGGAGCGTCACCGCACGGCCGTCGGCGAGCAGCCCGTCGACGATCGCGTGCACCGAGCGGCGGTAGGCCGCGCCGTCTACGTGGTCGTCGCCGCCCCAGAGGAGCCCGGAGACGTTGAGGAGCACGTCGTGGGGCTCGGCCTCGCGCGGCTGCTCGATGCCGAACACGAGGTCGCTCGCGACCGCGTCGGGCTCGCGCCCGAGGCGGGCGGCCGCGGCGGCGCTGCGCGGATCGCGCGCGAAGACGAGGGCGCTCCGCCGCAGCCCGCGGCGCGCGAGCAGGCGGCCCTGCAGCGTGCCGAACGGCCCGATGGTCTGCGGCGCGAGCACGACGGGCGTGCCCGCCTGCACCGCGAACTCGTGCACGAGCGACATCGTGCGGTGCCGGGGCGTGCCGTAGATGTCGGCGAAGCTGTCGCCCGAGCGGGTGTCCCAGACGAGGTCGAAGCCCGCGAGCCAGCGCTGCATGCCCGCCCTGCCCGTCAGCCGCTCGCGCAGCAGCGCGCGGTCGCTGCCCCACGGGATCTGTTCGGGCCGGCGGCGGTAGTTCATGAAGGTCCAGGTGGCGTCGGGCCACGCGCGGCGCAGCAGGTCGACGGAGCCCTGGCCGAGCGCGCGCACGCCCAGGTTGGGCGAGGAGTCGTCGGCCCACGCGATCAGGATGCGCATGCCAGAGCCTCCCACCCGGGGGCGCGGGAGCGCAGCGGCGCTAGGGGGAAGCCGCGCGGATCTGTGGCAGAAGATGCGCGATCCGCAGGTACAGTCGCTCGCATGGGAGCACCCAGGAGCATCTCGGGCCGCGGTCGGGCGGCGCGATGAGCGGCGCGCGGAGCGCCGATGCGGGCACGGCGTGGAGCCTGTCGACCGCCTGGGACGCGCTCCGCAAGCTCTGGGCGCTCGTGCTCGCGTGCGCGCTCGTCGGCGGCGTGGCGGGCTACCTGCTCTCGTCGACCGTCGCACCGCAGTTCCAGTCGCGCGCCTCGCTGTACTTCGCGCTCGACCAGGGCACCTCGGGCGCCGACCTCAACCAGGGCGGCGCCTACACCCAGAACCAGATGCTCTCGTTCGCGCGCCTCGCGACCTCGTCGCGCGTGCTCGAGCCCGTCATCGCCGAGCTCGAGCTGCCGCTGACGCCGCGCGAGCTCGCCCGCTCGATCGCGATCGGCATCCCGCAGGGCACCGTGATCCTCGACGTCACCGCGACGGCGGGGGACCCCGAGCGCGCCGCCGACATCGCGAACGCCGTCGCCCGCGAGCTCTCGGCCCAGGTCGAGGAGGTCGCCGCGCAGAGCGCGGAGGGCGCGGCCTCCATCACGGCGACCGTCATCGACGACGCGGTGGCGCCCACCGTGCAGACCGTGCCGGACAAGCCGCGCGACGCCGCCCTCGCGGCGGCGGTCGGCCTCATGCTGGGCGTGCTGCTGGCCTTCGTCCTCACGATCGCCGACACGAAGGTGCGGAACGCCGCGGCCGTCGCCCGCGTCACCGAGCTGCCGGTGCTCGGCACCGTCGTGCGCGCCGCGCGCGACGTCGGCGCCGCGCTCGTCGTGGCGCGCGAACCCCACAGCCCCGTCACCGAGGACATGCGGCGCATCCAGTCGGCGCTCGCCTTCGCGGCGATCGACGGCAGCGCCCGCCGCATCCTCGTCACCTCGTCCTCGCCCGCGGAGGGCAAGTCGACCTTCTCGACGAACCTCGCGCTCACGCTCGCCGATGCGGGCGAGCGCGTGCTCGTCATCGACGCGGATCTGCGCCGACCTCGCGTCGGCGAGCTCTTCGGCATCGACGGCGCGGTCGGCCTCACCACCGCCCTCATGGGGGAGGTCACGCTCGACGAGGCGGTCGTGCCGTGGCGCGAGGGGGGACCGGACGTCCTCACCTCCGGCGCCCTGCCGCCCAACCCCGCGACGGTCGTCACCTCGCACGCCTTCCGCTCGATGCTCGAGCGCGTCTCGCAGCAGTACGACTCGGTCATCGTCGACTCGCCGCCCGTGCTCACGGTCGCCGACGCGAACCTGCTCGCCCCGCTCGTCGACGGCGTGGTCGTCGTCGTCGACGCCTCGGCGACGAGCCGGCAGCAGGCTGGCCAGCACGCTGCGCTCGCTCGAGTCGGCGGGCGGCTCGGTCCTCGGCATCGTGCTGAACCGCGTGCGCGGCTCCGGTGCGCGCCACACGTACTACGTCGAGGCCGCGCCCAGTCGCACGGGCCGTCACGGGCGCGGCTCCGCCGCGCGCCGCGCCGCTGCCGCGACCGAGTCCTGAGTGCGCGCCGCGGGTCGCCGCGCGGGGAGCCGCCGCGCGAGCCGGGCGCGCAGCACCGCGGGCGCGTAGCCGAGCCGGAACCCCAGCAGCAGCCGACGCGCCTCGCCGCGCGTGAGCAGCCCGCGCGCCACCCAGAGCGCCGCGGCCTCCGCGCGCACGCCCGCGCCGCGCGCGAGCGCCCTGCGGTGCACGGCGAACCACGCGGCCCCCTTGGCCTCGGCCTCGGCGATCGCCGCCCCGGCGCCGCCGCGCGCGTCGTGCGGCCAGACGATCGGCGCTGCGATCTCGCGGCCGTCGACGGGCACGCCGCCGCCGCGGAGGATCGCCCAGCCGGAGTAGAGGAAGAACTCGAGCGCGCGAGCCCGCTCGAAGGCCGCTGCGAAGGGCTCGCCGGATCGCGCCTCGACGTCGTCGAGCATGCGCCGCACGAGCGCGGCCTCGAGCACGAAGGGCGTGACGGTGCGCGGGAAGTCCTGCACGAGCGCCTCGATCGTCGCGGCGTCGGCGCCCAGGGCCCCGAGCGTGCGCTCGAGCCCGGCGCGCAGGGGATGCTCGGCATAGGAGTGCGTCGCGCCGCGCGCCCGGCCGTCGTCGACGAGGTCTGCGGCCCGGCAGGGGGCGATGAGGTGGTTCTTCGCGTCGAGCACGACGTAGTGCGGCGTCCGCACGAGGCGCGCCACGAGCAGCTTCGCCGCCTGCTGGCTGCGCCAGCCCTCGGCGGCGCCGTCGACGCCGAGCGCGCCCGTGCGCAGCACCCGGCAGCGGGGCCCCAGGCTCCGGGCCGAGGGCCGCGCGCAGCGCCCGCTCCGCGCGGCCCCCCATCCCGCCCGCGCAGTTGTCGAGCACCACCAGCTCGGCGATCGCGTCGGGGTCGAGGTGCCGCGCGAGGGATCGCGCCTGGAGGCGCAGCAGCGGCAGCTCGGGCTCGAAGACGACGGTGACGAAGGTCAGCGCCGTCGAGGTCTCCATGGTCGGGGCTCCGCTCGCGCCGCGTCGCAGCGTCCGGCCCGTCACAGCAGCGGCCCGGCGCCCGCGGCGCCGGCCCGTGCGACGCGCCTCGCGCCCCGCACGGGGGCGTGCACGCCCGAGGTGGCGAGCTCGCGCGCGAGCCGCTCGTAGCCCTCGGCCACCTCGTCCCAGCGGAAGGCCTCGGCGGCGCGGGCGCGCGCCCGCACGCCGCGGGAGGCCACCGCGAGGTCGTCGGTCTCGGCCCGCCGCAGGATCCGCGCGAGGTCGGCCTCGGTGCGGAACGTCCACTCGGTGGAGTCGAGCACCTCGGTGTTGAAGGCGACGTCGAAGGCGACGACGGCCGCCCCGGCGCCCATCGCGCGCAGCAGCGAGGGGTTCGTGCCGCCGACGGAGTGGCCGTGCACGTACGTGCGGGAGGCCGCGTAGAGGGCGTCGAGCAGCGCGGCGTCCCAGACGCCGCCGAGCAGCCGCACCCGGCGGTCGCCGGAGGCCTCCGTGCGGATCGCGTCGGTGTACGCCGCGCTGTAGGGCGCGGAGCCCACCACCGCGAGCGGCATCGTCGCGGCGCTGGCGCAGTAGCCGCGCACGATCTCGAGCACGTGGTTCTCGGGCTCGAAGCGGGCGACGACGAGGTGGAAGCGACCGGGCTCGAGGCCCACCTCGCGCACGCGCTCGAGGTCGGGGTCCTGGAGGATGGGCGCGCCGTAGCGCAGCAGCACGGTGGGCGCCTGGAACTCCTCGCGATAGTAGGCGGCGATGCCCGGGGCGTCGGCGATGAGCGCGTCGGCGCTGCGCACGGCGGTGCGCTCGGCCCAGCGGTAGTAGCCGCGGCCGGCCCTGCCCCACTTCGCCCGCCGCCACTCGAGCCCGTCGACGTGCACGGCGACGGGGATCCCGCTCGCGCGCAGCAGCGGCACGAAGGGCGCGTTGGCCGCGTTGAAGACGAAGGCGGCGTCGAAGGGCGGCGCGGTGGCCGCGTGCATCGCGGCGAGGGCGGTCCGCGACAGCGTCTCGAGCTGCTTCAGCGGCACGGAGGGCACGTGCACGACGCGCATGCCCAGGTGCTCGCGGATGTGGCGGTGGGTGCGATCGCCGTAGACGACCACCTCGTGCCCGCGCTCGACGAGGCGGCGCCCGATCTCCTCCACCGCGGTCTCGAAGCCGCCGTAGCTCGCGGGGACGCCGCGGGTGCCGAGCATCGCGATGCGCATCTCAGTACGCCCCTCGCGGGCGGAGCACGAGCTTCGCGGTGTGCCAGATGATCATCATGTCGTCCATGACCGACCAGTTCTCGACGTAGCGCAGGTCGAGCCGCACGCTCTCCTCCCACGAGAGGTCGGAGCGGCCGCTGATCTGCCACAGGCCCGTGATGCCGGGCTTCAGGTAGAGGCGTCGCGCGACGGTGCCGTCGTAGCTCGTGGCCTCGGAGGGCAGCGGCGGCCTGGGGCCGACGACGCTCATCTCGCCGCGCAGCGCGTTCCAGAACTGCGGCAGCTCGTCGAGCGAGGTGCGGCGGAGGAAGCCGCCCACGCGCGTGACGCGCGGGTCGTCGCGCAGCTTGAAGAGCGGCCCGGCGCCCTCGTTGCGGTCGAGCAGGGAGGCGAGCTGGGCCTCTGCGTCGACGTGCATCGTGCGGAACTTGAGCATGTCGAACAGCTGCCCGTCGCGGCCGACGCGCTGCTGGCGGAAGAGCACGGGGCCGGGGGAGTCGATGCGGATGGCGATGGCGATCGGGATCGCGAGCAGCGCGATCGGCACGAGCGCGAGGCCGGCCACGGCGATGTCGAGCGCGCGCTTCAGCGCATGCCGCCCGCCCTCGAAGTCGGGGATGCGCACCTGGATGAGCGGCATGCCCTCGAGCGGGCGATAGGAGATGCGCGGCCCCGCGACGTCGACGAGCCGGCTGTAGAGGACGAGCTCGGCGCACGTGCCCTCGAGCTGGCGGCTGAGCCGCTGCAGGTACGCGGCGTCGTCGTCGGGGTTCGAGGCGAGCACGACGGTGTCGGCGCCGACGCGCTGCGCGAGCTCGGCGATGTCGTCCATCGCGCCGAGCGCGGGCACGATCCGATCGCCCACGCGCAGCGGCTCGTCGCCGCCGCCGCCGCGCAGCGCGGCGCCGAGCACGTGGAAGCCGAGGCCGTGGGCCCGGTCGAGCCGCTCGAGCACGTAGGCGACCTCGTCGCGCGCGCCGACGACCACGGTGCGCGAGGCCCACTCGCCGGCCTTGCGGCGCTCGAGCAGCCAGCGGCGCCACTGCCAGCGCCCGACGAGCAGGGCGATCAGGCCCACGGGCATCGCCACGAGCAGCTGCAGCCGGAGGTCGTGCCACTCGAAGAGCAGGTAGGGGAGCGAGAGGGCGGCGAAGGCGAGCCCCGCGGCGTGCGCGACGCGGCGGTACTCGACCGCGCCGGAGCCGAGCGCGCGGGGCTCGCGCGAGCGCACGGCGGCGAGCATGAGCAGGAGCGCGAGCGCGGCGACCGCGGGGGCGACGGCTCGGGCAGCAGCGGCCCGCCGAGGGTGCCCGCGCTGCGCTGGAGCGCCTCGCCCGCGCCGACGAGCGCCGTGACCGCGACGACGATGGCCGTGTCGGTGCCGAGCAGGCGGATGCGGGTGCGCCGCTCCCACTCGAGCCGGCGCACCACGGCGGGGGCCGAGCGCGGCGAGCGCGTGCCCGCGAGGGGCAGCACCGCCGTCACCGGGGCCGCGTGCTGCCGCCGGCCTGCGAACCTCGGCAGCGCCACGGGCCTCTGCGCTCGATCCATGCGACCCACCCCCTGTCGTCGGGACGGGCCCGGCGATCTGCGTAACAGTGTTTGGTAACACTATGCGCAAAGTCCCTCAGGATGGCGCGGGGCGCATCCTGAAGAAATCCGCACGCATGCGGAGGGAGAGACGACGCAGCGCCCGCGTCCTCTGCGGACGCGGGCGCTGCGATGCCGGGATCAGCTGAGCGCTGCCTCGACGAGCGCGGCGAGCTCCTGCGCGGAGCGCTTCGCCGAGCCCGTCGCGGGGCTCGCGGAGCTCGCCCGCGAGACCACCTTGAGGGTCCGCCCGTGCAGGTGGCGGGGGAGCATGAGGTGCACGAAGGGCCAAGCGCCCTGGTTGAGCGGCTCCTCCTGCGCCCAGACGAGCTCGGCCTCCGGGTAGCGGTCGACGATCGCGTTGATCTCGTCGACCGGCAGCGGGTAGAGCTGCTCGACGCGCACGAGCGCGACGTCGTCGATCCCGCGCTTCGTGATCTCGGCCTTCAGGTCGTAGTGGACCTTGCCCGAGTGCAGCAGCACGCGGCGGACCTTCGACGGGTCGGCGATGCGGGCGTCGTCGATGACCGTCTGGAAGCGCCCGGTCGTGAAGTCCTCCACCTGGCTCGTCGCGTCCCGCAGGCGCAGCATCGCCTTCGGCGTGAAGACCACGAGCGGGCGGCGGGGCCGCGCGTACGCCTGGCGGCGCAGCAGGTGGAAGTGGTTCGCCGGGGTCGTCGGCCGCGCGATCGTCATGTTGCGCTCCGCCGCGAGCGAGAGGAAGCGCTCGATGCGGGCCGACGAGTGGTCGGGCCCCGCGCCCTCGTAGCCGTGCGGCAGCAGCAGCACGAGCGAGGAGTGCTGGTTCCACTTCTGCTCGGCCGAGGAGATGAACTCGTCGATGACGATCTGCGCGCCGTTCGCGAAGTCGCCGAACTGCGCCTCCCACAGCACGAGCGCGTCGGGGCGCTCCACCGAGTAGCCGTACTCGAAGGCCATCGCCGCGTACTCGCTGAGCAGCGAGTCGTACATCGAGATGCGGCCCTGGTCCTCGCCGAGGTTCGCGAGCGGCAGCCACTCCTGGCCGTTGTGCTTGTCGTGCATGACGGCGTGGCGCTGCACGAAGGTGCCGCGGCGCGTGTCCTGGCCCGTCATGCGCACCGAGGTGCCCTCGAGGAGCAGCGTGCCGAGCGCGAGCAGCTCGCCGAAGGCCCAGTCGATGCCGCCGGAGCGGCTCGCCTCGACGCGCTTCGCGAGCACCTGCTTGACCTTCGGGTGCACGCTGAAGCCCTCGGGCGGGTTGCCGTGCGCGTCGCCGATGGCCTCGACGACCTCCTTGGCGACGCCGGTGACCTCGGGCTCGCCCTCGGCCTCCGCCGGCTCGGGCGTCACGGTCGGCATCGAGCCGGTCGCGGCGGCGTGCGTCTCCATGAAGGCCTGCTCGAGCTTGCCCTGGAAGTCGGCCTGCGCGGCCTCGTACTCGTCCTTCGTGATGTCGCCGCGGCCCACGAGGTTCTCGGCGTACAGCGTGCGCACGGAGCGTTTGGCCTCGATGAGCGAGTACATGAGCGGCTGCGTCATGGTGGGGTCGTCGCCCTCGTTGTGGCCGCGGCGGCGGTAGCACACGAGGTCGATGACGATGTCGCGCTTGAACTCCTGGCGGTACTGGAACGCCAGCTCCGCGACGCGCACGACGGCCTCGGGGTCGTCGCCGTTGACGTGCAGGATCGGCGCGTGCACGGCCTTCGCGATGTCGGTCGAGTAGGTCGACGAGCGCGACTCCGAGGGCGGCGTCGTGAAGCCGAGCTGGTTGTTGACGACGAGGTGCACGGTGCCGCCCGTGCGGTAGCCGCGCAGCTGCGAGAGCTGGAGCGTCTCGAACACGACGCCCTGGCCGGCCATCGCGGCGTCGCCGTGCACGAGCACGGGCAGCACCGAGTGCTCGCCGTCGCCGATGCGGTCCTGCTTCGCGCGCACGATGCCCTCGAGCACGCCGTTGACCGCCTCGAGGTGCGAGGGGTTCGCGGCGAGGTAGACGGGCACGGTCGAGCCGTCGGCGGCGGTGAAGGTGCCCTCGTTGCCGAGGTGGTACTTCACGTCGCCGGAGCCCGTGAACACCGCGGCGCCCTCGAACTCCTGGAACACCTGGCCGTAGGTCTTGCCGGCGATCGAGGTGAGCACGTTGAGGCGGCCGCGGTGCGGCATGCCGATCGCGACCTCGTCGAGGCCCTCCGTCGCGGCGCCCTGGAGCAGCGCGTCGAGGAAGGCGATCATCGACTCCGCGCCCTCGAGCGAGAAGCGCTTCTGGCCGACGTACTTCGTCTGCAGGAAGGTCTCGAAGGCCTCCGCCTCGTTGAGCTTGCGCAGGATGCGCATCTGCTCGTCGTGCGTGGGCTTGACGTAGGGGACCTCGAGGTGGCTCTGGAACCACTGGCGCTGCGCCGGGTCCGAGATGTGCATGTACTCGATGCCGATCGTGCGGCAGTAGGTGTCGCGGAGCACGCCGAGCACGTCGCGCAGCAGCGCCTGGCGCTTGCCGCCGAAGCCGCCCGTGACGAACTCGCGGTCGAGGTCCCAGAACGAGAGGCCGTGCTGCTCGATCTCGAGGTCGGGGTGCGTGCGCTGCACGTACTCGAGCGGGTCGATGTCGGCCATGAGGTGGCCGCGCACGCGGAACGCGTTGATGAGCTGCGCGACGCGCGTCTGCTTCGAGAGCTCGTCGGCCGAGCGCACCGAGACGTCGGTCGACCACTTGATGGGCTCGTAGGGGATGCGGAGGTCGGCGAAGATGCCGCGGTAGAAGTCCTGCTCGCCCACGAGGAGGCCGTGCACGATCTTCAGGAACTCGCCCGAGCCCGCGCCCTGGATGACGCGGTGGTCGTAGGTCGAGGTGAGCGTGACGGTCTTGCCCACGCCGGCGTCGGCGAGCCGCTCCGGGCTCGCGCCCATGAACTCGGCCGGGTAGTCGAGCGCGCCCGCGCCGATGATGCAGCCCTGGCCCTGCATGAGGCGCGGCACCGAGTGCACGGTGCCGATGCCGCCGGGGTTCGTGAGCGAGAGCGTCGTGCCGGCGAAGTCGCCCGCCTCGAGCTTGTTGGCGCGCGCCTTCTTCACGAGCGCCTCGTACGCGGCGACGAACTCCGCGAAGTCCATCGTCTCGGCCTTCTTGATGCTGGGCACGAGGAGGGCGCGGGTGCCGTCGGGCTTCGGCAGGTCGATCGCGATGCCGAGGTTGACGTGCGGCGGGGCGACGAGCGAGGGCTTGCCGTCGACCTCGTCGTAGTAGACGTTCTGGCTCGGGAAGGCCTTGAGGGCCTGCACGAGCGCGTAGCCGATCAGGTGCGTGAACGACACCTTGCCGCCGCGCGTGCGGCGCAGGTGGTTGTTGATGACGATGCGCTGGTCGATCATCAGCTTCGCCGGCACGGTGCGCACGCTCGTCGCGGTCGGCACGAGCAGCGACCTGTCCATGTTGGCCGCGAGCGTCTTGGGGAGGCCGCGGAGCGGCGTGACCTTGGGCTCCTCGCTCGGCGCCTCGTCCTCCGCCTTCTTCGCGCCGGGGGCGGGGGCGTCGGCGGGCACGGGCTTCGGGCGGGCGGCCTGGCGGGTGGTGCGGGCGACGATCGCGCCGTCGGCCTTCGCGGCCGGGGCGGGCGTGTCGGCCTGGTTCTCGGTCTTCTCCTGCGGCGCGTCCTGCGCGCGCTGGGCCTGGCCGGCGTCGACGGGCTGGTCGGGGCGCGAGCCCGGGCGCACGGGGCGCTTCGGCGGGGCCGGCTGCGAGGCGGTCGCCTTTGGCGCTGCGGCCTCCGCAGCGGGGGCGGCGGCCTGGGCGGCCTGCTCGGCGCGCTGCTGGTCGGCCGAGGGGGCTGCCGGCTTCGGCGTCTCGCTCATGCTCGTGGCGGCACCGCCGGCGTCACGCTGCGCCGCGTACCGCTCGAGGATCGGCCACCAGGACTGGGCCACCGAGTCCTTGTCCTTGAGGAAGAGCTGGTACTGCTCCTCCACGAGCCATTCGTTCGCTCCGAACTCGCTGTCGTCCGCAGGGCTGGACACGGTATCGATCGCCTCTTCCGATTGCTTCCGGGCACGCCGCAGTGCATCCTGCGGCACGGTGCCCTCCAGCATAGTCCGCGCGCGATGTGCGCTGCGCCGGTTCAGCGGGCGAGTCCGAGCGCCGCGAGGTCGACGCCCGCGGCCTCGACGGCGAGCAGCATCACCTCGCGGCGCCAGACGACGCGCGGCTCGAAGCGCAGCGGCATGCCGGCCTCGTGCGGGGTGCGATCGCCCTTCCTGCCGTTGCAGGCGACGCACGCCGTGATCGTGTTGAGCCAGGTCGAGCCGCCGCCGCGGGAGGCGGGCTGGATGTGGTCGATCGTGGCGCCCGGGCCCTCGCAGTACGCGCAGCGGCGGCGGTCGCGGTCGAGCACGCCTCGGCGGCTCCACGGCATCCGGTCGTAGATGCGGGTGTGGGGGATCTGCACGTAGTCGTTGAAGACGACGACGCGCGGCACGGGCATCTCGAACGACTCCGAGCGGATGGTGCCGTCGCCCGCGAGCATGATCTGCGCGCGCTCCTTGACGACGAAGGCCACGGCGCGCTGCAGCGAAGCGACGCCGATCGGCTCGAGCGTCGCGTTGAGCACCACCACCTGCGCAGTCATCGCGTCTCCTGACCAGATCATGCCGCATCCAGGTGTCCGGCACGTGTGCGGAGCGTGACGCGCGCTGCCGTGTCGCCCGGCGGTGTCGGCGCCCGGCAGTACCGTCGCCGCATGGACCTCGCGGTGGCACCGCTCGATCGGGGCGCCCGCATCGCGGTCGCGCGCCTCGTCGGCGACGCCGCGCACGAGGTGCGGGTGCACGCCGCGGCGCGCGTGGGCGACGACGAGCGGCTCGCCGCGCCCGGCGTCCGCATCGTCTGGCAGGACGCCCGCGCGGTCGTGCCGGCGCTCCTCGACACCGGGATCCGCCTCGAGCGCGTGCGCGACCTGCGACTCGTGCACCGCATCCTCGTCGAGGCCCGCGGGCTGCCGCGCGAGGAGCGCTGGGCGCGCACGCTGCGCGGCGGCGACGACGGGCTCTTCTCGCTCGCGCCCGAGCCCGAGGACGTCGCGGCGATCGCGGCCGAGCTCGCGGCGCAGGAGGCGGCGATCGGCGACGACCGGGGCCTCGCGATGCTCGCGGCGGCCGAGTCGATGGGCGCGGTCGTCGCGGTGGAGCTGAGCAGGGAGGGGCTGCCCTTCGATCGCGCCCGCCACGACGCGCTGCTCGTCGAGGCGCTCGGCGAGCGGCCGATCGGCGGCGGCCGGCCGCGGCGCATGGAGGCGCTCGCGGGCGAGGTGCGCGAGGCCCTCGCCGACCCGGGCCTCAACCCCGACTCCCCGCAGGACGTGCTGCGGGCGCTCCGCCGGGCGGGCGTCGACGTGGCCTCCACGGCGCGCTGGGAGCTGCGCGAGCACGAGCACCCGGTGATCGATCCGCTCATCGCCTACAAGCGCATGTCGCGCCTCCACACCGCGAACGGCTGGTCGTGGGCGCAGCGCTGGGCGCGCGAGGACGCCCGCGGCCGCACGCGGCTCGCGATCGAGTACGTGCCGGGCGGCGTCGTCACCGGGCGCTGGGCCACGGAGGGCTCCGGTGCCATGCAGATCGCCCGCGGCATCCGCGCGGCCGTCGCCGCCGAGCCCGGCATGCGGCTCGTCGTCGCCGACGCGGCGCAGGCTGGAGCCGCGGGCGCTCGCGGCGCTCTCGCGCGACGAGGCGCTCGCCGACGCGGCTCGCGGCCGCGACCTCTACCAGGCGCTCGTCGACCGCGGCGTCGTCGACACCCGCGACCACGCGAAGGTCGGCATGCTCGGCGCGCTCTACGGCGGCACGGCGGGGGAGTCGGGCCGGGTGCTGCCGCGGCTCGCGCGCGCCTACCCGGTGGCGATGGGCGCCGTCGAGGCCGCGGCGCGCGCGGGGGAGCGGCGCGAGCGCGTGCGCACGTGGCTCGGCCGCGCCTCGCCCCTGCCGCCGCGCTGGCGCGACGACGAGCGGGGCGTGCGGCAGGCGCGCGCCTGGGGCCGCTTCACCCGCAACTTCGTCGTGCAGGGCACGGCGGCGGAGTGGGCGCTCGCGTGGATGGCGGGCGTGCGCCGCGCGATCCGCGACGTCGAGGGCGCCGCGCTGGTCTGCTTCCTGCACGACGAGGTCATCGTGCAGGCGCCCGCCGAGCGCGCCGAGGAGGTCGCGGAGGCCGTGCGCGAGGCCGCGGCGCTCGCGGGCCGCACGCTCTTCGGCGGCTTCCCGATCGAGTTCCCCGTGCAGGCGCGCGTCGCCCGCGACTGGAGCGAGGGCAAGGGCTGAGCGGGCCACCCGCGCCGGGCGTCCCGCGCCTGGCCAGCGCCTACGCTGGAGGCATGCGGTTCATCGGCGACGTGCCCGAGCACGACCTCACCTACTCCGACGTCTTCCTCGTCCCGAGCCGCTCCGGCGTCGGCTCGCGCATGGGCGTCGACCTCTCGCCCGACGACGGCACGAGCGCCACGCTCCCCATCGTCGCCGCGAACATGAACTCGGTCACCGGCCCCCGTATGGCGGCCGCGCTCGCCCGCCGCGGCGCGCTCGCCGTGCTCACGCAGGACCACGCGCTCGACGACACGATCGCCTCGATCGACTGGGTGAAGGCGCAGCCCATCGGGCTCGCCTCGGCGCACGTCGCCCGCCCCGACGAGACCGTGCAGGCCGTGCTCGAGCGCGTGCCCGCGATCGCCGGCCACGCGGTCGTCGTGGAGGGCGCCGACGGCGGCTTCCTCGGCGCGATCCCCGCCGAGCGCCTCGGGCACGCGCTCGCCGACGCGACGGTCGGAGACCTGCTGCACTCGCGCCTCCCCGAGCTCGCGCCCGCCGACGTCGTCGACGGCCGCGCCATGTTCGCCGCGCTCGAGCGCGAGGGCGTCGAGGTGGCGCCCGTCGTCGAGGACGGCCGCTGCATCGGCGTCGCCTCGCGCCTCGGCGCGCTCCGCGACGACATCTACCGACCGGCGCTCGACGCGCAGGGGCGGCTCTCGGTCGCCGTCGCCGTCGGCATCAACGGCGACCCGGGTGCGAAGGCCGCCGCGCTCGTCGAGGCGGGCGCCGACGTCATCGTCGTCGACACCGCCCACGGCCACCAGGAGGGCATGCTGCGCGCGCTCGAGGCCGTGCGGTCGCGCGTGGGCGACGCCGTGCCCGTCGCGGCCGGCAACATCGTCTCCTCCGACGGCGCGCGCGACCTCGTCGCCGCCGGCGCCTCCATCCTCAAGGTCGGCGTCGGCCCCGGCGCAATGTGCACGACGCGCATGATGACGGCCGTCGGGCGCCCGCAGTTCTCGGCCGTCATGGACACCGCCGCGACCGCGATCGAGCTCGGCGCGCGCGTCTGGGCCGACGGCGGCGTGCGCTACCCGCGCGACGTCGCGCTCGCCCTCGCGGCCGGCGCCTCGAGCGTCATGATCGGCTCCTGGTTCGCCGGCACGATCGAGGCGCCGGGCCGCCTGCAGCGCGACGGGCAGGGGAGGCTCTTCAAGGAGTCGTGGGGCATGGCCTCCACGAAGGCCGTGCTCGGCAGGAACGCCGGCCTCGACGCCTACGAGCTCGCGCGCAAGACGCTCTTCGCCGAGGGCATCTCCTCGTCGACGATCCTGCTCGACCCGCAGCGGCCGAGCGTCGAGGACCTCGTCGACATGATCACCTCCGGCGTGCGCTCCTCGTTCACCTACGCGGGCGCCGACACCGTGCCGGCCTTCCGCGAGCGCGCCCGCGTGGGCGTGCAGTCGGCCGCGGGCTACGAGGAGGGGAAGGCGCTGCCGGTCTCCTGGTAGCGGTCCGCGGCGGCCGTGCCCGGCAGGGGCGCACCGCCGCGCGCCTCGGTAGGATGTCGCCGTGCACGACGAGCCCTGCCATAGTCCCGAGCCGGTCCCCGCGCGCTGATGGACACGATCCTCATCCTGATCGGCGTCGTCCTCACCATCGGGACCGGCCTCTTCGTCGCCAGCGAGTTCTCGCTCGTCAACCTCGACCGCTCCGAGCTCGAGGCACGCCGCGGTCGCGGCGAGCGCCGCCTCGACGGCACCATCGCGGCGCTCAAGCAGACCGCCACCCACCTCTCGAGCGCGCAGCTCGGCATCACCCTCACGACGCTCCTCACGGGCTACACGATGGAGCCCGCGATCTCGCGGCTGCTCACGCCAGTGCTCGTCGGCTGGGGCCTCGCCGAGGGCTTCGCGGCGCCGCTCTCGAGCGTCATCGCCATGACGGGCGCCACGATCCTGTCGATGATCGTCGGCGAGCTCGTGCCCAAGAACCTCGCCCTCGCGAAGCCGCTCGGCACCGCGATCGGCGTGACCCCCTTCCAGCGCGCCTTCACCGCGGTCTTCAAGCCCGCCGTGCTCGGCCTCAACGGCTCGGCCAACGGCATCCTGCGCTCCATGGGCCTCGAGCCCAAGGAGGAGCTCTCGGGCGCGCGCACCGCGGAGGAGCTCTCGACCCTCGTGCGCCGCAGCGCCACCGAGGGCGCGCTCGACGCGGACGCCGCGACGCTCCTCGCCCGCACCCTGCGGTTCTCGGAGCTGAGCGCGGGCGACGTCATGACCCCGCGCCCGCGCGTGCAGGCCGTCGACCGCGGCGCGAGCGTCGCCGACCTCGTCGCGCTCTCGCGCGCCACGGGCCTCTCGCGCTTCCCCGTCATCGACGGCGACCTCGACGACGTGCTCGGCATCGCCCACATCAAGCAGGCGATCTCGGTGCCGCGCGAGCGCCGGGCGGAGGTGCCCGTCGGCGCGATCGCCGAGGAGCCCCACCGCGTGCCGGAGTCCGTGCACCTCGACGCGCTGCTCTCGGACCTCAAGGAGCGCGGCTACCAGCTGGCGATCGTCGTCGACGAGTACGGCGGCACCGCGGGCATCGCGACGCTCGAGGACCTCGTCGAGGAGGTCGTGGGCGAGGTGGCCGACGAGCACGACCGCCTCCACGTCGAGGTCGTGCGCGGCCCGGGCTGGGTCACCTTCCCCGGCGCCTTCCGCCCCGACGAGCTGCTCGAGCGCGCGCGCATCGAGGTGCCCGAGGACGGCCCCTACGAGACGATCGGCGGCTACATCATGGCCGAGCTCGGCACGGTGCCCGCGGTGGGCGACGAGGTCGCGATCGCCGCAGGCACGCTGCGGGTCGAGCGCGTCGACGGCCGTCGCGTCGAGCGCGTGCGCTTCGTGGAGCGCCAGACGGATGCGTCGGCGCGCGAGGACGAGGGGGCGCGGCGATGAACGACTGGCTCGGCATCCTGTGGCTCGTCATCCTGCTCGCGGCCAACGCCTTCTTCGTCGGCGCCGAGTTCGCCGTGATCTCGGCCCGCCGCTCGCAGATCGAGCCGCTCGCCGATCGCGGCAACCGGGCGGCGAGGCTCGCGCTCTACGCCATGGAGCACGTCTCGCTCATGCTGGCCATGTGCCAGCTCGGCATCACGATCTGCTCGCTCCTCATCCTCAACGTCTCCGAGCCCGCGATCCACCACCTGCTCGAGGGCCCGCTCTCGTGGACGGGCCTCAGCGAGGAGGTCGTCTCGGTGACGGCCTTCGTCATCGCGCTGCTGCTCGTCACCTACCTGCACGTCGTGCTCGGCGAGATGGTGCCGAAGAACGCGGCGTTCTCGGTGCCGGACCGCGCCGTGCTGCTGCTCGCGCCCCCGCTCGTGCTCATCTCGCGCATCTTCCGACCGATCATCTGGCTCATGAACGCGATCGCGAACGGCATCCTGCGGCTGTTCCGCGTGGAGCCCGTGGACGAGGCGGCGAGCGCGTTCACGATCGACGAGGTCGAGACGATCGTCGAGACCTCGAAGCGCGAGGGCGTGCTCTTCGACCCGACGGGCGCGATCTCGCGCGCGTTCGAGTTCACCGAGCGGCGCGTGCGCGACGTCGCGCTGCCGCTCGACGAGATCGTCTCGCTGCCCCAGGGCGCGACGACCGCCGACGTCGAGCGCGCCGTGCGCGAGCGCGGCTTCTCGCGCTACGTCATCACCGACGCCGCGGGCGGCCCCGTCGGCTACGTCCACATCAAGGACGTGCTGGGCGCCGACGACGACGAGGTCGACGAGCCCGTGCCGTCGAAGCGCATCCGCCAGCTGGCCTCGATCTACCAGGAGGCCGAGGTCGAGGACGCGCTCGCGCTCATGCGCTCCACGGGCGCGCACGTCGCGCGGTCGTTCGACGCGCAGGGCGAGACGACGGGCCTGCTGTTCCTGGAGGACATCATCGAGGAGCTCGTGGGCGAGGTGCGCGACGCCACCCGGAGGCTGTTCTGAGCCGCGACCGCGCGTGGATGTGGACGGCCTTCGGCGGCGTCCACGCCCTGCTGGCGCTGCTGAACGCCCCGCAGGTCTCGGACGCCTACGGCGACGTGCTCTCCGTCTACACGTGGTGGGTGGCGCAGGCCGAGGCAGGCTCGGTGCTGGGCATCGACGCGCCGTGGGTGTACCCGCTGCTCGCGTGGGCGCCGATCGCGGTCGCGAACGTGCTCGGCCCTGGGGCGCTGCCGGTCGTGTGGATGCTGCTCGTGACGGCGCTCGACGCGGTCGCGTTCGCGCTGCTCCTCACGATCCCGCGCGGGCACGTGCTCGCCTGGACCTGGCTCGGGCTGCTCGTGGCGCTCGGGCCCGTCGCGCTCGCGCGCATCGACACCGTCGCGGTGGCGCTCTCGATCATCGCGGTCGCGCTGCTGCGCCGGGGCCGCCACGGCACCGCCGCGGCGCTGCTGACCGCGGCCGCGTGGATGAAGGTGTGGCCGGGCGCGCTCTGGCTCGCGCTCCTCATCGCGCGCCGCCGCCGCCTCACGACGATCGGGGCCGGCGCGGCCGTCTCCGCGGCGGTGCTGGGGATCGCGGCGCTGCTCGGCTCGGGCCACGTGCTCTCGTTCCTCACCGAGCAGGGCGACCGGGGCCTCCAGATCGAGGCCGTGGCGGCGACGCCGTGGCTGTGGCAGGCGGCGCTCGGCGGCGACGCCGTCGTGCGCTTCGACCAGCAGATCTACACCTTCCAGGTCTCCGGGGCCGGGGTGCAGGAGGTCGCGGCGCTCGCGACGCCGGTGCTCGTGGCGGTCGTCGCCCTCGTGTGCGCGCTCGGCGTCGTCGCGGTGCGGCGCTCGCACGCGCAGGAGGCGACCGTGTGGCTCGCCGTCGCGATCGTCGCCGCGATGATCGTCACGAACAAGGTGGGCTCGCCGCAGTTCGTGACGTGGCTGACCGTGCCGGCGCTGCTGCTCGCCGAGGCCGGGGCGCGGCGCCACTGGCGCGCGGTCGCGGCGATCGGCGCGGTCGCGGTGGCGACGCAGCTGCAGTTCCCGTGGACGTACGACGCGCTCGTGCTCGCCGACCCGGGCGCCGTGCTGCTGCTGACGATCCGCAACGCCCTGCACGTCGCGATCCTCGGCGGCGCCGTCTGGATGCTCGTGCGGGCCGCGCGGCGCGGCCCCTTCGCCGTCTCAGGCGAGGAGCGGCGCGAGCAGGTCGCCCACGCGCTCGCGCTCGATGAGGAAGCCGTCGTGGCCGAAGCCGCTCTCGAGCACGACGGGCTCCGCGCCCGACACGCTCGTCGCGATGCCGGCGGCGAGCCGCTGCTGGTCGGCGACGGGGAAGAGCCGGTCGCTCGAGATCCCGACGACGAGCGTCGGTGAGGTGACGCGCGCGAGCGCGGCCTCGACGCCGCCGCGCCCGCGGCCCACGTCGTGCGTCGACATCGCGTCGACGAGGCGCACGTAGGAGCCCGCGTCGAAGCGGCGCACGAAGCGGTTGCCGTGCACGTCGAGGTACGACTCCACCTGGAACCTGCCGCCCGCGAGCGGGTCGACGCTCGACTGCCACGCGCGCTCGAACCGCTCGTTCAGCTCGTGCTGGGAGCGGTAGCCGAGCATCGCCATCCGGCGCGCGAGCGCGAGGCCGCGCGCGGGTCCCGCGTGGCCGGGGAGGTCGTAGAAGTCGCCGCCGAGCCACCCCGGATCGGTCGTCACCGCCTCGATCTGCAGGGCGTTGCCGGCGATCTGGTCGGCGGAGGTCGCGGCGTTCGACGCGAAGAGCGCCGTCGCGCCGACGCGGTCGGGGTGCGCGATCGCCCACTCGAGCGCGTGCATGCCGCCCATCGAGCCGCCGACGACGGCGCGCCAGCGGCCGATGCCGAGGTGGTCGGCGAGGCGCCGTTGCGCCTCCACCTGGTCGCGGATCGTGACGCGCGGGAACCGCGAGCCCCACTCGCGGCCGTCCGGCGCGGGCGTCGCGGGGCCCGTGGAGCCCTGGCAGCCGCCCAGCATGTTGGGCGCCACGACGAAGAGCCGGTCGGTGTCGATCGCGAGGCCGGGTCCCACGACCTCCTCCCACCAGCCGGAGGTCGCGTGGCCGGGCCCGGCCGCGCCGCGCACGTGGCTGTCGCCCGTGAGGGCGTGCAGCACGAGCACGGCGTTGTCGCGCGCGGGGGAGAGGGCGCCCCAGGTCTCGTAGGCGAGGACGGCGCCGCGGATCGTGCCGCCCGCCTCCGCGTCGATGTCGCCGATGCGGGCGAACGAGCGCGAGCCGGGGTCGTCGCCGGGCCGCCACGCGCCCGTGACGGGCACGGGCGTGCGGTCGACGAGGCGGGCGGCGGGCACCGCGGAGAGGTGCTGCGCGTTCTCGCTCAGCTGCCAGTCCATGGGTGCCCGCCGCCCGTCGTGAGGTGAGGTGTCGTGAGGTGTGGTGCGGTGTGGTGCGCTGTCCGGCGCGTGCCGGCGCGGCTCAGGCCGCGGCCTCGAGCGCCTTCGCCTTCGCCGAGGCGGCCTCGAGGCCGGCCGTGAGGTCGGCGATGAGGTCGTCGGCGTGCTCGATGCCCACCGAGAGCCGCACGAGGCCGGGCGTGACGCCCGCCGTGAGCTGCTGCTCGGGCGTCAGCTGCGCGTGCGTCGTCGAGGCCGGGTGGATGACGAGCGAGCGCACGTCGCCGATGTTCGCGAGGTGGCTGAAGAGCCGCAGCTCCTCGACGAGCGCCTTGCCGGCCTCCACGCCGCCCACGAGCTCGAACGACAGCACCGCGCCCGCGCCGCGGGGCGCGATCTCCTGCTGGCGCGCGTGCCAGGGGCTCGACGGCAGGCCCGCGTAGTGCACGGCGGCGACCTGCGGGTGCTGCTCGAGGAACTGCGCGACCCTCGTGGCGTTCTCGACGTGGCGGTCGAGGCGCAGCGAGAGCGTCTCGATGCCCTGCAGCAGCTGCCAGGCCGTGTCGGGGGAGGCGGCGGCGCCCACGTCGCGCAGCAGCGTCACGCGCGCCTTGATGATGTAGGCGATCGCGTCGCCGAGCGCCTCCGTGTAGGTGACGCCGTGGTACGACTCGTCGGGCGTCGTGAGGCCCGGGAACCTGTCGGACTGCGACCACGCGAAGCGGCCGCCGTCGACGATCGCGCCCGCGACGACCGAGCCGTGGCCGCCGAGGAACTTCGTGGCCGAGTGGACGACGATGTCGGCGCCGTGCTCGAGCGGGCGGATGAGGTAGGGCGTGGCGATCGTGTTGTCGACGATGAGCGGCACGCCGGCGTCGTGGGCGACGGCGGCGACGCCCGCGATGTCGAGCAGGTCGATGCGAGGGTTGCCGACGGTCTCGCCGAAGAGCAGCTTCGTGTTCGGGCGGATGGCGCGACGCCACTCGTCGAGGTCGTCCTGGTCCTCGACGAAGGTCACCTCGATGCCGAGGCGGCGGAGCGTGAAGTTGAAGAGGTTGTAGGTGCCGCCGTAGATCGACGACGACGAGACGATGTGGTCGCCGGCGCCCGCGATGTTCAGCACCGCGAACGACTCGGCGGCCTGGCCGGAGGCGAGCAGCAGCGCCGCGGTGCCGCCCTCGAGCGCGGCGAGACGCTGCTCGACCACGTCGTTCGTGGGATTCATGATCCGGGAGTAGATGTTGCCGAACTCGGCGAGGCCGAAGAGCCGCGCCGCGTGGTCGGTGCTGTCGAAGACGTACGACGTCGTGCGGTAGACGGGCGTGACGCGCGCCTTGGTGGTGGGGTCCGGCTGCGCGCCGGCGTGGACCTGCAGGGTCTCGAACTTCCAGTCGCTCATGGGGGTCTCCTCCGTCGAAAGCGTGCGCCCACGGTAGGGAGGCGGAGGCGGTGCGCGGAAGCGGCCCCCGTCGCAGTTCGTCACAGTCGGGCCCGACCGCGCGTCGGCGCAGTCCGGCCCGCGCTGTCTGACCTCCTGTGCTTCGATGGCCCCATGAGCGAGAAGCGGATCATCGTCACCGGCGCGTCGAGCGGCATCGGGGAGGCGGTCGCGCGTCACGCGGCCGCCCGCGGCTGGCAGGTGCTCGCGGTGGCGCGGCGGCAGGAGCGCCTCGACGCGCTCGCCGCCGACATCGGCTGCCAGGTGCTCGCGGCCGACCTCACCGACGAGGGCGACGTCGCGCGCCTCGCCGAGGCGGCGGCGGCGTTCCAGCCCACCTCGCTCGTGAACGTCGCCGGCGGCGCGAAGGGCGCGGCAGAGATCGCCGAGACGACGCTCGAGGACTGGCGGTGGATGTTCGAGTCGAACGTCATCGCCGTCAAGCGCGTCCTCGACGCCGTGCTGCCGCTGCTGCGCGACGCCACGCGCGACGGCGGCTACGCCGAGATCATGACGGTCACGTCGATCGCCGCGACCGTGCCCTACACGGGCGGCTCCGGCTACAACGCCGCGAAGGCCGCCGAGAAGCAGCTCGTCGACGTGCTGCGCCTCGAGCTGCAGGGCGAGCCGATCCGGGTCATGGAGGTCGCGCCGGGCATGGTCTGGACCGAGGAGTTCTCGCTCGTGCGCTTCGGCGGCGACCAGGCGAAGGCCGACGCCGTCTACCAGGACGTGCAGGACCCGCTCACGGCCGACGACGTCGCGCGCGTGATGACCGACATCCTCGCGCTCCCCGGCCACGTCTCGGTCGACGAGACGATCATCAAGCCCGTCGCGCAGACGCACCCGTGGCGGGTGCACAAGGGCCCGCTCGTCGCGAAGGGCTGACCGGGCCCCGCCGCGCGCTCCGGGCGGTCAGCCGATGACCCCGCCGGAGTGCACGAGCCGCACCTCGACGCCGTCCGCGCCGCGGATCGCGGGGTTCGTGCCCGCGATCGCGAGCGCCTCGTCGCCGTCGGCGGCCTCGATGACGTAGACGCCCGCCACCACCTGCGGCGCGTCGACGAAGGGGCCCTCGGTCACGCCGTCCGCGCGGATCGACCGGGCGAGGGCGCGCGGCGTGAACGCGTAGGCGACGCGCATCGCGCCCGAGGCCGCCATCTCGTCGCCGTGCGCGTTCGGCTCGGCGAGGTCCTCCTCGGTGGCGTCGAGGTCGTGGGCGGAGTCGCCCGCGTAGATGAGCACGGCGTACTGCGGCATGGTGCCTCCCGGTCGGCGGTGGTCGTCCCGGGCTCAGGATGCCGCGGCCGAGGCGTCGTCCGCCAGGGCCTCCTCGACCGGCTCCGGGTCGGCGAACGCGAGCCGCGGCACCGCCACGAGGCCGACGGCCGCCACCAGCGCGGTGACGCCGCACACGATCCACACCGTGAGGTAGCCGCCGAGCGACGCGGCCGTGCCGACCGCGCCCACCGCGAGCACGATCGCGAAGACCGACGAGGCGAACGAGCCGCCGATCGTCTTCGTCGTGTTCGTCATCGCGGTCGCGACGCCCGTCTGGCCGCGCGGCGCGGCGGCGGCCGCTGCGGCGGGCATCGCGCCCACGAGCGCGCCCGAGCCGACGCCCGCGATCGCCATGCACGCGAACACCTGCCACACCTCCCGGTGGAACGGCACGAGCAGCAGGTAGCCGACGCCGACGAGCGTGGCCGCGGCGATGAGCAGCGTGCGCGGCCGCAGGCGCCGCGACAGCACGGCGAGGGCGGTCGCGCCGACGATGAGCGAGAGCAGGTAGACGCCGATGAGGATCGAGCGGCCCGAGGCGTCGAGCCCCAGGCCGTAGCCGAGCGCGGGGTCGGTGCCGGCGTAGGTCGCGAGCGGCGTCTGCGCGCCGAGCAGGCTCACGCCCACGAGGCCCGCGGTGAGCTGCACGGGCCACATCTCCGGCCGCCGCATGACGCGCAGGTCGATCGCGGGATCGCGGCGGCCCAGCACCCAGCGGCCGAAGGGCAGGAGCAGCAGCACGCCGACGAGGATCACGAGCCACGCCCACCACGCGCCCGCGCCGTTCAGCTTCAGGAACGTGAGGCCCGAGGTGATCGTGAGGAGCGAGAGCGCGAGCAGCACGAAGCCGCCCGCGTCGAGGCTGCGGCCGGGCAGCGGCTCGGACTCGGGCACGCCCCACAGCACGGCGAAGAAGCACAGCGTCACCACGACGGCCGGCACGGCGAGCGTCGGCACCATCTGCTCGCCGAACGCCCCGAAGGCGACGGCGGCGCCGAGCGCGCCCACGATCGCGCCCGCCTCGAGCGCGATGACGAGGAGGCCCGCCGCGCGCCGCGTCGTCGACGGCGCGGAGGCCGTGCGGCGCCCGCGGTCGAAGATGAGCGCCACCTCGAGCGGCAGCCACACCGCGTACGCGCCCTGCAGCGAGAACGCCAGGAGGTACCCCCAGAAGTCGCCCGCGAAGGCCATCCACCAGCTCGCGCCCGCCGTGATCGCGGTGGCGACGAGCAGCATCCGCTTGTGGCCGTGCATGTCGCCGAGCTTCGCGAGCACCGGCACGATGAGCGCCGACAGCAGCAGCTGGCCCGCCTCGAACCAGTTGACGTCGGCGTCCGCGATCGAGAGGTGGCGGGCGATGTCGGTCGTGAGCGTCACGTACCAGCCCTGCAGGAGGCCGCTCGTGAGCTCGACGACGACGAGCCAGCCGATGAGGGCCAGGGGCACGGCACGGGTGGCGCGCACCGCCGCCGATCGCTGCGTCATGGCTGCATCCTGGCACCGGTCGGCGCGGGCGGGCCTAGCGTGGGGGCATGCCGCGCCGAACCGACCTGCACCCGTCCGAGCTCTGGGACGCCGTCCACGTGGAGCGCCGCGCGCTCATCGCCGACCTGCAGCGGATCGAGGACACCGACTGGGACGCGCCGAGCGGCTGCGCGGGATGGAGCGTGCACGACGTCGCCGCGCACCTCGTCGACGTGTGGACGACGACGCGGCTCGGCTTCGCCCGGCGCCTCGTGGCCGCGGGCCTCGACTTCGACCGCGACAACCGGCGGGGCGTCGAGCGGGAGCGGCGCGCGACGCCCGCCGCGACGCTCGCGGCGATGCGCGCGGCCGCGGGCCGCACGGACACGCCGCCCGCGCCGCTCGCGAGCCGGCTCGTGGAGGAGATCGCGCACGGCGACGACATCCGCCGCCCGCTCGGCATCGCGCACCCCTACCCGCTCGGCGCGGTGCTGCCCGCGCTCGACCACCAGCTCGCGACGCCCGCGCGGCTCGGCGGCGCGAAGGAGCGCATGGGCGGGCTGCGGCTCGTCGCGACCGACGCGCGCCTACGCCGCGGCGACGGTTCCGAGGTGCGCGGCACCGCGCTCGCGCTCCTGCTCGTCGCGACGGGCCGCGACGTCGCGCTCGACGAGCTGTCAGGGCCCGGCGCGTCCCTCCTGCGCGGCGCCTGAGCCGCCGGGCACCGGCGCCGCAGGGCGGCGTGAGAGCGTTCTCATGGTCGTGTCATGAGGATCGCCGCGGGGCCGAGCACGCTGTGCGGACGACAGCAGCTCGGCACGAGGAGACCCCATGGCAATCCGCATCGTCCTGTCCTCCCACGACTCCGCGGGGCTCGGGCACCTCAGGCGCAACCTCGCGCTCGCGCACGCCCTCGCCCGCGGCCTCGACGAGCCCGTCTCGGGGCTCCTCATCGCGGGCCGCCCGGAGGCGGCGGAGTTCGAGGCGCCGGAGGGCTGGGACTGGCTCATCCTGCCGGGCATCGAGCGCACCGCGACCGGCTACGGCGCCCGCGCGATCGACGCGGGCCTCGAGGAGCTGACGAGGCTCCGCGGCCGCATCGTGCTCTCGGCCGTGCGCGCATTCGCGCCCGACCTCGTCATCGTCGACCGGCACCCCTTCGGCGTGGAGCGGGAGCTCGCGCCCGCGCTCCACGCGCTGCGCGTCGAGCGGCCCGGCTGCCGCGTCGTGCTGGGCCTGCGCGACGTGCTCGACGCGCCCGAGGTCGTGCAGCGCGAGTGGCACGCCGTGGGCGGCGTAGGGGCGCTGCGCAGCGTGCTCTCGGCGATCTGGGTCTACGGCGACCCGCGCATCCACGACCTCGTCGGCTCGGGCGAGCTGCCCGAGGAGCTGCGGCACCTCGTCGCCCACACCGGCTACCTCGCGACCGGCAGGCACGCGGGCCACGCGATCGAGATGCAGGCGCCCTACGTGCTCACGACCGTGGGCGGCGGCGTCGACGGCGTCGAGCTCGCCGCCGCCGCGGCCGCCGCCCCCATGCCGCAGGGCGTCGCGCACCTCGTCGTCACGGGGCCGCAGATGCCGGCGGAGGACCGCCGCCGCGTCCGCGAGGCGGCCCGACCCGGCGTGCGGGTGCTCCGGCGCGTGCCCGACGCGCTGCCGCTCATGCGTCGGGCGGAGGCCGTGGTGAGCATGGGCGGGTACAACACCGTGTGCGAGCTCATGACGACCTCCACACCCGCCCTCGTCGTGCCGCGCGCGCACCGCCGCGCCGAGCAGCGCCTCCGCGCCGAGGCGCTCGCGGCCGCGGGCGCCGTCGACGCGCTGCGCGAGCCGCCCACACCGGAGGCCATCGGCCGCTGGGTCGCGGGGGCCGCCGGCCGTCGCGTGGCGCGCGAGGGCATCGACCTCGACGGCCTCGGCGTCGTGCCGCGGCTCGCGGCCGCCCTGCTCGCCGCCCGCCCGCAGGAGGTGCTCCGTGTCGCCGTCTGAGCCGAGCGGGACGGTCTGCTACGTCGTGAAGGTCTACCCGCGGTTCTCCGAGACCTTCATCGTCACCGAGGTGCTCGCCCGAGAGGCGCAGGGCGAGCGCATCGCGATCGCGGCGCTGCGCCCCACGGACGACGCGCGGTTCCACCCGGAGCTCGCGCGCGTGCAGGCGCCCGTGCACCACCTGCCCAGGCCGCAGCGCCCCTCGGCCCTGTGGGAGCTGCTGCGCGGGGCCGACGAGGCGCTCGCGGCGGCGATCGCGCGGGAGCTGCCCGCGCTCCTCGCCGCCGACGTCGACGACGCCGCGCAGGCCGTGGCGCTCGCGGCGCTCGTGCGGCGCGAGGGCTACGCGCACCTCCACGCGCACTTCGCGAGCTCCGCGACCGCGGTCGCCCGCCTCGCCGCCCGCCTCGCGGGCGTGCCGTACTCGTGCACCGCGCACGCGAAGGACATCTTCCACGAGAGCGTCCGCCTCGACGACCTGCGGGAGCGGATGGGGGAGGCCGCCTACGTCGCGACGGTCAGCGAGTACAACGTGCGGCACCTGCGCGCGCTCCTGCCCGAGCACGCGGGGCGCATCCACCTCGTGCGCAACGGCATCGAGCTCGCGCGCTTCCCGTACCGTCCGCCCGCGCCGCGGGTCGGCCCGCTGCGGGTGCTCGCCGTCGGGCGCCTGGTGGAGAAGAAGGGCTTCGACGTGCTGCTGCGCGCGCTCGCGGCGGCCCGCGCGCTCGGCGTCGACGCGACGCTCGACCTCGCGGGCGACGGCGAGGCTCGCGGGCGAGCTCGCGCGCCTCGTCGCGGCGCTCGGCCTCGAGGGGGCCGCGCGCCTGCTCGGCCCCGTGCCGCAGGACCGCGTCGCCGAGCCTGCTCGAGCGCGCCGACCTCTTCGCCGCGCCCTGCGTCGTCGGGGCCGACGGCAACGCCGACGGCCTGCCCACGGTGCTCCTCGAGGCGATGGCCACGGGCGTGCCCTGCGTCGCGACGGCCGTGACGGGCATCCCGGAGGTCGTCGTCGACGGCCGCACGGGCATCCTGCTCGAGCCCGGCGACGTCGACGCGCTCGCCGACGCCATCGCGCGCGTGGCCGGCGGCGCGGTCGACGTCGCGGCGCTCGCCGCCGAGGCGCGGGCGCTCGTCGAGCGCCTCCACGACGCGCCGCGGGCGGCCGCCGCGCACCGGGCGCTCATGCCCGTGCTCGAGGGGAGCCGCTGATGCGCGTCGCCTACGTCTGCGCCGATCCCGGCATCCCCGTGCTCGGCACCAAGGGCGCCTCGGTGCACGTGCGGGCCGTCGTGCGCGAGCTCGTGCGCCGCGGCCACGAGGTGACCGTGCACTGCACCCGCAGGGGCGACGGCGAGGCCTCGCTGCTGGGCGGCGCCGCGCTCGTCGTGCACCCCGTGGCGGCCGGTCCCGTCGCCGATCGCGAGCGGGCGATCGCCGCGGCTGCGGCCGCGATCGCCCGGGCCGTCGCGGCGGAGGCGCCCGACCTTGTCTACGAGCGCTACGCGCTCTTCTCGGACGCGGCCGCGCGCATCGGCGCGCCCTCGGTGCTCGAGGTCGACGCGCCGCTCGTCGAGGAGCAGGCGACCCATCGCGAGCTCGCCGACGCGGCCGGGGCGCTCGCGACGACCCGCAGGGCGCTCGCGGCCGCCGACGTCGTCGCATGCGTCTCCCGGCCGCTCGTCGCCTGGGCCGAGGCGCTCGGCGCCGCGCGCTGCGTGCTCGCGCCCAACGGCGTCGACCTCGCCGCGCATCCGCCCAGGGCCCGCCGGGGCGGCGCGACCCTCGAGGCCGTCTTCGTCGGCACGATCCGGCCCTGGCACGGGCTCGAGACGGCGATCGAGGCGATGGCCGGGCTCGAGGGCGTGCGCCTCACGGTCGTCGGCGACGGGCCGGCGCTCCCGGCGCTGCGCGAGCGCGCGCGGGCCCTCGGCGCGAGCGTGCGCTGGCTCGGCGCGCTGCCGCACGAGGCCGTGCCCGCGGTGCTCGCGGGCATGGATGCGGGCCTCGCGCCCTACCCCTCGGCCGCGGCCCGCTACTTCTCGCCGCTCAAGGTCGTCGAGTACCTCGCGGCGGGCCTCGCGGTGGTCGGCTCGGCCCTGCCCCAGGTGACCGACGTCGTCGACGACCGCACGGGCCTCCTCGTGCCGCCCGACGACCCGGCCGCGCTCGCCGGCGCCCTCGTGGCGCTCCGCGACGACCGGGACGCGCTCGAGCGGCGCTGCGCCGCCGCCCGCGCCGACGCCGAGGCCCGGCACGCGTGGAGCGCGGTCGTCGACCGCATCCTCGCCGCGATGCCCGCGGGGGTGCGCGCATGAGCCGCCCCCGCATCCTCCGCCGCCGGGGCGCGACGGGGCCCTCGCCGCTGCGCCGCACGCTCGCGATCGCGCGGCCGCACCTGGCCGAGCACCGGTGGCTGCTGCTCGGCGGGCTCGGCGCCATGCTCCTCGTCGTCGCCCTGCGGGTCGCCGAGCCGTGGCCCGTGAAGCTCGTCATCGACGCCGTGAGCGCGAGCCTCGGCGCCGACGGGGGCGCGATCGCCGGGCATCCTCCCGCGACCCTCGAGCTGCTGCTCTCGTGCGGGCTGCTCGTGCTGGGCCTCGTGCTGCTGCGCGCGCTCATGCAGTTCGTCTCCACGGTCGCGTTCGCGCTCGCCGGCTCGCGCGTGGCCACGAGCATCCGCTCGCGCCTCTTCGCGCACCTGCAGCGGCTGAGCGCGCGCTACCACGCGCGCGCCCCGCAGGGCGACACGGTGCAGCGCCTCGTGGGCGACATCGGCCGCCTCCAGGAGGTCGCGGTCACGGCGGGCCTGCCGCTCGTCGGCGACCTGCTGACGCTCGTGGCGCTCGCGGTCGTGATGGCGGTGCTCGATCCGGTGCTCGCGCTCGTGGTGCTCGCCGCCTCGCTCGGCTTCCTGCTGCTCTCGCGCGGCGGCACCGGCCGGATCACCGCGGCCGCGCGCCGCACGCGCAGGGGCGAGGGCCGCATCGCCGACCTCGCGGCCGAGACGCTCGGCGCCATCCGAGTCGTGCACGCCTACGGCCTTGAGGGCGCGCGCGGCGAGACCTTCGAGCGCGGCAACCGACGGGTGCTCGGGCAGGGTGTCGAGGCCAAGCGGCTCGCGGCCGCGCTCGAGCGCGGCACCGACGTCATCGTCGGCCTCGCCTTCGCCGTGGTGCTCGTCGTGGGCGGGCTCCGCGTCGTCGACGGCGCGATCACCCCCGGCGACCTCGTGCTCTTCACCACCTACCTGAAGCTCTCGCTCCGGCCCATCCGCGACCTCGCGAAGCACACGGGCCGCATCGCGCGGGCCCTCGCCTCCGGCGAGCGCGTCGCCGACCTGCTCGACGAGCCGGCCGAGATCGTCGACCGGCCGGGCGCGCTCCGCCTCGGCAGGGCGCGCGGCGCCGTCTCGCTCGACGGCGTGCGGGTGCGCGACGGCCACGGCAGGCCGCTCCTCGACGGCCTCTCGCTCGCGGTCGAGCCGGGCTCGCGCGTGTGCATCGTGGGCCCCTCGGGCGCGGGGAAGTCGACGCTCGTCGGGCTCCTCACGCGGGCGACCGACCCCGAGTCGGGGGTCGTGCGGCTCGACGGCCTCGACGTGCGCGACGCGACGCTCGAGTCGCTGCGCGCCAACGTGGCGGTCGTGCTGCAGGAGGCCGTGCTCTTCCGCGGCACGGTGCGCGAGAACATCCGGCTCGGCCGCCGCGGCGCCACCGACGAGGAGGTCGAGGAGGCCGCGCGCCGCGCGCTCGCGCACGACTTCATCGCTGCGCTGCCGGAGGGGTACGACACCGAGCTGGGCACGCGGGGCGAGACGCTCTCGGGCGGCCAGCGGCAGCGCATCGCGATCGCGAGGGCGCTGCTGCGCGACGCGCCGGTCGTCGTGCTCGACGAGCCGACCACGGGCCTCGACCCGCGCGCGGCCGCGGCGGTGTCCGCCTCGATCCGCTCGCTCACCGAGCGCCGCACGACGATCGCGATCTCGCACGACCCCGTGGCGCTGCGCGGCGCCGACCGCGTGCTGTGGCTCGAGGACGGCCGCATCGTCGAGGACGGCAGGCCCGAGGAGCTGCTGGCCGATCCGGGCTCGCGGGTGCGCGGGTTCCTGGTGGGCGCGGGGGCGGGGGCATGAGCGGCGCGCCCTCGGCGGCCGCCGCTGCCGCCTCGATCGCGGCCAGGGAGCCGCGCCTCCCGGAGCTCGCGGCGCTGCTCGACCCGCGCGCCCGTGAGGCGATGCTCGGTCCGCACGAGGTGCTGCAGGTGCGGTGGAAGCCGGGCGCGGTGCTCGTGCTCGCGGTGCGCGACGCGCGGGGCGAGGCGGGCTGGGTCGCCACCTACGCCGACGCGGCGAAGGCTCGAGAAGACGGCGCAGCGCGCGGCCGCCGCGGGCGTCGCGGTCGATCGGCCCGCCCCGCGCACGATGCGCGGCCCCGTGCGCGCGGACCGCGCGCTCGCGCGGCCGCTCCGGCGGCTCGCCGCGCGCGGCCGCCTCGACCTCGACGCCGCGGCCGTGCTGCGCTTCAACCCGCTGCGCCGGCTCGTCGTGGCGGAGGGCGAGCGGGTGGTGCGCGTGGGGGCGGGTCCCCGCGACCACGAGCCTGCGCGCGGCCGCGGCGGCGCGCGACGCGGGCGCGCCGGTCCTGCCGCACGAGCGGCTCGGCCCCACCTCCGTCGTCACGCCCCGGTGGGGGCGCGGCGACCTCTCGCACCTGGGCGGCGTCGAGGCCGCGCGCGCCGCGGGTGCGGCCCTCGCGGCGCTGCACGGGGGCCGTCCCGCCGCCCCGGCCCTCGAGGCGGGCGCCGTCGCCGCCCGCGCCGCCGAGGGCGTCGCGGCGCTGCTGCCCGAGCTCGCGGCGCGCGCCCGCGCCCTCGCGGGCGCGCTGCTGCCGCGCCTCGTCGGCGGCGCCCCGGTGCTCTCGCACGGCGACTGGTCGCCCGATCAGGTGCTCGTGGACGGCGGCGCCGTGCGGATCGTCGACCTCGATCGGGTCTGCACCGCGCCGCCCGAGCGGGACCTCGGCTCGTGGCTCGCGAGCGGCGGTCCGACGGCGATGCTCGAGGGCTTCGCGGACGCGGGCGGCGGCTGGGACGAGCGCGCCCTCGGGGCGTGGCGGGCGCTCGCCGGGCTCGAGCGCGCCGCCGAGCCCTTCCGTCGCGGCGTCGCGGACTGGCCCGCGTCGGTCGCGGCGCGGCTCGCGAGCGCCGAGGAGGCGCTCGCATGAGCGCGGGCACGACGGCGCCGACGGGGCTCGACGCGCGCGCGGTGCCGGAGGCGGTGGAGGCCGAGGGCCTGTCCTGGAGCGTGGAGCGGGCGTGGCCGGCGGCGGACCCGGGGGAGCCGATCGCGATCGAGGCGCGCTCGCGTCTCGGCGTGCGCGCCGGCACGTGGTCGGCGGGCGCGGGCGCCGCGCTCGTGCGCGAGGACGACCGGCTCCCGGCGCTCGCGCAGGCCTGCGCGGGCAGGGCACGGTGCTCGGCCACCGGCTCGGCCGCCGCGCGGTGCTCCGCCTCGACGGCGGCAGGCTTCGCGAAGGCGGTGCGGCGCGGTCGCGCTCCTGCGCTCGAGGCGGCGCACCGGCTGGGCGCGGCGCTGCCGGTGCCCACGCCCGCCGTCGAGCACGTCGAGCCCGCGCTCCTCGTGCTCGCGGGGCTGCCCGGCCGCACGCTCGAGTCGCTCGGCGACGACCCGTCCGTCGACGAGCGCACCTGGCGCCGCGCGTGGGCGGCGTGGGCGGCCTGCTGGCCCGGCGTCGCGACGGCGTTCGGCGCCGCGGAGGACGTCGAGCACCAGGCTGGGGCGGCACGGCGTCGACGAGGAGGCCGCGGTGCTGCGCGACTGGGCGCGCAGGGCGGGCACGGCCGAGGGGCCGGCGGTGGCCGGGCGCATGGCGGCGCTCGCCGATGGCGCCGCGCGCGGCCTCGAGCCGGAGCGCGACCGCGCGTGCCTGCTCGCGCACCGCGACCTCCACGGGGCGCAGCTGCTGTGGGACGTGCGCGCGGGCCTCGCGCTGCTCGACCTCGACACGCTCGCGCTCGCCGATCCGGCGCTCGACCTCGGCAACCTCCTCGCGCACGTCGACCTCGCGGTCTCGCAGCGCCGGTGGGCGCCGCACCGCGCCGCCGCCCCGGTCGCGGCGGTCGCCCGCGTCGCCGACGCGCTCGGCATCGCGCCCGCGCGCGTCGAGCGGTGGCGGCTCGCCGCGGCGGTCCGCGTCGCGCTCGTGCATCGCGTGCGGCCCCGCGGCCGGGCGTGGGCGGGCCGCGAGCTCGTGCGCCTCGAGCGCCGCCTCGCGGACGACGGGCTCCTGGGTCGCCGGTAGGCTCGAGGCATGCCTGCACACCCCTTCTCGATCTCCGTGCGCGACATCGTGCGGAAGCCGGGCCAGATGCGCGAGCACTCGCTCGACGCGCCCTTCGGCGACGAGGTCGGCGAGGGCCTCGCGAAGGTCGCCGTCGATGCGCCGATCGAGCTCGACGTGCGCCTCGAGAGCGTCCACGAGGGCATCCTCGCGACCGGCACCGCGGCGGTCGCCGCGCAAGCCACCTGCTCGCGCTGCCTCGTCGAGTTCGCGCTCGACGTCGATGTCGACTTCCTCGAGCTGTTCGCGTATGATGGTCAGTCGGAATCCGACTACCTCGTGGTCGACGACATCGTCGACCTGCTGCCGGTGGTCAGGGACGCGGTGGTGCTGGCGCTGCCGTTCCAGCCGGTCGACCGACCGGACTGCGCGGGGCTCGACCCCGTGACGGGGGAGCGGCTCGAGCCTGGCACCGCATACGTGCCGCCGGAGACCACCGATCCTCGGTGGGCAGCGCTCCAGGGGTTCTCAGCAGACGTGACCGACGACCAGTCGTCGGGTGAGGGCGCGCAGGCGCCGAAGAAGGAGTGAGCAATGGCTGTTCCCAAGAGGAAGATGTCGCGGTCGAACACGCGCGCCCGCCGGTCGCAGTGGAAGGCCGTCGTGCCCAAGCTCGTGAAGACGATCGAGGGCGGCAAGACCGTCTACAGCCTCCCGCACCGCGCGAAGGTCGTCGAGGACTCGGCCGGCACGCCCCTGTACATGGAGTACAAGGGCCGCAAGGTCGCCGACGTCTGATCCTGCCGGGATCACTCGTCGCATGACGGACGAGCGCGCACTGCTCGAGCAGCTCGGGGTCGAGATCGGCCCCGAGCTGCTGTCGTTGGC
This sequence comes from Agrococcus sp. SL85, assembly GCF_026625845.1. Lineage (NCBI taxonomy): Bacteria > Bacillati > Actinomycetota > Actinomycetes > Micrococcales > Microbacteriaceae > Agrococcus > Agrococcus sp. SL85. The sequence continues at coordinate 1,945,676 of NZ_CP113066.1, forward strand.
GCTCACCCACCGCTCCTGGGCCTACGAGCACGGCGGCGCGCCCCACAACGAGCGGCTCGAGTTCCTGGGCGACTCGATCCTCGGCCAGGCCATCACGATCGAGCTCTACCGCCGCTTCCCCGAGGCGTCCGAAGGGCAGCTGGCGAAGCGCCGCGCGGGCGTCGTCTCGACGATGGCGCTCGCCGAGGTCGCGCGCGGCATCGGGCTCGGCCGCCACATCCTGCTCGGCAAGGGCGAGTCGGCGTCGGGCGGCGCCGACAAGGCGTCGATCCTGGCCGACACGATGGAGGCGGTTTTCGGCGCCGCCTTCCTCTCGGTCGGCCACGCGGGCTCCGCCGCCCTCGTGCTGCGGCTCGTCGGGCCGCTGCTCGACGACCCCGGCCGCACGGGCGCGGCGCTCGACCCGAAGACGGCGCTGCAGGAGGCCGCGGCCGCCCGAGGGCTCGGCGCCCCCGTCTACGAGATCGAGGCGAGCGGCCCCGACCACGCCCGCACCTTCGTCGCCACCGTGCGCATCGACGACGAGGCCGTCGCCACCGGCACGGGCACGAGCAAGAAGGTGGCCGAGATGGCCGCCGCGCTCGACGCGCACCAGCAGCTCACCGCCGAGGCCTGAGCCCGTGCCGGAGCTGCCGGAGGTCGAGGTCGTGCGCGCGGGCCTCGCGCCCGCGGTCGACGGCGCGCGCGTGGATGCGGTCGAGGTGCTTGACGCCCGCTCGGTCGCCCGCCACGACGGCGGCGCCGCCGCGTTCGAGGGCGCGCTCGTCGGCCGCAGGCTCGCGCTGCCCGAGCGGCGCGGCAAGTTCCTCTGGATCCCGCTCGCGGCCGAGGGCGCGGCGCCCCGCCAGGCGCTGCTCGCGCACCTGGGCATGTCGGGCCAGATGCTGCTGCGCGAGCCCGGCGCGCCCGCCGACCGCCACACGCGCATCCGGCTCGTGCTCTCGCATCCCGCCCACGGCCCGCTCGAGGTGCGCTTCGCCGACCAGCGCCTCTTCGGCGGCCTCGCGGTGCGGCCGCTCGTCGACGGCGTGCCCGACCATGCCTCGCACATCGCCCTCGATCCCGTCGACGCGCGCTTCGACGCCGCGGCGGTCGCGCGCCGGCTGCGCCTGCGCCGGCAGGGCGTGAAGGCGGCGCTCCTCGACCAGACGCTCGTCTCCGGCATCGGCAACATCTACGCCGACGAGGCGCTGTGGCGCTCGCGCCTGCACTACGCGACGCCCGGCGAGCGCCTCACGCAGGCGCGGGCGCTCGCGCTGCTCGCCGACGTGCGCGACGTGCTCGACCTCGCGCTCGCCGAGGGCGGCACCTCCTTCGACGCGCAGTACGTGAACGTCAACGGCCAGGCCGGCTACTTCGCGCACTCGCTGAACGCCTACGGCCGCGGCGGCCAGCCGTGCCCGCGCTGCGGCGCGACGATGGTGCGCGAGCCCTGGGCCAACCGCTCCTCGCACCGCTGCCCGCGCTGCCAGCGGCGCCCGCGCGGCCTCGCCTGAGGCGCGCCGGACAGCGGGCGTAGGCTCGGGGGATGCCCTTCGACGGATTCCCGGCCGACGCGTTCGCCTTCTACCGCGAGCTGGAGGCGCACAACGAGAAGCCCTGGTGGGAGGCCAACAGGCCCCGCTACGAGGGGGCCGTCAAGGCTCCCTTCGAGGCGCTCGCCGAGGAGCTGGAGCCCGTCGCCAACCGCGTGAAGCTCTACCGGCCCTACCGCGACGTGCGCTTCAGCCACGACAAGACGCCCTACAAGACGCGACAGGGGATGCTCGCGCAGCGGGCGGAGGGGGTCGGCTGGTACGTGAACCTCGACGCCGAGGGCGTGTGGCTCGGCGGCGGCTTCTTCGGCGATGCGGCGCTCACGAAGGCCTACCGCGCGGCCGTCGAGGCGGCCGCGCCCGGAACGGCCCTCGAGGGCATCGTCGCCGAGCTCGAGGAGCGCGGCTACGAGATCGGCGGCGAGCAGCTGAAGACCGCGCCGCGCGGCGTCGACCGCGACCACCCGCGCATCGCGCTGCTGCGCCGCAAGTGGCTCACCGCGCGGCGGCACGTCGCGCCCGCGGACGCCGCGGGCCCCGAGCTGCTCGACGCGCTCTTCGACACGGTCGAGGACGTGCGGCCGCTCGTCGCCTGGGGCGCCGAGCACGTCGCCCCCGCCCGCTGACGCGGCGGCCCGTCAGCCGAGGATGCGGCGCAGGAGCGCGCGGCGCTCCGGCGGCACGGGCGGGTAGATGACGCGCAGCGTGTCGAGCGCCGTCGGCTTCGACAGCACGGCCTTCCGGTGGCTGAACGCCTCGAACGAGTGCCGCCCGTGGTACGCGCCCATGCCGCTCTCGCCCACGCCGCCGAAGGGCAGCGCCTCCGAGCCGACGTGCGCGACGGCCACGTTGATGCCGAGGCCGCCCGAGCTCGTCTCGCGCTCCACGCGCCGGATCGCCTCGCGCTCGCGCGCGAAGACGTACAGCGCGAGCGGCTTGTCGAGGCCGCGCATCCGCCGCACGAAGGCGTCGACGCCGTCGATCGGCAGCACGGGCAGCAGCGGCCCGAAGATCTCCTCCTGCATGAGCGGCGAGGCCTCGTCGACGTCGACGAGGATCGTCGGCGCCGCGTAGCGGGCCTGCACGTCGACCTCGCCGCCGGTCACGGCGGTGCCGCCCGAGAGCAGCCCCTGCAGGCGCTCGGCGTGGCGCTCCGAGACGATGCGGCCGAAGTCGGGGAGTCGCGCGGCTCGCGCAGCTGCTCTGCGGTCGCGCGGCGCAGCTCCTCGACGAGCTCGTCCGCGACCTCGCGGTCGACGAGCACGTGGTCGGGCGCGACGCACGTCTGCCCCGCGTTCAGCCACTTGCCCCAGGCGATGCGCCGGGCCGCGGCCGCGATGTCGGCCGAGCGGTGCACGTAGACGGGGCTCTTGCCGCCGAGCTCGAGCACCGTGGGGGTCAGGTGCTTCGCGGCGGCCGCGGCGACGATGCGGCCGACGGTGCCGTTGCCGGTGTAGAAGATGAGGTCCCAGCGCTCGGCGAGCAGCGCCGTCGTGACGTCGGCACCGCCCTCGACGACGCGCACCGCGCGTGGGTCGAGGTAGGCGGGCACGAGCTGCGCGAGGAGGCGCGAGGTCGCGGGCGCGACCTCGGAGGGCTTCAGCACCGCGGCGTCGCCCGCGGCGAGCGCGCCGATGAGGGGCGCGAGCGAGAGCTGCAGCGGGTAGTTCCAGGGCGCGATGACGAGCGCGGCGCCGAGCGGCTCCGGCACGGTGCGCGCCGCGGCCGGCTGCAGCGCGAGCGGCGCGGGCACGGGCGTCGGCGCCATCCAGCGGCGCAGCGAGCGCCGCGCGCGGCGCGCCTCGGCGACGGTGTAGCCGATCTCGGTCATGTGCGCCTCGAGGTCGCCCTTGCCGAGGTCGTCGGCGAGCGCGCGCTCCCAGAGCGACACGTTCTGCAGCAGCATCCGCGCGACGCCCTCGAGCTGCTCGGCGCGCCACGCGCGCGAGCGCGTCGTGCCGTCGAGCACGGCCTCCCGCATCTCGGCGGCGATGCCGGCGAGGGACTCCGGGGAGGAGGCAGTCGGGGATGCGGCGGCCGGGGCGGGGGTGCGATCGCTCATGGCGCCATGCTCGCACCCGCGCCCGTGCGCGGCCTATGCCGCGCCGCCGCCGTCGCTCGCCTCGCCGTCCCCGCCCTCCGCAGCCGCGAGCCGCCGCTGCCAGCCACCCTCGGCGCCGACGGGCACGAAGCCCAGCGCCTCGTTGACGGCGAGCATCGGGCGGTTCTCCTCGGCGTTCCAGGTGAGGATGCGCGTGCGGCCGGGGTGCAGGCGACCGAGCTGCAGCAGGTTCTCGGCCTTCACGAGCATCCCGAGGCGGTGCCCGCGGTGCTCGGCGTGCACGAGCGTGTCCTCCTGGTAGGCGGGGCGGCCGTCGGCGGGCAGCACGAGCGTCGTGAACGCCACCGCCTCGCCGGTGGCGACGTGCGTCGCGACCGCCTGCAGGATGCGGTTGCCGGATGCCTCCAGCTCGGTCTCGGTGCGCGCGAGCCGCGCGGCGTCCCAGGTCTCGTCGTCGACGTCGAGGCCGGCGGCCGGCGCGTCGGTGACCATGCGCGCGTGGAGGCCCGCGAGGGCCTCCGCGAGCTCCTCGGGCGTGCGCCCCGACCAGATGCGGATCGCGTAGGCGTCGCCCGCCGCGGCCGCCGCGTCGGCGCGGAAGCCCTCGAGCGAGGCGCGCGCCGCATCGACGTCGAGCGCCGAGATGCGGTCGACCTGCTCGAGCGCGTAGCCGAGCGAGGCCGCCAGCCTGGCCGCCGCGTCGGCGGCGACGGCCCCGTGGCCGCTCACCGCCGCGATCGCCGCCTCGCCCTCCGCGGGCGCGCGGTGGTCGATCCAGGCCTGCAGCGTCGTGGCGCCGAGGCTCGCGGGCGACGTCCTCGATGCGCGTCGCGACCGCGCGCCCGATGCCGCGGGATCGCGCGTCCGGCACGACCCAGGCCGAGACGTAGCCCACGCTCGAGCCCTCCTCGCGGGCGACCGAGGCGATCCCGCGCGCCACGTCGCGGCCCTCGTGCACCACGAGGAAGCGCCGCGTCTCCTCGTCCTCGTCGTTCGCGAGGCTCGCGAGGATCTCGTCGACGGTCGTGTCGTGCGAGTCGTCGCCCCAGAACGCCTGCGTGACCGCGTTGGCCGTCGCGACGTAGCGGTGGATGCGCGTGAGCGCCGGCTCGTCGTAGGGCCCCTCGGGCGCGACGAGCTCGAGCCACTCGAGGGCAGCGGCGTCGATCCGGCCGGCGGCGGCCCGCTCGGCGTCGTCCTCGCCGGTCATGCCGCGTCCTTCCGCTGCCAGGCGCCCTCGCCGCAGATCGCGACGAAGCCGAGCGCCTCGTTCACCGCGAGCATCGGGCGGTTCTCCTCGGCGTTCCAGGTGCGCACGATCGCGGCGGGCTCGTGCGCGTCGAGCGCGAGCAGGTTGGCGACCTTCACGAGCATCCCCAGCCGGTGGCCGCGGTGGTCGCCGTGCACGAGCGTGTCGTGCTGGTACCAGGGCGCGCCGCCGCCCGAGCCCGTGAGCGTCGTGTAGGCCACGACCTCGTCGGTCGCCGCGTCGACGGCGATCGCGCGCAGCAGCGTGCGCCCGCCGTCCACCTGGCTCGCCTCGTAGCGGCGCAGGCGCTCGGCGTCCCAGGCCTCGGCCTCGTGCTCGAGCCCCGCCGAGGGCGCGTCGACGGACATGCGCGAGTGGAGGGCCGCGAGGGAGGCGAGCCGGTGCTCGGGCGTGCGGCCCGTCCACGTCTCCGCGCGGTAGCGCGGCAGCGCGAGCGCCTCGGCCTCCGCGCCGTGCGCCTCGAGGCCGGCGCGCACGTCCGCGAGGCGCAGCTCGCTCATGCGCTCCACCTGCTCGAGCGCGAAGCCGTAGCGTTGCAGCATCCGCACCTGCGGGGAGTCGGCGGGCACGGCCCCGTGGCCCGTGGGCGGCGCGATCGTGGGGCCGGGGGCCGGGTGGTGGTCGGCCCACGCCTGGAACGTCGTCGCGCCGCTCGCGCGCATCCGCGCGATGAGGTCGTCGGCGAGCGCGGCGCCCACGCCGCGGCCGCGCGCGCCGGGCACGACCATGACGTCGACCTCGGCGAGCGTCGTCGCCTCGAGCAGCCCGCGGCACGCGTAGCCCCGCCCGACGGGCTCGCCGTCGAGCAGCGCGATCGTGCGCAGCTCCTGCGACTCGCCCTCCTGCCGGCGCCACTGCGCCCAGGCCTCCTGGTACGTGACGGCGTGGCTCGCGTCGCCGCCCCAGCCGTCGACGACGACGGCGTTCCGCACGTCGACGAGCGTGCGCAGCAGCCGCGCCCCCTCGTCGTCGCCGTCCCAGGTCTCGGGCACGGGCACGTCGACGATCTCGATGCCTGCCGCGCTCATCGCACGTCCTTCCGCTGCCACACGCCCTCGTGCGCGACGGCGACGAAGCCCGTCGCCTCGTTCACGGCGAGCATGTGGCGGTTCTCCTCGGCGTTCCAGGTGCCGACCCGGGGGTGGGCGGGGTGGTGGTCGCGCAGCTCGACGAGGTTCGCGAGCTTCAGCAGCATGCCGAGCGCGCGACCGCGGTGCTCGGCGACGACGAGCGTGTCGTGCTGCCGCGCGATCCCGGCGCCGTCGGCGGGCGCCGCGCCGACGAACAGCGAGGTGAAGCCCGCGAGCGCGCCGCTCGGCCGGTGCCGCACGACGACGGTGCGCATCGTGCGGCCGCCGTCGGTCTTCGAGCGCTCGAAGTCGGCGAGCCGCTCGTCGCTCCAGGTCTCCGGCTCGAGCGCGAGCCCGCCGACGGGCGCGTCGGTCGACATGCGCTCGTGCAGGCGGCGCATCTCCGCCCGGTGCGCGGCGGGCGTCGGGCCCGCCCACGCGATCGTCTCGTAGTCGTCGCCCGAGCGCTCGCGGGCGTCGGTCAGCCGGGCGTCGAGGTCGAGGTCGAGGATGTCGGCGACGCTCACGCGGTACACCTGCTCGAGCACGAAGCCGCGCGCCACGAGCGGGGCGGCCTCGGCGTCGTCGGGATCGGCGCCGCCGAAGCCGGTCGCGGCCGTGACGGCGCCCGTCGAGGCCGCGGGGGAGCCGCCCATCACCGTGGGGCGGCCCAGCTCGCGCGCGAGGCGCATCGCGTCGTCCGTGAGGGCCTCCGCCACCGCGAGCCGGCGCTCGCCCACGAGGTCGTCGTCGAGGGCCAGACCGAAGTCGAGCACGTCGGTCGACTCCTGCAGCGGCAGCCAGATGCTCGAGATGCCGAGCACGCGGTCGCCGTCGGCGACGACGCGCACGAGGTGGTCGTCGGCCTCGTTCGGCAGCCAGGAGGCGAGCCGCTCCTCGTGCGTGAGCGCGGCGGTGCCGGCGTAGCGGGGCAGGTTCACCCGCTCCATGTGGTCGGAGACCGCGCGGAAGCGCTCGCCGACCTCGCCGGCCTCGTCGGCGGTCGCGGGCAGCGTCAGGGGCGTGACGTCGATGCGCATGGGGGATCATCCGCCGCTCGCGCGAGGCACCGTGCCTGCGGGCAGCCTTGCAGGATGCCATGCGCGCGCCCTGCGCACAACCTGTCGGCGCGCCGGTAGGTTGGGCCGCAGCACGACCCGGGAGCCGCATGCACCTCAAGACCCTCACCGTCAAGGGCTTCAAGTCGTTCGCGCGCTCCACCACGTTCCAGTTCGAGCCGGGCGTCACGTGCGTCGTGGGGCCGAACGGCTCGGGCAAGTCGAACGTCGTCGACGCCCTCGCGTGGGTCATGGGCGAGCAGGGCGCCAAGACGCTCCGCGGCGGCAAGATGGAGGACGTCATCTTCGCCGGCACGGCGACGACCGGCCCGCTCGGCCGCGCGCACGTCGAGCTCGTGATCGACAACGCCGACGGCGCGCTCCCCATCGAGTACGCCGAGGTGCAGATCTCGCGCACCCTCTTCCGCAGCGGCGGCTCGGAGTACGCGATCAACGGCGAGTCGTGCCGCCTCCTCGACGTGCAGGAGCTGCTGAGCGACTCCGGCCTCGGCCGCGAGATGCACGTGATCGTCGGCCAGGGCCAGCTGGATGCCGTGCTGCAGGCGACGCCCGCCGACCGCCGCGGCTACATCGAGGAGGCCGCGGGCATCCTCAAGCACCGCCGCCGCAAGGAGAAGACCCTCCGCAAGCTCGACGCGATGCAGGCCAACCTCACGCGCCTGCAGGACCTCACGGGCGAGATCCGCCGCCAGCTGAAGCCCCTCGGCCAGCAGGCCGAGATCGCCAAGGAGGCCGCCACGATCCAGGCGACGGTGCGCGAGTCGCGCGCGCGCCTCATCGCCGCCGAGGTCGTGGGGCTGCGGCAGCAGCTCGAGTCCGCCGCCCGCTCGGAGTCCGAGCGCAAGTCGGAGCGCATCGTGCTGCAGGAGCAGCTCGAGCAGGCGCGGCTGCGCGCCGCCCGCCTCGAGGAGTCGATGGCGGGCGACGACGTCGACGTCGCGCGGCAGGTCGCGCACGGGCTCGAGCGCGAGCTCTCGCGGCTGCAGTCGCTGCACGCGCTCGCGGGGCAGCGCCTGGCACTCCTCGAGGAGGCGCCCGAGGCGATCGACGCCGCGCCGCTCGTGACGCCCGAGATGGTGCAGGCCGCGCGCGACGAGGCCTCGGCGCTCGGCGACCGCGTCGCCGCCGCCGAGGGGCAGGCTCGGCCGCGCGGCCGCCGCGACCGCGCTCGCCCGCGCGAACCTCGACTCGCTCGACGAGGAGATCGCCGCGCAGGCCGCGCTCGTCTCGAAGCACGACCTCGAGCTCGCCGCGCTCCGCTCCCGCGTCGACGTCGCGCGCTCGACCCTCGCCGCCCGCGAGGCGGAGGTGCAGCGCCGCGAGGCGCAGGTGGCCACCGCGGCGCAGCGGCTCGCCGAGGCGCAGGCCGCGGCCGGCGAGGCTCGGCGACGACGAGGACGCGGGCGACAACGCCTCGCTCGCGGGCGCCTACCGCGAGGCCGACGCGGCGCAGGCCCGGCGCTCGACCGCGCTCGACGAGCGCCGCGAGGCCCTCCACGCGGTCGAGCGCGAGCGCGACGCCCTCGCCGCCCGCACCTCCGCGCTCACGATGGCGCTCGCGGACGCGAACGCCTCCGCGGGCCTCGTCGAAGCCGGGCTGCCGGGCCTCACGGGGCTCGTGGCCGAGCGCGTGAAGGTGCAGAAGGGCTTCGAGGCCGCGATCGCCGCCGCGCTCGGCACGCTCGGCGAGGCCGTGCTCGCCGACTCGCGCGAGGCCGCGGCCGCCGCCGTCGAGCACGCGCACGCCGAGGGCCTCGGCCGCATCGAAGCGGTCGTCGCGAGCGCCGGCCGCATGCACCCGCGCGTCGCGGACGTCGCGAACGAGGGCGTCGCAGGTGCCGTGCACGCGCCCACCGTCGTCGAGGCGCCCGAGGGCGTGCTCGGCATCCTCGCCTGGACCTTCGTCGTCGACGACCTCGACGCCGCGCAGGCCGCCGGCCCGAAGCTGGCGGACCTCGAGCTGGGCGGCCCGATCACGCTCGTCACGCGCCGCGGCGACTTCGTGAGCGAGCACCTGCTGCGCGGCGGCAGCGACGACAGCCGGTCGCGCCTCGAGCTGCTCGCCGAGCGCGACGCCGCCACCGAGCGGCTCGACGAGCTCTCCACCGCCATCGAGCGCGAGGCCGGCGCCCTGGATGACGCCCGGCAGGCCCACCAGCGCGCCAAGCGCGATGCGGCGGAGGCGCTCGAGGCGCTCCGCGCGCACGACGCCGCCTCGGCCTCGCGCGGCGAGCAGCGCTCGCGGGCGCGCGCCCGGCTCGAGTCGGCCACGGGCGAGCACGAGCGCGCCGAGGCGGCGCTCGCGGAGGCCCGCGGCGGCATCCAGGAGGCGCATGACGGCGTCGAGGCGGCCGAGCGGACGCTCGAGCGCTTCGAGGCGAAGCCGCGGCCCATCCTCGACGCCTCCGAGCGCGACGCGCTGCTCGTGGAGCTCGAGGAGGCGCGCGGGGCCGAGACCGACCTGCGCATCGAGCTCGAGACCGCGCGCGAGCGCGTGCGCGCCGAGCTCGCGCGCGCCGAGCAAGCCTGGGCCGCGACGTCGAGGCGCAGCGCGCCCGCGCCGAGGAGGCCGCGCGGCGCGCGGTGCTGCGCGAGCGCCAGCGCGTGCAGGCGCAGCGCGTGCTCGACGCGATCCCGCCCGTGCTCGGCGTCGCCGAGCGCAGCGTGCAGGAGGCGCGCGGCGTGCTCGCGGAGCGCGAGGCCGCCCGACGCGACCGCAACGAGGAGCTCGGGCGCCTGCGGCGCGACGAGGGGGGCCTCCGCGAGCGCCTCCAGGAGCTCACCGAGCACGTGCACGTGGCCGAGATGGAGGCCTACGAGCAGCGCCTGCACCTGTCGAACCTGCTCGAGCGCGCCGGCAGCGAGCTCGGGCTCGAGGAGGCCGTGCTCGTCGCCGAGCACGCGCCCGAGGACGGCTGGGACCGCAGGGCGGAGCAGGCCGTGCTGCAGGACGCGGAGCGCAAGCTCGGTCGCCTCGGCCGCGTCAATCCGCTCGCGCTCGAGGAGTTCGAGGCGCTCGAGCAGCGGCACCGGTTCCTCACCGAGCAGCTCGCCGACCTCGCGACCACGCGCAAGGACCTCGAGCAGATCATCGCCGACCTCGACGTCACGATGGAGACGATCTTCGCCGCCGCCTTCGAGGACACGCGCGCGGCCTTCGCCGAGGTGTTCCCGGTGCTGTTCCCCGGCGGCTCGGGCTCGCTCGCGCTCACCGATCCCGACGACATGCTCGCGACGGGCGTCGAGGTGGCCGTGCGCCCGGCCGGCAAGAAGATCGACCGCATCTCGCTGCTCTCGGGCGGCGAGCGCTCGCTCGCGGCCGTCGCCTTCATGGTCTCGATCTTCAAGGCGCGGCCGAGCCCGTTCTACATCATGGACGAGGTGGAGGCGGCGCTCGACGACGCGAACCTCGGGCGCCTCCTGGCGGTGTTCGAGCAGCTGCGCGAGAGCTCGCAGCTCATCGTCATCACGCACCAGAAGCGCACGATGGAGATCGCCGACGCCCTCTACGGCGTCTCGATGCGGCAGGACGGCGTCTCCGCCGTCGTCGGCCAGCGCACGGCGCGCGACCGCGATCGCGAGCCGGTCGACGCCTAGGCCCCGACCTCTGCGATGCGCGTGCTCGCGCGCCGCCCAGCGCTCAGGCGTCGTGCTCAGGGCGTCGCGCGCAGCGCCGAGACCACGAAGGTGCGGCCCGGCCCGTAGATGGCGTCGAGCGCGGCCTGGATCGAGCCGTCGTCGAGGACGACGTCGACGACGAGGACGCCGTCGAGCCCCGTCGCGCCGAGGACGTCGGCGCGGGGCACGGCGGCGAGGTCGGCCTGCATCGCCGCGAGCTGGGCCTCGTCGAGGTCGCCCGACGGGTACTCGATCGCGGGCATCGTGATGCTCGCGAGCGAGACCGGCTCGCCGGCCACCGTCGCGACGCCCGAGCCCGCGTCGTAGGTCACGGGCACGCCCACGCCCTGCGCCCAGCGCACGCCGCCCGTCTCCTGGTGCTCGATCGTCGACCAGTCCCAGCCCTCGAGCATCGGGCCGTCGCACTGCGGCGGCGCCGACTCCGCGACCGCGCCGAGGCACAGCACCGTGCCGCCGTCGCGCTCGAGCAGCGTCGCGGGCGCGAGCGCCGGGTCGTCGGTGCTGGGCTCGGGGAGCCCGGCGAGCAGCGCCTGGGCCTCGGGCCCCGTGACGAGGGGCGCGTCGGGCGCCGCGCTGCCCGAGCCGGGCGAGCCGCCCGTGGCCGCGCAGCCCACCAGCACCCCGAGCGCCGCCGCTGCCGCGGCCGCCCTGCCGAGCCGCGCGCTCATCGCAGCCACGACTCCACCCACACGGCGCCGGGGCCGTACAGGTCGTCGAGGAACGCCTGCATCGAGCCGTCGTCGTAGACCACCTCGAGCGTCGCGACGTCGGCGGTCGCCGCCGATCCGCGGATGTCGGCCCGGTCGAGCGACATGAGGTCGGCCTGGATCGCCGTGGCGGTCGCCTCGTCGATCGTGCCGATGGGCTCCTCGTACGCGGGCATCGAGAGCGTCGCGAGGTCGAGCATCTCGACCACGGCGAGCGCGCCCGAGGCGGCGTCGTAGGTGGCGAGGAATGCGACGCTCGCCTCGGTCCAGCGCACGCCCGAGGCCTCCTCGTGCGCCGCCGCCGACCAGTCCCAGCCCTCGATCTCGGGACCGCCGCACTGCGGCGGGTAGGAGGTGAGCACCATGGTGCAGAGCATCGGAGGCCCGTCCGCGGCCTGCAGCGCGGTGCCGATGGCGAGCACCTCGCCGTCGGCCGACGGGACGGGCAGGTCGGCGAGGCGGGCGCGCGCCTGCGGCCCGGGCTCGAGCCCCGCGGCGGGCGCCGACGGCGCCGATGCCTGGGGCGGCTGCGGGGCGCCCGGCCCGGCGGGCGCGGCGGCCGCGCAGCCGGTGAGGAGCAGGAGCGCGGCGGCGGTGCCGGCGAGGGTGAGGGGTCTCATGCGACCACGCTAGGAGCGGCCGCTCGGAAGCACAGCCCAACGTTCCGCGCGACTCGTGCGTCCGGCTCGACCATCGCGCGGATCAGCGCGGCAGGCGGCCCTCGTGCAGCACGCCGTCCGGGTCCGCGGCGTCGCGGATGACGCGGAGCCGCGCGAAGTCCTCGGGCGAGCCGCAGCGGTCGAGGGTCTCGGAGGGCCCGAGGAAGGTCTGGATCATCCGCGGCGACGCCGCGGGCGCCAGCAGGGCCTCGAACCCCCGAGGCTCGCCGCGGCGGCCTCGCGCGACGCCCCGGGGAGCAGCGGCGCGAGCCCCATCGCCAGCCACCGGGCGCCCGCGAGGGAGCCGAACGCGGGCCTCGGCGGCGCGTCGAGCGCGCCGCCGAGGAGCCTCAGGCTCACGCCCACGATGCCCGCCTGCTCGGGCAGGTCGCGCCAGGCGAGCAGCGCGTCGATCGTCGCGTCATCGAGCCTCGCGAGCGCGACGGAGGCGCCGAGGCTCGGCGAGGGCTCCGTGGGCTCCGTCGCGGCGAGGGCGTGCGCGAGCTGCGTCGTCGGCCCCACCTCGTCGCGCTCGGGCTCGGCGGCGGCGCGGACGCCGTCGAGCCACGCGAGCGCCGCCTCGTCGGCGGCGAGCGCCTCGATCGAGAGCAGCGTCCGACCGCGCACGGCCTCCGGCAGCTGCGGGGCGTCGGGCATGCGCATCGAGGTGACGAGCACGCCGTGCGCGCCCCCGGCGTCGTGCGCCTCGGCCGCGTCGCGCACCGCGCGCAGGGCGGCCGCGGCCCGGTCGCCCGGGACCACGAGGCTCGGCCCGCACGAGCGTCGGCGCCGCGACGAGCCGAGCTCGAGGCTCGGTGACGACGCCGGGCGAGGCGCCGCCGCGCAGCGCCCACATGCCCTCCGAGTCCGTGGCGTCGTCGATGCGCTCGACCGCGCCGTCCGGGCGCACGAGCGTCGCCGCCCGCAGCGCGTGCGCGCCGAGGCCCGCGGCACGCGCGAACCAGCCGTGGCCGCCGCCCAGCACGAAGCCGGCGGCGCTCACGACGCGGCTCGTGCCGGCAGGCGCCGCGAGGCCCGTGCCCTCGAGCGCCTCGAGCACGGCGCCCCAGCGCACGCCCGCGCCGAGCCGGGCCCTGCGGGCCTCGACGGCGATCTCGAGATGGTTGAGCGCTGCGGTGCGCACGACGATCGCGCCCTCGAGCGCGCCGGTGGCGCCGTGGCCGCTCGGCTGCACGGCCACCGCGAGGCCGGTCTCGCGCGCCGCGGCGAGCACCGCCTGCGCGTCGTCGACGCCGGCGACGTGCGCGATCGCGGCGGGCCTCTGCTCGACCGCCAGGTTCCAGGGCAGGCGCTCGGCGTCGTACGCCTCGTCGCCGGGGAGGGTGAGGGAGCCCCGCATCGAGGATGCGAGGGCGCGGAGCGCGGCCGCGCGAGCGTCGGCAGCATCGGTCGTCACGGGCGCGACGGTACACCCGGCGGCCGACGCGCCACGGCCTCCGACCGTGCGAGGATCGACGGCGTGACCGATCGCGCCGCCCTCTTCCAGGCGCTCCGGCGCAGGCCCGACGTCGAGGATCCGACGCTGCAGGCGCACGACGCGAGCGATGCGCTCATCCTCGACGAGGCGCTGCGCGCAGGGCCGCTCCCCGAGGAGGTCGTCGTCATCGGCGACCGCCACGGCGCGCTCGCGCTCGGCGCCCTGCACGATGGGGCGCGACGCGTGCGCGCGCACCAGGACTCGATCGTGGGGGAGCGGGCGCTCGACGCGAACGCCGCCGAGCTCGGCATGACCGGCTTCCAGCACCACCCCCTCGACCCCTCGCTCGTCGAGGGCGCGCGGCTCGTGCTGCTGCAGCTGCCGCGCTCGCTCGACGCCCTGCAGGAGATCGCCGAGCTCATCGCGGCCCACGCCGACGAGGGCGTGCAGGTCGTCGCGGGCGGGCGCGTCAAGCACATGAGCCTCGGCATGACGGCGCTGCTCGAGGGGTCGTTCCGCTCGGTGCGCGCCTCGCTCGGCTGGCGGAAGTCGCGCGTGCTGCACGCGAGCGGCCCGCGGCGCCCGGCAGCGGGCGTGCCCGTGGCGAGCTGGCCCCGCCGGCGCGCCCACGAGCGCCCGGCGTGGGCAGGCTCGAGGTCGTCGCGCACGGGGCGGCCTTCGCCGGCACCGGCGTCGACATCGGGGCGCTCGCGCTGCTCGAGCGGCTGCCTGCCATGTCGGATGCGCCGGAGGCGATCGACCTCGCGTGCGGCACGGGCGTGCTCGGCACCGCGCTCGCCCTCGCGCGTCCGGGCATCCGGGTGCTGGCGACCGACGCCTCTGCCGCCGCGGCCGCCTCGGCCGCCGCGACCGCGGCCGCGAACGGCGTCGCCGACCGCGTGCGGGTGCGCCGGGCCGACGGCCTCGAGGGCGTGCCAGACGCCTCCGCGCCGCTCATCCTGCTGAACCCACCGTTCCACATCGGCGCCGCCGTGCACACGGGCGCGGCGGAGCGGCTCATCGCCGACGCAGGGCGCGCGCTCGCGCCCGGCGGCGAGCTGTGGTGCGTGTGGAACGCGCACCTCGGCTACCGGCCGCTGCTCGCCCGCATCGGCGAGACCCGCCAGGTCGCCAGGAACGCCAAGTTCGTCGTCACCGCGACGCGCCGCTGACGGCGGGCGTCCTCGTCGGCCGCCTGCTCGCGCTCCTCAGGCCGCGGGCGGCGGCGCCGCGGCGGCCGCCCAGCAGCGCAGCATGAGCGCCGAGCGGTGCCCCGCGCAGTCGGCGGCGAGCGCCGGGAGGTCGTCGATGCCGAGGTGGCGCGCGCCCTTCCGCACGGCCACGTCGCCGAGCAGCAGCACGTCGGGGTCGCCGAGGCGCAGCGAGAGGTAGCCGACGGTCCACGGGCCGATGCCCTTGAGTGCCTGCAGCTCGGCGCGCATCCGCGCGAGGTCGGCGCCGGGCGCCACCTCGATGGCGCCGGAGGCCACGACCTCGGCCGCGCGGCGCACGGCCGCGGTCTTCGCCGCAGGCCCTCGCAGCAGGTCGGCACCGGAGGCCACCTGCGCCATCGTGGGGAAGAGGCGGTCGATGCCGTCCTCGACGAGCGCCTCCGGGAGCGGGTCGCCCGCCGCCGAGAGCAGCCCCAGCTGCAGCGTCGCGGCCGCGACGGTGATCTGCTGCCCGACGATCGCGCGCACGAGCATCTCGTGCGCATCGGCGCAGCCGGGCTGCGCGAGCGCCGGCTCCGCGGCGACCGCGCGGGCGAGCGCAGGCGCGCCGTGCCGCTCGGCCGCCCACGTCAGCCGCGCGTCCGCCTCGGCGCGCGCCGCGGTGCCGCCGAGGTCGAACAGCCGCGCGAGGTCGGGGTCCTCGGTGGACGCCTCGTCGACGACCACGGCGGCGGAGGCCACGCGCGGGCCCGCCGCGCCGCGCAGCGAGCGCCGGTACGCGGCGAGGCCGCCCTGCGATGGCAGGACGGCCTCGATGCGGGGCACCGCGCGCGGCGCGAGCCAGGCGAGCACGCCGGTCGCGCCGGGCACGGTGCGGGGCCTACGACTGGTGGTCGTCGCGGTTCGCGAGGTCCTCGCGGCCCTGCGCGTTCGCCTCGCGGATGCGGCGGCGGAGCTCCTCGAGCGCCGCCTCGTCCATGTCCTCGCGCGCGGCCTCGCGCAGCACGTCCTCCGAGAAGTCGGAGGCGGGCGCCTCCTTGCCCTCGGCGTCGACGACGGTGACGGTGCCCGTGCGGGTGGCCTCGACCGTGAGCGGGCGGCGGAACGTGTTGCCCGTCGCGTCGACGATGTGGAAGTGGCCGTCGGCGCCGAGCTCCGCCTCCGACGGGCCGAGGTGCAGCGAGCCGTCGCCGCCCTTCCGCGCGTCCATCCGGATCTTGATGAGCGAGGCGACGACCGCGATGACCATCGAGGCGAGGATGACGATGAGCGAGTGCCAGACCTCGATGTGGGGGACCCACTCGATGGGCTGGCCGCCGTTGATGAACGGCAGCTCGTTCTTCTCCATCGCGTGGAAGACCAGCTTCACGCCGATGAAGCCGAGGATCGCCGCGATGCCGTAGTGCAGGTACACCAGGCGGTCGAGGAGGCCGCCGAGCAGGAAGTAGAGCTGGCGGAGGCCCATGAGCGCGAAGATGTTGCACGCGAAGACGAGGAACGGGTCGGTCGTCACCGAGAAGATCGCCGGGATCGAGTCGATCGCGAACAGCAGGTCGGTCGTGCCGAGCGCGAGGATCACGAGCAGGAAGGGCGTGATGTACTTCACGCCGTCCTCGGTGATCGTCGCCTTGCCGCCGTTCCAGCGGTCGGTGACGTTGACGCGCTTCTTCAGCAGGCGCACCGCGAAGTTGTCCTTCTCGCCGGCGTCGTCGTCGTGGCCGAACGCCTGCTTGTAGGCGACGTAGACGAGGTAGGCGCCGAAGATGTAGAAGATCCACGAGAGCTGCTCGACGAGCTGCACGCCCACGAGGATGAAGATGCCGCGCAGCACGATCGCGATCAGGATGCCGATCATGAGCACCCGCTGCTGCATCTCCTTCGGCACCGCGAAGCGGCTCAGGATGATGATGAAGACGAACAGGTTGTCGATCGAGAGCGAGTACTCGAGCAGCCAGCCCGTCACGAACTCGCCCGCGTGCTGGGCGTCGCCCATGAGCAGCAGGATGCCCGCGAAGACGAGCGCGAGGCTCACGTAGAAGACGACCCAGCCGGTCGCCTCCTTCATGGAGGGCACGTGCGGCCTCTTCACGACGATCAGCAGGTCGAAGATGAGGATGGCGACGAGGACCGCGAGGGACGCGATCTCGAAGATCTGGTACGGAGTCAAGCGCTGGGCCTTCCCGGTGGTGCGCGAACGGAGCTCGCGAACGTCTCTCCCACGCGGATCGCGCCGCCGCGACCGGGAGCGCGGAGCCTCCGTGATGACGATCGCGGCGTGATCGGGATACTCCCCTTCGCCAGGGGACGATCCTACCCCGTGGCCCGCCTAGCATGGGTGCATGGCAGCGAAGTGGTCCCTCACCGGCGCCCTCCGGGGCATGTTCCAGCGGGAGACGATCACCGAGGAGACCTGGGACGACCTCGAGACGGCCCTCATCACCGCCGACTTCGGGCCGGACATCACCGAGCAGCTCGTCGATGCGCTGCGCGCCGATGTCGAGCGCCTCGCGCTCGACGACCCGCAGGACCTGCGCCGCATGCTGCGCGAGCGGCTCGAGGAGCGGTTCGCCGCCTACGACCCCACGCTCTCGCTCCAGGAGCGGCCCGCCGTCATCCTCGTGGTGGGCGTCAACGGCGTCGGCAAGACGACGACGATCGGCAAGCTCGCGCGCTTCCTCGTGCGCAACGGCCAGTCGGTCGTCGTCGGCGCGGCCGACACCTTCCGCGCCGCCGCCGTCGAGCAGCTGGGCACCTGGGCGCAGCGCGCCGGCAGCGCGATCGTGCGGCCCGAGCGCGAGGGCCAGGACCCGGCCTCCGTGGCGTACCAGACCGTCGAGGCGGCGAAGCAGCACGAGCACGCGATGTGCATCATCGACACCGCGGGACGCCTGCACACCAAGGGCGGGCTCATGGACGAGCTCGGCAAGATCAAGCGCGTCATCGAGAAGCAGTCGCCCATCGCCGAGGTGCTGCTCGTGCTCGACGCGACGACCGGCCAGAACGGCGTCAACCAGGCGATGGCCTTCATCGAGCACGCGGGCATCACGGGCCTCGTGGTGACGAAGCTCGACGGCAGCGCCAAGGGCGGCTTCATCCTCGCGGTGCAGGAGCGCACCGGCATCCCCATCAAGCTCATCGGCCAGGGCGAGGGCATCGACGACCTGACGGGGTTCACGCCGCACGTGTTCGTCGAGCAGCTCGTCGGCTAGGGGGCTCGCTGCCATCCGGCGCTGCGCGGAGGTCCACCGGACCTCCGCGTCGAGCAGCTCGTCGGCTAGAGGGCTCGCTGCCATCCGGCGCTGCGCGGAGGTCCACCGGACCTCCGCGTCGAGCAGCTCGTCGGCGAGGAGCGCCGCCGCCCGCCACCCATCGGCGGCGATCTGCATCGAGTGGCGGCGATCTGCTGGGATCGGCGACGATCTGCAGCGGATCGTCGCCCCTCGGCGCCGGATGCCGCCGATCAGCACCGGGGAGCGGAGGAGCGGGCTCGGCGAGCGAGCGCGGGTCCGCTACTCGGAGGCGTCGGGCCGCGCGAGCGCGCCCGTGAGGGTCAGTCGGCCCTCGGCGACCCGCCCGCGGTCCTCGGTGATGACCGTCGCGTGCGCGCCGCGCACCCACAGCAGCCCCGTCGCGTCGCCGCGCCCGCGGTGGCCGACGATGCCGAAGTCGCAGCCCGGCAGGCGATGCCCCACGGTGCCGGGGTGCGCCGCGAGCACCTCGGGCGTCGCGACGGCCACCGTGCCGGTCTGCACCGTGCCGTAGGCCGAGAGCACGATCGGCCCCCAGGTCTCCTGCGCGCGCCGCACGAGCTCGGCGTCGATGTCCTGGCCGGAGACGAGGATGCGGCGCAGCCGCGGCGCCTCCTCGCCCGAGCGCTCGAGCTCGTCGAGCATCGCCGCGAGCTGGCTGGGGGAGGCCGAGACCACCGACACGAAGCGGTCGCGGATGATGGCGAGCCGGTCGCGCGCCGAGGTGTGGGCCGCCGAGACGAGCGTCGCGCCCGTGAGCAGGGCCATGCCGAGCAGCTGCAGGCCCGTGCCGCGGTGGAGCGGCGCGCACGCGAGCACGACGTCGGTGCCGGCGACGCCGAGGCGGTCGTGGAGGCCCGCGAGCTGCCGCAGGCCCTGGAGCCCCATCGCGCCCTGCACGTGGGTCGCGACGGTGCCGGAGGCCGTGACGGAGGGGAGCACGATGCGGGCGCGCCGGCGCGTGCTGCCGAGGCCCGAGCCGTCGGTGCCCGCCCACGCGAGGACGCGCGCGGCCGGCAGCACGGGCCCGCGGTGCCAGGCGGGGCGCTCGCCGTCGTGCACGAGCAGCGCGTCCTTCGGCACGGCCCGCACGAGCTCGTCGCCGAGGGCACGGGGGCTCAGCGGCATGACGTCGAGCCCGAGCCGCGAGCCCGCGAGGAGCGCGATGGGCATCGCGGGGCCGTCGCACGCGATCACGAGCGGCCGCGGCCTGCGGCCCAGCCCGTCGAGGTAGAGCACCGCGGCGACGCCCTCGGCCGCGCGCCAGAGCTGGCAGTAGGTGGCGCTCCAGCCGTCGACGACGAGGCCCGGGCGCTCCCCGTGCACGCGCGCCGCGTGCCGGGCGAGCGCCGTGATCGTGAACCCGTGCTCGCGCACGCTCGTGAAGATCGACCGCAGGTGGGTCGGCCCCATGCCGCGCAGTGCCATCGGTCGAGCTCCCCTCGGTCGGCGATCGTCACCAGCATGCCAGGCGCCGCGCACCCGGGCGGGCCCGCGACGCGCCGCCCCGGCGGTAGGATCGTGCTCACCATGGCTGCCTTCGGATCGCTCTCCTCCCGCCTCACCGAGACCCTCGCCAAGCTGCGCACCAAGGGCAAGCTGAGCGCCTCGGACGTCGACGGCACGGTCCGCGAGATCCGTCGCGCGCTGCTCGACGCCGACGTCGCGCTCGAGGTCGTCAAGTCGTTCACGGCGGCCATCCGCGAGCGGGCGCTCGGCGCCGAGGTGTCGGAGGCGCTGAACCCGGCCCAGCAGGTCGTGCAGATCGTCAACGAGGAGCTCGTCGGCATCCTCGGCGGCGAGACCCGTCGCCTCGAGCTCGCGAAGCAGCCGCCGACCGTCATCATGCTCGCGGGCCTCCAGGGCGCGGGCAAGACGACCCTCGCGGGCAAGCTCGCGAAGCACCTCGCGGGCCAGGGCCACACGCCGCTGCTCGTCGCGAGCGACCTCCAGCGTCCCAACGCCGTCACGCAGCTGCAGGTCGTCGGCGGCCAGGCGGGCGTGCCCGTCTTCGCGCCCGAGCCCGGCAACGGCGTCGGCGACCCGGTCCGCGTCGCGCGCGACGGCGTCGCGGAGGCGAAGCGCAGGCAGCACGACATCGTCATCGTCGACACGGCGGGACGCCTGGGCGTCGACGCCGACATGATGCGGCAGGCGGCCGACATCAGGAAGGCCGTCCAGCCCGACGAGGTGCTCTTCGTCATCGACGCGATGATCGGCCAGGACGCCGTCGCGACGGCGCGGGCCTTCCAGGAGGGCGTCGACTTCACGGGCGTCGTGCTCACGAAGCTCGACGGCGACGCGCGCGGCGGTGCCGCGCTCTCGATCCGCGGCGTCACGGGCAAGCCCATCCTCTTCGCCTCCACGGGCGAGGGCCTCGACGACTTCGAGGCCTTCCACCCCGACCGCATGGCGAGCCGCATCCTCGACCTCGGCGACATCCTCACCCTCATCGAGCAGGCGCAGAAGGCCTTCGACGAGGAGGAGGCCATGCGCCTCGCCGAGGCGATGGCGACCGACCAGTTCACGCTCGAGGACTTCCTCAAGCAGATGCAGCAGCTGCGGAAGGCCGGCAACTTCAAGCAGATGCTCGGCATGCTGCCGGGCGCGAAGGGCATGCGCGAGGCGATCGACTCGTTCGACGAGCGCGAGCTCGTGCGCACCGAGGCGATCATCCAGTCGATGACCCCGCAGGAGCGCCGCCAGTCGAAGATCCTCAACGGCTCGCGCCGCCTCCGCATCGCGCGCGGCGCGGGCGTCACCGTCACGGACGTCAACCAGCTCATGGCTCGGTTCGAGCAGGCGGCGAAGATGATGAAGACGGTCGCGAAGGGCGGCGTGCCGCAGATGCCCGGCATGGGCCCGATGCCCGGCATGCGCCCCAAGAAGCAGCAGAAGCCGCAGGCCAAGCAGCAGCGCCGCTCCGGCAACCCGGCGAAGCGCTCGGCCGAGCCCGCGCCCGCGCCGCAGCAGGGGAGCGTCTTCGGGCAGCCGCAGCAGCCCGGCGGCGCCTTCGGCGACCTCTCCGGCGACGACCAGGCGGCCCTGCAGCGCATGCTCGGCAACCGCTGACGCTCGCGCGGCGTCCGCGGTCAGCGGACGTCCGGGCTGGGCAGGGCGGGCAGGCGTAGCGTGTGCGGCATGGCACGCATCCTCGTCATCGGCGCCCACGGCAAGATCGCGCTCCTCGCGCAGCCCCTCCTCGCGGAGGCCGAGCACACCGTGCACGGCGTCATCCGCAACCCCGCGCACGCCGACGACGTGCGCGCCGCCGGCGCCGAGCCGGTCGTCGCCGACGTCGAGCACCTCGACCAGCCCGGCGTCGACGCGCTCGTCGCCGGCTACGACGTCGTCGTGTGGTCGGCGGGCGCCGGCGGCGGCTCGGACGAGCGCACGCGCGCCGTCGACCAGGACGCCGCGCTCCGCGTCCTCGAGGCCGTGCAGCGCAGCGGCGCGCGGCTCGTGATGGTCAGCTACTTCGGCGCGCGCCGCGACCACGGCGTGCCCGAGGACCACGACTTCTTCGCCTATGCGGAGGCGAAGGCGATCGTCGACGAGGCGATCCGCGCCTCGGGGGCCGACTGGGTGATCCTCGCGCCCTCCACGCTCACGCTCGAGCCGGAGGGCGGCATCGAGGTCGACGAGCCCGAGGGCTCGCTGGAGTCGGGCGAGATCCCGCGCGCGACGGTCGCGCGCCTGATCGCCGAGGTCGTCGCGCACCCCGCGGTGCGCGGCCTCACGATCCGCGCGAACGCGGGGGAGCGGCCCGTGGTCGAGGCGCTCGGCAGCCTGCCCAACATGGGCTGAGCCGCCGCCCCGCGCGGGGCCTAGAGCTCGATCGACGCCATGTGCGAGCCGGAGACCTTCGCGTAGCCGAGGCTCGCGTAGAGGCCGTCGGCACCCGTGGGGCTCGCGGTGTCGACGTCGAGCACCGCGGCCTCCATGCCGTCCTCGGCGAACGAGCGCATGCCGGCCGACAGCAGCGCGAGCGCGATGCGGCGGCCCCGCCACGCGCGGCGCACGCCGAGCAGGTCGGTGTAGCCGAAGGAGTAGCCGCGCAGCGCGAAGTCGCCCTCGTAGCGGCTCGCCATCTGGTAGCCGACGACGAGCGGCGCGCCCGCGTCGAGCGAGGCGCGCGTCTCGGCGTCGAGGTCGGCGAGCGCCTCGGCAGCGGGGTCGTCGTCGACGACGAGCCACGACCACGTCGGTGCGAACTCGCTGCGGCCGCGCGACCACTGCTCGGCCGCGATGGGCTCGCTGCCCCAGTGGTCGCGGAAGGCGTCGTTGTGGGCGAGGCGCGCGGCCTCGTCGAGCTCGGCGCTCCAGCGCACGAGCCGCAGCGAGCCCTGCAGCGCCACCTCGGGGATGGGGTGGCCGTCGCCGAGCGGCCGCTTGAGGTCGGCGAACCAGCGGCGGATCTCGAAGCCGCCCGCCTCGTGGAGCGCGAGCTTCGAGGCGGGCGCGTCGTCCTCGGCGTAGGTGACGACGCGCGCGGGCAGCTCCTTGCCCGAGGCGGCGAGCAGCTGGCGGCCGCGCGCGACGAGCCACGCCTGCAGGCTGCGTGCCGATGCCCTCGCCGCGGCGGTCGGGGTGCACGGTGCCGAACACGAAGGCGCGCACGGCGCGCAGGTCGCCGGGGCGGGTGTCGGCGAAGCCCGAGGCGACGAGCCGGCCGTCGGCGCCGAAGCCGAGCACCGAGTCGGTCTCGAGGTGCTTCCACGGCGCCGAGAGGTCGTCGCGCACCTCCTCGAGGCTCTCGCGGTACGGCTCGCGGTCGGCCTCCCCGACGGCGCGGAGCAGCTCGGTGATCGCGGGCGCGTCGTCGACGGTCGCCGGCCGCCAGCGGAGCCCGCCCGCGTCGAGCGCGGGGGCTCCTCGGGGGCGGCGGCGCGGACGGCGATGGGAGCGAGGTCAGGGGTCACGCAGCAAGGCTACGAGGCCCCGGCTCGGAGGTCGACGGGCGGCGCGGCGCGTAGGGTCGAGCCATGACCCAGCGACAGACCAGGATCGGCGTGCAGCTCGCGCCGCAGCACACGACGATGCAGGCGACGATCGACGCCGCCCGGCGCCTCGAGGACATGGGCGTCGACGCCGTCTTCAACTGGGACCACTTCTTCCCCCTCTCGGGCGAGCCCGACGGCCTCCACTACGAGGCCACGACGCAGCTCGCGGCATGGGCGCAGGCCACGGAGCGCATCGAGCTCGGCCCGCTCGTGTTCTGCAACTCGTACCGCAACCCCGAGCTGCTCGCCGACGTCGCGCGCACGATCGACCACATCGCGGGCGGCCGCTTCGTCTTCGGCATCGGCTCCGGCTGGTTCGAGCGCGACTACGTCGAGTACGGCTACGACTTCGGCACCGTCGGGTCCCGGCTGAACGACCTCGGCCGCTCGCTGCCGCGCATCCGCGAGCGCTGGGCGAAGCTCAACCCCGCACCGGTGCGCGAGATGCCGATCCTCATCGGCGGCAAGGGCGAGCAGAAGACCCTGCCGCTCGTGGCCGAGCACGCGAGCATCTGGCACTCCTTCGTCGGGCCCGACGAGCTGCCCCACAAGCTCGACGTGCTGCGCGGCCACCTGGAGCGCTTCGGCCGCACGCTCGACGACGTCGAGATCTCGAACGGCGCGAGCGTCCGCGACGGCGTCGGCTCCGTCGGCATGGAGCGGCTCGACGCGCTCCACGCCCTCGGCACGCGGCTCCTCACGATCCCGCTCTCGGGCGACGACACCCCCGAAGGCTACGCGCTCGATCGCGTGCAGTCCTTCCTCGACTGGCGCGATCGCAAGAACGCCTGAGCGGGCCGGTCGGACCGGCCGGGCGGTCAGGCGCGGAAGGCCTCGACGAGGCCCCGCACCACGGCCTGCGCGCCGCCCTGCTCGAAGTCGGCGCGCTGCTGGGCCGCCGAGCCGCCGCGCTCGAGCACGCGCCCGGCGGCGTCGAGCGAGCGGCTCGCACCGAGGTCGGCCGCGACGGGGGCGAGGCGCTCGATCGTCTCGGCCAGCGCGTCGCGCACCGGCTGCAGCGCGCACTCCTCGTCGGCGATGATCGTCGCGTCCATGCCGTAGCGCGCGGTGCGCCACTTGTTCTCGCGCACGAGCCACGAGGGCAGGTGCAGCTGCGGCGCGCCGTCGTCGAGCGCGCGGGAGGCCTCCTCGATGAGGCAGTGCGTGAGCGCGGTCACGCCCGCGAGGTCGTCGATCGAGGGCGCGCCGTCGGCGACGCGCACCTCGAGCGTGCCCAGCTGCGGCGAGGGGCGGAGGTCCCAGCGCAGCTCGCCGAGGTCGCGCACGACGCCGGCGGCGAGCATCTCGTCGGTCGCGCGGCGGTACTCGTGCCAGTCGAGGAACGCGGGCGGCAGCCCGCCCGTCGGCAGCTGCTGGAAGAGCATGGTGCGGTGCGAGGCGAAGCCCGTGTCCTCGCCGCCCCAGAAGGGGCTGGAGGCCGAGAGCGCGAGCACGAGCGGCAGGCGGTCGAGCATCGTGCGCAGGAGCGGCACGACCTTCTGCGGGTCCTCCACGCCCACGTGGTTGTGCACCCCGAAGATCACGAGCCTGCGGCCCCAGTCGCGCGAGCGCTCGACGACGCGGCGGTAGCGCGGGTCGTCTGCCTGCTCCTGCTCGCGCCAGTCGCACGTCGGGTGGGTGCCGGCGCCGATGAGCGCGAGCCCCAGCCGGTCCGCGGCGTCGGCGGCGAGGTCGCGCATCGAGCGCAGCTCGTCGACGGCGTCATCGGTCGAGCGGTGCACGCCCGTGATGAGCTCGATCATCCCGGCGAGGAACTCCTTGTCGAAGCGCTCGTCGCCGATCTCGGCCAGCAGCGCCTTCGCGCGCGGCACCATCGCGCCGTCGTCGGGGTCGACGACGGCGAGCTCCCACTCGACGCCGAGGGTCGAGCGGGCGGAGGATGCGAACTCCATGGTCACGAGCGTAGGGCCGGCCGCGTGCGCGATCGCCCCGAGGCCGCGCCGACGCGCGGGCGCGCGGGCGGCGGCGCGATGTGCCAGAATGAGGGGTCGAGGCTCGCGCCCCGACCCTCTCTTCGGCGCGCCGAGCCAGCAGAGCTTTGCGAGCGGCGCGTCCCCACACGCGAACGCGCGCGGTGCAACCCAACCAGAACAGCAGGAGAACTGTGGCAGTCAAGATCCGTCTGAAGCGCTTCGGCAAGATGCGCGCCCCGTACTACCGCGTGGTCGTGGCCGACTCGCGCACGAAGCGCGATGGCCGCGTCATCGAGGAGATCGGCAAGTACCACCCCACCGTGCACCCCTCGGTCATCGAGATCGACAGCGAGCGCGCGCAGTACTGGCTCGGCGTCGGCGCGCAGCCGACCGAGCAGGTCGCAGCGCTCCTGAAGCTCACGGGCGACTGGGGCACGTTCACGGGCGAGGGCCCGACCGAGAGCCGCGTGCAGCAGCCCGAGGGCAAGCAGGCGTTCGTCGTCGACGAGGCCAAGAAGCCGGTCCTCAAGCCCAAGGCCGAGAAGCAGGCCGAGAAGCCCGCCGAGGCCGAGACCGCGGAGGCGCCCGCCGAGGACGCCGCCGAGGCCGAGACGACCGAGTCCTGAGCATGCTGCGCGACGCGCTCGAGCACCTGGTCAAGGGCATCGTCGATCGCCCCGACGAGGTGCGCGTGCGTGCGCGCGACTCGC
Source organism: Agrococcus sp. SL85 (assembly GCF_026625845.1). Classification (NCBI taxonomy): domain Bacteria; kingdom Bacillati; phylum Actinomycetota; class Actinomycetes; order Micrococcales; family Microbacteriaceae; genus Agrococcus; species Agrococcus sp. SL85. The sequence goes on from NZ_CP113066.1 coordinate 1,971,202, forward strand.
AGCGCGGCGAGGTCCTCGAGGTGCACGTGCACCCCGAGGACCTCGGCCGCGTCATCGGGCGCGGCGGCCGCACGGCCGGCGCGCTCCGCACCGTGATCGGTGCGCTGCCCGGTGGGCGCCGCGTCCGCGTCGACGTGGTGGACACCGATCGCTAGGCCCGCCGTGCCGGCCCGCACCCAGCTGCGCGTCGGACGGCTCTCCAGGGCCCACGGGCTCAAGGGCGCGATCAAGGTCGAGCTCTACACCGACGACCCCGGTCGTCGCTTCGTGCCCGGTGCGCGCTTCGCGCTCCAGGTGCCCACGTCCTCGAAGTGGCACGGTCGGTCGATCGAGCTCGTCGAGCTGCGCGTCTACAACGGCAGCCCCGTCGCCTTCTTCGCCGGCGTCGACGACCGCACGGAGGCCGAGAGCCTCGTGAAGGCGGTCCTCTGGGTCGAGCAGGACCCGCTCGAACTGCCCGAGGAGCCCGACGCCTGGTACGTGCATCAGCTCGCGGGCCTCGAGGTCTGGCGAGACGGCGCCCGCATCGGTCGCGTGGTGCGCGTCGACGCGATGCCCGCCCAGGACATGCTGATCGTCGAGCACGACGGCGGCGAGGTCATGGTGCCGTTCGTGCGCGCCATCGTGCCGGAGGTCGACCTCCAGGCCGGCCGTGTCGTCGTCACCCCGCCGCCCGGGCTCTTCGAGGAGCTCGAGCCGGAGGCGCAGGGCTCCGCCGAGGACGGGGACGCCCCCGCGGCGGACGCCTCGAGCGCCGCCGATGCCGCGCCCGTCGACGATGAGCCGGTCGACGGCGCGCCCGTCGACGACGCGCCCGCCGACGACGCGCGGGCCTGACGTGCGCGTCGACATCATCACGATCTTCCCGGAGTTCTTCGGGGTGCTCGACGTCTCGCTGCTCGGCAGGGCGCGGCGCGAGAGCCTGCTCGACCTCCGGGTCCACGACCTGCGCGACTGCACGCACGACCGCCACCGCACCGTCGACGACACGCCCTACGGCGGCGGCGCCGGCATGGTGATGCGGCCCGAGCCCTGGGGCGAGGCGTTCGACGCGCTCCTGCCCGAGGGCGAGCAGCACGACGCGGTCGTCGTCTTCCCGAGCCCCGCGGGCGTGCGCTTCACCCAGCCGCTCGCGCGCGAGCTCGCCCAGGTGCCGCGACTCGTCTTCGCGTGCGGCCGCTACGAGGGCATCGACGCGCGCGTCGCGCAGCACATCGCCGGCCGTGCGCGCGTGCTCGAGGTGAGCCTCGGCGACTACGTGCTGAACGGCGGCGAGGTGGCCTCGATGGCCATGATCGAGGCGATCGGCAGGCTCGTCCCCGGCGTCGTCGGCAACCCCGAGAGCCTCGTCGAGGAGAGCCACGAGGCAGGGCTCCTCGAGCACCCCTCGTACACGAAGCCGCAGGTGTGGCGCGGGCTCGAGGTGCCCGAGGTGCTGCGCAGTGGCAACCACGGCGCGATCGCGGCCTGGCGCCGCGAGCAGGCGATCGAGCGCACGCGCCGCGTGCGCCCCGACCTGCTGCCGCCGGAGGCCGCCGAGGCCCGCTGAGCCCGACCGCGCCCGCGTCGGGCGCGTCCCGCCGGCGGCGACCGCATCCCGTGCCGAGCGCGCCGGGCACCGGCCGGGCCCCGCTCTGGGCGAACACCGTGCCGCCGCAGGGCTCGCGCGGCTAGCCTCGACTGCATGGCAGCTCCGCACCCGATCCTCCGCGCGGCCTTCTGGGCGTTCGCCGGCGCGATCGTCGCGCTGCCCGCCTGGCTCATGTTCGGTCGCGCGCTCGCGGGCGCGCCCGTGGGGGAGGCGCTGCTGCTGCAGGCGTTCCTGCTGCCGGGCCTCGCGATCCTCATCGCCGTCGTCGTCGGGCTCACCGTGGCGCGCAAGCGCGTGCGGCAGCAGCGCGCCCTCGCGTGGCGCGACGTGCGCCTCATCGGCCCTTGGCTGCTCGTGATCGCGCTCATGGGCGTCACGGTGGTCGACAGCTCCGGCGGCGCGACGGGCTCCGCCCTCACGGCCTGGCTCGGCGCGGGCTGGCTGCCGGCCTCCGAGTCGTTCACGGCGATCGGGGTGCTCGTGACGCTGCTGGGCGCGCCGGTGCTCGCGTGGCTGCAGGTCATGGAGCTCGGGCGCGAGACCCGGGCGCGCGTCGAGCGCTTCGTCGACGACCTGAACGCACCGCTGCTCGACCAGCGGGCGCGCGACGAGACCGCGAGCTTCGAGCGGCTCGACGGCCCGCAGGCAGGCAGCACCATCCGCATCGAGGGGCAGCCGGAGGGCGACGCGGGGCGCTGAGGCGCCGCCGACGCCCCGCCGCGCCTCGCGCGTGGCGCACGGCCCGCGGATGTGGCAGGATGGTGCGCTGGTGCCGCACGCCGTCCCCGCCTCCGCGCGGGCCTCTGCCACAGGGGAGCAGACGCGGGCACCGCATCCACGAACCTACTGACGCGGTCGACCTGTGGCGGCCGCAGAGAGCGACATCGCCATGCACATCCTCGACAAGGTCGACGCAGCCAGCCTCCGCACCGACGTCCCCGACTTCCGCCCCGGCGACACCGTCAAGGTGCACGTCAACATCATCGAGGGCTCGCGCTCGCGCGTCCAGGTGTTCCAGGGCGTCGTCATCGCGCGCTCGGGCCACGGCGTGCGCGAGACCTTCACCGTCCGCAAGGTCTCGTTCCAGGTCGGCGTCGAGCGCACCTTCCCGGTGCACTCGCCGGTCATCGACCACATCGAGCTCGTGAGCCGCGGCGACGTCCGCCGCGCGAAGCTGTACTACCTGCGCAACCTGCGCGGCAAGGCGGCCAAGATCAAGGAGAAGCGCGACTTCGCGTGATCCATCGGGAGGGGGCCGGCGCTGCGCCGGCCCCCTCCGTCGTGTCCGGATCGTGATGCGCATCGCGCTCCGGCGGGCGTCCGCTCCAACGACGCCCACCTAGACTTGCTGCGGTGGAAGGCGGACGCTGATGGAGAAGGTCGAGACCGGCGGGGCCGCGCGCCCGGGCGGACGGGGCGTCCTGCTCTTCGCACGCGACATCGTCGTCATCTTCCTGGTGGCGCTGCTCATCTCGTTCCTCGTGAAGACCTTCCTGATCCGGCCCTTCTGGATCCCGTCGGAGTCGATGAACGACACGCTGCAGGTCGACGACCGCATCATCGTCAGCCTGCTCACCCCCGACCTCATCCCGATCGAGCACGGCGACATCGTCGTCTTCGAGGATCCGGGCGGCTGGCTGCCCGAGCCGCAGCCGCAGGAGGAGACGGGCCTGCTCGGCGCCGTCGACTGGTTCCTCACCTTCGTCGGGCTCGCGCCCGAGGACGACCACGGCTACCTCATCAAGCGCGTCATCGGGCTGCCGGGCGACCGCGTGCAGTGCTGCAACGACTACGGGCAGCTCATGATCGACGGGCAGCCGATCGACGAGCCGTACCTGCGCCTCGACGCGCCGGGGGAGCCCGCGAGCTCGCTCTCCTTCGACGTGACGGTGCCCGAGGGGCACCTGTGGGTCATGGGCGACAACCGCGACCACTCGGGCGACTCGCGCGCGCACATGGATGCGCCGGGCGGCGGCTTCGTGCCGATCCAGACCGTCGTCGGCCGCGCCGTGCTCGTCTCGTGGCCGCTCGAGCGCTGGGCCTGGCTCGACAGCTACGACGAGAGCTTCGTCGGCCTCGAGCCGCAGGGCGCCGGCGCCTGGCAGGTGCTGCCGAGCGGCGTGCCCAGCTGATGCCGGTGCTGCCCACGCTCGAGCTCGAGCGGACGCTCTGGGCGGGCTCCGAGGTGGTCATCGGCATGGACGAGGTGGGCCGCGGCGCGCTCGCCGGCCCCGTGAGCGTCGGCGCGCTCGCGCTCCGGGCGGACTGCGGCGAGATCCCGCAGCACCTCCGCGACTCGAAGGCGATGACGCCGCTGCGCCGCGCGGCGACGGCGCCGCTCGTGCGCGCGTGGGGCGTCGCGGCCGTCGGCCACGCGTCGCCCGAGGAGATCGACCGGCTCGGCATCCAGGTCGCGCTCGGCATCGCCGGGCGCCGCGCCCTCGTCCTGCTGCACGAGGCGGGCGTGGCCGTGCCGGCGGCGACGATCCTGCTCGACGGCTCGCACGACTGGCTGGCGCCGGCGCTCCGCGCGCCCGTGCGCACGACGCTGCGCGTGAAGGCCGACCGCGACTGCGCCTCGGTCTCGGGCGCGGCGTGCGTCGCGAAGGTCGAGCGCGACGCGCGCATGGTCGAGGCCGATGCCCTGCATCCCGGGTTCGCGTGGGCCTCGAACAAGGGCTACGGGTCGGCCGCGCACCTCGCCGGGATCGCGGCGCTCGGCCCCACGCCGCTCCACCGCCGCACCTGGTTGCGCGGGACCGCGGGCCGCGGCGGCGCCGCGCTGGACGCCGAGGCCGTCGCAGCGCCGTAGGATGGCCGGGTGGAACCGGAGGACATCGAGGACTACGACCGTGAGGTCGAGCTGGCGCTCTTCAAGGAGTACCGCGACGTCGTCGGGATGTTCAAGCACGTCGTCGAGACGGAGCGCCGCTTCTACCTGGCGAACGAGGTCACGCTGACGCGCCACGAGGCGGGCACCGACTTCTACTTCGAGCTCGAGCTCACCGACGTGTGGGTGTGGGACATCTACCGCTCCGACCGCTTCATCAAGTCGGCGCGCATCCTCACGTTCAAGGACGTCAACGTCGAGGAGCTCGCGAGCCGCGACCTCGAGCTGCCGAAGGACCTCGCGATCGAGGAGTAGCCGCCTCGCGGCAGCGCGCGGTCCTCGGGCCGCGCTCTCCACAGCGGCGCCGCCCGACGGCGCGCGCACGGCGCCGCGTGCGCTTCCCTGCACGGCATGCAGACAGAGCGCGCGCCGCACATGCGGCCCAAGGACCGGCTGGGGCTCGACGGCGAGGCCGCCGCGAGCGTGCACCTCGAGCGGCAGGGGATGCGCATCCTCGATCGCCGCTGGCGGTGCGCGCGCGGCGAGCTCGACATCGTCGCGGAGGACCGCGGCACGATCGTCTTCGTCGAGGTGAAGACGCGCCGCGGGCTCGCCTACGGCCACCCCTTCGAGGCGATCACCGAGCAGAAGGTGCGGCGCCTGCGGCTGCTCGCGGGGCTGTGGCTCGACGAACGAGGCGTGCGCGCACCGATCCGGCTCGACGCCGTCGGCATCGTCGCTCCGCGCGAGGGCGCCTGGCGGCTCGAGCACCTGCGGGGCATCGCGTGAGCGGCTTCGGGCGGGCGGCGTGCGTCGCGCTGCAGGGGCTCGCGGGCGTGCCGGTGCAGATCGAGGTGCACGCGGCCTCCGGACTGCCGCGCGTGCACGTCGTGGGGCTCCCGGACCGCGCGGTGCAGCAGGCGCAGCACCGCACCTGGAGCGCGATCGCACGCGCGGGCCTCGAGGCCCCGACGGGCAAGGTCGTCATCAACCTCACGCCGGCCTCGCTCCCGAAGGCGGGCACGCACTTCGACCTCGCCATGGCGGTCGCGGTGCTGCGGGCGACGGGCGCGGTGCCGCCGGACGACGGCGAGACGGCGCTGCTCGGCGAGCTCGGGCTCGACGGCCGGCTGCGGCCCGTCGCGGGCACCCTGCCGCTCGCGCGCGCCGCGGCCGCGGGCGGCGCGACCCGCCTGGTGGTGCCGAGCGCCTCCGTCGACGAGGCCTCGCTCGTCGAGGGGCTGCGGGTCATGGGGGCGGCGAGCCTCGCGCACGCGGCCGCGCTCCTCGGCGCGGAGCTCGACCCGGAGCCGGTGGAGCCGGTGGAGGCCGCACCGCCCGTCGAGCGCGCGCACGCCGACCTCGACCTCGCCGACGTCGTCGGCAATCGCGCGGCGCTCGACGCGCTCGAGGCAGCCGCGGCGGGCGCGCACCACCTGCTCATGATCGGCCCTCCCGGCGCGGGCAAGACGATGCTCGCGATGCGGCTGCCCGGCATCCTGCCGCCGCTGCCGGCGGTCGCGGCACTCGAGGTCGCCTCGCTCCGCTCGCTCTCGGGCGAGCCCGTGCCGTCGACGCTCGAGACGCTGCCGCCCTTCGAGCACCCGCACCACTCGGCGACCGCGGTGTCGCTCATCGGAGGCGGCTCCGGCGTCATCCGTCCGGGTGCCGCGGCGCGCGCGACGAACGGCGTGCTCTTCCTCGACGAGGCGCCGGAGTTCCCGCGTGCCGTGCTCGACATGCTGCGGCAGCCGCTCGAGTCCGGCACGATCACGATCCACCGCGCGGCGGGCGTCGCGAGCTTCCCCGCGCGCTTCCAGCTGCTGCTCGCGGCCAACCCGTGCCCGTGCGGCCGCTTCGGCTCGGGCGACTGCGGCTGCCCGCCGCAGCAGCGGCGCCGCTACATGGCCCGGCTCTCCGGGCCGCTCCTCGACCGCGTCGACCTGCAGGTGCGCGTCGATCGCGTCGCGCCGGGGCTCGCGGAGGGGCCGCGTCGCACGACCGCGCAGGTCGCGGCGCGCGTCGCGGCCGCGCGCGACCGCGCGGGCCACCGCCTGGCCGGCACCGGGTGGACGGCCATGGGCCACGTGCCGGGGCCGTGGCTGCGGCGCCACGCCCCGCTCGAGCGCACCGTGGTCGAGCCGCTCGAGGAGGCCGTGCAGCGCGGCGCGCTCACGATGCGCGGCATGGACCGCGCGGTCCGCGTCGCCTTCACGCTCGCCGACCTCGACGACGCCCCCGCACCCTCGCGCGCGCACATCGGACGCGCGCTCGCCTTCCGCACCGGGATCCCCGCATGAGCGCGTTCCGCGTGCCCGCCGACCGCCTCCGCGCAGCCGTCGCGCCGGTGCTGCCCGAGGGCGCCCCCGACGACGACGGCGCGCTCGCCGCGCGCTTCGCCGCGGGCGCCTGGACCGTGCTGCCCGAGCCGGGCGACGGCGCGGCCGGCGGCGTCCGCGCCGCGCTCGGCGACGAGCCCGCCCTCGCGCTGCTCGTCGAGGGCGCGGCGCCCGCCGCCTGGCTCGCGGCCGTCGACGACCCGGAGGCTCGGCGCGCTGCTGCCTGCTGCGCTGCAGCGATGGGCGCCCCGGCTCGGCGCGGAGCGGATGCTCTCCGCCTTCGCGCAGGCGGCCGCCTTCGGACAGCGGCTCGTCGTGCCGGGCGACGCCGCCTGGCCGTCGCAACTCGATGACCTCGGCCCGCACGCGCCCGCCGCGCTCTGGGTGCGAGGCGATCCCGGCGTGCTCGCGACCGCCGACCGCTCGGCGGCGCTCGTGGGCTCGCGCGCCTCCTCCGGCTACGGCGAGCTCGTCACGGCGCAGCTCGCGGGCGGCCTCGTCGACCGCGGCCTCGCGATCGTCTCGGGCGGTGCGTACGGCATCGACGGCACCGCGCACCGCGCGGCGCTCGCCTCTGCGGGCACGACCATCGCCGTGCTCGCGGGCGGCCTCGACCGCTTCTACCCTGCGGGGAACGACGAGCTGCTGCAGCGGGTGGCGCAGACGGCGTGCGTCGTCGCGGAGGCGCCCTGCGGCACGCCCCCGACGCGCTGGCGGTTCCTGGCCCGCAACCGGCTCATCGCCGCGCTCGCGACCGCGACGGTCGTGGTCGAGGCGGGGGCGCGCTCGGGCTCGATCAACACCGCGGGCCACGCGGCGACGCTCGGCCGGCCGCTCGGCGCGGTGCCCGGGCCCGTCACGAGCGGCGGCAGCGCCGGGTGCCACCGGCTGCTGCGCGACTACGGTGCGGCGCCCGTGGAGCGGGCCGAGGACGTGCTCGAGCTCGTGGACGGCCCGCAGCCCGAGCAGCCCGCGCTCTCGGGGATGACCGCCGACGAGGAGCGCGTGCTCGACGCGCTCTCGAGCCGTGCGGCGCGGGGCGTCGACGAGCTCGCCGTCCGCACGGGCCTCGCGCCCGGCGACGTGTCGGCCTCGCTCGCGCTCCTCGAGCTCGGCGCGCAGCTGGCGGCGCGGGGGAGCGGCTGGGTGCGCGCGACCTAGGACGCGTCGGCCGCTGCCGCCGCCCGGTCGTCGTCGTCGACGATCGGGCGGATGACCTGCGCGGGCACCCCGCCGGCGATGACGTTCGGCGGCAGGTCCTTCGTGACCACCGCGCCGGCCGCCACGATCGTGCCTGCCCCGATCGTCACGCCGCCGAGCACGATCGCGCCCGCACCGATCCACGCGCCGTCCCCGATGACGATCGGCGGCCAGACGTTGCGGCCCGCACGACGCTCGCGCCCACCCACCTCGTGGCCGTCGGTGATGAGCTTCACGAAGGGACCGAGGTTGACGCGCTCGCCGATCGTGGTGTTCTGGCGGATGTAGCACGAGCGGTTCATGAACGTGCCTCGGCCGATCGTGACCGGGCCAACGACCTCGGTCTCGCCGTACATCGTCACCTCGTCGCCGACCCGGACCTCCTTGTCCGAGTCGAGCTCGGAGAGGAACTTCACCGTCGGATCGATTCGGCAACGCTCGCCGATCGCGACGTGATGGTGGAAGCCGCGGGCGTGCCCTGGCAGCACGCGCTTGTTGAGCTCCTTGAGGCGACGGTTGACCTCCTCGAGCTGCTCGGCAAGCGCTTCGTTGGCGCGGCGGAGCGCTGCGATCTCGCGCGACGTCGCGAACGGGAGCCTCATCACGCGAGCAACCTACCAGCGTCCGGAGGGCGCGCGGCACGAACGGCGCGCGCCGCGCGGCACTGCGCGCGCGCCCACGGGCGACGGCTAGCCTGAGCCCGTGCACGGCCAGCATCCGGCCCCCGAGGCCGTCATCGTCCACCTGAGCGACACCCATCTGCTCGCAGGCGGCGCGCCGCTCGCGGGCCTCGTCGACACCGAGGGCCACCTGCGCGACGTCGCCGCCCGGCTCGGCGTCGCGGCCCGCGACGCCGATGTGATCGTCGTCTCCGGCGACGTCGCCGACCGCGGGGAGCCGGAGGCCTACGCCCTCGCGCGCGAGATCCTCGAGCCCGTCGCCGCCGCGCTCGGCGTGCCCATCGCCTGGGCGGCCGGGAACCACGACGAGCGCGCCCCGATGCGCGCGGCGCTGGGGCTGCCGGGCGAGGGCGCGGCGCCCATCGATCACGTGCTCGACCTCGGTCGCCTCCGCATCGTGGTGCTCGACTCGAGCCTCCCCGGCTGGCACCACGGCGGCTTCGACCCCGGCCAGGACGCATGGCTCGACGCCGCGCTCGCCGATCCGCCCGAGCTCGGCACGCTGCTCGTCGTGCACCACCCGCCGCTGCCGTACCGGAGCAGGCTCATGCGGCTGCTCGAGTTCCGCGACGAGGCTCGCCTCGCCGAGCTCGTCCGGGACCGCGGCGTGCGCGCGATCCTCTCGGGGCACCTCCACATCGACGGCTCGGGCACGCTCGCGGGCGTCCCCGTCGTGCTCGCGGGCGCCACGAGCTACGCCGACGACCTCGGCGGCCCGCCGCCCGCGATGCACGGCATCGACGCCGCGCAGACCTTCACCCTGCTCGAGGTCTACGCCGACCGCGTCGCGCACTCGGTCGTGCCCGCCCTCCCGCACCCCTCGCGGGAGTCGATCCCCGCCGAGCTCGCCGAGCGTCTGGCCGCCATGGACCCTGCGGAGCGCGCGGAGCGCTTCAGCCGGAAGCCGGACTAGGCGGTGGACGTGCAGCTCCAGGAGGCCGTCGAGGGCTACCTCGTGCACCTGGCGCGCGAGCGCGGCAGCTCGCCGCACACGGTGCGCGCCTACCGCGGCGACCTCGAGGGCCTCGCGGCGCACTGCGCCGCGGCGGGCATCGCCTCGACAGCGCAGCTCGACCTCGACGCCGTGCGCGACTGGCTCTTCGAGGCCTCGGAGGCGGGGCTCGCCAAGGCCACGATCGCCCGCCGCGGCGCCGCTGTCAGGGGGCTCGCCCACTGGATCGCCGCGCACGGCCCGGAGGAGGACCGCGGCGACGACCTCGGCGGGCGGCTCCGGTCGCCGAAGCTCGACAGGCACCTGCCGCGCGTCGTCGCGCGACCCGCGATGGACGCGATGCTCGCGGGCCTCGCCGCCGAGGCCGCCGAGGGCGATGCCGCCGCGCTCCGCGACCTCGCGGTGGTCGAGCTGCTGTACGCGAGCGCGCTGCGGGTGAGCGAGCTCGTCGGGCTCGACGTCGACGACGTCGACCTCGAGCGGCTCACGGTGCGCGTCACCGGGAAGGGCGCGAAGGAGCGAGTCGTGCCCTTCGGCCGGCCGGCGCTCGACGCGGTCGTCGACTGGCTGCGCATCGGCCGCCCCCAGGCTCGCGCGCGAGGCCAGCGGCGCGGCGCTCCTGCTCGGGTCGCGGGGCGGCAGGCTCGGCCAGCGGCGCGTGCACGAGGCTCGTCACGCGCCTGCTCGAGGGCGCGCCCGGCGGAGGCCCGCACGGGCCGCACGCGCTGCGGCACACGGCCGCGACCCACCTGCTCGACGGCGGCGCCGACCTCCGCGCGGTGCAGGAGCTGCTCGGGCACGCGAGCCTCGGCACGACGCAGATCTACACGCACGTCTCGCTCGACCGGCTCACGGAGGCGTACCGGACGGCGCACCCCAGGGCGTAGCGCGCAGCGCATCGCCCCTCGCGCCGGGCGGCGACGCCCGGGCGTCGTCGTCGGCGCGCTTCCGCTCGGGGCCGAGCGGCAGCAGCACGGGCCGCTCGCGGCCCAGCAGCGGCAGCGGATCGACGTAGGCGCCCCCGAGCCGCGCGCCGAGGTGCAGCGCCGAGCCGTCGCCGTGGCCCGCGAGCAGCGTGCCGATGCGGTCGCCCCGCGCGACCGCCTCGCCCTCGGCCACCGCGGGCTCCACGGGCTCGAAGGAGGACACGAGGCCGTCGGCGTGGTCGATCGACACGACGGGCCTGCCCGCCACCATCCCCGCGAAGCGCACGACCCCGTCGGCGGGCGCGAGCACGGCGTCGCCCGGCGAGGCGGCGAGGTCGATGCCGCGATGGCCGGGGCCGTAGGCGTGGGCGGGCGGGTCGAAGGGCCGCTCGACGGCGCCCGGCGGCACGGGCCAGAGCCAGGCGCCGGCGGCGAGCAGCAGGAGGGCGAAGGATCGCATGCGCCGAGGGTGCCGCGTCGGCGCCGCCTGCCGCGCCGCGACGGGGAGCGCGGTGGAGAGCGGGGTCGTCCGAGCGGGCCCCGCCGGTGTAGCATGGTCGGGCATCGCGCGTGCGCGGTGACTTCGCGCGTCCATCACGGCGGCACTCCCACTCGGTCCTCGCACCAGGCTCCTGCCTGGCGTGCGGCGGGAGCGCGTCAGGGCGCCAGGGGCACGGCCGTCCGGCCGCGCCGGCAACCGGAACAGAAGAAGGAGGCGGCCATGGCCGTCGTCACCACTCGCCAGCTGCTCGACAGCGGCGTCCACTTCGGGCACCAGACCCGTCGCTGGAACCCCAAGATGAAGCGCTTCATCTTCACGGAGCGCTCGGGCATCTACATCATCGACCTCCAGCAGTCGCTCGCCTACATCGACAAGGCGTACGACTTCGTCAAGGAGACCGTCTCGCACGGCGGCACGATCCTCTTCGTGGGCACGAAGAAGCAGGCCCAGGAGTCGATCGCCGAGCAGGCGACGCGCGTGGGCCAGCCCTACGTCAACCAGCGCTGGCTGGGCGGCCTCCTCACGAACTTCAACACGGTCTCCAAGCGCCTCGGCCGCATGAAGGAGCTCGAGGAGATCGACTTCGACGACACCACGCAGGGCTACACGAAGAAGGAGCTCCTGCTCAAGCGGCGCGAGCTGCTCAAGCTGCAGAAGTCGCTGGGCGGCATCCGCAACCTGCAGCGCACGCCCTCGGCGATCTGGATCGTCGACACCAACAAGGAGCACCTCGCGGTCGACGAGGCGAAGAAGCTGGGCATCCCGGTCATCGCCATCCTCGACACGAACTGCGACCCCGACGACGTGCAGTTCCCGATCCCGGGCAACGACGACGCCATCCGCTCGGTCGCGCTGCTCACGAAGATCGTGGCCGACGCGGCCGCCGAGGGCCTCATGCAGCGCCACGGCGGTGCCGAGGCCGAGGCCGAGCCCATGGCCGAGTGGGAGCGCGAGCTCCTCGAGAACCCGGCGCCCGCCGAGGAGGCCGCTGAGGCCCCCGCCGCCGAGGCTCCCGCCGCTGAGGCCGAGGCCGCCGAGGCCCCCGCCGCCGAGGCCGAGGCGCCCGCCGCCGAGACCACCGAGGACGCCGCGGCGTCCGACGCCAAGTAAGGGGAGCGCACCACATGGCATCCATCAGCATCGCCGACCTCAAGATGCTGCGCGAGCAGCTCGGCACGGGCATGAGCGACACGAAGGCTGCGCTCGAGGAGGCCGGCGGCGACGTCGAGAAGGCCACCGAGATCCTGCGCCTCAAGGGCGCCAAGGGCAACGCGAAGCGTGCCGACCGCTCCACGAGCGAGGGCCTCGTCGCCGCCGCGGAGGGCGAGGGCGCCACGACGCTCATCGCGCTCGGCTGCGAGACGGACTTCGTCGCGAAGAACGAGAAGTTCATCGCGCTCGCGGAGAAGGTCGTCGCGGCGGTCGCCGCCGCCGGCGCCACCGACGTGGCCTCGGCGCTCGCCGCCCCGGCGGAGTCGGGCACCGTGCAGTCGGTCATCGAGGAGCAGGCCGCCACCATCGGCGAGAAGGTCGAGCTCACCAAGGTGGCCCGCATCGCGGGCGCCGAGCGCGCCGTGTACCTGCACCGCACGTCGAAGGACCTGCCCCCGCAGGTCGGCGTCGTCGTGGCCTACGAGGGCTCGGACGCCGACACGGCCCGCGCCGTCGCGCAGCACATCGCGATGTTCGACCCGACCTACGTCACGCGCGACGAGGTCCCGGCCGACGCCATCGAGAAGGAGCGCGCGCTCGTCACCGAGATCGCGCTCGGCGAGGGCAAGCCCGAGGGCGCCCTTCCGAAGATCATCGAGGGCCGCCTCACGGGCTTCTTCAAGCAGATCGTCCTGCTCGACCAGGACTACGCTCGCGACAACAAGCAGTCGGTCGCCAAGGTGCTCGAGGCCGCAGGCCTCACGGTCACCGGCTTCGCCCGCTTCAAGGTCGGCGCGTAGGCACGATCCGCAGCACCAGAGGCCCGGGGGAGACCCCGGGCCTCTGCCGCATCCGGGGCCCGGGCCGGGGCGAGTGCAGGCCCGGGCCTCCGTCGTGCGCGGGCACGGCGCGAGGGCGGTCTCGGCGCCGGCGCCCCGCCGAGCACGGGCCGGCGGCCGCGCCCGACAGGGTAGGCTCGTGGACGGCCCGCGCCCGGGTCGCCATCCCCGATCTGGAGGACCCATGCCGACCACCCCGCGCCGCAGAGTCCTCCTGAAGCTCTCGGGCGAGTCGTTCGGCGCGGGCAGCCTGGGCGTCGACCCCGACGTCGTGCAGTCGATCGCCCGCCAGATCGCCGAGGCGAGCGAGACCGTCGAGATCGCGATCGTCGTGGGCGGCGGCAACTTCTTCCGCGGCGCGGAGCTCAGCAAGCGCGGCATTGACCGCGGCCGCGCCGACTACATGGGCATGCTCGGCACCGTCATGAACGCGCTCGCGCTGCAGGACTTCCTCGAGCAGGCGGGCGCCGAGACGCGCGTGCAGTCGGCCATCCAGATGACGCAGGTCGCCGAGCCCTACATCCCGCGCCGCGCCGAGCGCCACCTCGAGAAGGGCCGCGTCGTGATCTTCGGCGCCGGCGCCGGGCTGCCCTACTTCTCCACCGACACGGTCGCGGCGCAGCGTGCGCTCGAGATCGACGCGGTGCAGGTGCTCGTCGCCAAGAACGGCGTCGACGGCGTCTACTCGGCCGACCCCAAGCAGGATCCCGAGGCGACGCGCTTCGACGAGATCACCTACCAGGACGCGCTCGTGCGCGGCCTCAAGGTGGTCGACTCCACGGCCTTCAGCCTCTGCATGGACAACCGGATGCCGATGCGGGTGTTCGGCATGGAGGGCGAGCGCCAGCTCACGCGCGCGATCCTGGGCGAGCCCGTCGGCACGCTCGTGCGCGCCTGAGCATCCAGCCCGCCCTCGCATACACTCGACACGACGGAAGGAACCCCGTGATCAGCGACGTTCTGGCTTCGGCCAAGGAGAAGATGGCCCAGTCGATCGAGGTCGCCAAGGACGACTTCGCGACGGTGAGCGCCGGCCGGGCGAACCCCGCGCTGTTCCAGCGGCTCAACGTCGACTACTACGGCTCGCCGACGCCGCTCGTGCAGCTCGCCGGCTTCCAGCAGCCCGACGCGCGCACGCTCGTCATCACGCCCTTCGACAAGAGCGCGCTCAAGGAGATCGAGCGCGCGATCGTCAACGCGCCCCACCTGGGCGTCAGCCCCTCGAACGACGGCTCGATCGTCCGCGTGGTCATGCCGGAGCTCACCGAGGAGCGCCGCAGGGACTACGTGAAGATCGTCAAGGACAAGGCCGAGCAGGCCCGCGTCGCGCTCCGCAACGTCCGCCGCCAGGCGATGACCGACCTCGACAAGCTCACGGGCGAGGTGGGCGACGACGAGATCGCCCGCGCCGAGAAGGAGCTCGAGGCCGAGACGAAGAAGGCCGTCGAGGCCATCGACGACGCCCTGAAGAAGAAGGAAGCCGAGCTCCTCGAGGTCTGACCGACCTGGGGCCAGCACGGTGATCCGGAGGCAGCGCGTGCCCAAGGAGCAGCATCGCAGCGCCGCCGAGATCGAGGCGCAGATCCAGGCGCAGATCCACGCCGCGCGCGACCAGATCGAGGCGACGCGGGCGCGCGTGAACAAGCGCACGGGCCGCGACCTCGCGGCCGCGGTGCTCATCGCGCTCGCGCTCGGCGGCGGCCTGCTCGCGAGCCTCCTGTGGGTCAAGGCGCTGTTCCTGGTCTTCGCCACAGCCCTCGTGGGCTTCGCGCTGTACGAGCTCGCGAGCGCGCTGCGCTTCGCCGGGCGCGACGTGCCTCGCATCCCGCTCGTGCTGCTGGGCTGCGCGATCCTGCCGATCACGTACTTCCTGGGCCCGGCGGGCCTGTGGTGGTCGACGCTCGGCGCGATCGCGGTGGTCGCCGTCGTGCGGCTCGTCGAGCTCGCGGATCCCGCGACGCGCCGGGGCGGGCGCGCGGTGCTGCAGGACGTCGCGGGCGGCGCGCTCTGCATCGCCTACGTCGCGGTGCTGGGCGCCTTCGCGGTGCTGCTGACGGCGCAGGACGGCGGCGAGTGGTGGACGCTCGCGATGATCATCATGACCACGGTCATCGACACCGGAGCGCTCGCGGTCGGCGTGTGGCTCGGGCGCACCAAGCTCGCGCCCCGCATCAGCCCCGGGAAGACCTGGGAGGGCCTCGCGGGCGGCGCCCTCGCGGCGACCGCCGCCGGCATCCCGCTCTCGATCCTCATGCTGGGCCAGGAGTGGTGGTTCGGCATCGTGCTCGCCGGGCTGCTCGTCGTGACCGCGACGGTGGGCGACCTCGCCGAGTCGATCATCAAGCGCGACCTCGGCATCAAGGACATCGGCTCGTTCCTGCCGGGCCACGGCGGCTTCCTCGATCGCCTCGACTCGATCCTGCCGAGCGCGGTCGTCATGATGGCCCTCTTCCAGATCGTGCACGCCTGAGCCCGCGCGCCGCTGGCATGATGGTGACGATGAGCACGTTCCCGAGAGCCCGCCGATCGCAGCCCGGCTACGACATCGAGCAGGTCGAGGACTTCCTCGAGGACGCGCGTCGCGCGTACGCGACCGACGTCCGCGCGGCCACGGCCATCGACTCCTCGGCGATCCGCCGCATGAGCTTCTCCATGCAGAAGGGCGGCTACTCGCCCGCCCACGTCGACGCCGCGCTCGAGCGCCTCGAGGAGGCCTTCGCGCGGCGCGAGCACGAGCGGGGCGTGCTCGAGCACGGCGAGGCCGCCTGGTTCGCGAAGGTGCGCGAGCGCGCCGAGGAGACCCTCGCGCTGCTGCGCCGGCCCGACCAGGAGCGCTTCCGCAGGGTCAGCCGCATCTCGCGCGGCTACCGCGTCGCCGAGGTCGACCGCTTCGCGGCCCGCATCGCCGACTATCTCTCCGACGGGCCCGACATGTCGCCGCGCGAGGTGCGCACGGTGCAGTTCGACCCGCAGTTCGGCGGCTACGACGAGGACGAGGTCGACCAGCTGCTCGACACCGTCGTCAGCCTCATGCTCGCGGTGCGCTGACCGCGCGGGACGCGAGGGGCGGGCGCCCGAGCCCGCCGGCCCTGGGCGTCGTTACCGAACCGTGATACCGTCGACGATCGTGTTCACCCGTCCCGGAGGCTCCCGCGCGCGCTCGACGCGCACCCGTGGCGTGCTCTCGGGCCTCGCGCTGCTCGCCGTCGCGGGCATCGCGCTCGTCTCGGTCGCCGCGACGCCCTCCGCGCAGGTGATGGCCGAGCCCGCCTCGCTGCAGAGCGAGCAGCGTCCCGGCCAGGCCCTCGGCGAGGTCACGGGCGAGCAGGCGGCGTTCGTGCGCGACACCATCGTCGTCCACACCCCGACCCCGACGCCCACGCCGGAGCCCGTCGCTGCCGCCCCGGCGTCCGGCGGCTCCTCGGCGGCCTCGATCAGCATCCCCGCGGTCGCGGCGCCGGATCCCGGCAGCGCCCAGGCGATCGCGCGCGATCTCGTGCGCGCCCGCGGATGGGGCGACGACCAGTACTCCTGCCTGTACAGCCTGTGGCAGAAGGAGTCGAACTGGAACGTCTACGCGCAGAACGCCTCGAGCGGCGCGTACGGCATCCCGCAGGCGCTGCCCGGCTCGAAGATGGGCTCCGTCGGCGGCGACTGGCGCACGAACCCCGTGACGCAGATCCAGTGGGGCCTCGGCTACATCGCCGGCCGCTACGGCACGCCCTGCGGAGCCTGGGGCCATTCGCAGTCCGTCGGCTGGTACTGATGCCCTCGCGGCGCCCCCGCCGGCGCGGCGGGGAGCACGTGCCGCTCGACGTCGACCGCCTGCTGCAGGGCGTCGCGCGCGTGGAGCACCGCGCGGGCGCCGAGTGGCACGTGCAGCCGATCGGTGCCCGATCGGCCGTCAAGGACTACGCGTGCCCCGGCTGCGGCGGCACGATCCCGCCGCAGATGCCCCACCTCGTCGTGTGGCGGGCCGACTCGATCTTCGGCGATCGCGCGATCGAGGACCGGCGGCACTGGCACCCGGGGTGCTGGCGCGCGAGCTGAGGCCCGCGGCGCCCCGCCCTACTTCGCGTCCTGCCTCGGTATGACGACCTCCTTGAGGATCAGCTGCACCGCCGCGGCGACCGGGATCGCGACGAGCGCGCCGAGGATGCCGAGCAGCGTGCCGCCGATGAGCGCCGAGAGCACGACGACGACGCCCGGCACCTTCACCGCGCGGTTCATGATCTGCGGGCTGATCACGTAGGCCTCGAGCTGCATGTAGATCAGGTACCAGATCGCCACGGGCAGCGCGGTCTCGGGGCCGTCGAGCAGCAGCACGAGCAGCGAGATCACGACCGACGCCGAGATGGTGCCGACGAGCGGGATGGTCGAGGCGATGAGCGCGAGGAAGGCGTAGACGCCCGCCAGCTGCGAGCCGACGATCGAGAGCACCGCGAACGACAGGATGCCGTTCAGGAGGCCGAGCCCGGCCTGGCCGAGCACGAAGCGGCCGACGGAGCGCATGATCTGCTCGGCGATCTCGATGAACTTCGGGCGCGAGGTCGCCGGGACCAGGCGGTACATGCCCGACTTGAGCGAGGGCATCGAGCCCGTGAAGTAGAGCATGAGCACGACCACGATGAGGCCGCCGCCGATGGCGAAGGCGACCTGGCCGAGGCCCGTCACGAGGCCCGAGGTGATGTTCGCGACCCACGGGGGCAGCGTCGACCAGGTCTCGGGGTCGGTGATCGCGCCCGTGACCTGCTCGATGATGAGATCGATGTCGATGGCGGGGAACGTCGTCTCGACCCAGTCGCGCACGTTGTCGAGCGCGCCGCCCTCGATCTCGCGCACGATCGACTGCACCAGCGTCGAGAACTGGGCGACGATCGTCGGCACGATGAGCCAGATGGCGCCCACGAGCGCGCCGACGATGAGCACGAAGACCGTGAGCACGGCCGCCCAGCGCGGGAAGCGGCGCCGGATGAGGAACTGGATGAGCGGCTCGATGCCGAGCGCGAGGAAGATGCCCGCGAAGGCCCAGACGAGCACGGTGCTCACCTGCTGCACCGCGACGCCGATGACGATCGCGAGCAGCACGCCCAGGCCGCCGACGAGCCCGAGCAGGAAGCCGTTCTTGATCTTCACGCTCGGCATCCTAGGCGCGCGCCCCGGGCGGCCCGCCCAGGCGCGCGGCAGCGGAGGAGCGCTCTGGCACAGGTGCGGGCTTGGCAGCGCACGGGTGCCGTCGGTACCCTGGAGGCTTGCCCGCTCCGTGCCGTCGCCCGCGACGGCCCGCCGGACCCGCCGGCGAGCGTGAAAGGACCTCTGACCCGTGCGATACGTACTCGCGGCCGTGAGCCTCGTGCTCTCGCTCGTGCTGCTCGGCCTCGGGGTCGCCCAGCGCACGATCTGGGCCCCGCCGGACACGATCGTCGCGCAGCTCGAGGAGACGGCCGACGTGCCCGTGCTCGTGCTCGGCGGCGACGTCATGAACGCCCACGACGGCCGCCAGGCGGTCGTCGTGCGCGGCGAGGGCCAGGTCACCGCGGTCGTCGGCCGCGACCACGACGTCGAGGGCTGGGTCGGCGAGTCCGCCCACGGCACCGTCGCGATCGACGCCTCCGACCGGCTCGAGCTGCAGCGCTCGGGGGGCGAGGACGCCGAGCTCCCCGCGCTCGCCGGCAACGACATGTGGATCGAGGAGCACGTGGGCGACGGCGAGGTGCGCTTCGCGGTCGACCTGCCCGTCGGCTACTCGATCGCGATCGCGGGCGAGCCGGGCGCCGCGGCTCCCGCCGACGTGCGTGTCGAGTGGCCCTTCGACGCGAAGACGCCGCTCTTCGGGCCGCTCATCACGGCAGGGCTCGTGCTCCTCGCCCTCGCGCTGCTGCTCTTCCTGCTCGCGCTCCGCAGCCACCGACGCCGTCGCGGCCCGCAGCGCCGCTCGCACCGCGAGCCTGAGCCGCGCGGAGCGCCGCGCGCTGCAGCGCGAGGCCCGTGAGGGGCTGCCGCGACCGCAGCGCGCCATCGAGGCGGGTGCCGCGGAGCCCGTCGAGCAGCAGCGCCCGGACGACGCGGACGCCGCGACGCCTGAGGGCGCAGACGCCGGGACCGCGACGCCCGGGGCACCCGAGGCCGAGGACCCGGCGCAGGGCGCCGAGGCCGACGGCCGCGCCCCCGACGCCGAGCGCCGGGAGCGCCCGGGCACGGCCGAGCGCCGGGCGGCACGACCGAGCCTCCGCCGCCGCCTCGGGCTCGTCGCGCTGCCGGCCGCCGCCGTCGTCGCGCTCACGGGCTGCGGGCCGCAGTACTGGCCGAGCGCCGAGCCGTCGACGACCGAGGCGGAGCCCACGCCCACGAGCCTCGAGGACACGCTGCCCCCGGTCGCCGTCACCGAGAACCAGTTCTCGCGCATCCTCGAGGACACGCGCGAGGTCGCAGCTTCGGCCGATGAGGCCCTCGACGGTGACGCCGCCTCCACGCGGATCGGGGGGCCGATGCTCGACGCGCGTCGCACCAACTACGAGGTGCGGGCGGCCGACGGCGAGCTCCCCGCCGCGACGGGCATCCCCGACGGCGAGATCGAGCTGCTGCTGCCGCAGCAGACGGAGACCTGGCCGCGCACGGTGCTCGCCGTGGTCGGCTGGCAGGACGAGACGCAGACGCAGGCCGCCCTCATGTTCGAGCAGGCGAGCGCCCGCACGAACTACCGCCTCGTGTACCAGACGAGCCTCGTCTCCGGCGTGCAGCTCCCGCCGGTGGCGAGCCCGACGATCGGCGCGGCGAGCCTCCCGCAGGACACGCCGCTGCTGCAGCAGCGGCCGAGCCAGGTGACGATGGCCTACGCCGACTTCCTGCTGCGGGGCCAGGACTCCGAGTACGCCGCATGGTTCGCCGAGGAGGATCCGCTCGACGCGGTGATCGGCAGGACGTTCAAGGACGAGCAGATCGCGAAGCCGGAGTTCGAGCTGTCGAACCTCGAGTGGTCCGCCGCTGAGGACGAGCAGCCGCCGCTGCTGCTCGTGACGAACGACGGCGGCGTGCTCCTCGCGACCTCCTACGTGGAGACGCAGCGCACCACGCCGAAGGAGGAGGGCGTCACGATCTCGGCCGGGGCGGGTGCCGGCGTCCTGTCCGGCGTCGAGGACTCAGAATCGGGCATCGAGACGCAGTACCAGGTGCAGCTCCTGCTGTCGATCCCGCCCGCCGACGCTCCCGAGGGCGCTCGCGTGCAGGTGGTCGGCTACAGCCAGGCGCTGCTCGCAGCGAGGGAGATGGGACGATGACCGCAGAGCAGCAGCTGCCTTCGATGGGGGGCGCGGTCGATCTGTCCGCGCTCGCGGCGCGCCACGCGCAGCCCGCGCAGCCGCAGCAGCAGTCCGCCGAGGGCGGCGCCCAGGGCGCGCCCGGCGTGATCGTCGACATCGCCGACGCCGAGTTCGGCGCGGTCGTCGAGCTCTCGAACCAGGTGCCCGTCATCGTCGACATCTGGGCCGAGTGGTGCGGGCCGTGCACGCAGCTCTCGCCCATGCTCGAGCGCCTCGTGGCCGGCTACGAGGGCCGCCTCGTGCTCGCGAAGATCGACGCCGACGCCAACCCGCAGCTCGTGCAGGCGTTCCAGGCGCAGTCGATCCCGACGGTCGCCGCCGTCATCGGCGGCCGCCCCGTGCCGCTGTTCACGGAGGCGATCCCGGAGGAGCAGGTGCGCG
This sequence comes from Agrococcus sp. SL85, assembly GCF_026625845.1. Classification (NCBI taxonomy): domain Bacteria; kingdom Bacillati; phylum Actinomycetota; class Actinomycetes; order Micrococcales; family Microbacteriaceae; genus Agrococcus; species Agrococcus sp. SL85. Next base: position 1,991,913 of record NZ_CP113066.1, read on the forward strand.
ACGTGCTCGAGCAGGTGCTCGCCTTCGCCGAGCAGCAGGGCGTGACGGGCCGCGTGCCGGTGGAGGGCGCAGCGGCGCCCGCCGAGCCCGAGCCGGACCCCGTGCCGCCGCTGCACCAGGAGGCGTACGACGCGCTCGAGGCCGGCGACCTGCCGACGGCGATCGCCGCCTTCGAGAAGGCGATCGCGCAGAACCCGCGCGACGCGGAGGCGATCGCGGGCCTCGCGCAGGTGCGCCTGCTCGAGCGCCTGCAGGGCAAGGGCGCCGACGAGGTGCGGGCCGCCGCGGGCGGCGCGCCCGACGACGTCGCGGCGCAGATGCTCGTCGCCGACCTCGACCTCTCCGGCGGCCATGTCGAGGACGCCTTCCTGCGCCTGCTCGACCTCATGGCGACGCTCGCGGGCGACGCGAAGCAGGACGTGCGGCTGCGCCTGCTCGACCACTTCGAGATCGTGGGCCTCGACGACCCGCGGGTCGCGGCCGCGCGCCGGCGCCTCACGACGCTGCTCTACTGACCGACGCGCGCGAGCATGCGGCGAGGGCCCCGCATCGCGCGGGGCCCTCGCCGCATGCTGTCAGCGCTTCGGCCGCAGGAGCAGGCCGGCGAGCGGCGGCACGGTGATGGTCGCGGACGCGGGACGCCCGTTCCACGCCTCGTCGCTCGCGCGCACCGAGCCGAGGTTGCCCATCCCTGAGCCGCCGAACTCCGTCGCGTCGGAGTTCACGAGCTCCTCCCACTCGCCCGCGAAGGGCAGGCCCAGGCGGTAGCCCTCGATGGGGCGGCCCGAGAAGTTCACGACCGCCGCGATCGGGTCCTCGCCCTCGCCCCAGCGGAGGAACGCGATGAGGTTGTCGGAGGAGTTGCCGCCGTCGATCCACTCGAAGCCGCCGGGCTCGTTGTCGCGCTGCCACAGCGCCTCGTGGTCGCGGTAGACCCGGTTGAGCTGCGCCACGAGGCCCATGAGGCCGCGGTGCATCGGCTGGTCGAGGATCCACCAGTCGAGGCCTCGCGCCTCGCTCCACTCGCTCGGCTGCCCGAACTCCTGGCCCATGAAGAGCAGCTGCTTGCCGGGATGCGCCCACATGAACGTCAGGTAGGCGCGCACGGAGGCGAGCTTCTGCCACTGGTCGCCCGGCATCTTGCCGAGCAGCGAGCCCTTGCCGTGCACGACCTCGTCGTGGCTGATCGGCAGCACGAACTGCTCCGAGAAGGCGTAGAGGAACGAGAACGTGATGTCGTGGTGGTGGTGCGAGCGGTACATCGGGTCGACCGCCATGTACTGGAGCGTGTCGTGCATCCAGCCCATGTTCCACTTCATGCCGAAGCCGAGGCCGTCGGCGTCCGTGGGGCGGGTGACGCCCGGCCAGGAGGTCGACTCCTCGGCGATCATGACGACGCCCGGGTGCCGGCGGTAGACGGTCGCGTTGGTCTCCTGCAGCAGCGCGATGGCCTCGAGGTGCTCGCGGCCGCCGTGGACGTTCGGCAGCCACTCGCCGTCCTTGCGGGAGTAGTCGAGGTAGAGCATCGACGCGACGGCGTCGACGCGCAGGCCGTCGACGTGGAACTCCTCCATCCAGTAGACGGCGTTCGCCACGAGGAAGTTCTTCACCTCCGGGCGGCCGAAGTCGAACACGTGCGTGCCCCAGTCGGGCTGGTCGCCGCGGCGCGGGTCCGGGTGCTCGTAGAGCGCGCGGCCGTCGAAGCGGGCGAGGGCCCACTCGTCCTTCGGGAAGTGGCCGGGCACCCAGTCGACGAGCACGCCGTAGCCGGCGCGGTGGAGGCGGTCGATGAGGTAGCGGAGGTCGTCCGGGTGGCCGAAGCGGCTCGTGGGGGCGTAGTAGCCCGTCACCTGGTAGCCCCACGAACCGCCGAAGGGGTGCTCGGCGAGCGGCAGGAACTCGACGTGGGTGAAGCCCGTGGCCTCGAGGTGCTCGATGAGCGCGTCGGCCATCTCGCGGTACGAGAGGCCGGGGCGCCACGAGCCGAAGTGCAGCTCGTAGATCGACATCGGGGCGTCGTGCGGGTCGCGCGCGGCGCGCGAGCGCATCCAGTCGTCGTCGCTCCACGCGAACCGGCTGCGGCCGATCTTCGACGCCGTCGCGGGCGGCACCTCCGTGTAGCGGGCCATCGGGTCGGCCCGGCTGACCCAGCCCTCGTCGGTGAGGATCTCGTACTTGTACGCGTGGTGCTCGAGGTCGCCGGGCACGAAGAGCTCCCACACCCCGCTCGAGCCCATCGTGCGCATCGGGTGGGCGCGGCCCACCCAGTCGTTGAAGTCGCCGACGATGCGCACCGCGTGCGCGTTGGGCGCCCAGACGGCGAAGGCGACGCCCGCGACGCCCTCGTGCTCGCGCAGCCGCGAGCCGAGCACCTTCCAGACCTCCTCGTGGCGGCCCTCCCGCCACAGGTGCAGGTCGAGCTCGCCGAGGGTCGGCGTGAAGCGGTAGGGGTCGTCGGCCTCGACCACGGTGCCGTCGTCGTACTCGGTGCGCAGGCGGTAGGGGCCCACGGGCCCATCGAGGCGCGCCTCCCACAGCCCGTGCCCGACGTGCGCCATCGCGGCCTCGGTCGCGCCGAGGACCGTGACGGCCCGCGCGAGGTGGCGCGTCGCGCGCACGACGTGGCCGTCGCCGTCCTGGTGGGCGCCCAGCGTGTCGTGCGGCTGCGGGTCGGCGCCGCCGGTCAGCCGCTGGATCGCGTGCTCGTCGAGGATCATGCGCGCGCCTTCCGGACGTGGATGATGTGGGCCGGCTCGACGAACGCGTCGAGGCGGACGAAGTCGTGGTCGCTCCAGGTCCAGGTCTGGCCCGTGATGAGGTCGTGCGCCTCGAACTGCTCGCCCGGCTGCAGGCCCAGCTTCGTCAGGTCGAGGTGCACGGTGGTCTCGCGCACCGAGTGCGGGTCGACGTTCGCGACGACGAGGATGACGTCATCCTCGCCGCTCTCGGTGAAGCGCCCCTCGACGCGCTTCGAGTAGACGAGCACGCTGTCGTCGTCCGACCAGTGCACGTCGAGCGCCCACAGCTGCCGGATCGCGGGGTGCGCCGCGCGGATCTCGTTGAGCTTCGCGATGTACGGGGCGATCGTCGTGCCGTTGCGGGCGGCCTTCGCCCAGTCGCGCGCCTTGTACTCGTACTTCTCGTTGTCGATGGCCTCCTCGGCACCGGGCCGCGCGACGTCCTCGATGAGCTCGTAGCCCGCGTACATGCCCCACGTCGGCACCGCGGTGGCCGCGATCGCGGCGCGCACCTTGAAGGCGGGCACCCCGCCGAACTGCAGGTACTCGGTGAGGATGTCGGGCGTGTTCACCCAGAACGCGGGCTTGAACCACGCCGCCTGCGGCCCGGTGACCTCGCGCAGGTACTCCTCGAGCTCGGCCTTCGTGTTGCGCCACGCGAAGTACGTGTAGGACTGCTGGAAGCCGACCTTGCCGAGCGCCTGCATCATCGCCGGGCGCGTGAACGCCTCGGCGAGGAAGACGATGTCCCCGTGGCGGGCGTTCGTCTCGCGGATGACGAGCTCCCAGAACCACAGCGGCTTCGTGTGCGGGTTGTCGACGCGGAAGATGCGCACGCCGCAGCCGATCCACTGGTCGAGGATCCGCCGCACCTCGGCGACGATGCCCTCGGGGTCGTTGTCGAAGTTGACGGGGTAGATGTCCTGGTACTTCTTCGGCGGGTTCTCGGCGAAGGCGATCGTGCCGTCGGGGAGCGTCGTGAACCACTCGGGGTGCTCGCGCACCCAGGGGTGGTCGGGCGCGGCCTGCAGCGCGAGGTCCATCGCCACCTCGAGGCCGAGGTCGGCCGCGGCGCCGACGAACGCGCGGAAGTCGTCGACCGTGCCGAGGTCGGGGTGGATCGTGTCGTGCCCGCCGTCCTTGGAGCCGATCGCCCACGGGCTGCCGGGGTCGCCGGGCTGCGGCGTGAGGGTGTTGTTCGGGCCCTTGCGGTTGACCTCGCCGATGGGGTGCACGGGCGGCAGGTAGACGACGTCGAACCCCATCTCCTTGACCGCGGGCAGGCGCTGCGCCGCCGTGCGGAAGGTGCCGGAGGTCCACGTGCCGTCGGGGTTCCGCACCGCCCCCTCGGAGCGCGGGAAGAGCTCGTACCAGGCGCCGACGGCCGCGCGCGTGCGCTCGACGCGCAGCCGCAGCGTCTCGGAGGCCGTGACGAGCGAGCGCGGCCTGCGGCGCTCCATGGCGTCGAGCACGTCGGGCGCGTTCACCGCGGCCCAGCGCTCGAGCACGGGATGCGTGCGGTCGGCGAGGCGGTCGGCCGCGGCGCGCAGCACCTCGGCGTCGCGCACGGCGGCCCCGTCGGCCAGGGGCGCGGCCGCGGGCCGTGCCGCGGTGGCGGCGCTCGCTGCGGGCTTGGGCGCGCCCTGGCGCTGCCCGCTCGCGCGCAGGCCGAGCCGCGGAGCGGCCGCCGGCGCTGCCGCTGCGGCTGCGGTAGGCTGCGGGCGCCGCGGGCGCCGCCTCGTCGGCGGCGCGGCGCAGCAGCTGCGCGCCGATCGTCGCCATGAGCTCGGCGTCGATGTCCGCGGCGATCTTGATCTCGGCGTTGTGGTGCCAGGTCGCCCACTCGTCGGCCCACGCCTCGACGTGCCACGACCACACGCCCTGCTCGTCGACGCGCGCGAGCGCGCGGTGCCGGTCGAGGCCGTCGCCGAGCGGCAGCATCGGGTGGCGCTGCTCGTGGCCGGCGGGGGAGCGCAGCACGAGGGTCACGCCGATGCGGTCGTGGCCCTCGCGGAACGCCGCGGCCTCGAAGGGCACGACGTCGCCGACCACCGCCTTCGCCGGGAACCGGTCGCCCGGCTGCTGCGGGGACAGGTCGAGCACGGGGATCCGGCCGGACAGGACATCCATCTGCTTCGCCACGATCCGACCCTAGCGAGCGCGCCTGCATGCGGACACCAGCCGCCACTAGGCTCTGGCGCGTGAGAGCGATCCGCAAGTTCACCGTCCGCACGTCCCTCCCCGCCCGCCTCGCGAGGCTCGACGCGCTCGCGTCGAACCTGCGGTGGTCGTGGCACGAGCCCACGCGCGAGCTCTTCCGCGAGATCTCGCTCGAGGGCTGGCGCGCCACGGGGCACGACCCCGTGCAGCTGCTCGGCTGGGTCGGCTCCGAGCGCCTCGAGGCGCTCGCCGCCGACGAGGCCTTCGTCGCGCGCGTCGACGCCCTCGCCGACGACCTCGACGACTACCTGTCGCAGGCGCGGTGGTACCAGTCGCTCGAGGGCGCGCCGGAGTCGATCGCGTACTTCTCGCCGGAGTTCGGCATCACGAGCGCCCTGCCGCAGTACTCGGGCGGCCTCGGCATCCTCGCGGGCGACCACCTCAAGGCCGCGAGCGACCTCGGCGTGCCGATCGTCGGCGTCGGGCTCTTCTACCAGGCGGGCTACTTCCGCCAGGCGATCAGCCGCGAGGGATGGCAGCAGGAGTCCTACCCCGTGCTCGACCCCGACGGGCTGCCGCTCACGATCCTCCGCGAGGCCGACGGCCGCCACGCGACCGTCGCGCTCGCGCTGCCGGGCGGGCGCACCCTGCACGCGCGCATCTGGCAGGCGACGGTCGGGCGCGTGCCGCTGCTGCTGCTCGACACGAACATCCACGAGAACGCCGACGAGCTGCGGCTCGTCGCCGACCGCCTCTACGGCGGCGCGGGCGAGCAGCGGCTCGAGCAGGAGCTGCTGCTCGGCATCGGCGGCGTCCGCGCGCTCGCGGTCTGGGCGCGCCTCACGGGCGCCGCAGCGCCGACCGTCTTCCACTCGAACGAGGGCCACGCCGGCTTCCTGGGCCTCGAGCGCATCTCGCAGCTCGTGCAGCAGGGGCTCGCGTTCGACGAGGCGCTGCGGGTCGTGCGCGCGGGCACGGTCTTCACGACCCACACGCCGGTGCCCGCGGGCATCGACCGCTTCGACGCGGGCCTCGTGCGTCGCCACCTCACCGAGGAGCTGCTGCCTGGCGTCGACGTCGAGCGCGCCCTCGCGCTCGGGGCCGAGGAGGATCCGGGCATCTTCAACATGGCGCAGCTGGGGTTCTCGATCGCGCAGCGCGCGAACGGCGTCTCGAAGCTCCACGGCGCGGTCAGCCGCTCGATGTTCCAGGACCGGTGGCCCGGCTTCGACGCCGAGGAGGTGCCGATCACGTCGGTGACGAACGGCGTGCACGCCCCCACCTGGACCTCGCCCATCCTCAAGCACCTCGCCGAGCGCGAGCTCGGCACGCAGGACACGACGCGCTGCGACTGGGCCTCGGAGACGGTCTCGGACGAGACCATCTGGGCCGCGCGCCGCGAGATGAAGCAGCACCTCGTCGACGAGGCGCGCGAGCGCACGCGCCGCAAGCACGAGCGCAACGAGGGCGCCGCGCCCGCGTGGATCGACGAGCTGCTCGACCCGGAGGCGCTCACGATCGGCTTCGCGCGCCGCGTGCCCACCTACAAGCGCCTCACGCTCATGCTCCACGACCGCGAGCGGCTGCGGGCGATCCTCACGAACCCGGAGCGCCCGGTGCAGCTCGTCGTCGCCGGCAAGTCGCACCCCGCCGACGAGGCGGGCAAGGCGCTCATCCAGGAGCTCGTGCGCTTCTCGCAGGAGCCCGCGGTGCGCGGCAGGATCGTCTTCCTCGAGAACTACGACATCAGCATGGCGAAGACGCTCTACCCCGGCTGCGACGTCTGGCTCAACAACCCGCTGCGCCCGCTCGAGGCTTGCGGCACGAGCGGCATGAAGGCGGCGCTCAACGGCTCGCTCAACCTGTCGATCCTCGACGGCTGGTGGGAGGAGTACTTCGACGGCCAGAACGGCTGGGCGATCCCCTCGGCGCACGAGCAGATGGACGCCGCCGAGCGCGACGCGTTCGAGGCGAACGCGCTCTACGACCTCATCGAGCGCCAGGTGGCGCCGCGCTTCTACGAGCGCGACCACCGCGGCCTGCCGACGGCGTGGATCGCCTCGATCCGCCACACGCTCGGCACGCTGAGCCCCGCGCTCTCGGCCGAGCGCATGCTCGCCGAGTACGTCACGCGGCTCTACGCGCCCGCGGCCGCCGCCGTCGCGGTCGCCTCGGCCGACGGCGCCGCGGCCGCGAAGGGCTTCGCGGCGTGGGCGAGCCGCGTGCGCGACGGCTTCGGCGCCGTCGAGGTGCACCACGTCGAGGTCGAGGGCGTCGATCGCTCGCCTGTCGTGGGCGACGACGTGCGCGTGCGCGCCTTCGTGGGCCTCGGCGCGCTGCGCCCGGAGGACGTGACCGTCGAGGTGGTCGCCGGCGCCATCACCGAGGAGGGCGAGCTGCGCGGGGCGCGCCACCACGAGCTGCTCCCGGCGGGTGCCGAGGAGGGCACGCACGCCTTCGAGGCGACGATCGCGATGGACCGCGCCGGCACCTTCGGCTACACGGTGCGCGTCGTGCCGCGGCACGCGATGCTCGCGTCGCCCGCCGAGCTCGGCCTCGTCGCGCACGCGCGGGCCTGAGCGGACCGCCGCGCCGTCGGGGGCTCGTCTAGCGCGGGCCGTCGACGGGCGGCGAGGCGGGGGAGCGCACGACGCTCAGCGTCGCCGCGGGCGGCCCGGCGGCCGGCAGGCCGTGCACCGCGTACACCTGCATGCTCATGCCCGCCATCGGCACCTGGGCGCCCGGTGCGACGCGCGCGTGCGCGGGCCGGTCGTCGGCGGAGTCCCAGAGCAGCTCGAGCTCCGTCGCGCCGTCGGGCGCGGGCGTCGTGACGAGGGTGTCGTGGGGCGAGCCGTGGAAGACGACGAGCACGCGCGAGTAGGCCTCCTCGATCGGCGTCGACTCCGCGAGCATCTGGAGCGTGCGGTCGAGCGAGTGGTCCCAGTCGTCGATCGTCATGTGCGCGCCCTGCGCGTTGTACCAGTCGAGGCGATTGGAGCCCGCGACGCGCTCGCCCGTGCGGCCGTGCTCGAGCGGACGGAGGGCCGGATGGTCACGGCGCAGCTGCAGCAGCCGCCGCGTCTGCAGGAGGAACGCCTCCTGCCACTCCTTGCGCTGCCAGGGCATCCACGTGAGCGCCGAGTCCTGGCAGTAGGCGTTGTTGTTGCCGCGCTGGGTGCGCCCGAACTCGTCGCCCATCGTGAGCATCGGCACGCCGGCCGAGACGAGCAGGGTGCCGAGCAGGTTGCGCATCGAGCGCCGACGGTCGAGCTGGATCTCGGTGTCGTCGGTGCGGCCCTCGACGCCGTGGTTCCACGAGCGGTTGTCGCTCGCGCCGTCGCGGTTGTCCTCGCCGTTCGCCTCGTTGTGCTTGTGGTCGTAGCGCACGAGGTCGGTGAGCGTGAAGCCGTCGTGCGCCGTGATGAGGTTGACGCTCGCGAGCGGGCCGCGCTCGGCCGCGAAGAGGCCCTCGGAGCCCGACACGGCGTGCGCGAGCGGGCCGACGCCCGTCGAGGCCGGCTGCCCGTGGCGCAGCGACCTGCGATCGCTCAGCCAGAACTGCCGCACCGTGTCGCGGTAGCGGTCGTTCCACTCGCTGAACCCCGAGGGGAAGCGGCCCGTCTGCCAGCCGTCGGCGCCGACGTCCCACGGCTCCGCGATCATCACGGCGCCCGCGAGCTCGGGATCCGCGAGGATGCGCCGCAGCAGCGGGTGCTCGGGGTCGTACATGCCGTCCGCGCCGCGGCCGAGCACGGGCGCGAGGTCGAAGCGGAAGCCGTCGACCTGCATCTCTCGGTACCAGTAGCGCAGCGAGTCGATGACGAGGTCCTGCGCGGCGGGCAGGGAGTAGTCGACGGTGTTGCCGCACCCGGTGCTGTCGAGCATCCGGCCCTCGTCGTCCTGCCGGTAGTACGACGAGCCGTCGATGAGCCGCAGGCTCGAGGGCGGACCGCCGCGGCCCTCCTCGGCGGTGTGGTTGTAGACGACGTCGAGCAGCACCTGGATGCCGGCCTCGTGCAGCAGGCGCACCATGCCCTTGCACTCGCGGAGCACGCCGCCCGTGCCGTCGAACTGGGCGCGCCGCGAGGCGTAGGCGCTGTGCGGCGCGAAGAAGCTGAGGGTGTTGTAGCCCCAGTAGTTGACGCGGCCCTGCGCGATGAGGCGCTGCTCCGAGACGAACAGGTGGATCGGCAGCAGCTGCACCGCCGTGACCCCGAGCTCCTGCAGGTAGCGGATGGTCGAGGGATGCGCGAGGCCCGCGTAGGTGCCGCGGAGCTCCGCGGGCATGTGGGGGCTCAGCTTGGTCAGCCCCTTGACGTGCGCCTCGTAGACCACCTGGCGGTCGAGCGGGACGACGGGCCGCCCCACGCCGCCCCAGTCGAAGGCGTGGTCGACGATGGTGGCGCGGTGCTGGCCGTGCGGGGTGCGGACGACGCCGTGGGCGTGCGGCGGCAGCGCGTGGCGGCTCCAGTCGAAGTCGTGGCGCGGGCCGCTCGGCCCGTCGACGCCGACGGCGTAGGGGGTGCCGACCTGCAGCAGCGCCGAGTCGATCGTGAAGACCTCGCCCTCGCGGGCCATGAGCTCCGCGTGCAGCAGCCAGTCGGGGTCGTCGCGGTCGAAGACGCGCAGCTCCATGCGCTCGGCGTGCCGGGACCACACAGTGAGGCGGTGGCCGCGCTCGGTGGGCTCGAGGCCCGGCGCGGGCGCCTGCTTCCGCTCGGGGGTCCCCACGCGCTCTAGGGTAGGGGAGCATGCGGCTGTTCGATCACGCGGCGGCCACGCCCCTGCGCGTGTCGGTCCGCGAGGCGCTCGCGGCGGCCGAGCCGCTCGCGAACCCGTCGTCCACCCACCGCGCGGGGCAGCGCGCCCGTGCCGTGCTCGAGGACGCGCGCGAGCGCATCGCCGCGGCGCTCGGCGCGCATCCGACCGAGGTCGTGCTCACCTCCGGCGGCACCGAGTCGGCCAACCTCGCGCTCAAGGGCGCGTGGTGGGCCTCGGGGCCCGTCGGCGCCCGCGGCGCGCTCGTCGTGCCGGTCGGCGAGCACCACGCGACGCTCGACGCCGTCGAGTGGCTCGAGCGCGAGGGCGCCGAGGTGCGTCGCATCGGGGTGGACGCCCGCGCCGTCACCGACGCCGCGGCGCTCGCGGCGGCGCTGCCGGGCGCCGCCGTCGCGACGATGCTGTGGGCGTCGAACGAGCTGGGCTCGCTGCAGCCGGTGGCCGAGGTCGCCGCGGCGGCGGCCGCAGCCGGCGTGCCGCTGCACCTCGACGCGGTCGGCGCGGTGGGTCACGTGCCCGTCGACTTCGCCGCCAGCGGTGCAGCGATGCTCAGCGTCGCGAGCCACAAGCTCGGCGGCCCGCACGGGGTGGGCGCGCTGCTGGTGCGCCGAGACGCCCGCCTCGAGGCGCTGCACCACGGCGGCGGCCAGCAGCGGGGCCTGCGCTCGGGCACGCAGGACGCGCTGGGGGCGTCGCTCTTCGCGCTGGCGCTCGAGGAGGCCGTCGCCGAGCTCGCCACGGAGGCCGAGCGCCACCGCAGGCTCACCGACCGGATCCTCGCGGCGGTGCGGCCGCTGCCCGGCGTGCGCGTGCCGGCCGCCGAGGACCGCCTCCCGCACATCGCCCACCTCGTCGTCGAGGGGGAGGGCGGCAGGGCGGCGCAGGGCGAGGCGCTGCAGTTCCTGCTCGACGAGGCCGGCTTCGCCGTCTCGAACGGCTCGGCCTGCTCCGCGGGCGTCGCGCGCGAGTCGCACGTCGTGCGCGCGTGCGGGCTCGAGGGCGTCGCGCCGCTGCGGCTCTCGCTCGGCCGCACGACCGCCGAGGAGGACGTCGACGCGCTCATCGCCGTGCTTCCCGGAGCGATCGCGCGGGCGCGGGCGCTCGGCTGACGCGGGCGCCCGGCCGACGCCGATGCCGGCGCCGGCGCCCTGCCGCCGAGGCCTGCGCCCGCCTCGGTAGCCTGGAGGGCATGAAGGTGCTCGCGGCGATGTCCGGAGGGGTGGACTCCGCGGTGGCTGCCGCGCGCGCCGTCGACGCGGGCCACGAGGTCGTCGGCGTGCACCTCGCGCTCAGCCGCATGCCCGGCACGCTCCGCACGGGCAGCCGTGGCTGCTGCACGGTGGAGGACGCCATGGACGCCCGCCGCGTGGCCGACGCGCTCGGCATCCCCTTCTACGTGTGGGACTTCTCGGAGCGCTTCGCGGACGCCGTCGTGCAGGACTTCGTCGACGAGTACGCCGCGGGCCGCACCCCCAACCCGTGCCTGCGCTGCAACGAGCGCATCAAGTTCGAGGCGCTCCTCGACCGTGCCGTCGGCCTCGGCTTCGACGCGGTGGTCACCGGCCACTACGCGCGCGTCGAGCAGACGCCCGAGGGGCCGCAGCTGCACCGCGCCGCAGACTGGGCGAAGGACCAGTCCTACGTGCTGGGCGTGCTCACGGCCGAGCAGCTCGCGCACTGCTGGTTCCCGCTCGCGAGCACGCCGTCGAAGGCCGAGGTGCGCGCCGAGGCCGAGGCGCGCGGCTTCCTGCTCGCGCAGAAGCCCGACAGCCACGACATCTGCTTCATCCCCGACGGCGACACGCGCGGCTTCCTCGCCGAGCGCATCGGCTCGGAGCCGGGCGAGATCGTCGACCGCGAGGGCGCAGTCGTCGGCAGCCACGAGGGCGTGCACGGCTACACGGTGGGTCAGCGGCGCGGGCTCGCGCTCGGCGTGCCCTCGCCCGACGGCCGCCCGCGCTTCGTGCTCGAGGTGAAGCCATCCACGAGGCAGCTGGTGGTCGGCCCGAGGGAGGCGCTCGCGGTGCGCACGATCGCGGGCTCGCGCGTCTCGCACGCCGGGGCGCCGCATCCGGGGCTCGCGGAGGGCCTCGACGTCGAGGTGCAGATCCGCGCGCACGCGGACCCCGTGCCGGCGAGGGCGCGCATGGAGGGCGACGAGCTCGTCGTCGAGGCCGAGGCCCCGCTCCTGGGCGTCGCGACGGGGCAGTCCGCGGTGCTGTACGTCGGCACGCGCGTGCTCGGGCAGTGCACGATCGACCGGACGGTCGCCGCCGACGCGGCGGTGCCGGCGGGCTGAGCGCTCCCGCTGTCGCGCGGACGGCGGACCGCCCTGTCGTCTAGTGGCCGGAGTGCTCGTCGAGCGCGAGGCCGTGCTCGCCGTGCGGCACGGCGAGGGATCCCGCGTGGGTGCCGGCGAGCGCCGGGGTCGCTACGGCGGCGACGACGGTCGCGACGGCAGCGAGCGAGAGCAGCGCCGCGAGGGGCCGCGGCTCGGGGGTGCCGTCCTCGGGGTCGGTGGCCATCCGGCGGTCCGCGAGGAGGGCGGCGATCGCGCCGAGCGCGAGCAGCCCCTCCGCGAGCATGGGCCCGATCGGCACGCTCGCGGCGGCGGCCGGCGAGGCCAGCAGCGCGACGAGCCACAGCGCGGTCGGGGCGGCGACGATCGCGACGACCGCGCCGAGCCTCCACCGCCAGCCGCGCAGGGCGGCGACGGCGACGGCGAGCTGGCCGACGCCGGCCGCGACGAGCGGCACGGCGAGCCAGGGGACGGCGGCGGCGCCCACCGCGATCGCGATGAGCGCCGCGCCGAGCGCTGCCACGGCTCCGGAGATCCGCATCAGCGCATCCATGGGTCGGTCGCTCAGACCGCCGGGCGGGCGGTCGCCGAGCTCTTGTCGAGCGCGAGGCCGGCACCCAGGAGCACGATCGCCGAGGCGAGGTGCAGGATGTGGTCGGCCGTGTTGAGCGCGAGGATGTTGACGGCGGTGCCGGCGATGAAGAAGCCGAGGATGCCGAGGAGCAGGTAGACCGCGCCGACGGTGGTGTTGGTGCCCTTCGCGGCGGGGGTGCTGCGGAGGCCCGCGGCGAGCAGCGCGGCACCGATGAGCAGGTGCGCGATGTTGTGCAGGTGGTTCACCTGGAAGATGCCGAGCAGCAGGCCGCCCTCCTGGCCGACGAAGTTGCCTCCGGCGACGAAGAGGCCGAGGACGCCGACGAGCAGGTAGACGGCGCCGAAGACCGTGGCGACGATGCGGTTGGGGGACTGGGACATGACTCCTCCTAGGGTCAGGACCGGCAGAGCTCCCCGTCGGTCGACGGGAAGGTGTCGTCTGTGCTTCGAGGCACCGGCCTATGCGGATTGTGCGAGTTCCCTGGAGGGTTGCTCCGGGGTACGACGAGCATGGGGTCAGTACCTGGATGCATGATGGGAGCCGTGAGCGAAGACCTGGGACTCGGCGAGGCGAACGAGCGTGCGCAGGCGCTGCGGGAGCGCATCGAGGCGGCGAGCGCCGCCTACTACGGGCGCGACGCGTCGATCATCGACGACGCCGCCTACGACGGCCTCGTGCGCGAGCTCGCGGCGCTCGAGCAGGCGCATCCCGAGCTGCAGAGCCAGGACTCGCCGACCCAGCAGGTGCAGGGCGTCGCGTCCGGCGGGCTGCCGACGATCGAGCACCTCGACCGCATGCTGAGCCTCGACAACGTCTTCTCCCTCGACGAGCTGCGCGAGTGGTGCGCCAAGGCCGAGGCGGCGTCGGGACGCCCCGTGCGCTGGCTCACCGAGCTGAAGATCGACGGCCTCGCGCTCAACCTCCGCTACGAGCGCGGCGCGCTCGTGTCCGCCGCGACGCGGGGTGACGGCACGGTGGGTGAGGTCGTGACGCCCAACGCCCTGCGGGTCGCGGGCATCCCGGAGCGCCTCTCGGGCGCGGGTCATCCGGAGGTCGTGGAGGTGCGCGGCGAGGCCTTCATCCCGACCGAGGCCTTCGCGGCGCTCAACGCGCTGCAGGAGGCGCTGCGCGAGCGCTCGGTCGAGGAGGACCGCGCGCGGCTCGGCGAGCGCTTCGACGAGGCGAGGGCCGTCGATCGCGGCGCTCGCCGCTTCCCGGCCTTCGCGAACCCCCGGAACGCCGCCTCCGGGGGCCTGCGCCAGCAGCTCGAGAAGAAGCGCGGGCTCGAGCGCGAGGCGGGCGACGCGCGCGTTGCCGCGCTGCGCATGTACGTGCACGGCATCGGCGCGTGGCCCGAGCCGCCCGTCGCCGCGCAGAGCGAGGTCTACGAGCTGCTCGCGTCCTGGGGCCTGCCCGTGAGCCCGCACTCGAGCGTCGAGGCCGACGTCGACGGCGTCGTCGCCTTCGTCGAGCGCGTGGGCGGCGCCCGCCACGGCTTCGAGCACGAGCTCGACGGCGTCGTCGTGAAGGTCGACGAGCTCGCGCTCCACGGCGAGCTCGGGCAGACCTCGCGCGCCCCGCGCTGGGCGATCGCCTACAAGTACCCGCCCGAGGAGGTGCACACGAGGCTGCTCGACATCGTCGTGAGCGTCGGTCGCACGGGCCGCGCGACGCCCTTCGCGATGATGGAGCCCGTGCAGGTCGCGGGCTCCGTCGTGCGGCAGGCGACCCTCCACAACCAGGACGTCGTGCGCGCGAAGGGCGTGCTCATCGGCGACACCGTCGTGCTGCGGAAGGCGGGCGACGTCATCCCCGAGGTCCTCGGGCCCGTCGCCGACCTCCGCGACGGCACCGAGCGCGCCTTCGTCATGCCCGACGCGTGCCCCGAGTGCGGCACGGCGCTGCGGCCGATGAAGGAGGGCGACATCGACCTCCGCTGCCCGAACGCCCGGTCGTGCCCCGCGCAGGTGCGCGGCCGCGTCGAGCACATCGGCTCGCGCGGCGCGCTCGACGTCGAGGCGCTCGGCGAGGTGACCGCGGCGGCGCTCACGCAGCCCACGCACCCCGCGGAGCCGCCGCTCGTCACCGAGGCGCGGCTGTTCTCGCTCACGATCGACGAGCTCGTGCCGATCGAGGTGGTCGTGCGCGACGGCGAGACCGGCGCCCCGCGGTTCGACGACGACGGCGCGCCCGTCACGCGCGCGCCGTTCCAGCGGGTCGAGATCACCTATCCGCCCGGCGCGGAGGGGCTCAGCCCGGCGGAGCGTCGCAAGGCGGGCATCCGGAAGGACCATCGCGTCCTGCACCCCTCGGCGCAGGCCGTCACGCTCATCGACGAGCTCCAGAAGGCCAAGGAGAAGGACCTCTGGCGGCAGCTGGTGTCCCTGAACATCCGGCACGTCGGTCCCGTCGCCGCTCGTGCGCTCGCCGGCTGGTTCGGCTCGCTGCAGGCCATCGAGGAGGCGACGCCCGAGCAGCTCGCGGAGGTCGAGGGCGTGGGTCCGACCATCGCCGATGCGCTCGTCGAGTGGCTCGCGGTCGACTGGCACCGCGAGATCGTCGACGGCTGGCGCGCCGCGGGCGTGCGCTTCGCGACGCCCGGCCACCCCGGCCCCGGCGCGGCGGCGGAGGCGGGCGGCGTGCTCGCGGGCATCACGGTCGTCGCGACCGGCACGCTCGAGGGCTACACCCGCGAGGGCGCGCAGGAGGCGATCATCGCCGCGGGGGGCAAGGCCGCGGGCAGCGTCTCGAAGAAGACGCACTTCGTCGCGGCGGGGCCGGGCGCGGGCTCGAAGCTCGCGAAGGCCGAGGAGCTCGGCATCCGCATCCTCGACGCCGAGCAGTTCCGCATCCTCGTCACCGAGGGCCCCGACGCGCTCCCGGCGGTCGACGCGACGTGATCTCGCGGCTCGCGATCGATGGCTACCGGTCCATCCGGTCGCTCGTCGTCGATCTCGAGCCGCTGACGGTCGTCACCGGCGCGAACGGCGCCGGCAAGTCGAGCCTCTACCGGGCGCTCCGGCTGCTCGCCGACTGCGGCGAGGGCCGCGTGATCGGCTCGCTCGCGGGCGTCGGCGGGCTCGACGCCGTGCGCTGGGCGGGCCCGGAGCGCGGCACGCTGCGCGCTCGGCCCGTGCAGGGCACCGTGCGCGGCGGCCCCGTCGCCCTGCGCCTCGGCGTCGCCACCGACGCGCTCGGCTACGCGATCGACCTCGGCCTCCCCGTCGCGCAGCGCAGCGCCTTCGACCTCGACCCTGAGATCAAGCAGGAGCACGTCTTCGCGGGCGCCGACCCGCGCCCTGCCGGTGTGCTCGTCGAGCGCACGCGTGGCCTCGCGCGGATGCGCGGGGACGGCGGCTGGCGCGAGCTGGCCTCCGGCCTGCATCCCTGGGCGTCCGTGCTCGACGAGCTCGCCGGCCACGAGGAGGCCGCGGAGCTCGCGGGTGCCCGGCGGATGCTGCGCGGCTGGCGCTTCCACGACGCGCTCCGCACCGACCGCTCGGCGCCCGCGCGGCAGCCGCAGGTCGCGACGCGCTCGGTGCGGCTCGACGACGACGGCGCGAACCTGGCCGCAGTGCTGCAGACGGCGATCGAGATGGGGCGGCAGCGCGAGATCGACGCGGCCGTCGAGCGCGCCTTCCCCGGCTCGCGCCTGCTGCTGCCCATGGCGGAGGGCCGCATGACGGTCGCGCTCGAGCAGCCGGGGCTGCTGCGGCCGCTCGCCGCGTCCGAGCTCTCGGACGGCACGCTGCAGCACCTGCTGCTCGTCGCGGCGATGCTCTCGGCCGAGCAGCCGAGCCTCGTGGTGCTCAACGAGCCCGAGCGCAGCCTCCACGCCGACCTCGTCGAGCCGCTCGCGGCCCTCGTGCGGCAGGCCGCCTCGACGACGCAGGTCGTCGTCGTCACCCACCAGGAACGCCTCGTGGAGGCGCTCGGCGGCCTCCGGATCGAGCTCGAGAAGGTGGGCGGCGAGACCGTCGTCGCCGGGCGCGAGGGGCTGCTCGACCAGCCCTCGTGGCACTGGCCGAAGCGCTGAGCGCGCCGCGCGGTCGCCAGGAGCGCTCGCCGCTAGAACAGGGTCGCCGCGAGCATCGGGGCGCCCTCGGTCGAGGGCAGCTGGCGCGCCCGCCGGGCCTCGACGGCCCGGTTCGACGGTGCGACGGCGGAGAGGCCGGTGCCGGGCGCCACGACGGTGCGCGAGAGCCCGTGGTGCACCTGCAGCGGCCGGATGCGCTCGCGCAGCCACTGCCGGTACTCCGGGTGCGCGTAGGAGCCGAACCGGCCGCGCTCGTCGCGGTAGACGCGGTCGTAGAGCGGCACGAGCCGCGGGTGCTCGGCCCGCAGCCACTGCAGGTACCACTCGCGAGCGCCGGGCCGCAGGTGCAGCGCGCTCGCGATCGCGCTCGTCGCGCCGGCCTCCGCGATGGCGGCGAAGGCGCCCTCGAGGTGCGCGCGGGTGTCGGTGAGGCCGGGCAGGATCGGCATGGCGAAGACGGCGCAGTCGAGGCCCGCGTCGCGCACCGCCCGGACGGCGTCGAGGCGGGCCCGTGTGCTGGGCGTGCCGGGCTCCACCGCCTGCTGCAGCTCGTCGTCGAAGATCGCGATCGACATCGCGATCGAGACCGGCACGTCGCGCGCGATCGAGGCGAGCAGCGGCAGGTCGCGCCGCAGCAGCGTGCCCTTCGTCAGGATCGAGATCGAGGCGCCATGCTCCGCGAGCGCGCGCAGGATGCCCGGCAGCAGCCGGTAGCGGCCCTCCGCGCGCTGGTAGGGGTCGGTGTTCGTGCCGAGCTGCACCGCGTCGACCTCGCGCCGGGGGCCCGCGAGCTCGCGCCGCAGCACCTCCACGACGTTCGCCTTGACGACGATGCGGCGGTCGAAGTCGGCGCCCGCGTCGAGGTCGAGGTAGGTGTGGGTCTGCCGCGCGAAGCAGTAGCGGCACGCGTGCTGGCAGCCGCGGTAGGGGTTGATCGTCCACGCGCCGCGCATGAACCCCTGGCCCGGCACGCGGTTGAGCGCGCTCCGCGCGGTCACCTCGAGGAACGATGCGCCGTCGAAGCCCGGCGTCGGCCAGCGCTCGAGCACGCTCCCGCGCTCCTCGAGCCCCGGGAGCGCGTCCGCGTCCTGGTGCTGCGCCGTCTGCCCGTCCCACCGCATGCCTGCATTCGAACACACGTTCGATCCATGCGCAAGGGCGCGCGCCGCGCATCGGGCGCCCACGGGCCGCGCGGCTAGGGTGCCAGCGTGAGGACGGGGCGACGGATGCGGCTGCTGGCGCCCGCCCTCCGCTCGGCCGTCCTCGTGGCGCTGCTCGTGCTGCTCCTCGCCCGCCTGCTCCTCGCGCTCGGAGCGGCGCCCGCAGGCGCCGTGCTCCCCGGCGCCTGGTCGCTGCTCGCGGCCGCGGCGATCGTGGGCGGGGCTGACCTCGGCGGCGGCGGCCTGTGGCACGCGCTCATGCTGCCGCGGCTCGTGCGGGTGCGCGCCATCGATCGCCTCATCGCCGCGCTCGGCGTCGGCGTCGCCGCGCTCGCCGTCGCGATCATCGTCTCGGCCGTGCTCGCGCCCGAGGCTCGCGCGCGCCCTGCTCGCGGCCGCGACGCCGCTCTGGTCCGCGGGCCTCGCGACGGCCGCCCTCGTGCTCGCGATGCTGCAGCACGCGCGGCGCTCGCAGCGCCACCCCGCGCCGGCGACGATCCTGATCCTCGGCGCGGGCCTGCGCGGCACCCGCGTGGGGCCGCTGCTGCGGCGCCGCGTCGAGCGGGGCGCGGAGGTGTGGCGCGCGGCCCTCGCGGCACGGCCCGACGCCCGCATCCTCGTCTCCGGCGGCCAGGGGCCGGACGAGGTGCGCACCGAGGCGAGCGCGATGGCCGAGCACCTCGTCGAGGCGTGCGGCGTGCCCGCGGCCGCGATCGACCTCGAGGAGGCGTCGACGACGACACGCGAGAACCTCGCGCTCTCGCGGCCGCTCGTGACGGCGCCCGGTCGCGCGCCGCTCGTCGTGGTCACGAGCGAGTACCACGCCTACCGCACCGCGTGGCTGCTCGCCGAGGCGGGTATCGACGGCACGGTCGTGGGCGCGTGGACGCGCCCGTCCTACCGACCGGGGGCGACGGTGCGCGAGGCGCTCGCCGTCGCCGCGGACCTGCGCTGGTGGTGCGTCGCCGGCGCGGCGATCGCCTGGGGGCTCGCGCTCTGGCTGCTCGCGGCCTCCTGAGCCGCCCCGCCGCGCCGAGCGGTCGGGCTCAGCCGGCGCGCCGCGGCGGCCGCGGCACCAGGACCGGCGTCGCGTCCCGGTAGGCGCGGTAGTCGGCGCGGTCGCCCCAGCGCTCCTCGGCGGAGCGCTCGAGCTGCGGCAGCCCGCTCACGCGCACGAGCAGCAGCACGACGAACGCGGGGGAGACGAGGGTCGCCCACTGCCAGCCCTCGAGGGCGGGCAGCGCCGCGATCGCGACACCGACCCACAGCAGGATCTCGCCGAAGTAGTTGGGGTGCCGCGACCAGGCCCAGAGTCCGGAGCGGATGAACTCGCCCTCTTGCGCGGGATCGGCCCGGAAGGCGCGCTTCTGCGCGTCCGCGACCGCCTCGATCGCGAAGCCCATGAGCCACAGCAGGCCGCCGACCACAAGGAAGGCGTCGATGCCGCCCGCGCGGCCGCTCGTGATCGCGGCGAGCGCGGCGCCCGAGGTGATCGCGACCCAGAGCCCCTGCATCGTCCAGGCGACGAGGAAGCGCGAGGGATCCGCCTTGATCTCGTCGAAGCGGCGGTCGGGCGCGCGGCGCACCCGCAGCGCGAGGAACGTGCCGAGCCGCGCCGCCCACACGACGACGAGCAGCGCGAGCACGACCGGCCGCGGCTGCCAGCCGGCCTGCGCCGCCGACGCGACGAGGCCGAGCGCGGCGACGGCGACGAAGGTCGCGGAGCCGATGAGGTCGTAGCCGCGCTCGGTGCGCAGGATCGCCGCGGGGATCCACGCGATCCACTGCACGACGAGCGCGAGCGCGACGCCGAGCGCGAAGATCGGCCAGCCCCCGATCGACAGGCCCGTGTGCGAGCCCGCGAGCGCGAGCAGCGCCCCGATGAGCGCCGCCGCGGCGACGACGGCGATCCGCTTCCCGAGCATCCCGACCTCCTCCGGTCCGCCGCCATCCTGCACCGCCGGGGCGCCCGGGAGGCCTCCGCCCCGCCGGTAGGATCGAGCAGACCCCCGCAGACGACGAGGAGACGCATGTCCGAGATCACTCGCGAGCAGGTCCAGCACCTCGCTGGGCTCGCGCGCATCGAGCTCACCGACGACGAGGTGACGAGCCTCACGAGCGAGCTCGGCGCCATCGTCGACGCGATCGCGAAGGTCAGCGAGGCCGTCGGGCCCGAGGTGGCCGCGACGAGCCACCCGGTGCCGCTCGCGAACGTGACGCGCGCCGACGTCGAGGGCGAGACCCTCACGCACGAGCAGGCCTTCGCCGGGGCGCCGAGCCACGACGGCGAGCGCTTCCGCGTCTCGGCCATCCTGGGGGAGGAGCAGTGACCGCGAGCGACCTCACCCGCCTCGCCGGCCACGAGCTCGCGGGCCTCCTCGCCTCGGGCGAGGTCTCGTCGGTCGAGGCCACGCAGGCGCACCTCGACCGCATCGCCGCGGTCGACGGCGAGCTGCACGCCTTCCTCCACGTCAACGCGGGCGCCCTCGACGAGGCGCGCCGCATCGACGAGCGCCGCGCGGGCGGCGAGCAGCTGCACGAGCTCGCGGGCGCGCCCGTCGCCATCAAGGACGTGCTCTGCACCATCGGGATGCCGTCGACCTCCGGCTCGCGCATCCTCGAGGGCTGGGTGCCGCCCTACGACGCGACGCCCGTCGCGCGCCTGAAGGCCGCGGGCCTCGTCGCGCTCGGCAAGACGAACATGGACGAGTTCGCGATGGGCTCCTCCACCGAGCACTCCGCCTACGGCCCCACGCGCAACCCCTGGGACGTCGAGCGCATCCCCGGCGGCTCCGGCGGCGGCTCGGCCGCTGCGGTCGCGGCCTTCGAGGCCCCGTTCGCGCTCGGCTCCGACACGGGCGGCTCGATCCGCCAGCCCGCGGCCGTCACCGGCTCGGTCGGCGTCAAGCCCACCTACGGCGGCGTCAGCCGCTACGGCGCGATCGCGCTCGCCTCGAGCCTCGACCAGGTCGGCCCCGTCTCGCGCACCGTGCTCGACTCGGCGCTCCTGCACGACGTCATCGGCGGCCACGACCCGCACGACTCCACCTCGCTGCAGCGCGAGTGGCCGTCGTTCGCGGCGGCCGCGCGCGAGGGCTCCGCATCGGGCTCGCTCGCGGGCCTGAAGGTCGGCGTCATCAGGGAGCTCGAGAGCGAGGGCATCGCGCCCGACGTCGCCGCGCGGTTCCGCGAGACCGTCCGGCTCATCGAGGGCGCGGGCGGCGAGGTCGTCGAGGTGTCGGTGCCGAGCATCGAGTACGCCGTCGCCGCGTACTACCTGATCCTGCCGGCCGAGGCATCGAGCAACCTCGCGCGCTTCGACTCGGTGCGCTTCGGCCTCCGCGTCGAGCGCCCGGGCCAGACGGTCGAGGAGGTCATGGCCGCGAGCCGCGAGGCCGGCTTCGGCCCCGAGGTCAAGCGCCGCATCATCCTCGGCACCTACGCGCTCTCCGCGGGCTACTACGACGCCTACTACGGCTCGGCGCAGCAGGTGCGCACGCTCATCCAGCGCGACTTCGACGCCGCCTTCGCCGAGGCCGACGTGCTCGTGAGCCCGGCGGCGCCCACGACCGCGTTCCGCTTCGGCGAGAAGGTCGACGACCCGCTCGCGATGTACGCGAACGACATCACGACGATCCCCGCGAACCTGGCCGGCATCCCCGGCATGGCGCTGCCCATGGGCCTCGGCGACGACGGCCTGCCCGTGGGTCTGCAGCTGCTCGCGCCGCTGTTCGAGGACGAGCGGCTCTACCGCGCGGGCGCGACGATCGAGGCGCTGCTCGCCGAGCAGTGGGGCGGCATCCTCGCCCACCAGGCACCCCAGCTGACGGAGGTCGCACGATGAAGGACCGCCTGATGGACTTCGACGCCGCCCTCGAGCGGTACGAGCCGGTGCTCGGCTTCGAGGTGCACGTCGAGCTCGGCACGCGCACGAAGATGTTCTCGGCCGCGCCGAACCCCGCGCACCCGGACCACCACGACGCGGCGCCCAACACGCTCATCGACCCGCTCTCGCTCGGCCTGCCGGGCAGCCTCCCGGTCGTGAACGAGGAGGCCGTGCGGTACTCGATCTCGCTCGGCCTCGCGCTCGGCTGCGAGATCGCCGAGTCGAGCCGCTTCGCCCGGAAGAACTACTACTACCCGGACGTGCCGAAGAACTACCAGATCTCGCAGTACGACGAGCCCATCGCCTTCGAGGGGTCGGTCGAGGTGCAGCTGGCCGACGGCCGCCTGGTGACGATCCCGATCGAGCGCGCGCACATGGAGGAGGACGCCGGCAAGCTCACGCACGTGGGCGGCGCCACCGGCCGCATCCAGGGCGCCGAGTACTCGCTCGTCGACTACAACCGCGCGGGCGTGCCGCTCGTCGAGATCGTCACGAAGCCGATCTTCGGCGCCGAGCACGACGCGCCCGAGCTCGCGAAGGCGTACGTCGCCGCGATCCGCGACATCGTGCTCGCGCTCGGCATCTCCGAGGCGCGCATGGAGCGCGGCAACCTCCGCTGCGACGCCAACGTCTCGCTCCGCCCCCGCGGGCAGGAGCGACTCGGCACGCGCACCGAGACGAAGAACGTCAACTCGCTGCGCTCGGTGGAGCGCGCGGTGCGCTACGAGATCCAGCGCCAGGCCGCGATCCTCGAGGCCGGCGGCACGATCGTGCAGGAGACCCGGCACTGGCACGAGGACACCGGGCGCACGAGCGCCGGGCGCCCGAAGTCGGACGCCGACGACTACCGCTACTTCCCGGAGCCCGACCTGCTACCGGTGCAGCCGGAGCGCGCGCTCGTCGAGCAGCTGCGCGCGGCGCTGCCCGAGCAGCCCGTGGCCCGCAAGCGCCGCCTGAAGGCCGAGTGGGGCTTCACCGACCTCGAGCTCCAGGACGTCGTGAACGCCGACCTGCTCGACGCCGTGGAGGCCACGGTCGCGGCGGGCGCCGCGCCCGGCGCCGCGCGCAAGTGGTGGACGGGCGAGATCGCCCGCCTCGCCAACGAGCGAGGCGTCGCGGCGACGAGCCTCGTCTCGCCCGCGCACGTGGCCGAGCTGCAGCGCCTCGTCGACGAGGGCTCGCTCACCGACCGCCTCGCGCGGCAGGCGCTCGAGGGCGTCGTGGCGGGCGAGGGCGGCCCTGCCGAGGTCGTCGCGGCGCGCGGGCTGCAGGTCGTCAGCGACGAGGGCGCGCTCGTCGCCGCCGTCGACGAGGCCCTCGCCGCGCAGCCCGACGTGCTCGCGAAGATCCGCGACGGCAAGGCGCAGGCCGCGGGCGCCGTGATCGGCGCGGTCATGAAGGCCATGCGCGGCCAGGCGGACGCCGCACGTGTGCGCGAGATCGTGCTGGAGCGCGCGAGCAGCTGATCGCGGCGCCGCCGATGCGGGCTGAGCAAGTTCCCAGATACCTCCCAGGGTGGGGGACAACCCTTGGGGGTGGAGCGACACCATCGCTCTACCGCGGGGCCTGACCCCTTGCACCGCGGTCCTTCTTGGAAAGGACGCACATCATGGGAATCCTCGGTTGGATCGTGCTCGGCCTCATCGCCGGTGCCATCGCGAAGCTCATCCTCCCCGGCCGTCAGGGCGGCGGATGGCTCATCACGCTGATCCTCGGCGTGGTCGGCGCCCTGCTGGGCGGCTGGATCGGATCGGCGATCTTCAACGTCGGGCTCGAGGGCTTCTTCGACCTCACCACCTGGCTCCTCGCCATCGGCGGCTCGATCATCGTGCTGCTCATCTGGGGCCTCATCACGCGCAACCGCGGCAAGTCGCGGGCGTAGCAGGAGACGACGAGAGGGGCGGCCTGCGGGCCGCCCCTCTTCGCGTGCGCGGCCTGCGGGCCGCGCCTCCTCGCGTGCGCGGCGCGCGGGCCGCGCCCCCTCGCGTGCGCGGACCTAGAGGACGAGCGCCGCGAGGGCATCGAGGTGCTCGAGGTCGCGGAGGTCGAGCACCTGCAGGTAGACGCGCTCGACGCCGTCCGCAGCGAGCGCGCCGAGCCGGTCCTGGAGCTCCTGGCCCGAGCCTGCGAGGCCGTGCGCCCGCAGCTCGTCGGGCTCGCGCCCGATGGCGGCCGCGCGGCGGCGCAGCGTGGCCTCGTCGTCGCCGAGGCACGCGACGAGCGCGACGGAGCGGACGACAGGGCGCGTGCGCTCGGCGCGCTCGATGGCCTCGTCGAGGGCCGCGAAGAGCGGCCGGACGCGGTCGAAGGCGGGGAACGGCAGGTTGTGCTCGTCGGCGAACTGCGCGGCCAGGCGCGGCGTGCGGCGCTCGCCGAGCCCGCCGACGATGACGGGCAGGCGCTCCTGCACGGGCTTCGGGAGCGCGGGGGAGTCCTCGATCGCGTAGTGCTCGCCCTCGAACGAGAAGCGCGCGCCCGCGGGGGTCTCCCACATGCCGGTGACGATCGCGAGCTGCTCCTCGAGCAGGTCGAAGCGGCGCGCGGGGAAGGGGATGCCGTAGGCGCGGTGCTCCTGCTCGAACCAGCCGGTGCCGAGGCCGAGCTCCGCGCGGCCGCCCGACATCTGGTCGACGTTCGCCGCCTGCACGGCGAGGATGCCCGGAGGCCGGTAGGTGACCGAGGAGACGAGCGTGCCCAGGCGCACGCGCTCCGTGTCGCGCGCGAGGCCCGCGAGGCTCGTCCACGCGTCGGTGGGGCCGTAGCCGGGGTCGCCGTCGCCCATGCGGAGGTAGTGGTCGGAGCGGAAGAAGCCGTCGAAGCCGAGCTGCTCGGTGCGCAGCGCGACCGCGAGCAGCTCGTCGTAGGACGCGCCCTGCTGGGGCTCGGTGAAGATGCGGAAGTCCATGGCCGCAAGCCAAGCACAGCGAGCCTCGTCGACGCCCTGCGGCCGCGCGCCTAGGCTCGTGCGGTGCCGAACGACAGGAGCCGCGACCGCATGGCCACCGACTGGGGATCGTGGGGAGGCGACGTGCTCTCCGCCGAGGCGAAGGCGGCCCGGCAGGCGCCGCCGCCCGACCGCGTGCCCGCGACGCGCGGGCTCGTCGTCGAGCGGCACGACGGCTTCGTGGGCGCGGTCCTGCGGGTCGAGGGCGGGCACGTGCACCTCGAGGACCGCCGCGGTCGCGCCCGGCTCTTCCCGATGGGGCGCGGCTTCCTGCTCGACGGCGTCGAGGTGGAGCTCGTCGCGCCCGTCGCCCGGGCCGCGGCGCCCGCGCGCACGGCCTCCGGATCCCGGGCCGTCGCCGACCACCGGGCGCGCGTCGCCCTGCCGAGCCGCATCCTCGTCGAGGGCACCCACGACGCCGAGCTCGTGGAGCAGGTGTGGGGGCACGACCTGCGCGTCGAGGGCGTCGTCGTCGAGCCGCTGCACGGCGTCGACGACCTCGCGGCCGTCGTCGCGGCGTTCGCGCCCACGGCCGAGCGGCGGCTCGGCGTGCTCGTCGACCACCTCGTGCCTGGCTCGAAGGAGTCGCGCATCGCCGAGGCGGTGCAGCGCGGCCCCCACGGCGCGCACGTGCGCGTCGTCGGCCACCCGTTCATCGACATCTGGCAGGCCGTGAAGCCCGCGCGGCTCGGCATCGCCGGGTGGCCGGAGGTGCCGCGCGGCGAGGACTGGAAGCAGGGCACGCTGCGGCGGCTCGGCATGCCGAACGGCGACCAGGAGTCGGTGGCGCGGGCGTGGCAGCGCATCCGCTCGCGCGTGCGCGACTGGAACGACCTCGATCCGGCGCTCCTCGCGCGCGTCGAGGAGCTCATCGACTTCGTGACGACCAGCCGGCACTGAGCGCGGCGGTCGGCACCGCGCTGCGGCGACGCCGGATCAGCACGCCAGCGCCTCGTCGAGCGCACATCGCGGCCGGCGCCCCGCTCGGGTGCTGATCCGGCGCGGTCGCCCGTGCGTCAGCCGAGCGACGGCAGCGGCGCAACCTCGACGAGCTGCGCGAGCTTCGGGCCGCGCCCGTCGCCCGACGAGCGGCCCGTGAGCCGCCGGCCGATCCACGGCACCACGAACTCCCGGTAGTACGCGGTCGTGCGACGCCCCTCCGCGGTCGAGAGCGCCGTGAGGTCGCGCCAGTGCGGCGGCGCGTCGACGCCGAGGGCGCGGAGCACGTTCGTCGCCGCGTGCGCGTGCCCCGCCGCGTTCAGGTGCAGGCGGTCCTGCGACCAGAAGCGGGGGCTGCGCAGCTCCGGATCCGACCAGTTGTCGACGTAGGGCGCGTCGAGGTCGGCCACGCGCGACTCCACGGCCCGCGCGAGCGCGTCGCCGCGGCGCTGGAAGACCGCGCCGATGGGCATGACCTCGCTCGGGTTGCCGCCCGAGAGCAGGATGGGACGGATGCCGGCGGCCGCGATGCGGTGCGCGGCGTCGGCGAGCGCCGCACCCACCTCGTCGATCGAGACGCGGGGGCGCAGGATGTCGTTGCCGCCGCCGTTGAGGCTGATCGCGTCGGGCGCGAGCGCGATCGCCGCGTCGAGCTGCTCCGAGAGGATGCCGCCGAGCTTCCGGCCGCGGATCGCGAGGTTCGCGTAGCGGATCGGCCGCCCCTGCGCCGTCGCGAGCCCGGCGGCCACGAAGTCGGCCCAGCCGCGCACCGAGCCGTCGGGCAGCTCGTCGCCGACGCCCTCCGTGAAGCTGTCGCCGATGGCCACGAACGATCGGATCTCCTGCACCGCGACAGCCTACGACCCTCGCCCCGGGGCCCCGCCGCATCCGGGCGCGCCTTCGCACGCGCGGCGCACTAGACTCGCTGCGAACAACACGGGAGTCCGGTGCGCCGGGCTGAGAGGGAGGCCGAAGCCTCCGACCGTCGAACCTGATCCGGATCATGCCGGCGCAGGGAGGACACTCATCACCCGTGCCGTCTCGCAACGAGGAAGGCACAGCATGACCACCACCGCACCCGCGGCCACCACGGCCGCCCGCCCCCGCACGAGCCGCTGGCGCGTCGTCGACATCGTCGTCGCCGCGGTCCTCGGCGTCGCCACGGGCCTCCTGTTCGTCGTCTGGAACGGCGTCGGCGGGGCCTGGTTCGGCATCATGGACGCCGTGACGCCCGGCTTCGGCGGCCTCGCCGTCGGCATCTGGCTCATCGGCGCCGTGCTCGGCGGGCTCATCATCCGGAAGCCCGGCGCCGCGCTCTTCGTCGAGCTGCTCGCCGCCACCGTGTCGACGCTGCTCGGCAGCCAGTGGTCGATCGAGACGCTCTACTCGGGCCTCGCGCAGGGCCTCGGCGCCGAGCTGATCTTCGCGGCCTTCGCCTACCGCCGCTTCGGGCTCCCGACGGCGATGCTCGCGGGCATCGGCGCGGCCGTCGCCGCCTGGACCCTCGAGCTCTTCCTCTCGGCGAACCTCGCGAAGGGGCCCGAGTTCCTCGGCATCTACCTGGGCAGCGTCGTGGTCTCCGGCGCGCTGCTCGCCGGCCTCGTCGGCTGGCTGCTGACCCGCGCGCTCGCCGCCACGGGCGTGCTCGACCGCTTCGCCGCAGGCCGCGCGCGCCGCGCGTGACCGGCTCCCGCATCCGCGCCCGCGGATGGGGATGGCAGCACGCGGGCCGCAGGGCCCCCGCCGTCGCCGGGCTCGACCTCGACGTCGAGCCCGGCGAGCGGATCCTCCTCCTCGGCCCCTCCGGCGCGGGCAAGTCGACCCTCCTCGCCGCGCTCGCCGGCGTCCTCGGCGGGCACGACGAGGGCGACGAGACGGGCGAGCTCGCCGTCGACGGCGCGCATCCCTCGCGGCTGCGCGGCACGGCGGGCCTCGTGCTGCAGGACCCGGAGGCGAACACGATCCTGTCGCGGGTCGGCGACGACGTCGCCTTCGGCTGCGAGAACCTCGCGGTGCCGCGCGACGAGATCTGGCGGCGCGTCGCCGAGGCGCTCGACGCCGTCGGCCTCGACGTCGCGCTCGACCGCTCCACCGCGGCGCTCTCCGGGGGCCAGCGGCAGCGGCTCGCGCTCGCGGGCGTGCTCGCGATGCGCCCGGGGCTCCTCCTGCTCGACGAGCCGACCGCGAACCTCGACGCCGAGGGCGTCGTGGAGGTGCGCGACGCCGTCGCGCGCGTCGCGGCCGAGACCGGCGCGACGCTCGTCGTCGTCGAGCACCGCGTCGAGACCTGGCTGCCCGTCGTCGACCGCGTCGTCGTGCTGGAGCCCGGCGGCGGTGCCATGGCCGACGGCGCGCCGGACGCCGTGCTCGGGGCCCACGGCGCCGCCCTCGCCGACCGAGGCGTCTGGGTGCCGGGCGCGCCCGTCGACGTGCCGCGCCCGCCGCGTCGGCCCGGTGAGGCGCTGCTGCGGGCCGAGGGTCTGCGATCCGGCAGGCGCGCCGCCGTCCACGCGCCCGTCGCGCTCGAGCCTCGCCGCGGGGGAGGCGCTCGTCGTCACCGGCCCGAACGGCGCGGGCAAGTCCACGCTCGCCCTCACGCTCGCCGGCCTCCTGCCGCCCGTCGAGGGCGCGGTGCTCGCCTCGCCCGCGCTGCGCGGCCCGGACCTCACGGAGCCCGCGCCGATCCGCTGGCGCCCGCGGCAGCTCGCGACGCGCATCGGCACGGTGCTCCAGCAGCCCGAGCACCAGTTCGTCGCCGCGCGCGTGCACGACGAGGTCGCGGCGGGCCTGCGGGCGCTGCGACGTCCCGCGGCCGAGGTCGACGCCGCCGTGGACGCCCTCCTCTCGGCCCTCCGCCTCGAGCACCTGCGCGACGCCAACCCCTTCACGCTCTCCGGCGGCGAGCAGCGGCGGCTGTCGGTCGCGACCGTGCTCGCGCCCGCGCCACGCCTCTGCGTGCTCGACGAGCCCACCTTCGGGCAGGACCGCCGCACCTGGGCGGAGCTCGTGCGCCTCATTGCCTCGCTCGTCGACGAGCGCGGCTGCGCGGTCGTCGCGGTCACGCACGACGCCGACGTCGTGCGCGTGCTCGGCGACCGCGTGCTGCGGCTGGAGGCCGGATCGGGCGCCGAGGGCGCCGGACCGACGGGGGAGGGCGCATGAGGCTCCTCGACCGCGTGAACCCCGTGACGCCCTTCGCCGCCGCGGTGCTCTACTCCCTCCCGATGCTGCTCACGGTCGACGTCGTGAGCGCCGCCGTCGCGCTCGGCGCGTGGCTCGTGCTCTTCGCCGCGGCCGGGATCGGGCCCCGCACCGTGCTCCGCCGCTCCTGGCCGCTGCTCGTCGCCGCGCCGCTCTCGGCCGTGAGCATGCTGCTCTACGCCGAGCCCTCGGGGCGCGTCCACGCGCAGGTGTGGCTCGCGACCATCAGCGACGGCTCGATCGAGCTGGCGCTCGCGATCCTCCTGCGCGTGCTCGCGATCGGCGTGCCGACGCTCGTCGGCATCGTCGGCGTCGACCCGACGAGGCTCGCCGACGGCCTCGCGCAGGTCGCGCGCCTCCCGCACCGCTTCGTGCTCGCCGCGCTCGCGGGCGTGCGGCTGTTCGGGGTGCTGCAGGAGGACTGGCGGCAGATCGCCCTCGCCCGTCGCGCGCGCGGCCTCGGCGACACCGGCCGGGTGCGCCGCGCCCTGCAGGCCGCGTTCGCGCTGCTCGTCGTCGCGCTGCGCCGCGGCGGCACGCTCGCGACCGCGATGGAGGCCCGCGGCTTCGGCGGCCCCGAGGAGGGGCGCGGCGAGCGCACCTGGGCCCGGCCCTCCGCCCTCTCGCGCGCCGACCTCGTGCTCGTGCTGCTCGTGCTCGCCGTCGCGGCGCTCGCGATCGGGGCCGCGGTCGCGGCAGGATCGTTCCGACCGCCGTGGGCGGCCGCGCCGTGAGCGCGAGGGGCGACGAGGAGGCGCGGATGCCACCGGTGCTGTGGATCGTCGACGGGCGCTCCGGCGCCGGGAAGACGCGGCTCGCCGAGCGCCTCGCCGCCGAGGCGGGTGCGCGCGTCATCCACATGGACGACCTGTACGCAGGATGGCACGGCCTCGCCACGGGCTCCCGGCTGCTCGAGCGGGGCATCCTCGCCCCGCTCGCCGAGGGCCGCGAGGCCGTGTGGCGGCGCTGGGACTGGGCCGAGGGGGACTGGGGGCCCGAGGATCGCGCGCTGCCCGGCGAGGCGCTCGTCATCGAGGGCTGCGGCTCGCTCACGCTCGCCTCGAGCGCCCACGCGACGCGCGCGATCTGGCTCGACGCGCCCGAGGAGGTGCGCCGCGCCCGGGCGCTCGCGCGCGACGGCGACGACGCGTGGTGGGAGCTGTGGCGCGCCCAGGAGGACCAGCACATCGCCGCGAACGACCCTGCCTCGCTCGCCGACGAGGTGCGTCGCTCCTGAGGCTGGACGTCGACCGGGGAGGCCCATGGGAGGCAGGCGTAGGCTGAGCGGCCGGCGCCGCCGAGGCGCCGCATCGGGCGCGCGCCCGACTCCCGTCTCATCACCAAGGAGGCACCCATGCCCATCACCTCGAAGGCGCTCCAGAAGACCGCGGCCGACCAGCCGTACCGCGTCGCGACGATCGAGCGCCGCGACCCCCGCCCCCACGACGTCGTCATCGCGATCAAGGCGGCCGGCATCTGCCACTCCGACATCCACACCATCCGCGACGAGTGGGGCGAGGCGCCCTTCCCGCTCACGGTCGGCCACGAGATCGCCGGCGTCGTCGAGGCGGTCGGCGACGCCGTCACGCGCCACGCGGTCGGCGACCGCGTGGGGGTCGGCTGCATGGTCGACTCCTGCGGCGAGTGCGAGCAGTGCGTCGCCGGCGAGGAGCAGGACTGCCTGAACGGCAACGTCGGCACCTACGCGTCGATCGACCGCGACGGCACCGTCACGCAGGGCGGCTACGCCGAGAAGGTCGTCGTCGACGAGCGCTTCGTGCTCTCGATCCCCGAGGGCATCGAGCTCGACGTGGCGGCGCCGCTGCTCTGCGCCGGCATCACGCTCTACTCGCCCATCGACCGCTGGGGCGTCCACGAGGGCACCAAGGTCGCCGTCGTCGGCCTCGGCGGGCTCGGCCACATGGGCGTGCAGCTCGCGGCCGCGAAGGGCGCCGAGGTCACCGTGCTCTCGCGCTCCCTCGCCAAGGAGGAGACGGCGAAGAAGCTGGGCGCCGCACGCACCGTCGCCACGGGCGAGGAGGGCTGGGCGGAGGCCCACAAGGGCGAGTTCGACCTCATCCTCAACACCGTCTCGGCCGACCTCGACCTCGGCACCTACCTGTCGATCCTCAAGCCGCACGGCGCGATGGTGAACGTGGGCCTGCCGCCCGCGCCGCAGCCGCTGCACCTGGGCTCGCTCATCATGGGCGGCAAGGTGCTCGCGGGCTCGAACATCGGCGGCATCCGTCAGACGCAGGAGATGCTCGACTTCTGCGCCGCGCACGGCATCGGCGCGGTCATCGAGAAGATCGGCGTCGACGACGTGGATGCGGCCTACGACCGCGTGGTCGAGGGCGACGTGCGCTTCCGCTTCGTCATCGACACGGCGACCTTCGCCGACGCCGAGGCCGTCGCCTAAGCCGTCCGTCGGCCACGACGAGGCCCCGCCCGGCGCGAGCCGGCGGGGCCTCGCTACGCCCAGCCGAGCTCGTGCAGCTGGTCGTCGTCGATGCCGTAGAAGTGCGCGATCTCGTGCACGAGCGTCGTGCGCACCTCGTTGCGCAGCTCCTCCTCGTCGTCGCAGGCGTCGAGGTGGGGGAGGCGGTAGACCATGATGCGGTCGGGCAGCTCGCCGAAGCCGTACTGGCCGCGCTCGGTGATCGCGACGCCCTCGTAGAGCCCCATGAGGTCCTCCTCGGGGTGCGCGTCCTCCACGAGGAACACGACGTTGTCGAGCCCCTCCACGATCTCGTCCTCGAGGTCGTCGAGCACCTCCGTGACCAGCGCCTCGAAGGCCTCCGCCGTCATCTCCACCCCTCGATCCTGCCGCATCCGGCCTGAGCGGCGATCGCCGCCGGATCGCAGGTTAGGGTCGCCTAACCCGGTGCTAGCGTGGATCCCGATGAGCACCGCCGAGCGCCTCCGCACCGACCCCGACCCGCGTCCCGCGCGCCCGCAGCACGTGCTGGAGGTGCTCTCGACCGAGCGGCTGGGCGCGCGGATGGTGCGCGTGCGGCTCGGCGGGGAGGGGCTCGCGACGTTCGCGCCGAACGGCTGGACCGACGCGTACGTGAAGCTGCTGTTCGTGGCCCAGGAGCTCGGCCTCGAGCCGCCGTACGACCTCGCGCACCTGCGCGCCTCGCTGTCGCCCGAGCAGCGGCCCGTCACGCGCACCTACACGGTGCGCGCCGTCGAGGAGGCCGCGATCGTGCTCGACGTCGTCGTGCACGGCGACGCCGGCCTCGCGGGGCCGTGGGCCGCCTCGGCGCGCCCCGGCGATCGCATCGCGCTGCACGGCCCGGGCGGCGGCTACGCGCCCGACGCGAGCGCCGACTGGCACCTGCTCGTCGGCGACGAGTCTGCGCTGCCGGCGATCGCGGCCGCGCTCGAGGCGCTGCCGGCCGATGCGCGCGGCGTCGCGCTCGTCGAGGTGCACGACGCCGACGACGAGCTGACGATCGCGCACCCCGCGGGCGTCGACCTCCGCTGGCTCCACCGCGGCGAGCCGGCGCCCGAGACCGTCCGCACGCTCGCCGACGCCGTCGCGGCGCTCGAGTGGCCCGAGGGCCGAGTGCACGCCTTCGTGCACGGCGAGCGGGAGTCGGTGAAGGCGCTCCGCGACGAGCTCTTCGCCCGGCGCGGCCTCGCCCGCGCGCAGGTCTCGATCTCCGGCTACTGGGCGCAGGGCCGCACCGAGGACCGCTTCCAGGCCGAGAAGCGTGAGCCGATCGGCGTCATCCTGCCGCCGGAGGCCTGAGGTCCGCGCGCGGAGGTGAGGCCGGAGGCGGCAAGGTCCGGGAGCGCGCGGGCGCAGCCCGTTCGCGTCACGAGACCCCAGCGATGCAGACTGCTCCTATGGTCGACGATCTCGAGACCGCCATCCTCCGCCTCCTCGCAGCGCGCCGCGAGGGCGCGACGATCTGCCCGAGCGACGCCGCCCGCGCGGTCGCGGGCGATGACGAGGCCGACTGGCGGCCGCGCATGGACGACGCGCGGGCCGCGGCCGCCCGGCTCGTCGAGCGGGGCGAGGTCGTCATCACGCAGGGCGGTGCGGTCGTCGACCTCGCGACCGCCCGGGGGCCCATCCGCATCCGACGGGCCTGAGCGGCAGCGCGGCGCGGCGGATCGTCGTCGCCCCTGGCAGCGCGTGCACAGCAGGGCGGCGCATCCTTGGCCCATGCGACACATCTGGAGCTTCCTCGTCAACCTCGTCGCGGGCGTCGCCGGGCAGCCCGGCGCGCACACGGTCGTCGACACGGGGCCGGAGGGTCGGCGCTCGCGTCGTCGCCGCTGACGCGCGGAGGTCGCGGCTGCGAGGCGAGATCCGGCCCGCAGACGACAGAAGCCCCGGTCCGAGGACCGGGGCTTCGTGCTGGGGTGAGTAACGGGGCTTGAACCCGCGACCTCCTCGACCACAACGAGGCGCTCTACCAGCTGAGCTATACCCACCATGTGCGCGCGAAGCGCAACCAGGACAGCATACGACATCCCGCGGCCATCCGTGACATCGGGGCCCGGGACGGCGCGTCAGCCGGGCAGGTGCTGCGCGAAGCCGCTCGTGACCTCGGCCGAGATCGCCTGCAGCTCCTCGCTCGTGCGGTCTGCGGCGTCGCCGAAGAGCGCGGCGCGGTAGTACCGCAGCTCGCGGATCGACTCGAGGATGTCGGCGAGCGCGCGGTGGCCGCCCGCCTTCGCCGGGGCCTGGAAGTAGGCGCGCGGGGCCCAGCGGCGGGCGAGCTCCTTGATGCTCGAGACGTCGATGGAGCGGTAGTGCAGGAAGCCGTCGAGCGAGGGCATGTAGCGCGCGAGGAACATCCGGTCGGTGCCGATGGTGTTGCCGCCGAGCGGGGCGGTGCGCTCGAGGGGCACGAAGCGCTGCACGTACGCGAGCACCTGCAGCTCGGCCTCCGCGAGCGCGACGCCGTGCGGGATCTCCTGGTCGAGGCCGCTCGTGGCGTGCATCTGGCGCACGAAGTCGCCCATGTGGTCCATCGCCGCATCGCTGGGCTTGATCACGACCTGGAAGCCGGGGTCGAGCACCTGCAGCTCGAAGTCGGTGACGACGACCGCCACCTCCACGAGCTCGTCGATCGACGGGTCGAGGCCCGTCATCTCGCAGTCGATCCACACGATCCGGTCCGCAGCAGCCACGCGACGACCCTATCCGTCACTCGCACGTGTGCGGAGGGAGGGGCGGGAGGCGGGTCAGCCGAGGGCGTCGAGGATCTCGTCGGGGCTCGCGTCGGCGAGCGTGCCGAGGGTGCGCTCGGCGGGCACGGGGGAGGCGGGGAGCTGCGTCGTGAGGAACCAGAGGCGCGCGCCGGCGGCGACGGCCGAGCGGGCGCCCGAGCCGGAGTCCTCGAACGCGATCGAGCGCGCGGCGTCGGCGCCGAGCCGCGCGATCGCCGTCGCGTAGGGCTGCGGGTCGGGCTTCGAGCGCTCGACGTCGTCGGAGGAGACGGCGAAGCGCAGCGCGCCCTCGGGCGCCGCAGCGAGGAGGCCGCGCGCGTTCACGGCGGCGGCGTTCGTCACGAGCGCCGCAGGCACGCCGCGCTCGGCGATCCGCTCGAGCAGTGCGAGGCTGCCGGGCAGCCACGGCACGTCGGCGCGCACCGCCTCCGCGACCTCGGCCGCGATGCGCTCGACGATCGCCGCCGGCGCGAGCCCTGCGCCGCGCTCGTGCATGACGGCGGCCCACTCGAGCATCGGGCGCCCCGTCGTCCAGTGGAGGTCCTCGGTCGTCCACGCGAAGCCGCGCTCGCGGGCGAAGGCCCGCATGCGCTCGTGCCACAGGGGCTCCGAGTCGACGAGCGTGCCGTCCATGTCGAGCAGGATCGCGGGCTGCAGGGGAGCGGGCATGGGGACAGCCTGGCATGCCCCCTCCCAGCCGATGGATAGGTTGGAGGGGCGCCGCCGGCCCGCACCGGCCCGCGGCGGCACGCGACGCGCACGACGACACGACGGAGTGGACATGGCACAGCAGAGCACGACGATGACGCCGCGGAAGTGGCGGATCATCGGCCCCGGCATCGTCGTCGCGGCCACCGGCGTGGGCGCGGGCGACCTCGTCGCCACCCTCGTCGCAGGCTCCAACTACAACTACCTGCTGCTGTGGGCCGTCGTCGTGGGCACCATCTTCAAGATCGTCCTCGTCGAGGGCGCCGGGCGCTACTCGCTCGCGACCGGCAGGACGATCTTCTCGGGCTGGCGCACGCTCGGCCGCTGGACCACCTGGTACTTCGGGCCCTACATCCTCGTCTGGGGCTTCGTCTACGGCGCGACCGCGATGCTGTCCTCCGCCCTGCCGCTCGCCACGCTCATGCCGGCGATCCCGCTCGAGGCGTGGGCCATCGGCACGGGCCTCATCGGCTTCGCGCTCGTGTGGTGGGGCCGCTACGCCCTCGTCGAGAAGGTCATGGCGCTCTTCGTCGGCATCATGTTCGTCACCGTCGTGGGCGCCGCGATCATGACGCTCCCGAACCTCGGCGACGTGCTCTCGGGCCTGCTCCCCGTGATCCCCGAGGGCGGCCTCATCACCA
Organism: Agrococcus sp. SL85; assembly: GCF_026625845.1. Lineage (NCBI taxonomy): Bacteria > Bacillati > Actinomycetota > Actinomycetes > Micrococcales > Microbacteriaceae > Agrococcus > Agrococcus sp. SL85. The sequence continues at coordinate 2,027,189 of NZ_CP113066.1, forward strand.
CGCTCGCGCTCGCCGGCGGCGTCGGCGGCACGATCACGCTCGCCGCCTACGGCTACTGGCTGCGCGAGAAGGGCTGGAGCGACGCGAGCTGGATGCGCGTCATGCGCCTCGACAACGCGGTCGCGTACGCGATCACGGGCGTCTTCGTCATCGCGATGCTCATCGTGGGCGCGGAGCTGCTCTACTCGGCGAACATCGCGATCTCCACGGGCGACCGCGGCCTCCTCGACCTCTCGGGCGTGCTCGCCGAGCGCTACGGCGCGGTCTTCGGCGCCGTCTTCCTCGTCGGCTTCTGGGCCTCGTCGTTCTCGTCGCTCATCGGCGTCTGGAACGGCGTGAGCCTCATGTTCGCGGACTTCGTCGGCACGACGCGCGGTCTCGAGCTCGACGACCGCCGCATGCACGCGGGCGGCACCTACTATCGCGCCTACGTGCTGTGGCTCACGTTCCCGCCCATGATCCTCGTCTTCCTCGGCCAGCCGATCGCCGTGATCCTCGCCTACGGCGTGCTCGGGGCGCTCTTCATGCCGTTCCTGGCGCTGACGCTCCTGGGGCTGCTCAACACCGACCGCACGCCGAAGGAATGGCGCAACGGGTGGCTGGCGAACGTGCTGCTCGGCATCTGCGCGCTCGTCTTCCTCGCGCTCGGCGCGAACGAGCTCGTCAAGGCGATCACGAACTTCGTCACGAACCTGCAGGGCGGCGCCTGACCGCTCGGGGCGCCGCACCGCGCCGCGGCTCCTAAGATCGAGGGCGCGCCTCCGTAGCTCAGTGGATAGAGCAACAGCCTTCTAATCTGTCGGTCGCTGGTTCGAATCCAGCCGGGGGCACCACAGCCTTCTCATCTGTCGGTCGCTGGTTCGAATCCAGCCGGGGGCACCACAGCCTTCTCATCTGTCGGTCGCTGGTTCGAATCCAGCCGGGGGCACCACAGCCTTCTCATCTGTCGGTCGCTGGTTCGAATCCAGCCGGGGGCACCACAGCCTTCTCATCTGTCGGTCGCTGGTTCGAATCCAGCCGGCGCACCCCACGACAGGGGCGCCACAGCGCGGGCCCGTAGCCTGTCGTCGTGCTCGACCTCATGCTGCAGACCGCTCCCGACAGCTCCGAGCTCACCGGCGTCGCCGCGTGGGCGGTGGGGCTCATGGAGACGGTCGGCGCACCCGGTGCCGGCCTCGCGATCGCGGCCGAGAACCTCTTCCCGCCCATCCCCAGCGAGGTGATCCTGCCGCTCGCGGGCTTCACGGCCGCGGCGGGCGGGTTCACGCTCGTCGAGGCGATCCTCTGGACGACGATCGGCTCGGTCGTGGGAGCGTTCGCGCTCTACGCGCTGGGCCGCCTGCTCGGGCACGACCGCCTCGCGGCGATCGCCGGTCGGATGCCGCTCGTGCGCGCCTCCGACATCACGAAGACGACGGCGTGGTTCGCGAGGCACGGTACGAAGGCGGTCTTCTTCGGCCGCTTCCTGCCGATCTTCCGCAGCCTCATCTCGATCCCCGCGGGCATCGAGCGCATGTCGATCCCGCTGTTCCTGCTGCTGACGCTCATCGGCTCCGCCATCTGGAACACGCTCTTCATCATGGTCGGCTACACGCTGGGCCAGAACTACCACGTGATCGAGCCCTACATGGACACGCTGCAGTGGGTCATCATCGGCCTGGTGCTCGTCGCGATCGTCTGGTGGGTGGTCGCGCGGATCCGCCTGAACCGGCGCGAGGGCAAGCACCTGCTGCACGGCGAGTAGCCGCCGACGCGCCGCGCGAGATCCGTCGGACGGATCGGGAATGGATCGGCTCGACATCGAGTTGTTCGAATCTGAAGCACTTCAGCTCTT